>NZ_JAUFPN010000202.1 GCF_030409335.1 Paeniroseomonas aquatica
GCCGAGGCCGGGGTGGCGGCGACGGCGCGGATGCTGCCGAAGCTGGGCCGCGCCAGCTACCTCGGCGACCGGGCGCTCGGCGTGCCCGATGCGGGGGCCGCGGCGGTCGCCGTCTGGCTGCGGGCCCTGGCCGGCCCCTGGCCCGGCCGGCCGCCGGCCTGACCCGGGCCGGGCCGCGGCGCAATCCTCCACTCATTCTGCATCCGCGCGCCGGGGCCGCCGGTAACGCTGCCGGGACGGGCGCCGCCCCGGGAAGGCCGCACCGGCGCGGGCGCCCGACGACGTCGTGGAAGGAGTGCCTATGACCAGCCCTGCATCCGCCGGCGGCGGCTACCAGCAGATCCTGGACTCCCGGCGCCGGGCGGTCGCCCGGCGGCAGGCCGCCTTGCCGCCCCGGCAGGCCGCGAAGGCCGCGGCCCCGCCGCGGTCGGCGCCGCGGAGCCTCGCCTGGACGATCCTGCCGGCCATGCTGGGGATGCCGGCGCTGGGCCTGGTCGTGCTGCTGCTGGCGCCGCCGCTCCGCATCGGCCTGGAGGACGAGCGGCCGGCGCGGCCGTCGCTTCAGGCCGCGGCCTGGGCACCGGCCCCGCTGGAGCCTTCGCCGGAGCGGGCCGGTTCCGCCCTGGCGCCGGGCACCGGGCCGGCGGCGGCCGGGGACGCAGCCGAGGTGCTTGCCGCCGCCCCTGAAAACCCGCCGGTCCCGCCGCAAGCCGCCTGGGCGCCGGCCGACGGGCCGCTGGCGGCCGGCGCGGTGGCCGCCTCCATGGACGACAGCCCCATGGAGGCCGAGGCGCCCGTGCCGCCGGAGGAGCCGGTGCTGGCCCTGCCGGCCGGGCCCGCGCCCGCCGCGGCGGAGGCCCCCGCGGTCCTGGCCCAGGCGGACGAGGAGGATCCGCTGCCGTGGCCCTACCGGGAGGCCCCGGCGGAGCCGGCCCCCGCGGCCCCGGTGCGGATGGCCGCGGTGCTGGCTCCGCCGGTCGCGGTGCGGCGCCCGGTGGCGCGGGACGGGGTCAAGGCAGGGGCGGGGGCAGGGGCGGCGCAGCCTGCCGCCGCACCCGCCGTGGCCCGGGCGTCGGCGGAGGCGCGCTGCCGGGCCGTCTCGATCCGCCTGCAGCTCGAGGCCGCGCCCAGCCCCGCGGATCTGGCCTTCCTGCGCGGCGGCTGCGCACCCGGACGCTGACGGCATTGGCAACGGCGGCGGCTGTCAAGGACCGCCCCGAACTGCTATTAGTTATCAATGCGAACTCATTCCTTGGGTTCGGGAATGCAGCGTCACGCAACGGTTGTGCGGGCCCGGATAGGCCCCCGACCGTGCCCCGATCGCGGTAACGAGGGACTAGCGCATACTCATGGCGATCCATGACCGGCGGCCACTTGATCCGCTCGCGCCTCCCGCCCTCGACGCCACCGCACCCGCCTCCCGCCTCCCGCCCGCCTATCCCGGCGGCTACGCCTGGCGGCGGCGGCCCGACTGGAGCTACTCGCGGCTGGCGCTGCGGGACCTGACGGCGGCGGCCGGGCTGCTGGCCCTGGCCGTGCTGCTGCGGCTGCCGAGCTTCCTGCAGTCGGTGATCGACCCGGACGAGAGCCTCTACGTGCTGCAGGCCCGGGAGTGGCTGCGTGGCGGCTGGCCCTATGTCGCCGTCTGGGACATGCACCCGGTCGGTGCCCCGGCCCTGGTGGCCGCCGGCTTCGCAATCCTGGGCGAGAGCATCGCGGCGGTCCGGCTGCTGGGGGCGGCGGCGGTCGCCGTCACCGGCTTCCTGCTGTTCCGCACCGTGGTCCTGGCCCGCGGGGACCGCCTGACCGGCCTCGCCGCGGGGGTGCTCTACGTGGCCCACAGCCTGCTGCCGGGCGGCCTCGCCACCAATACCGAAATCCTGATGGCGCCCCTCGTCGTGGGCGGCTGGATGCTGGCCATCATCGCCGTGCGGGACATGCAGGAGCGGCGCCGGGCACCGACGGCGATGCTGGTCATGGGCATGGGGCTCTGCTTCGGCGGCGCGCTCTGGATCAAGCAGGTGGCCGCGCCGCAGGCCTGCCTCGCCTTCGCCGCGGTGGTGGCGCTGGCGCTGGCCAGCCGGCTGATGAGCCTCCGCCGGCTGCTGCTGCTGGCCCTGGTCTTCGCCCTCGCCTGCGGCCTGCCGAGCCTAGCGACCGGCCTGGTCTATGCCCTCCGCGGCACCTTCGGCCTGTTCTACGAGGCCAATGTCGTCGCCCCGCTGCGCTATGCCGCCGGTGGCGGCCTGCCCTCGGTGGTCAGCCTCAGGCTGATCGTCGCGGCGATGCTGCAGGCGGCCTGGCTCCTGGCCCTTGCCGCCGTCGCGGTCGGCATGGCGCTCCGCGGCCGGGCGCTGACCGGATGGCGGCAGGATGCCCTGCTGCCCTTCGCCGCCGCGGTCTGGCTGGCCGGGGCCGTGATGAGCATCGTGCTGCCCGCCAAATTCTTCGACCACTACTTCATGCTGTGGTTCCCGCCGCTCTGCCTGGCCGCGGCCGCCGGGCTGCGCGGCATCCTCAATGTCGAGGCGCGGCGTCCGCGCCTGGCCCTGGTCGCGGCGGTGCTGCTGCTCGCCTCCATGCCGGTGCTGGGAGACTTCACCGCGCGGGCACGCAACGGCTTCGCCCTGCGCCTGCCGGATCCGTCGGAGGTGGTGGCCGCGACCATCCGGCAGTCCCTGCCGCCGGGCGAGACCGCCTTCCTCGTGAACTACGAGCCGATCGTCTATTTCCTGGCCGACATCCCGCTGCCGACCCGCATGCCCTTCTGGGAGCACCTGGTCGGCGACTTCAGCAATGCGCTGGGCCAGGACAGCGACGAGGAGCTGGCGGCGGTGCTCGAGCGCAGGCCCTACCTCATCGTCATCTCGGCGCGGCAGTGGATGCGGGTGCGGCCGGACGCGAAGCGCCTTCTGGAGGCCACCCTGGCGGTGGCCTACGGCGGCCCCGAGCGCGTCCTGGACGGGGTCGGGGAAGTGGAGATCTGGCACCGCCGCTGACCTGCCGCGCCGCCGGTGTCCCCGGCCAGCGCCGGGGTGGCCGCAGCTGGGACCCTGGCCCCGCGCAATGCGGGGCCAGGGACCCGAGGGAGCCGGCGCTACTCGGGGATGTGGAGGCTGGGCACGCCGCCCAGCAGGGCATCGCTGCGCTGCGCGAGGCGCGTCACCAGGCTGACGGCGACCAGGATGGCGAGGCTGGCGAGGAAGATGAGCATATCGGGAATCCCTTGGCTGATGGGCATTCCCTCCCTGAAACGTGTTTAATGCTGCGTCGCAGCAAATACGAGTATCGGATTGTCGCCAGCGGCCCGTGAGGTCGCAGGCCCGGCGCACTTGCCACGGGCGGTGCCGGGTGCTGGACTCGCCGCCATGGTGGACACGATGCTCGACGTGCAGGGGCTGGCCTGCCCGCTGCCGGTGCTGAAGGCGAACAAGGTGATGCGCGGCCTGGCGCCCGGGGCGCGGCTGGTGGTGCTGGCGACGGACCCGGCGGCGGCGCGCGACTTCCCGGCCTATTGCGCCGAGACCGGCCATGTCCTGGTCTCGGCCGAGGAAACGACCGGCGTCTGGCGCTTCACCCTGCGCAAGCGGGAGGCATCCGCATGAGCGTGCTGCTGCTCACCCATCGCGCCTGCCTGCTGCACGACCCCGGCGAATTCCACCCGGAATGCCCGGACCGCCTGCGCGCCGTGCTGGGCGCGCTGGACCGGGAGGAATTCGGCGACCTGCTGCGCGACGAGGCGCCGGAGGCGACGGTCGAGCAACTCGCCCGGGTGCATCCGCGCCACTACGTGGAGGCGATCTGCGGCATCCGCCCGCCGGCCGGGGAGAGCGTGCCGCTGGACGGCGACACGGTGATGAGCGCGGGCAGCGCCGAGGCCGCCCTGCGGGCCGCCGGCGCCGGGGTGGCGGCGGTGGACGCGGTGCTGGCGGGCGGCGTGCGGCGCGCCTTCTGCGCGGTGCGGCCGCCCGGCCACCATGCGGAGCCGGGCCGGCCGATGGGCTTCTGCCTCTTCGCCAATGCCGTCGTCGCGGCCCGGCACGCCCAGGCGGCGCATGGCGTGGCGCGGGTCGCGGTGGTCGATTTCGACGTCCACCACGGCAACGGCAGCCAGGCCTGCGTCGAGGGGGATGCCAGCATCCTCTATGCCTCCTCGCATCAATGGCCGCTCTATCCCGGCACCGGCGACCGGCAGGAGCGCGGCGTCGGCAACGTCTTCAACGCGCCGCTGCCGCCCGGCGCCGACGGCACCGCCTTCCGCGCCGCCTGGGCCGAGGCGCTGCTGCCGGCGATCGAGGCCTTCGCCCCGGGGCTGGTGGTGATCTCGGCCGGCTTCGACGGCCATGCGCGGGACCCGCTGGCGCAGCTCCGGCTGCGGGAGGCCGACTTCGCCTGGCTGACCGCCGAGCTCTGCGCCATCGCCGAGCGGCATTGCGGCGGCCATGTCGTCAGCCTGCTGGAAGGCGGCTACGACCTGGAGGCACTGGCGAGCAGCACGGCGGCGCATGTGCGGGTGCTGCTGCGGGCCTGAGCGGCCGCCGCCGCCGGGTCAGTGCCAGCGCAGCACCCGGCCATGCCCCGGGTCCGCGGCCCTCGGGAATAGGTCGAAGGCGCGATCGGCCAGGCCGATCGCCAGCGCCAGGCCGAGCGCCACCAGCACGACGATCGCCTGCCGCCGGCCCGGTGGGTGGCGGACCAGCATCGCCAGGCGCAGCGCCATCCGGGCGACCGGGTCCATCAGCGGCGGGCCCCGGCCGGCGCAGGGTCGGGCAGCGGGCTGGGCAGGCGCGGCATGGTCGTGATCTCCCGGCGATGCGGCAGTGGACACCGCCCGGCCCGGCCGCCGCAAGCCGGCCGGTCAGTCCCGCCAGGGCTGCTCGCGCCAGAGCTGGCCGTACTGCGCCTGTTGCCGGGCGATCTCGGCGGCGAAGGCCTTGGTGTCGCGGAAGCGCAGCGGCAGCGCCTGGGTCTCGGCCAGCCGGCGGTAGGCCGGGTCGCGGCTCGCCTCGCCCAGGAGCTCGGACATCTGCCGGATGACCCCGGTCGGCGTGCCGGCCGGGGCGGCGAGGCCGCGCATGGCGCTGTGGCGGATGTCGTAGCCCTGCTCCCGCAGGGTCGGGATTTCCGGCCTGCCCGGCCAGCGCTCCGCCGCCATCTGGCCGAGCGAGCGGAACAGGCCGGACTGCAGCTCGGGCGCCGCATCGGTCATGCTGAGCCCGGCGACCAGCAATTCGCCCTGCACCAGCGCCCCGCGCATGGCCGCGGTACCGCCATAAGCGACCGGCGTCAGCGTCACCCCCGCCAGCCGCTCCAGCGCCAGCATGCCGAAATGCGCATAGGAGCCGACCCCCGTGGTGCCGAAGCCGACCCCGCCGGGATTGCCGCGGGCCTCGCGCAGCAGGTCCTGCAGGCTGCGGATGCGGCTGTCGGCGCGGACGAAGATGCCACCGACGTCGTCCACCAGGTTGGCGACGGGGTCGAGGTCCTCCACCGCGTACTGGGCGCGGCGCTCGATCGGGATGGTGACGAGGTTCGGCAGGGTGACGATGCCGAAGGTGTAGCCGTCGGGCGCGGCGCGGCGGGTCGCGGCGAAGCCGATCTCGCCGCCGGCGCCGGGCCGGTTGACCACCACCACCGGCTGGCCGAGCCGGGGCTCAAGCCAGCGGCCGATGCTGCGGGCGGCCACGTCGCCGCCGCCGCCGGGACCGAAGGGGACGATGATGGTCAGCGGCCGGCTCGGCCACTCCGCCCGGGCGGCGGGCACCAGCCCCAGGCAGAGTCCTAAGGCCAGCAGCAGCGCAGGCACCCGGCGCATCGCGATCCTTCCGGTCAAACCCCGACCCTAGCAGCGGCCACCGGACTTGCCAGCCCGGCCCCGGCAATCCCGCGGCCGGCCTCGACCTGCCGGCCCGGATTGCGGCAGCATGCGGGACGGGCGCCGGCAAAGGATCGGACATGGACCGGGAGGCGAGCATCAGGCCGGTGCGGGCGGCGGACGCGCCCGGGCTGGCGGCGCTGCTCAACGCGATCATCGCCCGCGGCGGGACGACCGCGCTCGAGGCGCCGTTCACGCCTGAACAACTGTCCCGGGCCATGCTGGCCGGACCCGGCGTGATCTGATGCGTCGTCGCCGAGGATCCCGCGGGCGGACTCGGCGGCTTCCAGTCGCTCACCCGGTCGGACCACCTCCCGGACGACATGGGCGACATCGGCACCTTCGCCCGCCTCGGGCGGACGCAGCGGGGGACGGGGTCCCGGCTCTTTGCCGCGACGCTGCGCCTGGCGGCGGCGCGCGGGCTTGCCGCGATCAACGCGACGATCCGTGCCGACAACGCCGGCGGGCCTGCCTTCTACGGCCGGCTCGGCTTCACCGAGCATGCCCGCCGCCGCGCCGTGCCCCTGCGGGACGGCACCCGCATCGACCGGATCAGCAAGCGCTTCGCCCTCCGCCGCAGCGGGTAGGGCCTGCCCACCTGGCACAGGCCGCGCCGGGGCCCCTGGACTTGCAGCCCCGCCCGGGACCACAAGATCCACCCGGCAGGGACCGGGCCCACCGCCAAAATGGTTATTTTTTTGGGCGTGATCCAACCTATAGGATATACGATCCGCTAAAATGGCTTGGAGCGCTATCTCGACATGGTCTCGCGACCCTATCCCCCATCGCTGCAAACGCTGCAGTTCGAGAGCGCCATGGCCAGGAAACGGGATGCCATCGGAGACTGGCTGGGCAAGCGCTCGGAGGCCTTGGCGTCCTGGCTCACCCAGAGCCAGAGGCAGGGCCAGAACCAGGGCCAGGGCGGGAGCCTGAGCCGGCAGCGCATGGTCGCGGCCTGCGACATCGCGCCCCATCGCATCTCCGGGAATGATGTCCAGGAATTGGCCAGCCGCGATCCGGACGTGGCTGCCGCGCCCTACACGACCTCCGGCCAGCAGGCCATGCTGGCCGACACGGTGACCGGGTCGCCCCGGACGCCGCTCTACCGGTCCACCAAGACCTACGACCACAGCGAGGGGCTCTCCTGCTGCTTCCGCCAATGGCGGGCCAAGACCTCGCATTGCTCCATGGTCCATGGCTATGCGCTGTCGTTCAAATTCGTCTTCGCCACGCATGAGCTGGACGAGCGGAACTGGTGCTTCGACTTCGGCGGCCTGAAGCCGGTTCGCGCCTGGCTGCACGAGATGTTCGACCACACGATGCTCGTGGCCGAGGACGACCCGCATCTCCAGGACATGCGGCAGCTGGAGGCGAAGGGGCTGGTGAGCCTGCGGATCCTGCCCCGCGTCGGCTGCGAGGCGATGGCCGAGTACGTGTTCCGCCATGTCGCCCGCTTCATCGCCGAACAGACCGCCGACCGGGTCTGGCTCGAGACGGTCGAGGTCTCGGAGCATGGCGGCAACTCGGCCCTCTATCAGGAAGGCTGACTTCCCGCGGGGCGCTCCGGCCCCGCCTCCGCGATGCGCCGGGCGACCCTAGAAGGGATAGGGCGCGATGCCGCGGCGCCGGTCGTTCTGCCGGTTCCAGCGCTCGAACTGGTCCCGGGTGAGGGCCCGCCGGGCCTCGCCCGGCGCATTGCGGCGGCGCTCCTCGGCTTCCTTCTCGCGCTGGCGGTCCCACCAGGCATCGAGCGGGGTCCGGCGCACGGGCGGGCCGGGCGGGGCGGGGGCCTGCGCCCGGGCGAGCGCCGGGGCCAGGGTCAGGAGGGCGAGGAGCCGGCGTCGCTGCATCCCCGGGATATCGGGATGCCAGGCGCCGGCACCAGGGCGCCGGCGGTTCAGTCGAGGGTGATGCCGGCGCCCTGGCGCCGAGCCGGAGGACCGGTGATTCCACCCTGGGGATGGCGTGGAACGCGGCAGGCCGGAAGGCCGGGGGTCACCACCACGGTGCCTGGACAGGCCCGGGGGGCTGGGCCTACAGCCCCGCCAGCGCAACCAGCGGCGGCGGACAGCAACATGAGCGGCACCAACCACCGGATCGACGGCAAGCGGCTGTGGGACAGCCTGATGGCCATGGCCGAGATCGGCGCCACGCCGAAGGGCGGGGTGAAGCGGCTGACCCTGACCGAGGTGGACCAGCGCGGCCGCCAGCGCTTCGCCGCCTGGTGCGAGGCGCTGGGCCTGACCATGCGCGTCGATGCCATCGGCAATATGTTCGCCCGGCGCGAGGGGCGGGACCCGACCCGCCTGCCGGTGCTGCTGGGCAGCCACCTCGACAGCCAGCCCTCGGGCGGGAAGTTCGACGGGGCGCTGGGCGTCATCGCCGGGCTCGAGGTGATGCGCAGCCTCAACGACCTCGGGATCACCACCGAGGCGCCGATCGAGCTGGTGAACTGGACCGACGAGGAGGGCAGCCGCTTCGGCCATTCGCTGATGGGCAGCGGCGCCTGGGCCGGGATCTACCCGCTGGACAAGGTCTATGGGCTGCGCGACGTGGACGGGGTGACGGTCGAGGACGCGCTGAACGCCATCGGCTACAAGGGCGAGGCGCCGGCGGCCCCGTTCCCGGCCGATGCCTATTTCGAGCTGCACATCGAGCAGGGCCCGATCCTGGAGCGCGAGGCCAGGCAGATCGGCATCGTCACCGGCGCCCAGGCGCAGGTCTGGTACGACGCGGTGGTGACCGGCCAGGACGCCCATGCCGGCACCACCCCGCCCTCGGCGCGGCGCGATGCGCTGGTCTGCGCGGCGCGGATCATCGACCTGGTGGACCGGATGATGCGGGCCCGCGGCGAGGACGGCCGCGGCACGGTCGGCCAGCTCCACGTGCTGCCGAACAGCCGCAACGTGGTGCCCGGCGAGGTGCGCTTCAGCGTCGAGTTCCGCCACCCCGACACCGCCGAGATCGATCGGCTGGCGGCGCAATTCCCGCGCGAGGCCGGCTTCATCGCCCGCGACTGCGGCACGCCCCTGCAGCTGACCGAGCTGTTCCGCCTGCCCGCCCAGCCCTTCGATCCCGGCTGCGTCGACCTCGTGCGGCAGGCGGCGGCGCGGCTCGGCCTGCCGGCGCGGGAGATCGTCTCGGGCGCCGGCCACGACGCGGTCTATGTGGCGCGCAGCGTGCCGACGGCGATGATCTTCACCCCCTGCAAGGACGGGCTGAGCCACAACGAGGCCGAGAGCATCGAGCCGGGCGAGGCGGAGGCCGGCTGCCAGGTGCTGTTCGAGGCGGTGCTGGCGCGGGCGAACCGGGCGCTCTGAGGCCGGCTCAGCCGCCCACCAGCTTCGCCACCACATAGGCGACGGCGGCCGCCAGCCCGCCGATCGCCAGCGTCTGGCCCGCGCCGCGGAGCGCCGGCAGCCCGGTCGCCCGCGCCTTCAGCCAGCCGAAGCCGAACAGCGCCAGCCCGGTCAGCGTCGCCGAGACCACCAGCGCCGGGCCGGTCTCGGCCATCAGGATGTAGGGCGTGAGCGGGATCATCCCGCCCACCGCATAGGCGCCGCCGATGGTCGCCGCCGATTTCGCCGCCCGGTCCGGGGCCGGCTCGGTCAGCTCCAGCTCGAATCGCATCATGAAGTCGACCCAGCGGCGGCGGTCGGCGGCGATGGCCTCGGTCGCCCGCGAGAGCGTTTCGCCGCGCAGCCCGTAGCGGTGGAGGATGGCCGAGACCTCCCACTTCTCCCGGTCGGGGTAGTCCTGGGTCTCCTGGTCCTCCCGCGCCCGCTCGGCCACGTAGTGCTGCGCATCGGTGCGCGCCGCGAGATAGCCGCCGAGCCCCATGGCGACGCAGCCGGCGCTGATCTCGGCCAGGCCGGCGGTGACGATCAGCGGATTGGCGGCCACCGCGCCGGACAGGCCGGCGGCCAGGGCGAAGGGGACGGTGAGGCCATCGGCCATGCCGATGACGAGATCGCGGATGGTCTCGGAGGCGGTGAAATGCTGCTCGCCCTCGGGCGGGCCGGGCGGCTGCGGCGGCAGGCCTTCACGGTAGGGGGAGGGTGTCGGCGCCGCGGAAGTGTCCATGACCGGAAGTTAGCCCCTCGGCCGGGGCGCGGCCAGCGGACTCCGGGGCGGCGCGGCGGCCTCGGGTTGCCCCCCGCGGCCCTGCGCCGTATAGGGCGCGGCAGTCCAGAGGATGACCGTTTTGGCCAGCGTCGAGCCCGATACCCAGCCGCCATCGAAGCCCAATCCGGCCTGGGCCGCCCAGGCGGCGGTGCTGGCGCGGCCGGCGACCGAGGAACGGCGCATGGCGGATGCCATCCGCGCGCTGGCGATCGACGCGGTGGAGCAGGCGAAGTCCGGCCATCCCGGCATGCCCATGGGCATGGCCGACGTGGCGACGGCGCTCTTCACCAAATTCCTGAAATTCGATGCCGCCGACCCGCGCTGGCCCGACCGCGACCGCTTCGTGCTCTCGGCCGGGCACGGCTCGATGCTGCTCTACGCGCTGCTGAACCTGACCGGCCATGCCGGCATGGGGATCGAGGAGATCCGCCGCTTCCGCCAGCTGCATTCGCCGGCCGCCGGGCACCCCGAGTTCGGCGAGCATCCGGGGATCGAGACCACCACGGGCCCGCTGGGCCAGGGCCTGGCCAATGCGGTCGGCATGGCGCTGGCCGAACGCATGCTGGCGGCGCGCTTCGGCAAGTCCCTGGTCGACCACCGCACCTGGGTGATCGCCGGCGACGGCTGCCTGCAGGAGGGCATCAGCCACGAGGCGGCCTCCCTCGCCGGCCACCTGCAGCTCGACAAGCTGACGGTGCTCTACGACGACAACCAGATCACCATCGACGGCGACACCAGCCTGTCCTTCACCGACGACACGCTGAAGCGCTTCGCGGCCTACGGCTGGGCGGTGCGGCGGGTGGACGGGCACGACGCCGAGGCCGTCGCCTCGGCGCTGGCCTGGGCGACGCGGGTGAACAAGCCGGTGCTGCTCGCCTGCCGCACCATCATCGGCTTCTCCGCCCCGACCAAGGCCGGCACCGCCGGCAGCCACGGCAGCCCGCTGGGCGCCGCCGAGGCGGCGGCGGCGAAATCCGCCATGGGCTGGAACCACCCGGCCTTCGAGGTCCCCGAGGGGCTGCGCGAGCGCTGGGAGGCCGCCGGCAAGCGCGGCGGCGGCACTCGCCGGGCCTGGCTGAAGCGCCTGGCGAAGCACCCGATGCAGGCCGAGTTCGAGCGCGCCCTCGCCGGCCGCCTGCCGGAAGCCTGGCACGAGCCGCTGGCGGCGCTGCGGGCCAAGACGGCGGCCGACATGCCGAAGATCGCCAGCCGCATCGCCAGCCAGCGGGCGCTGGAGGCCCTGGTCCCGGCGGTGCCGGAGATGGTGGGCGGCTCGGCCGACCTCACGGGGTCCAACAACACCAACGTGAAGGGCATCCCGGCCGTCACCGCGGGGAATTTCGCCGGCCGCTACATCCATTGGGGCGTGCGGGAGCACGGCATGGCCGCGGCCATGAACGGCATGGCGCTGCATGGCGGCATCATCCCCTATTCCGGCACCTTCCTGGTCTTCGCCGACTACATGCGCCCGGCGATCCGCCTCGCGGCGTTGATGCGCCAGCGGGTGATCCACGTGCTGACCCATGACAGCATCGGCCTCGGCGAGGACGGCCCGACCCACCAGCCGGTCGAGACCCTCGCCGGGCTCCGCTGCATCCCCAACCTGGCGGTCTTCCGCCCGGGCGATGCGATGGAGACGGCGGAATGCTGGGAACTCGCGGTGAAGCGGGCCGATGGGCCGAGCGTGCTGGCGCTGTCGCGGCAGAATCTGACCCCGTTCCGGACCGACAGCGGCGAGAACCGCTGCGCCCGCGGCGGTTACGTCGTGGAGGAGGCCTCCGGCGAACGGCGCGCAACCTTGATCGCCACTGGCTCGGAAGTGCCCTTGGCGCTGGTTGCCCGGGCGGCGCTGGAGGCCGATGGTATCCCGACGGCCGTGGTATCGCTGCCGAGTTGGGAACTATTCGCCGCGCAGGACGCCTCCTATCGGGAGCAGGTGCTGGGCGATGCGCTCCGCGTCGGGATCGAGGCGGCGGTCGGCTTCGGCTGGGAACGCTGGTTGGGTCCGGAGGGGATCTTCATCGGGATGGGCGGCTTCGGCGCCTCCGCCCCGGCGGAGGATCTGTTCCGCCACTTCGGCATCACCGCGGATGCCGTGGTGGCGGCGGTGAAGAAGCGCCTCGGTTAGGTTTGAGCAGAAAAGGAAGACGACAATGGCCGTAAAGGTCGCCATCAACGGGTTCGGGCGTATCGGGCGCCTGGTGCTGCGCGCGATGATCGAAAGCAACCGCACCGATGTGGAATGCATCGCGATCAACGACCTCGGCAGCGTCGAGGCGAATGCGCATATGTTCCGCTACGACAGCGTCCACGGCCGCTTCCCCGGCGAGGTCGCCGTCGACGGCAACAAGCTGATCATCAGCGCCAATGGCCGGACCTATGCGCCGATCACGGTCAGCGCCGAGCGCGACCCGACCAAGGTGCCCTTCCAGGGCGTGGACGTGGCGCTCGAGTGCACCGGCATCTTCACCAGCAAGGAGAAGGCCTCGGCGCTGCTCCAGGCCGGCGCCCGCAAGGTGCTGATCTCGGCCCCCGGCGACAATGCCGATGCGACCATCGTCTACGGCGTCAACCACCAGACGCTGACCAAGGACATGACGGTCGTCTCGAACGCCTCCTGCACCACAAACTGCCTGGCCCCGGTGGCCAAGGTGCTGCACGACAACTTCGGCATCCTGCGCGGCTACATGGTCACCATCCACGCCTACACCGGTGACCAGAACACCGTCGACACGCTGCACAAGGACCTGCACCGCGCCCGCGCCGCGGCGGTCTCCGCCATCCCGACCAGCACCGGCGCGGCCAAGGCCGTGGGCCTCGTCCTCCCGGAGCTCAAGGGCAAGCTGGACGGCACCGCCATCCGCATCCCGACCCCGAACGTCTCGCTGGTCTCCCTCGACGTCAACCTGAAGAAGGAAGGCGTCACCAAGGAGGACATCAACGCGGCGATGAAGGCGGCAAGCGAGGGCGCGCTGAAGGGCATCCTCGCCTACAACACCGCCCCGCTGGTGAGCATCGACTTCAACCACAACCCGGCGAGCAGCACCTTCGACGCGACGCAGACCGCCGTGGTCGATGGCGCCATGGCGCGGGTGATGAGCTGGTACGACAACGAGTGGGGCTTCTCCAACCGGATGAGCGACACCGCGGCGCTGTTCGGCTCGCTGTAGGAAAGAGAAGGCCGGGGAGAAGGTATTCTCCCCGGACCCCTCATCTATTTTTGCTCGTTAAACTAACAGAAAACGAAGGGGGCTCGGGGGAAGTGCCTTCCCCCGCCTTGCTTCCTTCCGGAGCCCCCGCATGCCCCGCTTCCGCACGCTCGACGACCTCTCCCCCCAGGGCAAGCGCATCCTGCTGCGCGCCGACCTGAACCTGCCGGTGAAGGACGGGGTCATCACCGACCGGACGCGGATCGACCGGCTGGCGCCCACCATCAAGGAGCTGGCCGACAAGGGCGGGCGGGTCATCGTCTGCTCCCACTTCGACCGACCGAAGGGCAAGCGCGTGCCCGAGATGTCGCTGCAGCCGATGGTCGCGGCGCTGTCGGCGGCGCTCGACCGTCCGGTCGCCTTCGTCGACGACTGCGTCGGCCCGGCGGCCGAGGCGGCGGCGGCGGCGCTCAAGGACGGCGAGGTGCTGCTGCTGGAGAATACCCGCTACCACGCCGGCGAGGAGAAGAACGACCCGGCGCTCTCGGCCGGTCTGGCCCGTCTTGCTGACGTCTACGTGAACGATGCCTTCTCCGCCGCCCACCGTGCCCATGCCAGCACCGAGGGCGTGGCCCGGCTGCTGCCCGCCTATGCCGGCCGGCTGATGCAGGCCGAGCTCGAGGCGCTGGACGCGGCGCTGGGCACTCCGGCGCGGCCGCTGATGGCGATCGTCGGCGGCGCCAAGGTCAGCACCAAGCTCGACCTGCTCGGCAACCTGACCCGGAAGGTGGACGTGCTGGTCATCGGCGGGGCCATGGCCAATACCTTCCTCGCGGCGCAGGGTCATGCCATGGGCAAGTCGCTGCAGGAAGCCGGCATGTACGACACCGCGCGGGAGATCCTGGCCGGGGCCGCGGCGGCCAATTGCGAGATCATCCTGCCGACCGACCTGGTGGTCGCCTCCGCCTTCGCCGCGCATGTGCCGACGAAGGAAGTGGGCGTCGATGCGGTGCCGGCCGACATGATGGCGCTCGACGTCGGGCCGGATACGGTGGCCATGATCGAGAGCCGGCTGCGGCAGGCGAGCACCCTGGTCTGGAACGGCCCGCTCGGCGCCTTCGAGACCCCGCCCTTCGATGCGGCGACCGTCGCCATCGCGCAATCCGTGGCGGGGCTGACCCAGTCGGCCGGGCTGAAGTCGATCGGCGGCGGCGGCGATACCGTCTCGGCGCTGAAGCATGCCGGCGTCGCCGACCGCATGACCTATATCTCGGCCGCCGGCGGCGCCTTCCTCGAATGGCTGGAAGGCAAGACCTTGCCGGGGGTCGCGGCGCTCGAGACCGCCTGACCCCGCAATGATCGCTTAACCTGACGGGCCGGCATCCGTTAGGCTGTCCCTCATGCAGGCCTTCCGCCAGAGGCGGCCGCATGGGAGGAACACATAATGGAGACGACCCGCAGGTCCTTGCTGGGCGCCGCCGCGGCTGCGCCCCTGGGTGGGCTGCCCTGGCGTAGCGCCCGGGCCCAGGCCGCCAGTACCATCAAGCTGGGGGTGCCGGTCGACCTCTCCGGCATGTACCGCGACGTGACCGGGCAGGTCTCGATTGCGGCCGTCCACCAGGCGATCAAGGACTTCGGCCCGCGCGGCTTCACTGTCGAGGTCGTCTCGGCCGACCACCAGAACCGGCCGGACGTCGGGGTGAACATCACCCGGCAGTGGTTCGACCGCGACGGGGTCGACTGCTTGGTGGATGTCGCCACTTCCTCCGTGGCGCTGGCGGTGAACGAGATCTGCCGGGAGAAGAACAAGGTCCACCTGAACAGCTCGGCCGCCAGCTCGGACCTGACCGGGCGGCTCTGCTCGCCGAACATGATCCATTGGACCTACGACACCTGGATGCTGGCCAATTCGGTCGGCGGCGCCACGGTGCGGGCGGGCGGCGACAGCTGGTTCTTCATCGTCGCCGACTACGCCTTCGGCCATGCGCTGGAGCGAGACACGACGGGCTTCGTCCGCGCCGCCGGGGGGCGGGTGATGGGCAGCGTGCGGACGCCCTTCCCGGGGACGCAGGATTTCTCCTCCTTCCTGCTGCAGGCCCAGGCGAGCGGGGCGAAGGTCATCGGCCTGGCCAATGCCGGGAGCGACACGATCAATTGCGTGAAGCAGGCGGCCGAATTCGGCCTCGGGCGGCGGGGGGTGCGGTTGGCCTCGCTGCTGCTCTTCATCACCGAGGTGCATTCGCTCGGGCTGCGGACGGCGGCCGGGCTGATCGTGACCGAGAGCTTCTACTGGGACCTCAACGACCGGACCCGGGCCTTCACCGCCCGGCTGCGGCAGATCACTGGACCGGCGCCTGGCATCGCCAGCACCCATGCCGGCACTTATGCCGCGGCGCTGCACTACCTGAAGGCGGTGCAGGAGATGGGGGTGGCGGCGGCCAAGGCGAACGGGGCCGAGGCGGTGGCGCGAATGAAGGCGATGCCGACCGACGACGACGCCTTCGGCCAGGGCAGCATCCGCGCCGACGGGCGGAAGCTGCACCCCTCCTTCCTCTTCGAGGTGAAGAAGCCGGAGGAAAGCAGGGCGCCCTTCGACTACTACAAGCTGCTGCAGACCACGCCGGCCGGGGAGGCCTTCCGGCCCTTGGCCGAGGGGGGCTGCCCGCTGGTGCGGGCCTGACGGCGCCGCCGTGCGGCGCCATCAACCCCGGCGGCAGGTCTGGGCCGCCGGCGACCAAAGGTTACTCGACAGTTAACGGGCGCTGCCGCCAGTCTGCGCCATGCGCATCCCCCCGGTCGCTCCCGCCCCCCGCCCCTGGTTCTTCGGTGCCACCGAAGTGCCCTTCACGCCGGATTCACCTTTGCAGGCGACAATCCTGCGCATGATCAACACCAATTCGCTCGCCGCCTTCACCTCGCAGGTGGCCCCGGCGCGGCCGGCCGAGCCGGTGCGCAACCTCTCCCCCGGCACGTCCTCCGGGGCCGCCGGCATCGGCGCCGCGTCCGGCGTCGCCGAACCGGCCCAGCGCAGGCTGGAGGCGGTCCCGGCGGCGCCGCCGCGGCCGCTGCCACGGGGCTCGCTGCTGGACCTCCGGGTCTAGCCAGGCCCCCGGCGGCACCCGCCGCTGCAGGGCATGCTTGCGTCGGCGCGGGGCGCCGCGCATCTTCCAGGCATGGCTGCCTTTGTCCGGACCATTCCCGAAGGTGATGACCGCGCCCGGCTGACCTGCCCGGACTGCGGCTATGTCGCCTATGAGAACCCCAAGATCGTCGTCGGCAGCGTGGTCGCGATCGACGGGCGGATCCTGCTCTGCCGCCGGGCGATCGAGCCGCGCCGCGGCTTCTGGACCCTGCCGGCCGGCTACATGGAAATGGCCGAGACGGTCGAGGAGGGGGCCCGGCGCGAGGCCTGGGAGGAAGCCCAGGCGCGCATCGCCCTCGAGGGGGTGCTGGCGGTCTATTCCATTGCCCGGCTCGGCCAGGTGCAGGTGATCTTCCGTGCCGGGCTGGCCGAGCCCGGCTTCGCCGCCGGGCCGGAAAGCCTGGAGGTGAAGCTGTTCGACTGGGATGAGATCCCCTGGGAGGAGATCGCCTTCCCCTCGGTCCGCTGGGCGCTGCACCGCTGGCGGGCGATGGAGGGCCTGCCGCTGGGCCTGCCGGCGATGAACCCGCCCGAGGATCTGCGCGGCACCCGTCCCCTGCCGGGGGCCGGGCTGTGAGGCGGGCCTGGCTCGCCCTGCTGCTGGCCGGCCTTGCCCCGGCGGCCCTGGCCCAGGCGACCGGAACGCCATCAGCCGCCGCGCCGCAGCCCCGGGTGGAGGCGGCCACCGCCGAGCCGCGGCCGCCGGCCGCCGCGCCACGCCGGCTGCGCGCCCGCGGGGCGGGGAAGCCGGCGCCGCTGGCGGTCGCCAAGGAGCCGGCCCGGCCGTTGCCGCCGCGGGTGCCGAATCAGCAGGCGGGAACCTTGGCCCCGGTGCCGAACCGCAGCCTCGAGGGGCCGCAGGTGATCGAGCGGGACCGGACCAGACTCGGCCCGAGCGTCATCAACCGGAACCTGCCGGGCCGCGGCCAGGCCGCCGACGGTGCGCCGAGCCTACTGGAGGACAAGCTCTTCCGCCCGGCCCCCGGCGCCCGGCTGAACGTGCCCTTCTCCTACTGAGGCCGCAGGCCGCGGCCGGCCTCCCAGACCGCATCCGGCGCGGTCCAGAGCAGCGGGTCGCGCATGGCCGCCGCGATGGCCTGGGTCACCACCGCGAAGATCGCCTCGCCCTTCTCGGCGGTCGCCGCCCGCGGGTCGCCGCGGACGCCGGTGCGGGGGGCGCGCTCCTCGAAGGAGTAGAAGCGGTGGAAGCCGGCGGGCGGGTTGGGCGGCGGGTTGGACAGCGCCGCCTCGATCCTGTCGGTGCGGACCTGGGTGGCATCGAGCGCGAGCCACAGGGCGGTTTCGCCCTCGCAGGCGTGCTGGATGCCCGGCTGCGTCGTCAGGATGCCGCCGATGGCGGCGGCGGCGGCCTGCGGCCAGGTGGTGGTGACGATGGGGATGCCGAATTCCACCGCCAGCTCGCGGCCGGCGACGGCCAGCGGGTCGATGTTGCCGCCATGGCCGTTGACGATCAGGAGCTTGCGGAAGCCATCGGCGACGATGGAGCGGACGATGCAGCGCAGCACCGCCTGGAAGGTGGCGTGATCGAGGGTGATGGTGCCGCCGAAGGGCAGGTGGTGCTCGGACAGGCCCAGCCACAGCGGCGGCAGCACCGCGACCGGCAGGTCATCGGCCACGGCGGCGGCGGCGCGGAGGGCGAATTCATGGGCGCAGGCGCTGTCGGTCCAGACCGGCAGGTGCGGTCCGTGCTGCTCCAGGCTGCCGATCGGCAGGACGACGAGGGCGTCGCGGCCGGCGAGGGCCTTGAGCTCGGGGCCGGTCATGCGGTCCCAGCGGATCTCGGTCATGGGGTGCTCCTGCGCGGCTCTGTGGTGCTGGCGCGGCCGATGGCGGCCATGGCTTCGGCCACCGTCTCCCGCACCGCGACATCGGTGGCGAAGCGCAGGCCGGTGACGACGATGGCGGCGCGAGCGCCGGCGGCATGGCGCTCCTCCGAGCCGCGCACCAGCACGATCCGGTCGAGCGCGAGGTAAGTGCGGGCGCCGTTGAGGTCGGTCAGCGGCACCAGCGGCAGGCCGGCGGCGACCAGCCGCTGGGCCAGCGCTTCCAGCGGCTCGCTCGAGCGCTGCTGCACGAAGGCGGTGGTGTCGAGGATGGTGGTGCCCTCGAGCCGCGCCAGCCGGACCACCTGCCGGGCGTTCAGCCGCACCGGGGCGCCGCCGTTGCTCGGCAGGATGTCGAGGAAGGCCGCCGGCTCGGCCGCCAGGGCCGGCGCCCCGGCCAGGGCCAGCAACAGCGCGATGCGGCGCCCGAGCGGTGGCGTCACGGGAGACCCAGCAGCCCCTGGGCGTAGTCGCGGGCGGCGAAGGGCCGGAGGTCGCCGGCCTTCTCGCCGACGCCGACGAAATGCACGGGCAGGCCGAATTCCTGCGCCAGCGCCACCACCACGCCGCCCTTGGCGCTGCCGTCCAGCTTGGTGACGGCGAGGCCGGTGACATCGACCATCTCGCCGAAGACCTTCACCTGCTGCAGGGCGTTCTGGCCGGTAGTGGCATCGAGCACCAGCAGGACCGAATGCGGCGCGGTGGCATCGACCCGGCGCATGATCCGGATGACCTTGCGCAGCTCCTCCATCAGCGCCGACTTGTTGTGCAGCCGCCCCGCGGTATCGACCAGCAGCACCTGGGTGCCGTCAGCCCGCGCCGCGGTCAGCGCGTCGAAGGCGAGGCCGGCGGCATCCGCCCCCTGCTTGGCCGGGGCATGCACCCGGGCGCCGGTGCGGTCGCCCCAGATCTGCAACTGCTCGACCGCGGCGGCGCGGAAGGTGTCGCCGGCGACGAAGGCGCAGCGCAGCCCCTGGTCGCGGTACTGCTGGCCCAGCTTGGCGATGGTGGTGGTCTTGCCGGTGCCGTTGACGCCGACCACCAGCACCACATGCGGCGCGTGGCCGGCATCGATCGGCATCGGCCGGGCGACCGGGCCGAGGATGGCGGCGATCTCCTCGGCCAGCGCCGCCTTAACCTCTTCATCCGTCACTTCCTTGCCGAAGCGGCTGCGGCGGAAGCTGGCGACGATGCGGCCGGCGGCGGCGACGCCGAGGTCGGCGGCGATCAGCGTCTCCTCCAGCTCCTCCAGCGCGGCATCGTCCAGCCGGCGCTTGCGGAACAGCGAGGTGACGCTGTCGGTCAGCCGGGTCGTGGAGCGGGAAAGGCCGGACCTGAGCCGGGTGAACCAGCCGCTGGCCTGGGCGGCCCCGGCCGCGGCCTCGGGCTCCGGCGGGCCGGGCGGAGGCGCCGGGGCGAGCGGGGCAGGGGCCGGCGGCGCCTCGGCCTCGCGCAGCGCCGCGGCATCCTCGTGCGGCGGCAGCACCTCTTCGTCGGGCGGCGTGGCCGGCGGCGTCGGCGTGGCCAGGCGGTCGAGCGGGGCCGGCGCGGAATAGGGCGGCGGGGCGGGGGACAGCGGCGGCAGCGGGATGCCGGGGGCGGCCGGCGGCGGCAGGGTCGGGGCGCCCTGCGGCGGCACCGGCTCCGGCAACTGGCCCGGCGGCGTCGAGAGCGGCGCCTCGGAGGGCGGCGGCTCCGGCGTCTTGCCGCGGAGCCGGCCGATCCAGTCCTTCAGCGCCATCAGGCGACCTCCGCCAGCAGGCCGGCGGCATCGGCACCGGTGACGCGCAGCCGGCGCAGCTCGCCGGGGGTGGCGGTGCCGCCGAGCAGGCGGATGGGGGCGAAATGCGCGGTATGGCCGCGGTCGTCGCGTTCGAACAGCACCGCTTCCTCCTGGCCCAGCCGCGCCTGGTAGAAGCGGGCGGCGCTGGCCTGCCCGGCGGCGCGGAGCCGGGCGGCGCGGGCCTTCCGCACCGGCACCGCCACCGCCGGCATCTTCGCCGCCGGGGTGCCGGGCCGTTCGGAATAGGGGAAGACGTGGAGGAAGCTCAGCTCCATCTCCGCCACCAGGTCGAGCATTTCCTGGAACTGCGCCTCGGTCTCGGTGGGGAAGCCGGCGATGAAATCGGCGCCGAAGGCGATGTCGGGGCGGGCGGCGCGGGCGCGGCGGGCGAAGGCGATGCCATCGGCCCTGAGGTGGCGGCGCTTCATGCGCTTCAGGATCAGGTCGCTGCCATGCTGCAGCGACAGGTGCATATGCGGCATCAGCCGCGGCTCACTCTCGATCAGCCGCCAGAGGTCGGCATCGACCTCGACCGGATCGAGCGAGGAGAGGCGGAGGCGCGGCAGTTCCGGCACCAGCGCCAGCAGCCGGCGGGCCATCTGGCCGAGGCTCGGGGCGCCCGGCAGGTCCGGGCCGTAGCTGGTGATGTCGACGCCGGTGAGGACGACCTCGCGGTAGCCGTTGGCGACCAGCAGCCGCACCTGCTCGACGATGGCACCGATCGGGACGGAGCGGGAGGGGCCGCGGCCATAGGGGATGACGCAGAAGGTGCAGCGGTGGTCGCAGCCCTGCTGGACCTGGACGAAGGCGCGGGCGCGGCCGGCGAATTCGGTGACCAGATGCGCCGCCGTCTCGGTCGCCGCCATGATGTCGGTGACCGGCGCCGCGGGGGCATCCGCCGCCCAGGTCGCCGGGTTCAGCTTGTCGGCATTGCCGATGACGCGCTCAACGCCGGGCAGCGCGGCCCAGGCGGCGGGGGCGATCTGCGCGGCGCAGCCGGTGACGATGATGCGGGCGGCGGGGTTGTCGCGCGCCGCGCGGCGGATCGCCTGGCGGGCCTGGCGCTCGGCCTCGGCGGTGACAGCGCAGGTGTTGACCACGATGGTATCGGCATGGCCGCCGCGCGTCGCCAGGTCGCGCATGGCCTCGGACTCGTAGGTATTGAGCCGGCAGCCGAAGGTCAGCAGCTCGACTGTCATGCCGGGTAGGCGTCCAGGTCGAGCATCCCGGTGAAGGCGGTGGCGACCGGGCCGGTCATCAGCACGTGCCCATCCGTCTCGCGCCATTCGATGCCGAGATCGCCGCCGGGCAGGCTGACGGTGGCGCGGCGCCCGGTGAGGCCGCGGCGGGCGGCATTGACCAGGGCGGCGCAGGCGCCGGAGCCGCAGGCGAGCGTCAGCCCGGCGCCGCGTTCCCAGACCGCTAGGCGGATATGCCCGGGCGTGAGGACCTGGACGACGCCGATATTGGCGCGCTGGGGGAAGAGCGGATCGGTCTCGAGCGAGGGGCCGAGCGTGGCGAGCGGCACCGCATCGAGGTCGGGGACGAAGAAGGTCGCGTGCGGGTTGCCCATGGAGCAGGCGGCCGGGTCCATCAGCACGCCGCGGCCGAGCGGCAGGTGGAGGGTGTCCATCTCCGCGGCGAGCGGCACCTCCTGCCAGCCGAGCCGGGCGGGGCCCATGTCGACGCGCCAGAGGCCGCCGGGCAGCGCCTCGGCCGGCAGGTCGCCGGCGATGGTGCGGACCACAACGCGGTCGCGCCCGCCCTCGGCGGCGATCAGCGAGGCGATGCAGCGGGTGGCATTGCCGCAGGCGCCGGCCTCGGAGCCATCCGGGTTGCGGATGCGCATGACGACATCGGCGCCCTCGGTCGGCCGCTCCAGCAGGATGAGCTGGTCGCAGCCGATGCCGGTGCGGCGGTCGGCCAGGGCGGCGGCACGCGCGGCGCCGACGGCCAGGGTACCGGCCCGATTGTCCAGCACGACGAAGTCGTTGCCGAGCCCGTGCATCTTGTGGAAGGGGATCATGATCGCCCTTGATATGCCCTCTCCGGCGCGGGCTTCCAACCCTACCGTTTCAGGATGGAGCCCAGCACCCCGCGCAACACGGCATTGCCGATCTGCCGCCCGACCGAGCTGCCCATGCTGCGGGCGACCGACTTGGCCATGGATTCGGCGACGCCCTCGCGCTTGCCGCCGCGACCGCTGAGGATATCGCCGAGCATGCCGCCGAGGCCGCCGCCGCCGTCCTGGCTGTTGTCCTGGGTGCGGGAAACCTGCGGGATGCGGCTGCGCGGGGCGGGCGCCGGCGGCTCCGGCCGGGGGGGCAGGGTGGTGCCGCCCCAGGGGTTGCTGTCGCGGGTCGGCGCCGGGCCGCTGCGGCGCGGGCCGCTGGCCGGGGCGCCGGTGGCGCGGCCCTGCAGCAGCTCATAGGCCGATTCGCGGTCCATGGCCTGGTCGTAGCGGCCGGCCAGCGGGCTGCGCTGCAGCAGCCCGGCGCGTTCCTCGGCGGTGATGGCGCCGATCCGGCCGCGCGGCGGCAGGATGCGGGCGCGCTCGACCAGGCTCGGGGTGCCGTCGGCCTGCAAGGTCGAGACCAGCGCCTCGCCCACGCCGAGCTGGCCGATGACATCCTCGACCTTGAGGCGGGGATTGGGGCGGAAGGTCTCGGCGGCGGCGCGGACCGCCTTCTGCTCCTGCGGGGTGAAGGCGCGGAGCGCATGCTGCACCCGGTTGCCGAGCTGGCCGAGCACGGTCGCCGGCAGGTCCAGCGGGTTCTGCGTCACGAAATAGACGCCGACGCCCTTCGAGCGGATCAAGCGGACGACGGTCTCCACCTTCTCGATCAGCGCGCGCGGCGCGTCGCGGAACAGCAGGTGGGCCTCGTCGAAGAAGAAGACCAGCTTGGGCCTGTCCAGGTCGCCGACCTCCGGCAGTTCCTCGAACAGTTCCGACAGCAGCCAGAGCAGGAAGGTGGCATAGAGCCGGGGCGAGGCGATCAGCTTGTCGGCGGCCAGCACGTTCACCGCGCCGCGGCCATCGGGGGTGAGCAGCATGAGGTCGGCCAGCGCCAGGGCAGGCTCGCCGAAGAATTCCTCGCCGCCGGCCTGCTCCAGCATCAGCAGCCGGCGCTGGATGGTGCCGATGGTGGCGCGGCTCACGTTGCCGTAGGCGGCGCCGAGTTCGCTGGCGCGGTCCGCGACATGGCTCAGGATGGCGCGCAGGTCCTTGAAGTCGAGCAGCAGCAGGCCCTCGTCGTCGGCCAGCTTGAAGGCGATGGTGAGGACGCCCTCCTGGGTGTCGTTCAGCTCCAGCATGCGGGCGAGCAGCAGCGGGCCCATCTCGGCGACGGTCGCTCGCAGCGGGTGGCCCTGCTGGCCAAAGACGTCCCAGAAGACCACCGGGCTGGGCTCGTAGGCGAAATCCGCCTCGCCCAGCTCGTGCGCGCGCTGGTCCAGCTTCGGGTTGGGCTTGCCGGCCATGCCGATGCCGGAGAGGTCGCCCTTGATGTCGGCGCAGAAGACCGGGACGCCGGCGCGGGAGAAGCCCTCGGCCAGGGTCTGCAGGGTCACGGTCTTGCCGGTGCCCGTCGCGCCGGCGACCAGCCCGTGGCGATTGGCCCGGGTGAGGAGCAACTCGCAGGGGTGGTCGCCCTTGCCGATCAGGATGGTCCCGGTCATCGCATGCCCCTTCGCTGTCGGGCGGATATAGGCCAGAGGAAGGTGCCTTGCATCCTGCGGATGCGGGGCCGGCTCGACATCCTGCGGATGCGGGCAGCTTGGCATCCTGCGGATGCGGGGGCGGCTTGCATCCCGCGGGTGGCGCGGCTATAGGCCCCGCTCTCCGCGCGACGGGCCTGTAGGGCATGCCCGGCCGCGGTTTCGCGCCTTGCCGCATCCCGCGGCGGGCGCTTCCAGACCCAGGAGGTCCAAATGCCCAAGATGAAGACGAAGTCTTCCGTGAAGAAGCGCTTCAAGCTGACCGCCACCGGCAAGGTCCTGTGCGGCCCCGGCGGCAAGCGGCACGGCCTGATCAACCGCACCTCCAAGGTGAAGCGGCAGAACACCGGCACCCAGGTGATGCGTCCGCAGGATGCCACCACGCTGAAGCAGTGGATGCCCTACGGGCTGAGCCGGTAAGGAGATCAGACCATGGCACGTGTCAAACGCGGCGTTACCGCCCACGCCCGTCACAAGAAGGTCCTCAAGCTCGCCAAGGGCTATGTCGGCCGTTCGGGAACGAATTTCCGCCCCGCGCTCGAGCGGGTCGAGAAGGCGCTGCAATACGCCTACCGCGATCGCCGCAACAAGAAGCGTGACTTCCGCGGCCTCTGGATCCAGCGGATCAACGCCGCCTGCCGCGAGCATGGGATGCCCTATTCCCAGTTCATCGCCGGCATCAAGGCGGCCGGGATCGAGATCGACCGCAAGGTGATGGCGACCATCGCCTTTGACGATCCGACCAGCTTCGCCACCCTGGTCGAGAAGGCCCGTGCCGCTCGCCCGGACCGTCATGCGCCCGCGACGCCCTTCCAGGCGACCGCGCCGGCCGCCTGATACGCCGCTTCGGCTGATGTCGCGCAGAGGGCCGCTCCCGCCAGGGTGCGGCCTTTTGCCTGTCCGGGACCCGATACGATGACCGAGATGTCCAACGACCTCGCCGGCCTCGAGGCCGAAGTGGCCGCCGAGCTGGCCGCCGCCCAGGACCTCCGCGCCTGGGATGCGGTGCGCGTCGCCACCTTAGGCAAAAGCGGCCGGCTGACCGGGCTGCTGAAGGGGCTCGGCCAGGTGCCGGCGGAGCAGCGCAAGGAGCGGGGCGCCAGCCTGAACCGGCTGAAGACCGCGCTTGAGGCCGCGATCGAGACCCGCAAGGGCGCGCTGGAGGATGCCGCGCTCGAGGCCCGGCTGGCCGCCGAGCGGCTGGACGTGACCCTGCCGCCGCGTCCCTCGGCGCCGGGCGAGGCGGGGGGCATCCACCCGATCAGCCGCACCATGGAGGAGCTGACCGCGATCTTCGGCGCCATGGGCTTCCGCGTCGCCGAGGGGCCGGACATCGAGGGCGACTGGCACAACTTCGGCGCGCTCAACATCCCCGACCACCACCCGGCCCGGCAGGACCACGACACCTTCTATCTGCCCGCGGGGCCCGATGGCCGGCGGCCGGTGCTGCGCACCCATACCTCCCCGGTGCAGATCCGCACCATGGTGAGCCAGCCGCCGCCGATCCGCGTCATCGTCCCCGGCCGCACCTGGCGCGCCGACCATGACGCGACCCATTCGCCGATGTTCCATCAGGTGGAGGGGCTGGTGATCGACCGCGGCATCACCCTCGGCCACCTCAAGGGCTGCCTGATCGACTTCCTGCGCGCCTTCTTCGCCATCTCCGACCTGCCGGTGCGGTTCCGCGCCAGCTACTTCCCCTTCACCGAGCCCTCCATGGAAGTGGACATCGGCTGGAACCGGAAGACCGGAGAGCTGGGGAAGGCCAAAGGGGGCCAGAACGACTGGCTGGAGATCCTGGGCTCCGGCATGGTCCACCCGAAGGTGCTGGCCAATTGCGGCATCGATCCGCGGGAATGGCAGGGCTTCGCCTTCGGCATGGGGATCGAGCGCATCACCATGCTGAAGCACGGCATGCCCGACCTGCGGCCCTTCTACGAAAGCGACCTGCGCTGGCTGCGGCATTGGGCAAGCGACCCGCTGGCGCCGGCCTCCCTGACGGAGGGCGTGTGAGATGAAGTTTTCCCTGTCCTGGCTGAAGGCGCATCTGGAGACCGAGGCCCCGGTCGCCGAGATCACCGGCGTGCTGAACCGCATCGGCCTCGAGGTCGAGGGCGTCGAGGATCGCGGCGCGGCGCTGGCCGGCTTCCGCATCGCCCATGTCGTCTCGGCCGAGCAGCACCCGAATGCCGACCGGCTGCGGGCGCTGAAGGTCGATGCGGGCGACGGCCGCCTGCTGTCCGTGGTCTGCGGCGCACCGAACGCGCGGGCCGGGATGAAGGGCGTGCTGGCGCTGCCGGGCGCCTTCATCCCGGGTACCGGCATCACCTTGAAGAAGGGCGAGATCCGCGGCGTGGCCTCGGAGGCGATGATGCTCTCGGCGCGCGAGATGGGCCTCGGCGACGACCATTCCGGCATCGTCGACCTGCCCGAGGACGCCCCGCTCGGCGAGAGCTACGTGAAGTATGCCGGGATGGACGACCCGGTGATCGAGATCAGCGTCACCCCGAACCGCGGCGACGCGCTCTCGGTCCATGGGGTGGCGCGGGACCTGGCGGCGGCCGGGCTCGGGCGGCTCAAGCCGCTGGTCGAGCCGCGGATCGCCCCGGCCTATCCGGCGCCGCTCACCTGGGTGATCGAGGACCCGCGCGCCTGCCCCTACGTGCTGGGCCGGGCCATCCGCGGCGTGAGGAACGGGCCGAGCCCGAAGTGGCTGCAGGATCTGCTGGTGGCGATCGGCCAGCGGCCGATCAATGCGCTGGTCGACGTGACCAACCTCTATACCTATGGCCTCGGCCGGCCGCTGCATGTCTTCGACGTCGCCAAGGTGCGCGGCCGGACCCTGACCATGCGCATGGCGCGGGAGGGCGAGAGCCTCGCCGCGCTGAACGGCAAGACCTATGCGCTGACGCCCGAGGACGGGATCATCGCCGACGAGTCCGGGCCGGAGGCGCTGGGCGGCGTCATCGGCGGCGCGCCGACCGGCTGCGACGAGGGCACCACCGAGGTCTTCATCGAATGCGCGATCTTCGACCCGGTGCGGATCGCCCTCTCGGGCCGGCGGCACGACATCCGCACCGATGCCCGGGCCCGCTTCGAGCGCGGCGTCGACCAGGCGCTGCCGCGGCTCGGGCTGGAACTGGCGACCTGGACCATCCAGGAACTGTGTGGCGGCGAGGCGAGCGAGGTCTCCGAGGCCGGCACCGAGCCGGCCTGGCAGCGGCAGGCGACGCTCCGCTTCGAGCGGCTGGCCGGACTCGGCGGCGCCGCGGTGCCGGCCGATGAGGCGGTCGGCATCCTGGAGCGCCTCGGCTTCACCGTCACGGCGCGGGATGCGGCCTCGGTGACCGTCGCGGTGCCCTCCTGGCGCAACGATATCGCCCAGGCCGGCGCCGCGCTGGACCAGGACCCGACCCTGCCGGCCGAGCGCGCCCGCGCCGCGGCCGAGGGCTGCGCCGTGATCGAGCCCGAGGCCGACCTGGTCGAGGAGGTGCTGCGCATCCGCGGCCTCGACCAGGTGGCGCCGGTCTCGCTGCCGGTCGCCGGGGTGGTGCCGGCCGCGGCGCTGACGCCGAGGCAGGCCCGCGCCGGCCTCGCCCGCCGGGTGCTGGCGGCGCGCGGCATGCTCGATTGCGTCAGCTTCGGCTTCATGGAGGCGAGGACCGCCGCGCTGTTCGGCGACAACCCCGAGGCGCTGCGGCTGGTGAACCCGATCGCCGCCGATCTCGACCAGATGCGGCCGACCCCGGTCGCCAGCCTGCTGCTGGCCGCCGGCCGCAACGCCGCGCGCGGCTATCCCGACCTTGCCCTGGCCGAGCTCGGCGCGGCCTACCGCGATCAGTCGCCCACCGGGCAGCTGCAGGTCGTCGCCGGGGTCCGTACCGGCCATACCCCGCGGCACTGGGCCGAGGCCTCCCGCCCGGTCGATGCCATGGATGCCAAGGGCGATGCGCTGGCGGTGCTGGCGGCGCTCGGGGTGCCGATGGCGGCGGTGACCGTCACCACCGATGCGCCGGGCTTCTACCACCCCGGCCGCAGCGGCCTGGTGCGGCAGGGGCCGAAGGTGGTGCTGGCCAGCTTCGGCGAGATCCACCCCAAGGTGCGGGCGGCGCTCGACCTCGCCGGGCCGGCGGTCGGCTTCGAGGTCTTCCTCGATGCCATCCCCGAGCCCAAGCGGCGGAAGAAGGGCGCCCCGGACCTGCCCGCCTTCCAGCCGCTGCGGCGCGACTTCGCCTTCCTCATCGATGCCGGCGTCACCGCCGAGGCGGTGCTGCGCGCCGCCCGGGGCGCCGAGCGGACGCTGGTGACCGAGGTCGCGGTCTTCGACCGCTACGCCGGGGAGAAGCTGCCGGAGGGCAAGGTGAGCCTCGGCGTGCAGGTCACGCTGCAGCCGCGCGAGGCGACCCTGACCGATGCCGAGATCGAGGCGGTGGCGGCCAAGGTCGTCGCCGCGGTGGCCAAGGCGACGGGGGCCGTGCTGCGCGCCTGAGGGCAGGGCGGCCAAGCTGTGCTTGGACTTGGCCGCCACCTGCCTTATCTCCACACTCAAAGGCCGGGCATTCCAGTCCCTGGCCACCGGAATCCCATGCCCGATACCCCGCTGTCCAAGATCCGCAATTTCTCGATCATCGCCCATATCGACCATGGGAAATCGACCCTGGCCGACCGGCTGATCCAGACCACCGGCACCGTGGCCCTGCGGGACATGAAGGAACAGCTGCTCGACAACATGGACATCGAGCGGGAGCGGGGCATCACCATCAAGGCCCAGACCGTCCGCATCCACTACAAGGCCCAGGACGGCGAGACCTACGTCCTGAACCTGATGGACACGCCCGGCCACGTCGACTTCGCCTACGAAGTCAGCCGCAGCCTGGCCGCCTGCGAGGGCAGCCTGCTGGTGGTCGATGCCTCCCAGGGGGTCGAGGCGCAGACGCTCGCCAATGTCTACCAGGCGATCGACGCGCATCACGAGATCGTCCCGGTGCTGAACAAGATCGACCTGCCGGCGGCCGAGCCGGACCGGGTGAAGCAGCAGATCGAGGATGTCATCGGCATCGATGCCTCGGACGCCGTGATGATCAGCGCCAAGACCGGGCTGAACATCGAGGGCGTGCTGGAGGCCATCGTGACGCGGCTGCCGCCGCCGACCGGTGATGCAACCAAGACGCTGACGGCGCTGCTGGTCGACAGCTGGTACGACGCCTACCTCGGCGTGGTGGTGCTGGTGCGGGTCCGCGACGGGCATCTGAAGAAGGGCCAGCGCATCCGGATGATGTCGAATGGCGCGGTCCATACCGTGGAGCAGGTCGGGCTCTTCACCCCGAAGATGATCCAGTGCGAGAGCCTCGGCCCGGGCGAGATGGGCTTCGTCACGGCGGCGATCAAAACCGTCGCCGATACCAATGTCGGCGATACCATCACCGACGACCGCAACCCGGCGACCGAGGCGCTGCCGGGCTTCAAGCCCTCCATCCCGGTGGTCTGGTGCGGGCTCTATCCGGTCGATGCCGACGACTTCGAGAAGCTGCGGGAATCGGTCGGCAAGCTGCGGCTGAACGACAGCAGCTTCCACTACGAGATGGAGACCTCCGCCGCGCTCGGCCTCGGCTACCGCTGCGGCTTCCTCGGCCTGCTGCACCTCGAGATCGTGCAGGAGCGGCTGAGCCGGGAGTTCGACCTCGACCTGATCGCGACCGCGCCGAGCGTGGTCTACAAGATCCGCCGCACCAACGGCGAGGTCGAGGATCTGCACAACCCGGCCGACATGCCCGACCCCAGCGTGATCGAGGAGATCCAGGAGCCCTGGATCAAGGCGACGATCATGGTGCCGGACGAGTACCTCGGCGCGGTGCTGACGCTCTGCAACGAGCGCCGCGGCCAGCAGGCGGAGCTGACCTATGTCGGGACGCGGGCCATGGCGGTCTACCGGCTGCCGCTGAACGAGGTCGTGTTCGACTTCTACGACCGGCTGAAGTCGGTCTCCCGCGGCTATGCCAGCTTCGACTATGCGGTCGACGGCTACGAGCCGGGCGACCTCGTGAAGATCTCCATCCTGGTGAATGCCGAGCCGGTCGATGCGCTGTCCTTCATGGCGCATCGCAGCCAGGCGGACCGGCGCGGGCGGCAGATCTGCGAGAAGCTGAAGGAGCTGATCCCGCGCCAGCTCTTCAAGATCCCGATCCAGGCGGCGATCGGCGGCCGCGTCATCGCCCGCGAGACGATCAGCGCCATGTCGAAGGATGTGACCGCCAAGTGTTACGGCGGCGACATCAGCCGCAAGCGGAAACTTCTGGATAAGCAGAAGGAGGGCAAGAAGCGGATGCGGCAATTCGGCAAGGTCGAGATCCCGCAGAGCGCCTTCATCGCCGCTCTCAAGATGGACGCCTGACGCAAAACTGCATTGCGTTCTTACGTCAAGTTAATCAAAGCGGCGGTGTTGAAACGCCGCTCGACCGGGAGCCATTCATGAACCGCTTCGCCCGCCGCGCCCTGCTGGCGCTTGCCGCGCTCGCGCCGCTTGCCACGCCCGCCGCCGCCCAGCAATTCCCCGGCCGCACCATCACGGTGATCGTTCCCTTCGCCGCGGGCGGGCCGACCGATACCGTCGCCCGGCTGGTGGCGGAATCCATGGGCCGCGACCTCGGCCAGACCATCGTGGTCGAGAATGCCGGCGGGGCCGGGGGCACCATCGGCTCGCAGCGCGTCGCCTCCGCGCGGCCGGATGGCTATACCCTGCTGCTGCACCACATCGGCATGGCGACCACCCCGAGCCTCTACCGCCGCCTCGCCTACGACCCGGTCGGCGGCTTCGAGCCGGTCGGGCTGATCACCGAGGTGCCGATGACCCTGGTGGCGAAGAAGGACTTCCCGGCCAATACCCTGGCCGAGGCCGTCGCCGTCATCCGCCGCGACCGCGATACCCTCAACTACGCCAATGCCGGCATCGGCGCCGCCAGCCACCTCTGCGGCCTGCTGCTGATGAAGGCGGTCGATGCGCCGATGACCACGGTGCCCTTCCGCGGCACCGGCCCGGCCATCCAGGAGATCCTCACCGGCCGCATCGACCTGATGTGCGACCAGACGACCAACACCACCGAGCAGATCAATTCCGGCGCGCTGAAGGTCTTCTCGGTCACCACCGAGGCCCGCATCCCGGCGCTGCCGAACGTGCCGACCTCGGCCGAGGCGGGGCTGCCGGCCTTCCAGGTCAGCGTCTGGCACGGGCTCTATGCGCCGAAGGGGACGCCGGCGGCGGTGACGCAGCGGCTGTCGCAGGCGCTGCAGGTCGCGCTGCGCGACCCGAAGCTGGTCGCCCGCTTCGCCGACCTCGGCACCGTGCCGGTGCCGCAGGCGCAGGCGACGCCCGAGGCGCACCGCGCCTTCTGGATGGCCGATATCGCCAAGTGGAAGCCGATCATCCAGGCGGCCGGCCAGTACGCCGACTGACGCCTACCGGGCGCGGGCCAGCAGGCGCCGCGCCCGCTCGACCACCGGCTCGTCGATCATCCGCCCCTCGAAGCTGACGGCGCCGACGCCCTTCGCCAGGCTCTCGGCGAAGGCGGCGACCATGCGCCGGGCCTCGGCCACCGCCTCCGCGCTGTCGCCGTACTCGGCGTTGATCACCTCGACCTGGGAGGGGTGCACGCAGCTGGCGCAGGCGAAGCCGAGCTTGCGGGACCGCCGCAGCATGGCGCGGTAGCCCTCCGGGTCGGACAGGCCGGCGACCGTGCCGATGAAGCCGAGCGGCAGGATGCCGGCGGCCCGCGCTGCCATCACCGCCATCATCTTCGGCAGGTACAGCGCATCGGGGGAGGGCTCGGCGCCGAGGTCGGTCGCCAGATCCTCGCCGCCCGCGCCGAGCGCCACCAGGCGCGGGTCCGCCCGGGCGATGGCCTCCATCGCCGACAGCGCATCGGCGGTCTCGACCAGCCCGATGCAGCGGGTATGGCCGACGGCGACGCCCTGCGCCGCCTCGCTCTCGGCGATCAGCTCGGACAGCAGCCGGACGTGCTCGGGGCCCATCAGCTTGGTCAACACCAGCACGTCGGCGCCGGCGGCGACCGCGGCCTCGATGTCCTGCGCGGCCATGCGCAGCGGGCGGTTGATGCGGACGCAGACATCGGCGCCGCCCTGGCGCACGCGGGGGACCGCGTCGGCCAGCGCCGCCCTCGCCGCCGGCTTCTCCGCCGGCGCCACCGCATCCTCGAGATCGAGAATGATGGCATCCGCCCCGCGGGTATGGGCGCGGACGACGAAGCTCTCGCGCGTGGCCGGGACATAGAGCAGGGATCGCCAGTTCGGCAGGGGGCGCATCGCAGGGGTCCTCATCCTCAGGACTGCGGATGCTCGGCCGTGGCGGGCTACCGGTCAATGCTTGCGGCCCGTCTGCATACGGATGTATGCAGAAGCGATGTCACGCAGCGCGACCATGGGCGGCAGCCTGGCCGACCAGGCCTATGACCGGTTCCGCGAGGGGCTGCGGAGCGGCGCCCTGCAGCCGGGCCAGCGGGTGCTGGAGGTGGAGCTCGCCGAGCGCCTGGGCATGAGCCGCACCCCGGTGCGGGAGGCGATCCGCCGGCTGCAGTCGGAAGGGCTGATCGCGCATCTGCCGGCCCGCGGGCTCTGCGTCGCCGCCTACGACCATGCCGAGGTGGACGAGCTCTACGGCATGCGGGAGGCCCTGGAAGGCACCGCCGCCCGGCTGGCGGCGCAGCATGCCGGGCGGCCCGACATCGCCCTGCTGCAGCGGCTTGTCGCGGAGGAAGGCCGGATTCCGGCCGAGGCCGCGGCCGAGCACAACCGCCGCTTCCACCGGGCGCTGCACCAGGCGGCGCACAACCGCTATCTGCTGCGGGCGCTGTCGTCCCTCAGCGACGCCCTATTGCTGCTGGGGCCGACGACGCTGGAGCTGCCGGGCCGGGCGGTGGCGGCGCGGGAGGAGCATGGCCGCATCGTCGCCGCCATCGCGGTGCGGGACGCGGCGGCGGCGGAAGCGGAGGCGCGGGCGCATATCGCCGCGGCGCATGAGGCGCGGCTGGGCATGGCGGCGGCGGCGCCCGCCTGAGCCGGGGAGGGGAGGCGGCTGGACAGCCGCGGCCGTCCATGTATACATTGGTGCACAGAGAAGGGATGCGAGCATGTCCGAGGAATTCGACGTCATCGTGGTCGGCGGCGGCAATGCCGCCTTCTGCGCCGCGCTCTCGGCCCAGGAGCAGGGCGCCCGGGTGGTGGTGCTGGAACGCGCCCCCGAGGACGAGGCCGGCGGCAACACCCGCTTCACCGCCGGCAACATCCGCTTCGCCTACCGCGGCGTCGACGACCTGCGCGAGCTGATGCCCGACCTGACCGACGCCGAATGCGCCATCACCGACTTCGGCACCTATACCGAGGACCAGTTCTTCGACGACATGTTCCGGGTGACCCGCAACCGCACCGACCCCGAGCTGTGCGAGATCTTGGTGCGCCGCAGCTTCGAGACCATGAAGTGGCTGAAGGACAAGGGCGTGCGCTTCGCCCCGATCTGGGGCCAGCAGGCCTTCAAGGTGGATGGGCGCTTCAAGTTCTGGGGCGGGCTGACGGTTGCCGCCTATGGCGGGGGCCCCGGCCTGGTGCAGGCCGAGACCGACATCGCCCGCAAGAAGGGCATCGAGATCCGCTACGCGACGCGGGCGCAGAAGATCCTGTATGACGGCTTTAAGGTCCGCGGCGTGCAGGTGAAGTCGCCGGGCCGCATCTACGACATCACGGCGCCGGCGGTGATCCTGGCGGCGGGCGGCTTCCAGGGCGATGCCGAGATGCGCACCCGCTACCTCGGCGCCGGCTGGGAGCTGGCCAAGGTGCGCGGCACCCGCTTCAACACCGGCGACGGCATCAAGATGGCGCTCGAGATCGGTGCCAGCCCCTTCGGCAACTACAGCGGCTGCCATGCCGTGCAATGGGACTTCAACGCGCCGGAATACGGCGACCTCGCGGTGGGCGACGCCTTCCAGAAGCACAGCTACCCCTGGTCGGTGCTGATCAACGCCAATGGCAAGCGCTTCCTGGATGAGGGTGCCGACTTCCGCAACTACACCTATGCCAAATACGGCCGGGTGGTGCTGGAGCAGCCCGGCAACTTCGCCTGGCAGGTCTTCGACAAGAAAGTCGAGAAGCAGCTGCGCGACGAGTACCGCATCAAGCAGGTGACCAAGGTGAAGGCCGATACCCTGGAGGAGCTGGCCGGCAAGCTCGAGGGCGTCGACGTCCAGGCCTTCCTCGAGGAGATCCGCGCCTACAACGCCGCGGTGAAGAAGGACGTGCCCTTCAACCCCAACATCAAGGACGGCCGCGGCACCGAGGGGCTGGCGATCAACAAGTCCAACTGGGCCAATACCATCGAGGATGGGCCCTTCGAGGCCTATCAGGTCGGCTGCGGCATCACCTTCACCTTCGGCGGCCTGCGGGTCGATACCGAGGCCCGGGTGCTGGATGCCGACCAGCAGCCGATCACCGGCCTCTATGCCGCCGGCGAGCTGGTGGGCGGCATCTTCTACTTCAACTATCCCGGCGGCTCGGGGCTGATCAACGGCATGGTCTTCGGCAAGCTGGCCGGGGCGACCGCGACCGCCGACCTCAAGACCAATGTCGGCGGCATGGCGGCGCCGGTCCCGGCCTGAGCGAGGGGGCGGGGGGATGCCCCCGCCCCGACCGGCCTATTCCGGCTTGACGTCGGCGGCCTTCACCACCGGGCCCCAGCGGTCGTATTCCTGGCCGACGAAGCGGTCGGTCTCGGCCGGGTCCATCCAGAGCGGGTCGCTGGCCATGTCGGTCAGGCGCTTCTTCACCGCCGGCAGGTCGAGGATCTCCTTCAGCGCCGCGGCCAGCCGCTCGACCGCCGGGCGGGGCGTGCCCTTCGGGGCGAAGAGGCCGGTCCAGGACCGCACCGCGTAGTCCGGCACGCCCTGCTCGGCGACGGTCGGGATGTCCGGGCGGCTGCGCAGGCGTTCGCTGGTGCCGACGGCCAGCAGCCGTACCGAGCCCGCCTCCGCCGGCCCGATCACCGTCGGCAGGTTCAGGAAAGCCAAGGGTACCGTGCCGGCGATGAGGTCGGTGATCGCCTGCCCACCGCCGCGATAGGGCACATGCGTCATGTCGAGCCCGGTCTTCAGCCGGAACAGCTCGCCGGCCAGGTGGTTCGAGGAGCCGACCCCGGAGGAGGCGAAGGTGATGCCCTTCGGGTCCGCCTTCACCTTGGCGATCAGCTCCTGGATGGTGCGGACTCCGAGGGCGTTGCTCGCCGCCACCACATTCGGCACGTCGACCAGCATCGCCACCGCCGGCAGCGCCTGCCGCACATCGTAGCCGAGGTCGGGCGCGATCAGCGGGTGGAAGATGTGGTTGGAGGCGGAGGAGACCAGCAGGGTCAGGCCATCCGGCCGGGCCCGGGCGACCATGCCCATGCCCACGCTGCCGCCGCCGCCGGGACGGTTCTCGACAATGAAGGGCTGGCCGAAGCGGGCTTCCAGATGCGGCGTCAGCAGCCGGGCGGCCACGTCGTTCGAGCCGCCGGGCGCCCAGGGCACGATCATGGTCACCGGCCGGCCGGGCCAGGCCCCCTGCGCCCGGGCGTGCCCGGCCAGCAGCAGCAGGGGGGTGGCGAGCGCCGTGCGGCGCGTGAGCTGGGTCATGGCGTTCTCCCGGGGTTCCTCCGGCGGCTATAGGCCGGAAGGGCGGCCGGCGGGAAGCTGCCGGACCGGAGGCCTGATCCTGGCACGCGGTGGCCCGCTTGATTATAACGACTTCAGAAGGAGTCGGTCGGAATGCGGAAGGGTCTCGCCAGCGTGCTTGCCGGCGCCGTGGTCCTTGCAGGCTGCGCATCGCCACGGTCCTCGGGCATCGAGGCGCTCGAGCCCGGCCGCTACGGGCTGACCGTGACCGGTGGCGACCTGGGCGCGGCGGCAGCGCAGGCCCTGTCCGAGGCCACCGGCTTCTGCAACCGTCAGGGGCGGCAGGCGGCCCTGCTGCAGAGCCGGATCAACCCCGGAGACTACCGGCTGGCCGTCCGCTGCCAGGATGAGGTGGATCCCGCGGCACTGCGCCGAGGCCCCGGTGACGACGGCCCGCCCCCGGCGGCACCGATCCATGCTGGCCCGGCGCCCGCGCCCGCAGCGCCCGCCCGCGCCGACACGCCGCGCCGCACCGCGCCGATGGCGTCCGGATTGCCGCCGCAGCCCCCGACGCTCGGCGCCCTGGCGGCCGCGTCGCGGCCGCTGCCACCGGAGCCGGCCATGCCGCCACCGCGGCGGGACCTGTTCCGGCGGCTGTTCAGCACCGATGACCGCCTGGCGCCGGATCCGGCCTCCGCCCGGGTGCCGGACCCGGTCTGGGCGACGCCCGCCGCACCGCCGGTGCCCGGCCAGATGGCGGTGCCGCCCGCCGGGTTCTGGGACCTGCGGCGCCGGTGACCGTAAGAAGCTGTACGCGATTAAACGCTTTGCTCCGCCTGG
>NZ_JAUFPN010000203.1 GCF_030409335.1 Paeniroseomonas aquatica
CAGAGCAACTGCCTGGGAACTTCAGAGTCAGGACACTAGCCGACCCTAGTCGACCGGCGGCGGGCGCTTCGCGCCCTCGAGCAGCGCCTGCCGCCGGGCCTCGGCCCGGCGGTCGTTCGCCTTCTCGGCCGCGGTCCGGCCGTGCTTGGCGCGGTTGGCCGCGGCCTCGGTCGCGGCTGCGGCGCGGGCCCGCTGCTTCTTCACGCGGTTCAGGGTGACGATCTCGGCCATCCCGCCAGCATAGCGATGGCGGGAGGGAAGGGGAGGCGTTTTCACGGCTTCTGGCCGGAGGGGGCGCCACCGCGTAACCGGCCGGTTCCCTACCGACCCGATCCGCGGCTAATCTCCTTCCAGAGCCGGCGCCCAGCTGGCCGCGATGTCCAAGGGAGTTATCCATGTTCCGTAGAGCCCTGCTGGGTGGCGTGCTCGCCACGCCCGCCATCCTCTCGATCCCGGTGCGTGCCCAGGGCACGATCACCCTGAATGGCGCCTCCCAATTCGGCGACGAGCATCCCTATACCAAGGCGATGGTCCGCTTCGAGGAGCTGGTGAAGCAATACTACGGCAAGCCGGTCAACTTCGTGCTGCACAAGAACTCGTCACTCGGCCTGGAAAAGCAGTACTTCGAATACATGGCGCAGGGCCGGGCGGTGGACTACGCCGTGGTCTCGCCGGCACATATGTCGACCTTCTCCAAGGCGGCGCCCTTCGTCGACGCGCCCTTCATCTTCCGCGACCTGGCGCATTGGAACGCGGTGCTGGACCAGGACATGTTCAAGCCGGTGGCCGACGAGGTCGAGCGCCGCGCCAAGGTGGCGATGATCGGCTATGGCGGCGGCGGGGTGCGCAACATCTTCTTCAACAAGCGTGTCACCAACCTGTCCGAGCTGAAAGGCCTGAAGGTCCGCGTCCAGGGCGCGCCGATCTGGTCGCGCACCTTCGCCGCCATCGGCATGTCGCCCACCGTCATCGCCTATAATGAAATCTACAACGCTATCCAGAACAACGTCATCGACGGCGGCGAGAACGAGGCGGCCGGCGTCGAGCAGATGCGCTTCTTCGAGGTGGCGCCGCAGCTCTCGATGACCCAGCACGCCATCACCATCCGCCCGCTGTGCTTCGCAACCCAGACCCTGGCGAAGCTGCCGAACGATTTGCAGGCGGCGATCCGCCGGGCCGGCAAGGAGGCCTCCCTCTTCCATCGCACGGCGGAATCCGGCGCCGATAGCCAGATCCTCGAGGCGCTGGAGAAGTCCGGCAAGCTGCACAAGGTGGAGTTCACCCAGCGCGCCGAGATGAAACGGCTGGTGGACCCTGTCATGGCCGCCTATGCGCGGGAGATCGATGCCGAGGGCATCCTCAACCGCATCAACGCGCTGACCGCCTAGTCGCGGAACGGGCGCCGCGTGCTGCGCGCGGCGCCCGGCCTCCCCCAGTCAGGATCCCTCATGACGACATACTCCCCCGGGGCGCCGGCCGTGCTGCGCCGCGTCAATTTCGTGCTCGGCCGTGTCATCGCCTTCCTGCTCATCGTCAGCGTCGCCGTCATCATCATCCCGGTCACGCTGCAGATCTTCTCGCGGTACACCAGCTTCATCCCGGCCTATATCTGGACCGAGGAGCTGGCCCGCTTCTGCCTGGTTTATGCGGTCATGCTGGGCGCCATGCTGGCGGTGCGGGAGGGGACGCATTTCGTCGTCGATGTCTTCCCCCGCCTCTCGCCGCGGGCCTCGGCCACCATGGAGCTGGTCTCCGGCAGCTTCGTGCTGATCTTCGCCTGCGTCTTCGTCTGGTGGGGCTGGGAATTCACCGAATTCGCCATCTACCGGATCAGCGAGCTGGCCGAGCTGCCGCTCTGGACGATCCACATGGCCTGGCCGATCGCCGGCGTGGTCTGGCTGCTGTTCCAGTCCGAACGCATGCTCGATGCGATCGCCGTTCTCCGGGGTGACGCGTAATGGGTGGCAATGTCCTCGGCGCGGGCACCGCGGCGCAGATCCTGTTCGGGATCTTCTTCCTGCTGCTGGTGCTGCGTGTGCCGGTCGCCGTCTCGCTCGGCCTCGCCTGCCTGCCCATCCTGCTGATCGAGCCGCGGCTGAGCCCGATGATGCTCGCGCAGGAGACCTTCAACGCCTACAATTCCTTCATCCTGCTCGCGGTGCCCTTCTTCCTGCTGACCGCCAACCTGATGAACATCGGCGGCATCACCGACCGGCTGATGAATTTCTCCCGCTCCCTCGTCGGGCATTTTCCCGGCGGCCTCGCCCAGATCAACGTGGTGCTGTCCTTCTTCTTCGCCGGCATCTCCGGCAGCAGCACGGCGGATGCGGCGTCGCAGTCCAAGATCTTCATCGAGGCGCAGCGGAAGGAGGGCTACGACGACAGCTTCTCCGTCGCCATCACCGCCGTCTCGGCGGTGCTCGCGGTCATCATCCCGCCGTCCATTCTCATGATCGTCTGGGGCGGCGTGCTGACGGTCTCGATCGGCGCGCTGTTCCTGGCGGGCGTCATCCCCGGGGCGCTGATCGCCCTGGTGCAGATGGGCACCGTGCATGCCTATGCGAAGGCGCGCGGCTACCCGACCTATCCGCGGGCGACGCTGGCGCAGGTCCTCGGCAGCTTCCTCGTCTCCATCCCGGCGCTGCTGACGCCGCTGATCATCATCGGCGGCAAGATCTTCGGCTGGTTCACCGCGACGGAATCGGCCTGCGTCGCCGTGCTCTATGCCGGCTTCCTCTCCCTCGTGGTCTATCGCGAGATGGACTGGAAGGGGCTGATCGCCGCCTTCGGCGATACCGGGCGGCTGGCCGGGGTCACCCTGTTCTGCGTCGGCACCGCCTCGGCCTTCGGCTGGCTGCTGGCCTTCTACCAGATCCCGGAATTCCTCCTCGCCGGGGTGAAGACCTGGGGGATGGGTCCGATCGGCGTCGGCTTCTTCATCGCCGGCGTCTTCCTGGTGGTCGGCTGCTTCCTGGATGCCATCCCGGCCATCATCATCGTCGGCGCCATCCTGCAGCCGCTGACCATCGGCGTCGGCATGGACCAGGTGCATTTCGCCATGATCGGCATCGTTTCCCTTGCCTTCGGGCTGGTGACGCCGCCCTACGGGCTGTGCCTGATGATCGCCTGCTCGGTCGCCGGGATGCGGATCGGCGATGCGCTGAAGGACACCATGATCATGCTGCTGCCGATGTTCGGCGTGCTGGTGCTGATCATCATCTTCCCCAGCATCGTGCTGGTCCTGCCGAACCTCGTCTCGCCGGAGTTCCTGCGGTGACTTGAGCGCAACCAGGACGGCGCCGGGACGTTCGCCCCTCGCACCGGCATGGGCCGGGCGGAGGGCGAACCATGACATCGACCGTGCTGCTGATTGTCCTGATTGTCGTGCTGCTCGGCGTGCTGCCGACCTGGCCGCATAGCCGTGGCTGGGGCTACTACCCCTCCGGCCTGATTGGCATCGTCGTGGTGGTGCTGCTGGTGATGGCGCTGACCGGAAGGCTCTAGCCCTCCGGTCCTTTCGGTGGCCTCGGGCCGGTACAGCCCTTGGCCGCCAGAAGCCGCACCAGCGCCGCGTCGCGCTCCGCGGCCAGTTCGGCGATGGCGCGGCCGCCGGTCGCCTCCGTCACCCCGGCGATCAGCCTCGCCTGCAGCTCCGGCGTCAGCACCGGGTTGCCCAGGCTCTCCCACCAGCTCGTCACCGCCGGCATCAGGTGGTGCATGAAGGCGGGGTAGCCGCCCTCCCCGCCTGCGAGGTGGAAGGTCGTGTGCGGCCCCATCAGCGCCCAGCGCAGGCCGGGACCCTGGCTGATGGCGGCATCGACATCGGCGACACTGGCCACACCCTCCGCCACCATGTGCACCGCCTCCCGCCAGAGCGCCGCCTGCAGGCGGTTGGCCAGATGCCCAGGCACTTCCTTGTCGAGGGTGATCGGGTGCTTTCCGATCGCCCGGTAGAAGGCCACCGCCGCGGCGACCGCCTCCGGGCTTGCGGTGGTGCCGCCCACCACCTCGACCAGCGGGATCAGGTGCGGCGGATTGAAGGGATGCCCGATCACCACCCGCCCGGGATGGGTGCAGCCGTCCGAGAGACGGCTGACCAGCAGGCCGGAGGAGGAGCAGAGGATCAGCACATCCTCCGGCAGCGCCGCGCTGATGCTGCGCAGCAGGGGCTGTTTCACCTCGTAGCGTTCCGGCGCGCTCTCCTGGACTAGGTCGCAGCCGGCGACCGCCCTCACCGGGTCCGGCTCGAAGGACCAGCGGCCGGGATCGGCGCCGGGCGCCGCGCCGAGCTGCTGCAGCATCGGCCAGGCGCCCTCGATCATGCGGCGGATCAGGGCGGGTGCGCCGGGGGAGGGGTCGCTGGCGACCACCTCCAGCCCGCGGCTGAGGAACCAGGCCACCCAGCTCGCGCCGATGGTCCCGGCGCCGACGACGGCGACCTTGCGGACGGGACGCGGCATGGCTCAGCCCTGCTCGACCGTGCCGCCGCCCTCGACCCAATCCTTGAAGCCGCCGAGGTTGCGGACATCGGCATAGCCCAGGTCCTGCATCATCTTGCCGGCCAGCGCGGCGCGGCCGCCCGAGGCGCAGTAGGTGATGACGACCGGCTTGCCGAGCGCCGGGTCGCGCGCCGGGCTTTCCGGATCGACGCGGAATTCCAGCAGCCCGCGCGGGATCGGCAGGGCGCCCGGCACCTTGCCGGAGGCAGTGATCTCGGCCGGCTCGCGCAGGTCGACGAATACTGCCTTGCCTGCGGCATGCAGGGCCTGGGCTTCCGCGGCGCTGATCCGCGGCACCGCGGCATTGGCGGCGGCGACCATCTCTCTCACGGTCGTGGGCATGGGGTCTCTCCTCCTGGAATGGCTGCCTCGCGGCTCGGGCCAGGATGCTCGGTTTTGCCCGATTGGGCGATGCCGTGCGGCGGTGGCGCGCCCATTTATCCTCAGGCCACCGCGGTATCCTGGGGCGGCTGGATGAGTCCCAGGGCCTTCTGGGTCTCCTCCGCCACCGTCAGCACGACGCCCCGGAGCATCAACGCCTGGGCGGCGGGCAGGGTGCGCGCCTCCGTCTGGAACTGGCGGGCCGCCGCGGCCAGCCGGTTGGCCCCCAGGGTGGCGGCCGAGCCGGCCAGCCGATGCGCCGCGGAGAGCGCTTCCTCCATCGCCTCGGGACCGGCCGCCTGCAGCCGGATCACCTGGTCGGCAATCTCCTGCAGGAAGACCGGCGCCAGGCGGCGCGCCGTCTCGGCGTCCAGCCCGGGGATGGCCAGTGCATTGCCGCTACGCCGCTCGAGCAGCGGCAGGCTGGCCAGCCCGGGCAGCTGCGCCGGCGCCTCGGCGGCCCTGGCCGGGCTCGGACGGCCCCGGGCCAAGCGGCCGAGCGCTGCGATGAGCGCATCCCGCTCGATCGGCTTGGCCAGATGCGCGTCCATGCCGGCGGCGCTGCAAGCGGCGATGTCCTCGGCGAAGGCGCTGGCGGTCACCGCCAGGACCGGCACCTGCCCGGCCGGGCCCGGCAGGGCACGGATACGGCGGGTGGCCTCCAGCCCATCCATCCCGGGCATCATCACATCCATCAGCACCACGTCGAAGCGGCAGGCCGGTGCCGTCTCCTCCAGGGCCGCCAGGGCCAGGGCGCCGTCGGCGACGCAGGTCACGGCATGGCCCGCCGATTCGAGCAGCGCCCGGGCGACCGCCAGGTTGGCCGGCACGTCATCCGCCACCAGGACCTGGAGCGGCCGGGCCGGCAGCGCCTGGGCCGCAGCGCCCCCCGCCAGCGGCAGGTGGGCCGGCTGCAGCGGCAGCTCGACCCAAAAGATGGCGCCCGGGCCGGTGCTGGACGCCGGGTTGTCGGTGCAGCCGATCGTGCCTTCCATCTGGGCGGCGATCCCGGCCGCAATCGCCAGGCCGAGCCCGGTGCCGCCGGCCCGCTCGTCCCGGGCGAGCTGCACGAAATCGCCGAAGACGGCACAGCGCTTGGCCTCCGGCACGCCGGGACCGGTATCCCGCACCTCGATCCGGATCATCGCCCGGCCATCCGGCAGCAGGCCGGATGGCACCGTGCCCTGGACCGCCCGGGCCACGACTTCCACCACGCCGCCGGACGGGGTGAATTTCACCGCGTTGGACAGCAGGTTCAGCACCAGCTGCCGCAGGCGGGTCTGGTCCACCAGCACCACCTCCGGCAGGGCCGGCCCGAGTACCACGGCCAGGCGCACCTGCTTCTCCTCGGCCGCCGGGCGGACCAGGGTGGCGCTGCTGTCGAGCAGGGCATCGAGCCGGGTCGGCGCCCGCCGCAGCTCCAGCCGGCCCGATTCCACCTTGGCCAGGTCCAGCACGTCGTTGGCGACGGCGACCAGATGGCGACCGGCCTCCTCCAGCGTGCGGGCACGCGCCTGCTGCTCGCCGGAGAGCTTCGGGTCGCGTGCCAGCGCCTGGGCCAGGCCCAGCACCCCGTTCAGCGGGGTCCGCAGCTCGTGGCTCATCTGGGCGAGGAAGCGGGACTTGGCGGCGGTGGCGGCGGCGGCCGAATCGCGGGCCAGGGCGATCTCGGTCATCGCCCGCTTCAGCGCGGTGATATCGGTGCGGATGCCCACCGTGCCGCCGCCCGGCGTCTCCCGGTCGGTCACCATCAGCCAGCGCCCATCCGGCAGCAGCCGCTCGATGCTGGGCTGGTTGCTGCGATGCCAGGCGGTGATCTCGGCGACGAAGCGCTCGATGTCTTCGCCCGCCTGCGGATACTGGCCGCGCTTGGCGCCTTCCCGGATAATGTCCTCGAATTTGGCGCCGGGTTCGATGAAGGGCGCGCTGATCGCATAGAGGTCGCGGTAACGCTGGTTGCAGACCACCAGCCGATCTTCGGCATCGAACATGACGAAGCCGTCCGGCATGGTCTCGATGGCCCGCTCTAGTACGGCGCGGGCCCGGGTTCGCTCCGCCTCGATACGCTCGCGCTGCCGCAGGGCGATGTGAAGGGCGAGGGCGAGGGCGATCAGCAGCACGCCCAGGCTGCCGGCGACCAGCAGCAGCCGGCGGCGATCAAGGGTCCAGGCGGCGAAGGCGGCCTCCTCGTCGTAGCTCGCCACCACGAAGATGTCCCGGTAAAGGATGGGGCGGGCCGCGGCCAGCGCCGGGATGTCGTCGTAGCGCCCGGCGATCGCCACCGCACTGCCGTCAGCGGGCAGCTGGCTGGCCGGCTGCGCCAGGGGGCGGCCCATGCGGCCCTCGTCATGGGGCAGCGCCACCAGGACGCGCCCATCCGCCCGTTCGACCGAGATCCTGAGCCCCGGCAGCTCGCCGATCGGCGCCAGCAGGGTGGCGATCAGCGGCACCGGCACCTCGGCCACCGCCACCAGCGGGCCAAGCCCGGGCAGGTCCATGGCGCGCAGGAACATCAGCGACCACTCGCCGGTCAGCGCATTGCGGGCCGGACCGCTGAGCACCGCGGCACCGAAGCCGGCGGCCGCGGCCACGGCGCCTTCCTCGATCGGCAGCGAACGGCTGCGGGAGGCGGCCAGCGCGGCGGCCCAGGGCTGTCCATCCGGCCGCAGCACCACCAGGTCGCGGAAGCTGAAGTTCTGGAAATTCAGCTCCCGCAGCATGCGATTCGCCGCCGAGGCTTCGACCTGCTCGTTCTGCACCAATTGACCGAGGATGGCTGGCAGCCCCGCCAGCATGCCGTCCACCGCGAGGAAATGCCGGTTCACCGTGCTTTCGGCGACGCGGGTGATGCGCTGCACGGTCTGCCGCGCGGCGGCCTCGGCGGTGGCGTGCATCCGGTCCAGCAGCAGCGCGGTGCCGCTGCCCAGCGCCAGCAGCAGCAGTGCGGCGACGACCAGGACGGCAATACGGATGCGACGTGGCTGCATGGCTGTTCTTGAACGCCTATCCGACTTCATGCCGCCCGGGCGATGCTGCCCCGGACCGGCGCGGTGAGGCGCCTCCAGGCGACGATCCGGGTGAAGGCGCAGCGAGCAGGGCGCAGCCAACCGGGGCCGCCGATGGGCAAGGGGATCGGCCACGCGAACGCGCATTGGTCCCGACCCGCCCTGCGGCGGCTCGGCGGCATCGGTCCAGGCGAAACCACGGCGATTCCAGGGCGACTTCACCTAAGCTGGGGTCAGGCCGATGGCATGGCCCAAGGAAAACCTGCCGAGGACGCCGGGGATGAGGCCCGCCTGCCGTCCGGCCGCCGCGACTGCTGCGGGAACCGGTCAGCGGATGGCCCATCCATGGTTGTCCCTGACGCGAAGCCTATAGCCTTTCAGGTTGTGAAGGTCTGCAATTTATCAATGCGAGCACGTCCATGTGCACCGCCGGAGGGCCAAAGCCTCCCGGTCCGGCCGTGCCGCGTCCCCGGGAGCGATCAGGGGGAGAGCCGGATGCCGGTACGGGCCACCACGTCGCGGTACTTCACCACCTCCGCCCGGATGAAGGCCTGAGCCTCGGTGAGCCCATTGGCGGCCCGGAAGGCGTCGTGGCCGGCCGCCATCAGCCGGTCGCGCAGCGGATCCTCCGCCAGGGCGGCGATCAGGGCGCGGTTGATGGCACCTGCCACCGCCGGCGGCAGGCCGGGCGGCCCGATCAGGATGAACCAGGTGTCGAAGTCGAAATCCGGCACGCCGCTCTCGGCCATGGTCGGCAGCTCCGGATAGGTCGGGAAGCGGCGCGGCCCGGTGACGGCAATGCCGCGCACCAGCCCCTCCTTCACCATCGCATTGGCCGAGGCCAGGGCGGCGATGCCGAATTGCGCCTCCCCGGTATGGATCGCCTGCAGCATCTGCGCCCCGCTGCGATAGGGCACGTGCACGAAGCGGGTGCCGAGCTGCACCGCCAGCATCTCGGCGGCCAGATGCAGCACGCCGCCGACGCCGGAGGTTGCGTAGGTGATGCTGTCGGGCGGCGCGCGGCGCAGCGCCCCCACCACCTCCGCCCCGCTGCGGGCGGGGAATTGGTTGTTCACGATGAGGATCAGCGGCGGGATGCCGATGATGCCGAGATGGGTGAAATCCGTCACCGGGTCGTAGCGGTTCCAGCCGATCAGCGCATTCGGCGCGATCGCATGCGACCCGGTCTCGGCGACCATCAGGGTAAAGCCATCCGCCGGCTGGCGGCGCAGCCACTCGCTAGCGACGGCGCCCGCGGCACCCGGCCGGTTCTCCACCACGATCCGCGTGCCGGTGCCGAGATTGGCCGCCAGCCGGTCCGCCAGCAGACGCGCCGCGATATCGGTGGAGCCGCCAGGCGAATAGCCGGTCACCAGCGTGATGGGGCGTTCCGCGAAGCCCTGCGCCGCCGCCAGGCTCGGCAACAGGGCAGGTGCCAGCAACAAGCTGCGGCGGCGCATGGTCGATCCTCCCGGCATGGTCATTGCCGGGCAAGAAAGCATGCCAAGGGCTTCGATGCGAAGCGGAATCAGGCGCCCTGCAACGCCACCCCGGCCGCGGCCCGCTCGCCGTAATTGGCGCCGGTGTATTCCTCCATGAACTGGGGGTAGGTGAAGGGCTGGTAATGCGCCGGGTTCTCCGTGGTGACGCAGCTCGGCACCGGCGCCATCACCGCGTCGTAGTCGCAGTCCATGAAGAAGGGGATGGCGTAGCGTTCGCCGCCGCTGCGGTTGGTCACCCGGTGCGGCGTGGCGAGGAAGGTGTGGTTGCTCCAGCGCCGCAGCATCATCCCGCCATTGACCAGGAAGGCGCCGTCCAGCGCCGGCGCGTCGATCCAGCGCCCGCCGGGCAGCCGCAGCGACAGGCCGGGCACCTTGTTTTGCGCCAGGATGGTCATGAAGCTGGTATCCGCATGCGGCGCCAGGCCCCATTCATCCTCGGGCGAGGTCGCCTCCTGCTGCGGGTAATGCGTCATCCGCAGGGTGAACATCGGCTCGCGGAACTTGTCGGCGAACCAGTCGGCCGGCAGCCCCAGCGCCACGGCATAGATGGGCACCAGCCGGCGGCCAAGCTCCTCCATCGCCCCGGCATAGGCCAGCGCCGCCTCGCGGAAGCCGGGCAGGTCCGCCGGCCACTGGTTCGGCCCGCGGAAGCGCCGGCCGGACGCTCGGTCCGGATGATCCGCCGGCAGTTCGCGCTTGAAGAAGACCGCCTCGTTCGCATTGGGCTTCTTGATGCCCTCTACCGCATTCATGCGGGAGGTATTCCCGCGCATCGGCAAATATCCGATGTTGTCGCGGTTGAAGGGCATGGCCAGCTTGGCCTCGAGCGGCTGCGCATGGAACCGCGCCGCGGCCTCGAAGCCGGTGTCCACCATCGCCTGCGGCACGCCATGGCCGCGGATGAAGTAGAAGCCCACCTCGGTGAAGGCGCGGCGCAACTGCGCCCCGAGCGCCGGCAGCGCACCCGTCTCGCCGGCGAAATAGGGGGCGAGATCGAGGATCGGGATTTCATCGGCCATCGGTGGCTCCCTTGCCTGAAGGCAGGGAGCCTAGGACGGGTGCCGCTGCGCGGGAAGCGGGCAAGTGCCACGGCCATGCCCCGCACCGGGGCAACGCCGGCCCGCCTGGCGCTGAAAGCGGCGCCTTGCCCCCTTGCGGGGCAGTGGCGCGGCGGCTTCACTCCCGGCACGACATTCGGGAGACCCGGTCATGCGCCTTGGTGCCGCCCTGCTTGCCGCCGCGCTGCTCGCGGCCCCCAGCCTCGCCCCGGTGCCCGCCGCGGCGCAGCCGCAGCGTCCCATGGTCTGGGGCGATACGCTGGTCGGCACCCTCGACCCGCATGCGGTCTTCGACGTTCCCAGCCAGTTCATCCTGCTGAATGCCTATGACGGGCTGTACCGCTACCAGGGCACCGAGCTGGTCCCCTGGCTGGCCGAGAAGCACAGCACCACGCCGGATGGCCTCACCTGGGAATTCACCCTGAAGGAGGGCGTGAAATTCCACGACGGCAGCGCCATGACCGCGGCCGATGTCGTCTACAGCTTCCACCGCCTGCTGGCGCTGGGACGCGCCCCCGCCGCCGCCTTCGCCCCGGTGCTGAAGCCCGAGGGCGTCACCGCGCCGGATGCCCGCACCGTGCGCTTCGTGCTGACCACCGCCTATGCGCCCTTCCTCTCGGCCCTGCCGCTGGTCGCCATCGTCAACCAGAAGCTGGTCGAGGCGAATGCCGCGAGCAACGACTGGGGCGCCGCCTGGCTGGCCGCCAACGATGCCGGCTCCGGTGCCTATCAGGTCGATGCCACCACCTACCGCGCCCGCACCGCGCTCGATCTCAACCGCTTCCCCGACCACTTCCTCGGCTGGTCGCACAACCGCCGGCCGCTGGAGCAGTCCCGCTCCCGCCCGATCATGGAGACCAGCACCCGCGTCCTCGCCCTGCTGCGCGGCGAGATCGACGCCGGCGACAGCTACCTGCCGACCGACCAGGTCGAGCGCGTCGAGCGCAACGCCCGCACCCGAGTGCAGCGGGACGAGACCATGCGGGTCTTCACCATCCGCATGAACAACCGCAAGCCGCCCTTCGACAACCTCGACGCCCGGCTCTGCTTCGCCCATGCCTTCAACTACGAGGGCTTCAACAATGTCATCCTGAAGGGCCTCGTCGCCCGCAACGCCGGGCCCAACCCGAACAACCTCTGGGGCAACCCGCCCGATCTCGCGCCCTATGCCTTCGACCTGGCTAAGGCCAAGGAGCATTGCGACCGGGCCCGGGCCGCCGGCGCGCCGCTGGGCCGCGAGATCGAGATCCATATCCAGTCCGAGCTCGAGCAGACCGTCCAGGCGGCGCAGATGTTCCAGGCCGACCTGCGCAAGGTCGGCGTCACCTTGAAGATCGTGCCGAATACCTGGGTCAACATCACCGGTTCCACCGGCCGGCCGGAGACGACGCCGGATACCTGGATCCACTGGGTCAGCAGCTACTTCATCGACCCCGAGAACTGGATCGGCCAGATGTACGACAGCCGCTTCCACGGTACCTGGAAGGCCAGCAGCTGGTACAGCAACCCGGAGGTCGATGCGCTGCTGACCAAGGCCCGCGGCAGCCTCGACCAGGCGGAGCGCACGAGGCTGTACCAGGAAGCGACCCGCATCGTGGTGCGCGAAAGCCCCGATATCTGGGTCTACAACACGGTCAACCTGCGCGGCATGTCGCGCCGGGTGCAGGGCTACAACTTCTCGCCCGTTGGTTCGGGCGGAGAGCTGCGGACCATCTGGCTGGAAAATTAGGTGGCCCGCTACATCCTGCGCCGGGTGCTGCTCGCACTCCCGGCGCTCTTCGGCCTCATCCTCCTCACCTTCGTCCTGACGCGCGTCATCCCCGGCGACCCGGCCGCGACCTTGGCGGGCGATGCCGCCACGCCGGCGCAGCTCGCCGAGATCCGCGCCCGCTACGGCCTCGACCGCCCCATCCTCGAGCAGGCCTTCGTCCATGTCCGGCAGGTGCTGACCGGCGACCTCGGCAGCTCCATCTTCTCCGGCCGCCCGGTGATGGAGGAGATCGTCTTCCGCCTGCCCGCGACCCTGGAGCTGACCTTCGCCGCCATGCTGCTCTCGATCGGCCTCGGCATCCCGCTCGGCCTGCTGGCGGCGCTGAACCACAACGGGCCGGTCGACCACCTCATCCGCATCGTCAGCGTCGGCGGCCTCGCGGTCGCCTCCTTCTGGCTCGCCATCATGTTCCAACTGCTCTTCGCCATGGAATGGGACGTGCTGCCGCTGCGCGGGCGCTCGGACCTCGCCTATGGCGCGCCGCCCTTCCATACCGGCTTCTATTTGATCGACAGCCTGATCGCGGGGCAGGGGGCCCTGTTCCTCGACAGCCTCTGGCACCTGATCCTGCCGGCGGTCACCCTCTGCCTGCCCGGCCTTGCCAGCATCGCCCGCTTCACCCGCTCCGGCGTGCTCGAGGCGCTGCAGAAGGACTACGTCCTCTATGCCCGCGCCGCCGGCTATGGCCGCTTCCACCTCGCCGCCATCTACGTGCTGCGCAACGCCATCACCGTGACGGTGACGCAGATCGGCCTGCTCTTCGGCGCCTTGATCTCGGGCGCCGTGGCGGTCGAGGCGATCTTCGACTGGCCCGGCCTCGGCACCTATGCGGTCCAGGCCATCCTCTCCGCCGACTACAAGGCGCTGCTCGCCGTCACCCTCGTCGTCGGCGTGGTCTATGCCGTCATCAACGTGCTGGTCGACGTGCTGCAGGCGCTGATCGACCCGCGCGTGGCGGAGGACATCCGGTGAGTGCGCTGCGCCGCATCCTGCGCGACCCCGTCGCCACCCTCGGCCTGCTCCTGGTGCTCTTCGCCGCCCTGGTCGCGATCTTCGCACCCTGGCTGGCGCCCTATCCGGACGACGCCTTCGACAGCCACCTGCTGCAGCGGCTGAAGCCTCCCTCCGCCGAATTCCCCTTCGGCACCGACAATCTCGGCCGCGACATCCTCTCCCGCGTCATCCTCGGCACCCGCAGCGCCATCACCGTCGCCGTCTCGGTGGTCGGCGTCTCCATGCTGATCGGCGTCCCGGTCGGGCTCTGGGCCGGCTGGCGCGACGGCTGGGCCTCCGAGAGCCTAATGCGCGTCACCGATGTCTTCCTCGCAGTACCGCAGCTCATCCTGGCGCTGGCCCTCGGCCAGCTCATGGCGCCCGGGCTGTTTACCGCCATGGTCGCGCTCTCGCTGACCTACTGGCCCTTCTTCGCCCGCACCGTGCATGCCGAGACGCGGCGGCTGCGCACCGCCCTGTTCGTCGATGCCCTGGCCGGCATCGGCGCCAGCACGCCGCGCATCCTGCTGGCGCATGTGCTGCCTAACGCGGCGCCGGCCATCCTGGTGCGCGCCACCATCGGCATGGGCTTCACCATCCTCACCGCCGCGCTGCTCGGCTTCCTCGGCGTCGGCGCCGCGCCGCCCTCGCCCGATTGGGGCCTGGCGGTCAGCGAGGCCCGCCAGCATCTGCCCGAGGCCTGGTGGTTCCCGACCTTCCCCGGCCTCGCCATCCTGTTCCTGGTGCTCGGCTTCAACCTCCTCGGCGACGGCCTGCGTGACGCCGCCGACCCGCGCCTGCGGCGGAGCCGTCATTGATGGCTATCTCAAGCGGCTGGCCGATTCAGCCCTCCGCGCCATCCGGCGCTGCGACCATCGGACAGCCCGTCCTCTCCATCGAGAACCTCTCGGTCCACATCGGCCCCGCCCGCATCCTGCAGGAGGTCACCCTGCAGGTGCCCCGCGCCGGCACGCTCGGCATCGTCGGCGAAAGCGGCTGCGGCAAGTCGACCTTGCTGCGCGCCGTGCTCGGCATCCTCCCCGGCGGCGCCACCGTGCCAAAAGGCGCCATCCTCTTCGACGGCGAGGATATCCTGACCGACTGCGCTGCCACCGTGCGCGGCCGCATCGGCTATGTCCCGCAGGACCCCTACCTCTCGCTCAACCCGGTCTTCCGCGCCGGCGACCAGATCTTCGAGGTCATGCGCCGCCATGCCAAGGGCAGCCGCGCCGACCACAAGGCCAAGCTGATCGAGCTGCTGCGCGCCGTCCAGCTCCCCGACCCGGAAGCCGCGCTGCGCAAATACCCGCACCAGTTCAGCGGCGGCCAGCGCCAGCGCCTGCTGATCGCCGCGGCGCTGGCCTGCGACCCCGCCCTGGTGGTCGCGGACGAGCCGACCACCGCCCTCGACGTCACGACGCAGCGGGAGATCCTCGGCCTGCTCCGCCAGCTCACCGTCGAGCGCGGCCTGTCGCTGCTCTTCGTCACCCATGACTTCGGGGTGCTGGCCGCCGTCTGCGACCGGGTCGCCGTGCTCTACGCCGGCCAAGTGGTGGAACATGGCCCGACCCGCGCCGTGCTGGACGACCCGCAGCACCCTTATGCCCGCATGCTGCTCGCCTGCCACCCGGACCGCGCAACGGATCTCGGCGGCATCCCCGGCACCGTGCCCGCCGCCACCGCCCAGCCGCCCGGCTGCCGCTTCCACCCCCGCTGCCCCCTGGCACGCGCCGCCTGCGCCGAGGCACCGCCGCCGATGCTGCCGCTCGGCGCCGGCCGCAGCGTCGCCTGCCCCTTCCATGCCGAGGCCTTCGCCCGTGCCTGAGCTCATCGGCGCCTCCCGCCTCACCGTCGAGCTCGGCGCCCGCCAGGGCCTGTTCCGCCGCCGCGCCGGGGTGCGCGCGGTGGATGGCGTGGACCTCTCGGTCCAGGCCGGCGAGATCTTCGGCATCGTCGGCGAAAGCGGCTGCGGCAAGACGACGCTGGCCCGCACCCTGCTCGGCCTGCAGCGCGAATCCGGCGGCGAGATCCGGCTCGAGGACCGTGCCGTGTCCGGCCAGGCTCCGGCGCAGGCGCGCCAGGCCCGCGCGGCGGTGCAATACGTCCACCAGGACCCCGGCGCCGCGCTCGACCCCTGGTGGCGCGTCGGCGCGACCCTCGCGGAAGGCCTCTCCATCCACGGCATGACCGATCGCGCCGAGCAGCGCGCCCGCATCGCCGAGACCCTGACCGCCGTCGGCCTCGATGCCGCCTTCGGCGACCGCTACCCGCATGAGCTCTCGGGCGGCCAGCAGCGCCGCATCGGCCTCGCCCGCATCCTGCTGCTGCGGCCGAAGCTGGTGATCCTGGACGAGCCCACAGCCGGCCTCGACCTCTCGGTCCAGGCGGCGGTGCTGCGGCTGCTGCGGGACCTGCGCGGGCGCTTCGGCCTGACCTACCTTTTCATCAGCCACGACCTCTCCGTGGTGCGCCGGGTCTGCGACCGGGTGGCGGTGATGTACCTCGGCCGCATCGTCGAGCAGGGCAGCGCGGCGGAACTCTTCGAGGCGCCGCGCCACCCCTATACCCGCGCCCTGCTCGCCGCCGCGCCGCGGCTGGACGGCGCCGCCGCCGGCCCCTCCCTGCCGGGCGATCCGCCCAGCCTCCGCGCCATCCCCAGCGGCTGCCGCTTCCACCCGCGCTGCGCCCTGGCCGATGCCCGCTGCGCGGCGCAGGATCCGCCGGTGACGGAAATCTCGCCCGGCCACACCGTCGCCTGCCACCATTGGGACGCCGCCGCATGACCCTTTGCGATCCCGTCTCGCTCGAGATCATCCGCGGCGCCGCCCGCGCCGCCCAGGCGGAGATGGAGGCGCTGTTGGAACGCACCGCCATGTCCGCCTTCATCCGCGAGAAGAAGGATTTCTACACCGCCCTCTTCGATGCCTCCGGCGCCATGGCGGTCGGCTCCGACCTGCCGATCTTCGGCGACATCGTCGGGCCGGTGACGGCGCGCTACCCGCTCGAGGGCATGCAGGCCGGCGATCTCTACTGGTACAACGACTGCTACGGCAGCCGCGGCGCCGTCTCCCATTCCAACGACCAGGTCTTCCTGGCGCCCATCTTCCTGGGGACCGTGCGGGTCGGCTTCGTCATGGGCTGGGCGCATTTCTCCGATATCGGCGGCCTTCGCCCCGGCTCGCTCAGCCCCGATGCCACCGACCATTTCCAGGAAGGCATCATCATCCCGCCGGTCCGCCTGGTCCGCGGCGGCGAGACCAATGAGGACCTCCTCCGCGCCTTCTGGCGCAACAGCCGCTTCCCCGTGCAGTCCCAGGGCGATACCAGCGCGCTGATGGCCGCCGTCCGCCTCGGCGAGAAGCGGGTCGAGGAGATCGCCGCGCGCTTCGGCGCCGATGTCCTGGCCGATGCCTTCGCCCAGCTCCTCTCCCGCACCGAGACCTTGATCCGCGCCAAGCTGCGCGCCGCCTTCCCCATTGGCACCACCCGCTTCGCCGATACCATCGACGCCGACGGCCATGGCAACGGCCCCTTCACCCTGCGCCTGGCGCTCACCCGCACGCCGGAGGACCGCTTCATCCTCGATGCCACCGAGACCGACGACCAGGCCATCGGCCCGGTGAACCTGCTGATGCACCCGGATGTGCCCGGCATGGCGCTCGGCCTCTACTTCCTCCAGGGCGAGGCCGGGCAGGTGCTGAACGCCGGCGGCCCCCGCGCCATCGACGAGGTGCGGCTGCGGGAGGGCTCCCTCCTCTGGCCCCGCTCGCCGGCGCCGCTCGGCCTGCGCGGCATCACCATGATGCGGCTGCTGGCGGTCCTGCACGGCCTCGTCGCCGTGGCGCGGCATGGCGAGGCGCCCGCCGCGCATTCCGCCTATGTCATCATGGCGCTGCGCGGGGAGCACGAAGGCAAGCGCTTCCTGATGACCGATGGCGTCGCCGTCGGCTACGGCGCCCGCCCCTTCGCCGATGGCGTCGATGCGGTCTACTTCGTCGCCCAGGAGAATTACCCGGTGGAGTTCATGGAGCTCGCCTATCCCGTGCGGCTGCTGGCCTATGGCATCCACCGCGACAGCGGCGGCGCCGGCCAGCACCGCGGCGGCTGCGGCGTGGTGCGGGAATACGAGGTGATGGCCGATACCGCCCAGGTCGCCATCCGCATTGACAGCGTGGTGAACCCGCCCTGGGGCGTCGCCGGCGGGATGTGCGGCGGCAGCGGCCGCGCCGTGGTGAACCCCGGCCGGGCCGACGAACGGGTGCTGCCGCCGCTCTCCGACGGCACGGTACTGAAGCGCGGCGACGTACTGCGGCTGGAGACCGGTGGCGGCGGCGGCTGGGGCCCCCCCTTCGACCGGCCGGAAGAACTCGTCCGCGCCGATATCCTCGGCGGCTTCATCACCGCGGAGGCCGCCGCCCGCGACTATGGCGTGGTCCTGGACGACCCCGCCGCCACCGCCCGCCTCCGCGCCGACCGCGCCCCCACGAAACTCTTCCACCGCCGGGGCTACGTCGATGAAGTCGCGTGACCTCCTCGTCGCCGTCGACATCGGCGGCACCTTCACCGACATCACCCTGCAGGATGCCGCGACCGGCGAGGCCTGGACCGCCAAGACCCCCTCCACCCCACGCGACCCCTCGGAGGCCTTCCTCACCGGCGTCGGCCTGGCCCTCGCCGCCGCCGGCCGCGAGGCCGCGGAGATCGGCCGCGTCCTGCACGGCACCACCGTCGCCACCAACCTGATCCTCGAGGGCAAGACCGCCCCCACCGCCCTGCTGACGACGCAAGGCTTCCGCCACGTGCTGGAGATCGGCCGCGCCGACCTGCCCCGGCGCGACAACCTCTGGTCCTGGCAGAAGCCCCGACGCCCCGTCCCCCCCGCCCAGGTCTACGAGGTTCCCGGCCGCATCGCCGCCGACGGCCGCGAACTCACCCCGCTCGATGAGGCCGCGGTCACCGCCGCCGCCCGGGCCGCCGTCGCCGCCGGTGCCCGCGCCATCGCCATCTGCTTCCTCCACAGCTTCGCCAACCCGGCCCACGAACGCCGCGCCCTGGCCCTGGTCCAGGCCGCCGCCCCCGGCATCGCCGTCACCGCCTCGGCCGACGTGCTGCCCGTGGTCCGCGAATACGAACGCAGCATGGCGACGGTGCTGAACGCCGCCGTCATGCCCGCCGTCTCCACCTATGTGGAGAAGCTAGAGGCCCGGCTCGCCGCCGGCGGGATCGCGGCGCCGCTGCTGCTGATGAAATCCAACGGCGGGGTCGCAGGCGCCCCGGCCATCCGCCGCGCCCCGGTGCAGACCGCGCTCTCCGGCCCCGCCGCCGGGGTGGTCGGCGCCGCCGCCCTCGCCACAGCAGCCGGCGTGCCCGACATCATCACCGTCGACATCGGCGGCACCAGCGCCGACATCGCCCTCATCGCCGGCGGCAAGCCGGGCCTGACCCAATCCGGCAAGGTCGGCCCCTGGCCGCTGCCGCTGCCGATGGTCGACATGGTCACCATCGGCGCCGGCGGCGGCTCCATCGCCCGCGTCGCCGGCGGCGCGCTCACCGTCGGGCCGCAGAGCGCCGGCGCCGACCCCGGCCCCGCCTGCTACGGCCGCGGCGGCGAGGAACCCACCGTCACCGATGCCCATCTCGTCCTCGGCCACCTGCCGCCGGCGCTCCTCGGCGGCCGCATGGCGCTCGATGCCGGGCTGGCCGAGGCCGCCATCCGCGCCAAGGTCGCCACCCCCCTCGGCCTCTCGCTCGAGGACGCCGCCCGCGGCATCCTGGCCATCGCCGACAACACCATGGTCGGCGCCATCCGCATCGTCTCGGTCGAGCGCGGCCACGACCCGCGCGCCTTCGCCCTGGTCCCCTTCGGCGGCGCCGGGCCGCTGCATGGCATTGCGCTGGCCGGGCTGCTCGGCATGACCCAGGTGCTGGTGCCGCCGACCCCCGGCGTGCTTTGCGCCCAGGGGCTGCTCGCCGCCGACCTCAAGGCCGAGTTCAGCCGGACAATCGCCCGCAAGCTGGCCGGCGCCGACCCCGACGCGCTGGAGGCCGCCTTCGCCGCCCTGGCCGCCGAGGCCGAGGCCTGGTTCGCCCAGGAAGCCGTCGCCCCCGCCGACCGCGCCAGCCATCGTGTCGCCCTGCTGCGCTATGAGGAACAGGGCTTCGAGCTGCCCATCCCCTGGCCCGCCACGGCCGAGGCCTTCGCCGCCGCCCATCGCGCCCTCTATGGCTTCGACCTGCCCGGCGTGCCGATCGAGATCGTCACCCTGCGCCTCGAGGCCTCCGGCCGCCTGCCGGCCCCCGTCCTGCCGCAGCCGACCGGCGGCGCCGCGGCGGAGGCCATCACCGGCCACCAGACCATCCGCCTGCCGGGCGGTGCGGTGCGGGCGCCGATCCTCGACCGCGCCCGCCTCGGCCCCGGCGCAGACTTCGAGGGCCCCGCCATCCTGGTGCAACTGGACGCGACCACCCTGGTCCCGCCCGGCTGGCGCGGCAGGGTCCACCCGACCGGCGCCATCCTGCTGGAGGCCGCTACGCCGGCCTGAACCGCGCCGAGGTCAGCGCATCGCCCGCCAGCGCCTCGGCCACCTGCACCCGCGCCGGCTCGCTGCCGGCCAGCGCCACCACCCGGGTGAACCAGCCGCAGCGCCCGCGCACCCGGGCCTGGAACAGCCGGTCCAGCGCCGCCGCGGCCGGGCTCCGGCCGTTGCAGCAGGTGCAGGCGATGGCATGGGGCATGTCGGCCTCGAAGGCCTCGACCGCCATGGCGGCGATTGCCGGGGCAGGGGCCTCGGCCAGCACCGCCGCCTCCCCCCCGGCCAGCGCCGCCGCCAGCCCGGCCGCATCCGTGACCACCAGCAGGGGTATCCGCGCATCCACCGTCCAGGCCATCGGTCACTCCTCGCTTCCGACTAGACATAAGGATATCTTTATGTGATAGCCAGCCCATGGAAGACCTGTTGGCCCAGTTGCGTGCCGCCGCCGAGCCGACCCGGCTCCGCCTGCTCGCCCTCTGCGCGCGCGGCGCCTTCTGCGTGTCCGATCTCTGCGCGGTCCTCGGCCAGTCGCAGCCCCGCCTCTCCCGCCACCTGAAGCTGCTGGTCGAGGCCGGGTTGCTGGAGCGCCTGCCGGAAGGCGCCAATGCCTATTTCCAGGTGCCCGGCGAGGCCAGCCTGGTTCACCAATTATTGGCCCGCCTGCCCGAGGATGATGTCCAGCTGGCGGCCGACCGCCGGCAGGCGGCGCGGCTCGCGGCCGAACGCGCCCGCATCGCCTCCGACGCCTTCCGCCGCCACGGCGCCGACTGGGACGAGATGCGCGCCCTGGAGCTCCCGGCCGAGGCTATCGAAGCCGCCCTGCTGGAGGCCCTGCCGTCGCGGGCCGGCCGCATCCTCGATATCGGCACCGGCACCGGCCGGCTGCTGGAGGTCCTGGCCCCGCGGGCGGAAAGCCTGCTCGGCGTCGATGCCAGCCGGGACATGCTGGCGCTCGCCCGCGCCCGCCTGGCCGAGCGCGGCCTCGGTGCCCATTGCGCCGTCCGTCAGGCCGACATGTACCGCCTGCCGCTGCCCGATGCCGGCTTCGACGTGGTCACCCTGCAGATGGTCCTGCACTACGCCGAGGACCCCGCCGCCGCCCTGGCCGAGGCTGCCCGCGTGCTGCGGCCCGATGGGCTGCTGCTGATCCTCGACCTCGCCCCGCACGACCGCGGCGAGCTGCTGGACCGCCATGCCCATCGCTGGCCCGGCTTCGACGATGCCGGGATCGCCGGCTGGCTCGGCCCCGCCGGCTGCGCCCCGCTCGCCCCCACCCTGATCCCCGGCCCGCTCGCCGTCCGCCTCTGGCCCGCCCGCCGGCTGGCCGTGCCGGTCGCCGCGGTGCCCGCCCTGACCTTCTAGGAAGCCCCCTTATGGCGCGTCCCCATATCCTCGATGCCCTGGCCGACCGCGTGCTGCTCTGCGACGGCGGCATGGGCAGCCGGGTGCAGGCCCTCACCCTCGATGTCGACAAGGACTACTGGGGCAAGGAGAATTGCACCGACGTCCTGAACCTCTCCCGCCCCGACATGGTCCGCGAAATCCACCGCGGCTATTTCGAGGCCGGCGCCGACATGGTGCTGACCAATACCTTCGGCGGCAGCCCGGTGACCCTCGGCGAATTCGAGCTGGAGGACCGCGCCTTCGAGATCAACAAGCTCGGCGGCGAGCTGGCGCGGGAAGCCGCCGAGAGCTTCGCCGATAACCGCCACCGCTGGGTCATCGGCGACATCGGCCCTGGCACCAAGCTGCCCAGCCTCGGCCACATCAAGTACGACGACCTGCAGGCGGCGCTCGAGGAGCAATGCCGCGGCCTGATCGCCGGCGGCGTCGATGCCATCCTGACCGAGACCAACCAGGACACGCTCTTCATCAAGGCCGCGGTGAATGCCGCCAAGGCCGCGATCAAGCAGACCGGCGTAAAGATTCCGATCTTCGTCCAGGTCACGGTCGAGACCACCGGCACCCTGCTGGTCGGCCCCGACATCGCCGCCGCCGCCACCGTGGTGCATTCCCTCGACGTGCCGCTGATCGGGCTGAATTGCGCGACCGGCCCGCAGGAGATGGCCGAGCACGTCCGCTGGCTCAGCCAGAACTGGCCCGGCAAGATCAGCGTCCAGCCCAATGCCGGCCTGCCCGAGCTGGTCGACGGCCAGACCCACTACCCGCTGGAAGCCGCCGAGATGGCGAGCTGGATGGAGCGCTTCGTCCTCGAGGACGGGGTGAACCTGATCGGCGGCTGCTGCGGCACCTCGACCCCGCATATCCAGGCGCTCGACGCCATGCTGCGGAAGCACGACGCCTGGCGCCCGGCCCCGGTGCGCCGCAAGTACCACTGGATCCCCTCCGTCGCCTCGCTGTATGGCGCCACCGCGCTGCGCCAGGAGAACGCCTATTTCTCCATCGGCGAGCGCTGCAACGCCAATGGCTCCAAGGTCTGGCGCGCCCGGCAGGAGGCGCATGACTGGGACGGCTGCGTCGCCATCGGCCGTGAGCAGGTGGGCGAGGGCTCGAACAGCCTCGACGTCTGCACCGCCTTCGTCGGCCGCAACGAGATGGAGGAGATGAACGAGGTCATCACCCGCTTCACCTCCTCGGTGAACGCACCGCTGGTGATCGACAGCACCGAGACCCCGGTGATCGAGGCCGCGCTGAAGCTGCACGGCGGCAAGCCCATCATCAACTCGATCAACTTCGAGGATGGCGAGCAGGCGGCGATCGACCGGCTGGTGCTGGCCAAGAAATTCGGCGCCGGCGTCATCGCCCTCACCATTGACGAAGTGGGCATGGCCAAGACCGCGGAGGACAAGCTCCGCATCGCCCGCCGCCTGATCGAGTTCGCCTGCGACAAATACGGCCTGCCGCAGTCCGACCTGCTCATCGACCCGCTGACCTTCACCATCGCGACGGGCAACGAGGACGACCGCAAGCTCGGCCAGTGGACCTTGGAAGGGATCAAGATGATCCGGGACGAATTCCCGGACGTGCAGATCGTCCTCGGCCTGTCCAACATCAGCTTCGGCCTGAACCCCGCGGCGCGCCACGTGCTGAACAGCGTCTTCCTCGACCACGCCGTGAAGGCCGGCATGACCGGCGCCATCGTGCATGTCAGCAAGATCAAGCCGCTGCATCTGATCCCCGCCGAGGAAGTCCAGGTCGTGGAGGATTTGATCTTCGACCGCCGGCGGGAGGGTTACGACCCGCTGCAGAAGCTGCTGGAGATCTTCTCCGGCCGCAAGGCCGCCGACAGCGTCAAGAAGGTCCGTGCCGAGACGGTCGAGGGACGGCTCAAGGACCGCATCGTCGACGGCGACCGCAAGGGCCTCGGCGACGAGCTCCAGGCCGCGCTCGACCAGGGCAACACGCCGCTCAGCATCATCAACGACGTGCTGCTCGACGGCATGAAGGTGGTCGGCGAGCTCTTCGGCGCCGGCAAGATGCAGTTGCCCTTCGTGCTCCAGTCCGCGGAGACGATGAAGGCCGCCGTCGCCTACCTCGAGCCCTTCATGGAGAAGATCGAGGGCCAGGAGAAGGGCACCATCGTCCTCGCCACGGTGAAGGGCGACGTGCACGACATCGGCAAGAACCTGGTCGACATCATCCTGACCAACAACGGCTACCGCGTCGTCAACCTCGGCATCAAGGTGCCGCTGGCCGACATGGTTGCCGCGGTGAAAGAGCACCGGGCGCATGCCATCGGCATGTCCGGCCTGCTGGTGAAATCCACCGTGGTGATGCGCGAGAACCTCGAGGAGATGAAGCGCCAGGGCCTGGAAGTGCCGGTGCTGCTCGGCGGCGCCGCGCTGACCCGCAACTACGTCGAGGACGACTGCGTCCGCGCCTATGCCAGCGGCGAGCCGACCGGCCGCGTCGCCTATGCCCGGGATGCCTTCGACGGCCTGCACCTGATGGACAAGGTCACCGGCAACGGCTTCGACGACTACCTCGCCGCGGTGCAATCGAAGCGCAAGGGCAAGTCGAAGAACGAAAGCCGGACCCTGGGCACCGCCGACCCGCGCGGCTTCGCCCCGGTGGATGTCGCCTATGCCGAGGAACGCCGCCGCCGGCTGACCGACGAACTGCCGACGCCGGTGCCGCCCTTCTGGGGCGCCCGCGTCATCGAATCCGCGCCCAAGGCCATCATTCCCTTCATCAACGAGCGCAGCCTCTACCAATTCCAGTGGGGCTTCCGGAAGCAGGGCCGCACGCTGGAAGACTTCCTCGGCTGGGCCAAGCAGGAGCTGCGCCCGGTGCTGAAGCGCATGCTGGCGCTGGCCGAGGCCGACAATATCCTCAAGCCGCAGGCGATCTACGGCTACTGGAAATGCGCCGGCGTCGGCAACGACGTGGTGCTCTTCGAGGAGGATGGCGCGACCGAGGCGGGCCGCTTCACCCTGCCGCGCCAGCCGAAGCAGGATGGCGAATGCATCGCCGACTTCCTTCGCGACATCGGCGACGGCCCCGCGAAGCGCGACGTCATCGGCCTGCAGGTCGTCACCGTCGGCCAGAAGGCGAGCGACATCGCCCGCGTCTGGTTCGAGGACAACCGCTACCAGGACTACCTCTACCTGCACGGCCTCTCGGTCGAGATGGCCGAGGCCATGGCCGAGTACGTCCACAAGCGCATCCGCGCCGAACTCGGCTTCGCCGGCGAGGACGACCGCGACATGGACAAGATGCTGAGCCAGTCCTACCGCGGCGGCCGCTACTCCTTCGGCTACCCCGCCTGCCCACGGCTGGAGGACCAGGTGCCGCTCCTCAAGCTGCTGGGCGCTGACCGGATCGGCGTCTCAATTTCGGATGAATGGCAACTGCATCCGGAGCAGTCCACCAGCGCGATCGTGCTCCACCACCCGAAGGCAAAATACTTCTCGGTCTGAGGGTTGCGGAGTTCCCTGGCAATCCCATCGCTCCCGGTCGTTTGATCGCGATCGGGGGCCTGTGCATTCGCCCGGCCTGCCGAGTTCCGGTAATGTTGCGAGGCAGCAGGCCGGAAGGCTGGGGAGCGGTTGGTGCCTGACGACGCCGGTGGTTCGGTGCCTGAGATCGAAGCGATCCGAGCCTTCGCGGAGACCTCTCCCGCGGCTGTCGCGGTATTGGCCGGTCCCTCGCATCGGGTGCTGTATCTCAACCCTGCCTTCGGCGCGATCTGCGTCGAAGACCCGGAGTCCCTGCTGTGCAGGCCGGCGGCCGAGGCCATTCCGGAGCTGGCCGTCGGCGGTTTCCTGGCCACGCTGGACCGGGTCCGCACCAGCGGCCAACCCTATCGGGCCACCGCCCGTTCCCTGCCGGTCGGGCGTCCGGGGCGGGTGTTCGATGCCGAGGTCTCGGCCATTCGCGGCCGCGACGGAACGCTCTGCGGCGTGCTGGTGCAGTTGCGCGACGTGACCGAGGCCGAGGCCCGGCTGCATCGCGCGGAAGCCGCCGCGGCCGTGCTCGATGCGGTCTTCGAGCATGCCCCGGTCGGCCTCGCCGTGGCCGCGGAGCCCGAGAGCCGCAGCATCCGGGTCAGCCGGCATGGCTTGGGCATGGCCGGGCGCGAGCCGGCCGAGCTCCTGGCCGGACTCGTCTCGCACCGCCCGGCCGGTTGGGGCATCTTCCACCGGGATGGCGAAACGCCCGCCCGGCCGGAGGAACTGCCGCTGGTCCGGGCGCTGCACCAGGGCGAGGCAGTGTCCCGCCAGCATTGGGTGCTGCGGGGCGAGGACGGCACCGCGCGCCGGGTGCAATGCACCGCCGCGCCGGTGCGGGACGGCGCCGGTCGCATCGCCGGCGGGTTGCTCGCCTGGGGCGAGCCCTGGGATCCGGGCGAGCGGCCGCTGCCCCCCATCGACGCCCGCTATCGGGCCCTGGTCGAAACCGGCGCGCTGGCGGTCTGGACCACGACGGCGGATGGCAGCCTGATCAGCATCGGCGGCTGGGCGTCGCTGACCGGCCAGTCCCCGGCCGAGGTGATCGGCTGGGGCTGGCTGGACGCCATCCACCCCGAGGACCGCCCGCTCGTCCATGACCGCTGGTCCCGGGCCGTCGCCAGCGGCCGGGTCTACGAGGCGGAGTACCGGCTGCGCGGTCCCCGCGGCGAATGCCGCTGGACCGCGGCCCGGGCGGCGCCCTTGCGGGACGGCGACGGCGCCATTCGCGAATGGCTCGGCGTCAACATGGACATCGACGACCGCAAGCAGGCCGAGCGTGCCCTGCGCGAGAGCGAGGCGCGATTCCGCATCCTGGCCGAGGCCATGCCGCATCTGGTCTGGCAGACCGACGCGGCCGGGGAGCCGGATTACGTCAACGGCCGCTGGTCGGAAGTGACGGGGCATGACCTGGCGGGGCTGCGCGGCGGGGGCTGGCTCGCCGTGCTGCATCCGGAGGATCGTTCGGCGCTCGCCGCGGCCTGGGCCAAGGTATTGGCCGTGGGCGGCGACCTCGATGCCGATGCGCGCATCCTGACGCGGGACGGCCGCTACCGCTGGCACCGGGTGAAGGCGGCACCGGTGCGGAGCCCGGCCGGGGCGATCCGCCATTGGGTCGGCACCTGCACCGACGTCGACCAGAGCCACAGCGCGGAGGCGCAGCTTCGGGAAGCCCTGGCCGCCCGCGAGCTGCTGGCGCGGGAGGCGGACCACCGCATCAAGAACAGCCTGCAACTGGTCGCCGCGCTGCTCCGCCTGCAGGCCGGGCGGGTGACCGAGCCGGCGGCGCGGGAAGCGCTGGAGGCGGCGACCGCCCGGGTGCAGGCCGTCGCCGAAGCCCATCGTGCGCTGCAGCTCAGTCCGGATTTCCGCAGCATCCGCCTGTCCGACATGCTGCGGGAGCTGGCCACCGGCGCGGCGGCGCAGCATCCGGCGGCGGATATCCGCATCGATGCGGAGGATGGGCTGACCCTGGATGCCGAGCGCGCCATTCCGCTGGCTCTCATTCTGTCGGAACTGGTCACCAATGCGCTGCGCCACGCCTATCCCGGCGGCGCCGCCGGCCCTGTCTACGTGGCCGCGCGGCTGGAGGCAGGGGCGATCCTGGCCGAGGTGCGGGACGCCGGCAGCGGCGTGCCGGCCGGGGCAACGGTCAGCCTCGGGGAGACCGTGGTCCGCAGCCTGGCGAAGCAGATCGGCGCGGTGATCGTCTCCGAGCAGAGCCCCGGCGGCGGCACCCGGGTGACGTTGCGGCTGGCCCTCGAGTCCGACACCCCAGGCTGACCAGCCGCGGTGGCCGGCGTGGTCCTCAGCCCGTGCAGCCCTCGTCGCGCAGCAGCCGCTCCACCTGCGCCACCGGCACGTCGCCGGCGGTGAAGGCCTCGCCCGGTCCGCGCAGCAGCACGAAGCGCAGCGCCCCGTCGCGGGCCTTCTTGTCCTTCCGCATCCGCCCCAGCAGCGCCTCGGCCGAGAATTCGCGCGGCAGGTCGGCGATGCGGGCCGGCATGCCGCAGGCTTGGAGATGGGCGATCACCCGCCCCGGCAGCTCCTGGCTGCAATGGCCGAGCCGGGCCGATAGGCTGGCCGCCAGCCCGAGGCCGATGCCCACCGCCTCGCCATGCAGCAGGCTGCCGCCATAGCCGCATTCCGCCTCCAGCGCATGGCCGAAGGTATGGCCCAGGTTGAGCAGGGCGCGGCCGCCCTCGGCGCTTTCCTCCCGCTCGTCCCCGGCGACCACCGCGGCCTTCAGCTTGCAGCTCTCCAGCACCGCATGGACCAGGGCCGGGGCGTCACCGGCGACCAGCGCCGGGCCATGCGCTTCGCACCAGTGCCAGAAGGCCTCGCCCGAGAGCAGCCCGTGCTTGGCCACTTCGGCATAGCCGGCCCGCAGCTCGCGCGGCGGCAGCGTGGTGAGCGTCCCGGTATCGGCCAGCACGATGCGGGGCTGGTGGAAGGCGCCGACCAGGTTCTTGCCCAGCGCCAGGTTCACCCCGGTCTTGCCGCCCACCGAGCTGTCGACCTGGGCCAGCAGGGTGGTCGGCAGCTGCACGAAGGGCAGGCCGCGCAGCGCGACCGCCGCGGCGAAGCCGGCGAGGTCGCCGACCACGCCGCCGCCCAGCGCCAGCACCGCGGTCCGCCGGTCGGCACCCGCCGCCAGCATCCGTTCCAGCACCGCCTGCAGGGTCGGGAAGCCCTTGCTGGCCTCGCCCGGCGCGACGGTGATCTCGGCGGTGATGGCAAAGCCGGCCTCGGCCAGCCCCTCCCGCAGCGCGGGCAGGTGCAGGGGGGCGACGGTCTCGTCGGTCACGATCACCACCCGCCGCGCCGGCAGCACCGGGGCCAGCAGCGCCCCGGCCCGGGCCAGCAGGCCCTCGCCGACCAGGATGTCGTAGCTGCGTTCCCCGAGCGTCACCGGCAGCTTCGCCGGCGGGCGGAAGGCGTCCAGCGCATCCAGCACGCGGCGGGTGGTGACTTCGGGACTCTCGTCGGAACAGGCGATCACGATGTCGGCCTCGGCATAAAGGGGGTGGCGCGCCACCATCAGCCGTTCCAGCACCTCGGCCGGGTCGGCGTTGAGAAACATCGGCCGGTGCTCCCGCCCGGCGACGCGCTTCAGCAGGGTCCCCATGCGGCACTGCAGCCAGACCGAGACGGCGCCGGAGGCATGGATGGCGGCGCGGGTGCGGGCATCGGCGAAGGCACCGCCGCCGGTCGCCAGCACGATCGGCGGCCCGGCCAGCAGCCGGGCGATCACCCGGCGCTCGCCGTCGCGGAAATGCGCTTCCCCGTAGCGGGCGAAGATGTCGGTGATCGGCAGGCCGGCCGCCGCCTCGATCTCGGTATCGGCATCAAGGAAGGGCAGGCCGAGCCGCATGGCCAGCCGCCGGCCGATCGAGGTCTTGCCCGCGCCGGGCATGCCGACGAGCACGATGCCCCGCCTGGCATGGTGCGGCAGCGGCCGGGCGCGTTCGAGCGGCCCGGGCCAGGGGGCCAGGTCGGGGGCCGGGGGTGGCTCGGGAAGCCCCGATGACACACCCGATGGAACGAAGGCATTGGCGGTGTTGCGCGACACGATGCCCAAGGCTAGCACACCGCGGCCCTTCTGCGATGGGGGCGGAGTCATTCCAGAAGCCGTTCTTTTGCGTCTCCCGTATCGCGCCGATTCCAGGAGCCCATGTGCCATGTTCCGCCGCCCCATCCTGCTGCTGGCCGTGATCCTGCTCGCCCTGGTCGCGGCCGGGCTGCTGGCCGTCGGGGCCTTCCCGCCCACGGTGACCCCGACGCCGGTGGAGCGGGTGGTGCCGAACGACCGCTTCCAGACCCGCTGACCGCCGCGTGTCCGGCGCGCTGCGGGAGGCCTTCCTCGAGATGCTGGCGGCCGAGCGTGGCGCCGCCCGCAACACCCTGTCGGCCTATGGCAACGACCTCGAGGATTTCGCCGCCTTCTGCGCCCGGCGTGGCCTGTCCGAGGCCGCGGCCGGGCCGGAGCTGCTGCGGGACTACCTTCGCTCGCTGGCCGATCTCGGGCTGAAGCCACGCACCGCGGCACGGCGGCTCTCGACGCTGCGCCAGTTCTTCCGCTTCCTGGCGCGGGAGGGCATCCGCCCGGATGACCCGAGCGAATTGCTGGAGGGCCCGCGGCCGACGGCGCCGCTGCCCAAGCCGATCACCGAGGCGGAGATCGCCGCCCTGCTCGCCGGGGCGGCGACGCTGCCCCGCCGGCGCGGCCCGCTGGCCGTCGCGGCGATCGAGCTGCTCTATGGCGCCGGGCTGCGCGCCAGCGAGCTGGTCACCCTGCCGGCCGCGGCGCTGCGGGCTGACCAGCCGATGATCAGCGTGCGCGGCAAGGGCGGCAAGGAACGGCTGGTGCCGATCTCGGCCGGGGCGCGGGCGGCGGCCCAGGCGGCCCGGCAGGCGGACGACCGGGCGGTCGCCGCCACGCCACGGGCGCTGCGCTGGCTGTTTCCCTCGCGCGGGGCGGCCGGGCACATGACCCGGCAGGGGCTGGGGCTGCTGCTGAAGGAGGCCGCCGACGCCGCCGGCATCCCGGCGGAGCGGGTCAGCCCGCACGTGCTGCGGCATTCCTTTGCCAGCCATCTGCTGGCCCGCGGCGCCGACCTGCGCAGCCTGCAGATCCTGCTCGGCCATGCCGATATTGCCACCACCCAGATCTATACCCAGGTGATGGAGGAACGGCTGCGCGCCCTGGTCGAGGCGCATCACCCGCTCGCCGAGCCGCCCGAGGCGGATTAGGCGGCGGGAGGGCGGTTCAGAAGGCCCGGCTCAACCCGCCGAAGATCCCGCGCCGGGTACCGTACTGCGGCGCGCCGACGCCGATGCCGCTGCCGTCGCGCAGTTGGTAGGCGGTGTCGAAGACATTCAGCACGTCCAGCCGGGCGGTCCAGATCGCCTTGTCCGGCCCGGTGAAATCCTGCTGCACCCCGAGGTTGACCGTCGCATAGGGAGAGAGCTTCTCGGTATTGGCGAAGCCCCGGCGCAGGCCGCTGCCATAGAGCGAGCTGGCCGAGACGCGGCCACCCTCCCAGGCGTTCAGCACCGCCCCGGCCGAGCCGGTGAACAGCTGGTCGTGGTCGGTGCGGATCCATTTGCGGCTGATATAGGCCAGCTCCTCCGCCTCGAAGGTGTATTGCGCCGAGCGGATGTCGCGGGCGGCGGAGCGGCTGATGGCCAGGTTGGCGTAGAACAGCCAGCGGTCGTCCCGCCAATTGCCCGAGAACTCGACGCCGTAGACCTTGCCCTCGCGGTAATTGAAGGGGGTGAAGATCAGCGCATTGCCGAACTGGCCGAAATCCAGTAGGTCGCGCACGTCCTTGTAGTAGGCGTCGACGCCGAGCGTCAGGTGCGGGCCGATCTTCTGCGAGACGCCGATGTCGAAGCGATGCGCGCGTTCCGGCCGCACCGCGTCGTTGCGCAGGCTCTCCGGCGCGTTGGTGGTGTCCTGGAAGCGCTCCAGGGTCGGGGTCTGCACCAGTTCCTGCTGCGGCGGGGTGAAGGTGCGGGCATAGCCGGCATGCAGGGTGGTGCCCTCGGCCGGCCGCCACACCAGGTTGGCGCGCGGCGAGATCTGCCCGTTGGCGGTGTACTGCACCATCTGGTCGGCGCGGACGCCGAGGTTCAGGGTCAGCGCCTCGGTGACGCGCCACTCGTCCTGCACATAGGCGCCGTAGAGCCAGCCGACCCGGTTGCTGCGGTCGTTCAGGCCGAAGGGGTCGTCCAGCGCCTCGCCATCCGCGTCCAGCGGCAGCACCGTGGTCTGGCTGCGGAAGCGGCTGGCTTCCCGGCTGGCCTGGAGGCCGCCGCGCAGGGTGTGGTTGGCCGAGACCCGCCAGGCGGCATCCGCCTGGCCGCCGACCGTGACGCTGCCGCGATAGACGTCGGAGGCGACGCCGTTGAAGCGCGTCTCCCCCACCGTATCCGGGACGTAGTGGATCGAGCTGCTGCGGGTGAAGCCGGCCACCTGCACGTCGACGTCGCCGAGCGACTTCTGCACCGCCGCCACGCCGTACCAGTTGCGCTCCCACTGCCGGGCGCGCAGGTCGGCGCTGTCGAAGGCATCGCTGCCGAAGGCGGTGAAGCCGGTCTCCTGGCCCCGTGTCACCGGGATGCGGAAGCGGTTCAGCGAGGTGCCGGCGATCACCGAAAGCCGCGTCGTCTCGTCCAGCTGCCGCGCGGCATAGACCAGGCCGCGGGTTTGCTGCGACTGGCCGTTCAGCGCGGTGCGGGTGCGGGCCGGGTTCTCGATGCCCTGGTCGGTCCGCAGCAGGCTGCCGGTGGCGAAGACGTCCCAGTTGCCGGCAAAGCCCGCCCAGCTGGCGGAAGGCTGCAGGGTGCCGCGCGAACCGCCGTACATCGAGAGGCTGCCGCCGGGGTCGCGCGCGCCGCTGCGGGTTTCGAGGTCGATCACCGCATTGGTGCGGAAGCCGAATTGCGCCGGCAGGGCGCCGGTCAGGACCGAGACACTGCGCAGCGCCCGGGCGTCGAAGACCTGGCCGAAGCCCGAGAGGCCTTCCGGCAGCACCACGCCGTTCAGCCGGTACTGCAGGTTGCGGTGCTCGCCGCGGATATGGATGTCGCCGAAGCTGTCCTGCACCACGCCCGGGGTCTGGGCCAGCAGGGCATTCAGTGGCTGGTTGCCGCCGCCGGGCAGGCCCTCGATGGTGCGGCGGTCTACCGTGACCTCCCGCGCGCCGAAGCGCGCGAGGATGCCCTGGCGGGCCGCGGCGGCGCGTTCGGCCTGCACGACGAGATCGGGGAGAGTGGCTTCCGGGGCCGGCTGGGCGGCGGCCGGGATGGCCAGGAGCAACAGGGGCAGGGTGAGGCGTGTCATGGGAAGACGTTATGTTATAACGTCCTATTCTGGCAACACGCTGAGCGGCGATGAATCACCCTGCTTGCTAAGGCAGGCCGAACACGCGGCCCCAGCGGGCCAGCCCGGCAGTCGGGGCGCCGGCCGCCCGCAGCGCGCCCCAGAGCGACACGGCGACGCTGTCCAGCACCGGGACGCCGGTCGCCGCTTCCAGCGCCGGCGCCACCGCCGCACCGCGGAAGTTGGTGCAGTGGATGGCGATCGCCTCCGGCCCGGCCGCCGCGACCGCGCGCACCAGGTCTGCCACCACGGATTCCGGGTGGTCGGCGAAGCTGTAATTGCCGGGGTCCTTCAGGTGACGCTCCGCCACGCATTCCAGCCCAGCGGCGGCCCAGCGCGCGAGGATCGCCTGCTGCACGCTGCCGAGATAGGGCGTCACCAGGCCGATCCGCCTGGCGCCGAAGAGGGCGAGCGCATCCAGCAGCGCCATGGTGGCGGTCAGCGCGGGGATGCCGGTATGGGCGGTGATCGCCGCGCAGACCGCGCGGTCCTGCTCCAGCCCGAGCCAGGCGCCGGAGGTACCGTTCCAGCAGATGGCATGCACCTTGGCGTCGGCCAGCAGCTCGGCCGCCGCCAGCATCGGCGCGAGGTCGAATTGCGCGCGGGAGCCGTCGCCGAGGTCGATGGCGACCACGCGGATGCGGGCGAAATGCGCGGTGATCGTCGGCGAGGCCGCCAGCATCGCCGCCGTCGCCGGCTCCAGCACGGTATTCGAGGACGGGGTCAGCATGCCGAGGCGGATCGCGTTCATGCCGCATGGTCGGGGCGGCACCGGAAGGGGTCAAGCATTGCCGCGCTGGGCATTGCCGCGGCGCGCGGCCGGGCCGTAAGAGGCAGGCCATGCGCCTCACCCTGCATACCGACTACGCGCTCCGCCTGCTGATGCTGCTGGCGATGGAGCCGGGGCGGCTGCACACCATCGAGGAGGTCGCGCGCCGCCACGGCATCTCCCGCAATCACCTGATGAAGGTGACGCAGACCCTGGCCCAGTCCGGCTTCGTCGAAAGCCTGCGCGGCCGCGGCGGCGGGCTGCGGCTGGCGCGGCCGGCCGCGGCCATCGCCCTGGGGGAGGTGGTGCGCGCCACGGAGGACAGCTTCGCCCTGGTCGAATGCTTCGATCCCGCGCGCAATGCCTGCGTGCTCGCCACCGGCTGCGGCCTGCGCGGCCCGATCGAGGAGGCACTGGCGGCCTTCCTCGCGGTGCTCGATCGCCACTCGCTCGCCGATCTCCTCGGCAACCCCGGCACCTTGCGGCAGATGCGGCGCCTGCTGCCGGAGGATGCGCCTTGACGCCGGCGCCGATGACGCGCGATATAATAGGTATATAAATTACCTCTTTGGGGCCGCCATGATCCCGCAACCGCCCGCCGGGCTCGACGAAGCGATGATCGAGACCCTGGTCCATGGCTTTTACGCCCGCATCCGCGCCGATGCCGTGCTTGGCCCGATCTTCGCCGCGCATATCCGGGACTGGGCGCCGCACCTGCGGCAGATGACCGCCTTCTGGTCCTCGGTGGCGCTGACCAGCGGCCGCTACCAAGGCAACCCGATGCAGAAGCACCAGCCGTTGCCGATCGGCCCCGCGCATTTCGCCCATTGGCTCATGATCTTCGAGGCGACGGCGCGCGACCTCTGCCCGCCCGCCGCCGCCGAGCACCTCATTCTCCGCGCCCGCCGCATCGCCGCCAGCCTGGAACATGGTGTCGCCGCCGCGCGGGGCGAATTGCCGCGGGTCGCCTGAGGTGGGGTGCCTGCGGGTGCCGGGCCTTCCGGCCGGGCTCGTCGTCACCCGGCGGACCCCGGAATTCGATGCTGCCAGCCTGCCCGCGGCGCTGCGCCGGGACCACCGGACCAGGCCCGGGACCTGGGCGCTGATCCACGTCCTGGAAGGCGCCTTGGCCTATCGGACCCAGGACCCGCCCGGCGAGTCCATCCTCACGCCCGGCAACCCCGGGCTGGTGCGGCCGGAGCAGCCGCATGCGGTGGAACCGCTCGGCCCGGTGCGCTGCTTCGTCGAGTTCCACGCCGCGCCCTGAGCGCCGGGGAGGCCTCGGCATTGCCCTCCATGCCCCCGGCGGCCATGCTCCGGCCGATATGCAGGAGACCCCGCCATGCCCGGCGTAGCCGATGTCACCCCCGCCGCCACCTGGGAGGCCCTGTCCCAGGACCCCGCCGCCGCCCTGATCGATGTCCGCACCGATGCCGAGTGGAGCTTCGTCGGCATCCCCGACCTCGCCGAGGTCGGCAAGCAGGTCGTGCTCATCCCCTGGCAGGTCTATCCCTCGATGCAGGTGAACGGCGCCTTCGCCGAGCATCTCCGCAAGGCCGGGCTGCATCCCGAGAGCAAGCTCTACTTCATCTGCCGCTCCGGCGTGCGCAGCCTGGCGGCCGGGCAGGCGGCCCAGGCGGCGGGCTTCCCGCTGGCCTACAACGTCGCCGGCGGCTTCGAGGGCCCGGTCGATGCCGAGGGCCATCGCGGCCAGGTCGCCGGCTGGAAGGCCGAGGGCCTGCCCTGGCTGCAACGCTGAAGGAGATGCCCATGACCCCCTTGCCCTTCGCCGGCGAATTCCTCTTCCGCGCCGTGCTCTCGGTCGGTGCGCCGCAGGCCGTCGGCACCACCCGCACCGGCGAGCTCCGGATCGTCCCGGTCACCGGCGGCAGCATCGAGGGTCCGGCCCTGACCGGGGAGGTGCTGCCCGGCACCGCCGCCGACTGGCTGCGGGTGGACCCGGACGGCAGCGCCCACATGGACGTGCGGCTGACCATCAGGACCACCGAAGGCCATGTCGTCTTCATGCACTACAGCGGCATCCGCACCGCCAAGCCTCCGGTCCTGGCCCGGCTGAACGCCGGCGAGGCGGTCGACCCCGCCGAATACTACTTCCGCACCGCGGTGCGCTTCGAGACCGGCGCGGCGCCACTCGCCTGGCTGAACCGCATCCTCGCGGTCGGCATCGGCCAGCGCCCGCCGGGCGGCCCGACCTACGACGTCTATGCGGTGAAGTAGCCCGGCGCAGCGCGCCCGCCCCCAGTCCGGCGAAAGCTGTCTGAGGACCGCATGGCAGACCCCGTCCTGTTCACCCTGGCCGTGCTGGCCATCCTCGGCACGCCCGGGCCGACGAATTCCCTGCTGGCCACCGCCGGCGCTACCGCCGGGATGCGCCGCTCGCTGCCGTTGATCGCGGCCGAGGCAGCGGGCTATGCCCTGGCGATCCTGACGATCGGGCTGGTGCTGGGGCCGGTGATGGCGGGCGCGCCGCTGCTGGCCACGGCGCTGCGGGTGGCGGTGGGGGGCTACCTGCTGCTGCTGGCCGTCCGCCTCTGGCGCCTTGGCGGGGCGACTTTGGCGACGGGCGCGGTGGTGACGCCGCGGCAGGTCTTCGTCACCACGCTGCTCAACCCGAAGGCCATCGTCTTCGCCCTCGGCGTCCTGCCCTTCGGCGCAGGGCCGGGCGTCTGGCCACCCTACATGCTCGGCTTCCTGCTGCTGCTGGTCGCGGTAGCAACCGCCTGGATCGCCGCTGGTGCCATGCTCGGCGGTGTCGCCGGCCGGCGGGGCTGGAGCGGGGCGGTACCGCGGGTCGGGGCCGCCGCCGTCGGGGGATTTGCCGTCCTGATGCTGGTGCTGCCCCTGATCCGCTAAGGCCGGCCCAGCGCCCGGCGCAGCTCCGCATAGGCGACGAAGAGGTGGTACAGCGAGGTGGCGGGGATCGGCCCCGCCACCGGCCGCCGCGCCTCGTCATAGGTCTCGGTCCAGAGCCCCCTTGGCCGGGGCGACAGGTGCAGCGCCATCAGCCCGCGCAGCAGGCGCGGCGCCCAGTCCGGCCCCGCCGCGTCGGGCCGTACCAGCGCCGCCTTCAGCGCCTCGGTCTGCGGCCAGAGGCGCAGCATCGGGTCCAGCACCGCACCGGTTTCGGCGACGGCATAGCGCAGCAGCCCGGTCCGTGGCTCCAGCGCATGGCGCCGGGCGAAGCCGAGCAGCGCGGAGGCCTCCCCCCGCGTCTCGAGGCCGAGCTGGGCCGCAGCGCGGTGGAGCAGCCAGACCCATTCGCAGTGATGCCCGGGCCAGGTGACCCGGCCCGGATAGGGCTCCGGCAGCCGCTGCCAGGCGGGGCCGTAGTATTCGGCCAGCGTTCCGGTCGCGGGGTCGAACAGCCGCGCCTGGAACAGCCGCACGAGGTCGCGCGCCGCGGCGGCGAAGCGGGCCTCGCCGGTCACGGCCTGCAGCGCCAGCATCGCTTCCAGCAGGTGCATGTGGGGGTTCTGCAGCCTGGGCCCCGGCGTATCCGGCCAGGCATTGGCGAAGCCCGGGGTATCGCCCAGCCGCATCCGCCGCTCGATCGCATCCAGCGTCCGGTGTGCCCAGCCGATTGCCTCCGCCGCGCCGGCGCGGGCCAGCCAGGCCAGCGCCAGCAGCATGAAGGCCTGATCGTAGAGATCGACGACCGGGTCGAGCACCGTGCCGTCCGCGGCGGTCTCGCCCACCCAGCCATCGGCCCAGGCCCGGTCGCGCAGCCGCCGCCAGGCCGCCATCGCCACCGGTAGCCCATGCGGCCAGCCGAGCTGCGCGGCATGGGCATAGACATAGATTTGTCGCGCCTGGGCGAGGGTCGTCACGCCCTGGCGCGGCACCGGCCGGGCCGCCTCGTCGTACTGCTCGGCGAAGCGGCCGCCGCGGCACCAGAGCGGCAGCGCCGCCGTCTCCATCCAGTCGAGAAAGGGCAGGGCGGCGCGCCGCAACGCGTCGCGGGGCCGGGGAGCGGCCTGGGTCGAGGTCATGCGGGATGGTAGGTCGCCGGGATCGCCAGGACCGCTCCCGCCAACAGGAACGTGACCGACCGGGCCGGTTGCGCCGCATGCCGGATCAGGGCTGTCATGGGCGCAACAAAATGGGGGCGTTCCGATGCGGGCCGGTGTCTGGGCAATCATGGCGGCGTGGTTCTGCTGCGCCGGGGCGGCCGTGGCGCAGGAGGAGGCGGCACTGCTCGCACGCGGCCGCAGCCTGGTGGAAGGCGTCGCCGCCTGCGGCAATTGCCACACGCCGAAGGGCCCCGACGGGGAGCTGCCCGGCATGGCGCTGGCCGGCGGCCTGGTCATCGAGGAGCCCGGCCTGTTCCGCGCCGTGGTCCCAAACATAACCCCGGACGAGGAAACCGGCCTCGGCCGCTGGACCGATGCGCAGGTCGCCCTGGCCATCCGCGAGGGGCGCCGGCCCGACGGCAGCCTCATCGGCCCGCCCATGCCGATCGAGCTCTACCGCGGCATCGCCGACCGCGACCTGGCGGCGATGGTCGTCTATCTCCGCAGCGTGCCGGCGGTGCGGAACGCGGTGGCCGGCAGCTCGGCCTACCAGATGCCGCTGCCGCCGACCTACGGTCCCGCGGTCGGTCGGGTGCCGCTGCCGGCCGACACCGCCGTGGCGCGCGGCGCCTACCTCGCCGGGCCGGTCGGCCACTGCATCGAATGCCATACCCCGACGGGCCCCGGCGGGGGCCGGGACTGGTCACGGACCGGGGCCGGCGGCCCGCCCCTGGCGACGCCTTTCGGTCCCGTGGTCCCCCGCAACATCACCCCGAGCCGCCGCGACGGCATCGGCGGCTGGAGCGACGACGACATCCGCCGGGCGGTGAGCGAGGGCATCGCCCCCGATGGCCGCCGGCTGGCCCCGCCGATGGCCTATCCGTATTACGCGCGGATGCGGCGGGCGGAGCTCGATGACCTCGTCGCCTACCTGCGGTCGCTGCCGGCCACGCCCTGAGGCGGGCAGCTACCGCCGGCCGGCGATCTGGCGGTTCTCGAGCCGGCTCAGCAACCGCACCACCGGCCAGAGCAGCAGGAAGTAGATCACCGCCGCGGCCATGATCGGCGTCGCGTTGTAGGTCACGCTCTGCGCCTGCCGCGCCTGGAACAGCAGCTCCGGCAGCGCCACCACGCTGGCGATGGAGGTGAGCTTCACCACCTCCAGCGTGTTGCTGATCAGATCCGGCAGCACGTTCCGCACCGCCTGCGGCAGCACGACATGGGCCATGGTCTGCCAGCGGGTCAGGCCGGTGGAGCGGGCCGCCTCGAGCTGCCCGCGCGGCACGCTCTCGATCCCGGCCCGCAGCACCTCCCCGTAGTAGGCGCCGGTGTTGAGGAAGAAGCCGATGGCGACGGCGCCGATGGCCGAGACCTCGATGCCGGCGAAGGGCAGCCCGGCATAGACGAAGACCAGCAGCACCAGCGGCGGCAGCGCCCGGAACAGGTCGACCCAGGCGATCAGCGGCCAGCGCACCCATCGGCTCCGCACCGTGGACAGCAGTGCCAGCACCGTGCCGCCGATGACGCCGAGCGGCACCACGATGGCCGAGAGCAGCAGCGTGATCTTGAACCCAGACCACAGGATCGGCCAGGCCTGCCGCAGGATGTCGAGCGAGAAGAAGGCCAGCAGGAAATCGTCGAAGGTCATGGCGTCACCGCTTCCAGGCGAAGCGTGTCTCGACCCAGCGGCCGAGGATCACGACGGGGAAGAACAGCACCACGTAGGCGATGGCCCCGAGCGTCAGCGGCGTCGGGTTGAAGCTGAAGGAGACGCCCGCCTGGGCGGCGCCGAGGATATCCGGCACCGCCACCACGCTGGCCAGGGCGGTACCCTTGGTGATGGCGATGGTGCGGTTGGTCAGCGGCGGGATGGTCATCCGCAGCGCCTGCGGCAGCACCACCAGGGTCAGCGTCTGGAAGAAGCGCAGCCCGGTCGAGCGCGCCGCCTCCCATTGCCCCTTCGGCACCGCGGTGATGCCGGCCCAGAAGATCTCCTCGGTGAAGGCCATCAGCACCAGCGACAGCGACAGCCAGGCGGCGGCGAAGCCGCTGAGCGACAGCCCCGCGGCCGGCAGGCCGAAGTAGAGCAGCGCGATGATGACCAGTGGCGGCAGCGCGCGGAACAGGTCGACCAGGAAGATGATCAGCCAGTTCAGGGGCCGGATGGCGAAGCTGCGCACCACCGCCAGCGCCAGCCCCGCCGCGATCCCGGCCAGGATGATGCAGCCGGCGAGCAGGATGGTGAGCCAGAAGCCTTCGATGATCTTGGGCAGGTATTCGGCGGCGACGCGCAGGTTGAAGAAGCTGTCGAGGAAGCGGTCCCAGTTTGTCACGCGTCAGTGCCGTTCGATCTGGCCGATGAAGGCGCGGGTGCGCTCATGCTGCGGGTTGCCGAAGATGGCCGCCGGCGGCCCCTGCTCGAGGATGCGGCCGTCGTCCATGAAAATGACCCGGTCGGCCGCCGCCTTGGCGAAGCCCATCTCGTGGCTCACCACGACCATGGTCATGCCGCTCTCGCGCAGCTCGCGCATCGCGGCCAGGACGCCACCGACCAGCTCGGGGTCGAGCGCGCTCGTCGGCTCGTCAAACAGCATCACCCGCGGCTCCAGCGCGATGGCGCGGGCGATGGCGACGCGCTGCTGCTGCCCGCCGGAAAGCTGCCCGGGGTAGTGCCCGGCCCGGTCCGCCAGGTGCACCCGCTCGAGCGCCGCCCGCGCCCGGGCCTCGGCCGCCGGCCGGTCCAGCCCCAGGACCTTGCGCAGCGCCAGCGCCACGTTCCCCAGCGCCGTCATGTGCGGGTAGAGGTTGAAGGACTGGAACACCATCCCGATCCGCTGCCGGGCCTTGTTGATATCCGTGCCGCGGTCGAGCATGTCGATGCCGTCGACCGTGATGGAGCCGCCGGAGGGGTCCTCCAGCCGGTTCAGGCAGCGCAGCAGCGTCGACTTGCCGGAGCCGCTGGGGCCGATCACGAAGACCAGCTCCCGCTCCGCCACCACCAGATCGACCCCCTTCAGGACATGCAGGGCGCCGAAATGCTTGTGGATGCCCCTGGCCTGAACGATAGGGGCCTGAACGATGGGCGTCGCGGCGGTCACCCGCAGGCGGCCCGGCTCGGCGTCGGGTCATAGCCGGGCAGGCCGGGCGGGCCATAGCCGGGGAAGACCACCACCTCGGCCTGATCGTCGGCCGGCTTGGCACCGAACCACTTCTCCGACAGCCGGGCGACGGTGCCGTCCTTCTTCAGGCACTCGATCGCTTCCTCGAGCTGATTGCGCATGGCCTGGTTGTCCTGGCGCAGCGGCGTCGCCCAATGGAAGCGGGTGCCCGGCAGCACGAAATCGGCCACGTATTGCGGGGTGCGGCTGGCGCTGTAGCGGATGACGGTATTGCCGGAGAGATTGGCATAGGCCCGCCCCTGCAGCACCGCCTGCACCGCATCCGGCTGGGTGTCGAAGGCGAGCAGCGTGAGGTTCAGCCGCTCCCGGTTGGCATTCACCCAGGCCTCGTAAGGTGTGCCCTTGTTCACGCTGATGGTCTTGCCGCGCAGCTCCTCCTCGGAGCGGATCGGCGGGTTGCCGCGCTTGATGCCGAACTGCAACTCGGTCCAGAGGTAGCCCTCGGTGAACAGCAGGTTGGCGGCGCGCTCCGGCGTCACCGTGGTCGGCGCGCAGAGGAAGTCGTAGCGGCCGGCGTTCATCGCCGGGATCAGTCCGGAGAAGCTGGCCGAATCGATCACCAGCTGACGGTTCAGCTTCTTCGCCACCTCGGCGAAGAGGTCGACCTGGAAGCCCTGGACCCCGCCGGACAGGCTGGGGAAGGCATGCGGCGCGAAGGTGCCGTCGACCGCGCAGCGCAGCGGCGGCTGGCCGGAGTTGGCCGGGCCGACCGTGGTCTGGGCCAGGGCGGCGGGGGCGAGGGCAGGCAGGGCCAGGCCGGCGCCCAGCAGCAGGGCGGCGAACATTCTACGGGACATGGGCGTTTTCTCCGGCGCTGGCGAGGTCGGCCGGACGATCCTGCATTCCTCGGCGCGGCGCAACCGCCGGCCCTGCCATGAAATCGCCCCATCATCGGCAAGATGCCGCCAAGCGCCCGGTGTTTAACCATGCAGCGGGCCGGGTGGCCCAAGCCTGAGCAGAATGGAGCAGCCTACCATGCAACGGATCGCCTGCAGCCTGATCGGAGCCTCCCTCGCGGTGATCACCGTCCTGGTGGCCCTGCTGCTCAGCGACGCCCTCTCGCCTGGGCGCCTGCCGCCGATGCTGGCCTTCTGGGCCGCCTGCGCCGCCGGCGGCATGCTGATCGCGGGGCTGCTGCTGCTGGAGCGCGGCAGCCGCCACATCCCGGCCCTGGCCGGCATGGATGGCGGCGTCCGCTTCCCGCACTAGGGCCGACAGGCGCCCTAGAAAGCCAGCTGCGACCTGAGGGCGATGGTGTGGAACCGCTGCCCGATCTGGGTCGTCCCGGCCGGGTTCAGCCGGTCCACGTTGACCATGTCCCAGTTCAGCATGAAGCGCAGCAGGTTGTTCGGATACCAGCTCAGCCCCACTCCGACGACCTCCTGCCGGCCGCCGTAGACGCCGCCGGTGGTGCTGGCTGCGCTGCCGCGCCGGACCTTGTCGTTGAGATCGGCGACGCTGTAGCGACCCATCACCTCCCAGGCGCCCCAGCCACCCTCGGCGAGGCTGAAGGGCTGTCGCGGCGAAGGCCGGCCGAAGGCGCCGCTGGTGCTGCTATAGCGCCGCGTCTCGCCGGTCAGCACCCAGCTGCCCTCGACGTAGCCGCCCTCGAAGCCGAGGTCGGGCCGCGGCGCCGCGCCGGCCTGCGACTGCTCCATGCCGATCTTGATGTATTCGCCCTGCAGCATGAAGTTGCGCCACCGGACGCCGAACTCGGGTCCATAGGTATAGGCCCGGTCGGCCGCGATGGCGCCGGTATCGATCAGCCGCGACTGATCGATGCGCAGTTCCGGCCGGTCCCGCAGCTGCAGCGTCTGCCCGGCGGAACTGCGCCGGATGTCCGAGGCATAGGAGCCGCTGAAGCCGAGGTGGACGTCCATGTCGGCATTGGCGACCGGCCGCCCGGCGATGCGCGCCACGCCGCCGGTCTGGTCCGGGGTGCTCTGCGTCGCATTGCCGCCGTAGCTGCCGCCGGTGAAGTAGGCGCTCAGGAAATAGCGGTCCGCCGCCCAGCGCGCCCCGGCCGAGGCCCGGCCGTCGCCGCCCGCCACATTGCGGGCGATCTCGACGATGCTGGGCCGCTCGAGGAACAGGAAGTCGTTCGAGCTCATCGAATCGCCGAGCGTCACCCAGGGCTTGAAGTAGCCCAGCGTCAGGGTGAGCGGCTTGACCGGGTTCCAGTTAAAATTCGCCTCGTAGAGCCCGACCGTCCCATCCGGCGAGCCGCCGAAGTCCGGCGTCACGTTCAGGGTGAAGTCGTCGTAGCGGAAGCCGAAGAGCAGCCGGCCGCGCCGCAGGTTCTGCCCGAATGTATCGAGGTCGCGGACCCCGCGGTTGTTCGGGGTGCCCGGGCTGTCCCTGAGGTACCCGCCCAGGTCGTACTGGAACTGGCCGCCGAGCGAGGCCGAGAAGCGGCCATCGGCCGAGGTCAGGGTCGGGCGGTTGGCCGGGAAGGTCAGCCGCCCGGCATCCGGCGCCGGGGCCGCCGCCACGACCGGTGCGGCCGGCGCGGTGTCCAGCCGGCGGCGGGTCTCCTGCACCTCCGCGCGGGTGCGCTCGGCCTCCTGCCGGGCGGCGCGGGTTTCCGCCTCGCGCGTGGCCGCGTCCCGCCGGAGCCGGGTCAATTCGGACTGCAGGGCGCGCAGCTGGCGTTCGATCGATTCCATCCGGGCGCCGTCCTGCGCCATGGCCGGCATGGGCGCGGCGGCGGCCAGCACCAGGCCGCCCAGCAGCCCACTGGCCTGAAACACCTTCTTCGCCATTCCTGCGCCATCCATTTGCTGCACCGCGGCGCACCCTGCCGCCCGCATATAGACGCCAAGTGACAGCTTGGTTTCCGGCCGAAGACGATGCGACGGCGCATTCGCGCACCCGCCAGGAACGATCCCGGGCGGTACGCGCTCCGGTTGTGGACCCTGGGGCGAGGCCGGCTTGCGTGCAATGAGGACCTGGGTGCGGCGGGCTGGCCCGGCGCTGGCGCTATGGCTCGGCGGCTGCGCCGTGGTGGATTTCGCGCGGCCCGGCGCCACCGATGCCGAGACCACCTATGCCGGCACCTTCGCCTACTACGCCGAATTCTGCGCCCTGTCGCAGATCCGCAAGAAGCCGGGCTTCGGCGCCGAGGTCGTCGGCGAGATCGGCGGCCATGCGGTCTTCTACCTCAACGGCGCCTGCCGCGGCACCGGGCCCGACCGGCAGGTGCTGCGGCTCTGCGACGGGACCGGCGAAGCGGGCGTCGGCATCAGCATGAACGAGCATTTCCGCAACGCGAAATGGGTCGCCATTCCCGGACGCGACATCTTCTTCGACGGCGGGCTGCCGCCCGCTGCGCCGCTGACCCGCGCGGCCTATCGCCGCACCCAGGACGAGGCCCGTCGCCTCGGCCTCTATGACGGCATCGACTTCCACCCGCGCTTCTTCGCCGCGATGCCGGCCGGCGCCGACGCGGAGGCCTACAAGTACGAGATCTCGGTCGCCACCGATTACGCCATCAGCCATGGCCGCGGTCGCTACTGCGCCCGGGTGCCGGTGACCGAGCCGCAGATGCGGGCGATGATCGGGTTCCTCAACGCGGAGAACGCGCCCTACCGCAGCGGCGCCCGCGAGTTCCGCTGGAGCCTGTTCCGGGACAACTGCATCCACCTCGCCCACAACGCGCTGGCCGCCGCCGGCTTCTGGCAGGAATGGCCGACCAACCGGTCGCTGCTGGTCTCGATCCTCGACTTCCCGGTGCCGAAGAACGAGTTCGTCAACCTCATGCGCCGCGCCAACGACCCGGCCCTGGCGGACCCGATCGCCGTCTGGCGCGACCTCGCGGCGCGGCGGTCGGTGCTGGAGTTCGGCCAGCTGCCGGCGAGGCCCGGGGCCATCGCCCTGTCCTGGCCCGCCCGCGAGCCCAATGCCGTCTATGAAACGGCGCTCAAGCTGGTCTTCTACGACGAGCCGCATTTCGGACCCTATCGCGGCTGGCTGGAGGCGATCCTCGCCGACCCCGCCCAGGTCGAGCTGGAGGCGAACCTCCGTCACCACGCGAGGCTCGCCCGCGCCCAGCAGGCCGGCTGGCAGCCGCTGTCCTGGTGGCTGGCGCAACCCGGGATGCGGGAGGCCTCGGCCGCCGAGGTCGCCCGCTTCCGCGACCGCTACGCCGAGGCCCTCGGCCGGGATGTCGCCGCCATGGACCGGCAGCTGACGCTGGTGCAGCGGGCCCGGGCCGTGCCGGCTCGGCTCGCCACGGCCAGGCCCTTCTAGCCTGGATTATGCGCGAAGGCTGACGGGCATGGTG
>NZ_JAUFPN010000204.1 GCF_030409335.1 Paeniroseomonas aquatica
ATGCGCCGGGGCGCTGGCGGCCGGCGCCGGGGCGAGCGGCAGGGTGATGGCGGCGGCCGGCACCGGGGCCGCCGGCAGCGGCGTGCTCAGGGTCGGCGTATTGGCGCTTGGGCTGGCCACCGCGGCGCGGGGCGGGGCGGCGCGGTCGGCCGCGGCGGCGGCCAGGATCGGTGCCGCCAGCGCCGCGGCCGGCGGCGCGGCCGGGGCGGGATGGGCAAGCGCCACCTGCACCGGCGCGGTGAGGCGCGGCAGCAGGGCGAAGCTGGTGGTCCCGGTCGGCGTGGCCGTCTCCCGCGCGGCAAAGAGCGCGGTGGGGCCGGCATAGGCCACCACCGTCGGCAGCCGGCGCTCGGCCTCGCTGGCGCGGACGAACTGGCTCGGCTGCATGGCCTCGAGCGCCGGCAGGTGGCGCTGGGCGACGCTGCGCAGCCGCTCCGGCTCGTTCAGCCAGGCCCATTCGGCCTGCAGGGTCTGGGTGCGCGCCTCGGCGTCCTCGACCTTGCGGGCGATGCCGCGCAGTTCGCGGTCGAGCACCGCGGCTTCGTGCTTCGTCTGGTAGACGTGCAATCCGGCGCCGAGGAACGCGACCAGGCAGAGCAGGGTGAAGGGGCGGAAGATCATGCTGCGTCCCTGGCTTCTTGCAGGCGTTCAGTGTCAAGGCGTTCGATCGCGCGCAGCCTGGCGGAGCGGGCGCGCGGATTGGCATTGGTTTCGGACCGGCCCGGCCGCAGCGCCTTCGGCGTCAGCAGGCGGAAGGCGGCCGGCGCGGCGCGCTGGGTCAGCGCGCTTGGGTCGTGGCGGGAGGTGCCGGCGCTGCGGCCGGCCTGGGCCGCCATGAAGCGCTTCACGATGCGGTCCTCGAGCGAGTGGAAGGCGACCACCACCAGCCGCCCGCCGGGCGCCAGCAGCTGCGCCGCCGCGGCCAGGCCGCGCTCGATCTCGCCCAGCTCGTCGTTCACCGCCAGCCGCAGCGCCTGGAAGCTGCGCGTCGCGCCATCGATGCCCGACGGGTCGCGGGGAACGCAGCCGCGCACCAGGGCGGCCAGGCGGGCCGTGGTGGTGATCGGCGCCTCGCGGCGCGCCGCGACGATCACGCGGGCGATGCGGCGGGAGTAGCGCTCTTCGCCCAGCTGATAGAGCACGTCGGCAAGCTCCGACTCGTCGAGGGTGTTGATGAGGTCCGCAGCGGACTTCCCCTGTTTCGACATGCGCATGTCAAGCGGTCCATCGCCCCGGAAGGAGAAGCCGCGGTCGTTTTCATCGAGCTGAAAGGAAGACACGCCGAGGTCGAGCACGATGCCGTCCAGCCGGCCGATTCCCTCCGCCTCCAGCAGCGCGAGCATGTCGCCGAAGCGGCCTTCCAGCAGGTGCAGCCGGCCGGCGGCGCGGTCGGCCAGCGCGGCGCCGCGGGCGATCGCATCCGGGTCGCGGTCGATCGCCCAGAGTGTGCATGCGGCGGCATCGAGGATGGCGCCGGCATAGCCGCCGCCGCCGAAGGTGCCGTCGAGGTAGCGGCCACCGTCGCGCGGCGCGAGCGCTTCCAGCACCTCGGCCAGCATGACCGGGACATGCCGGCCCTCCGGGGCTGCATCGCTCATACGTCGCCTCCCTCGTCCAGGGCGTCCAGCCGGGCTTCCTCGGCGGCATAGGCGCCGGCCGCCCAGATTTCGAAATAGGCGCCGCGGCCGGCGAACTGCAGCTCGGATTCGAGCCCCGCCTGCTCGGCCAGTTCACGCGGCATGACGACGCGGCCTTCGGTATCGGGATGCAGCGTATGGATGCGGCCGACGAGCTTGCGCATGATGGATTGGTACTCGGCCGAGAGCTTGCTGAGGCCGGCGACGCGGGCTTCCACCTCTGCCATGTAGTCGGGCCTGGCCCAGACCTCGATGCAGGGAAGGTGGCGCGACTTGCGGAGGATGATGTCCTCGGCACCGAGCCGGCTGAGGATGGCGCGGAAGGGGGCAGGCACCGAGATGCGCCCCTTCTTCGCGTCGAACCCTCCGCCGAATGTGCCTGTGAACTCCGACATCGCCCAGCGACCGCCCCCCCAGTGACCGCTCGAAATGACCGCTTGTTGACACGTGGCCTGCGGGGGAACGGCGTATATGGGCGTCTGGTGCAGCGGCCGACGGGGCCCCCCGACCCCGCCGGCTCGCCCGACCATCCCACCGCGGATCCCTCGCCCCCCCGAGCTCTTGGATCCGCCGCGGGATGACTTGGGATAGCATGGGATTTCCCGGGACTACAAGCCCGAATGCCATTCCGGCTTTCTCTGTCTTCGATGCAATTGGATTGAATCGGAAGAGGTTAGCGAGGTTTGGTTCCACCGCATGAGAAATGAAGGAACTTCGGCAGCAATAAGTTATGCTTACTCGTTTTGTTCTCGAAGCGGGACGGGTCCAAAGAAATTTGACCCGCCCGCGTTTTTCCGCGCGGTGTTCATAATCGGGAAAGAGTGCGTCAGGTGGCCTGTAAGCCGGGTTCTGTCCGCCCCCGGCGAACCGGGTGCGGGACGACCATTCCTCTGGGACGCGCCTCGCGGTGCGCCTCTCGCGGCCAACCCGGGTGGCGGGGCGGAAATGCCCCCGCGTCACGTCCGCCGAAGCGGACGCCGCCGGCCACCCCTATTCGGCCTTGCTCCCGATGGGGTTTGCCCTGCCGCCCCCGTTGCCGGGGGCGCGGTGCGCTCTTACCGCACCGTTTCACCCTTGCCGGACGGTCCCGCGGCCGAAGCCGCGCGACGGTCAGGCGGTTTGTTTTCTGTGGCACTTTCCCTGGGGTTTGACCCCCGCCGGCCGTTGACCGGCATCGTATTCCCGTGGAGCCCGGACTTTCCTCCAGCGATGCCTCGCGGCACTGCCAGCGGCCGTCCAGCCACCTGACGCGGCGCGTGTTTGCGCGCCGGCGCGGCCGCCGTCAATCCGGCCCAGGACCCGGTTCGGCGAGCGCCGCGACCGCCGCCAGCGCGGCCCGGGTGCCGGCATCCGGCTGCCCGTCGACCAGGGACGGGCGCCAGCGGCGCTGGAAGGCGGTCAGCAGCAACGGCAGCGGCAGGTCCGGCCGGTAGCCGATCGCCGCAAGCAACGCCGCAGTATCGCCCCCGCCATCGGGTCCCTGATCCGGCTTGCCCGCCGGGGCGGGCCAGAGCCCGACCCCGTTCGCCGCAAGCCCTTCCCAGTCGAAGAACTCGCCCGGGTCCTGCTTGCGGTCGGGGGCGATGTCGCTGTGGCCGACCACGTCGCGGGCCGCGATCGGGTGCCGCCCGAGGATGCCGAGGCAAAGGTCGCAGACCGCGGCCATCTGCAGCGCCGGGAAGGGGCGGTAGCCCCATTCATGGCCCGGGTTGACGATCTCGATGCCGATGCTGCGGTCGTTCAGCCCGCTGCGCCCGCGCCAGTGGGAGATGCCGGCATGCCAGGCCCGGCGGGATTCGGGCACCAGCCGGAAGACCGCGCCATCCTCCTCGACCACGTAATGCGAGGAGACCCGGGCCGCCGGGTCGCGCAGCCGGGCGATGGCGCCGGCGCCGGAGGGCATGCCGGTGTAGTGCAGCACCAGCATGTCGACGGGCATCCCCGCCGGCCGGTCGTCCTGGTTCGGGCTCGGCGCGTCATGGATCCGCATGGCGCTAGAGCTTGCGGTCCCGCTTCACCCGGTCCCAGGCGGCGTTGATCTCGGCCACCTTGTCGGTCGCGCGCTTGACGAATTCCTGCGGCACGCCGCGCGAGGCCAGGCTGTCCGGGTGGTTCTCCCGCATCAGCTTGCGCCAGGCCTGGCGCACCGCCTCGTCCGAGGCATCCCTGGGCACGCCGAGGATGCTGTAGGGATCCGATCCGCCCTGGTCCGCGCTGGACTGGCCGGCGCGCGGGTTGAAGCCGTCCCGCGCCCTCTCCCACCCGGTCGAATCGAGGCCGAAGCCACGCTGCACGCCCTGCAGGAAGGCGACCTCGGTGCGGGTCAGCGGGCCATCGGCCCGGGCGATCTGGAACAGCGCGGCCAGCACGTCCTCCAGCATGCCCTTGTTGTCGGCGAAGGCCTCGCCGAGCTTCTCGGCGAAGGGCTCGGCCGGGTCGGCGCTGTCGCGCGCCTGGTCGAACAGGGAGGCGACCTCGCGCATGTTCTCGGGCGGGATGCGGAACAGCCGCTTGAAGGTATCGATCTCCTCCCGTTTCACCGGGCCGTCGCACTTGGCCAGCTTGGCCGCCAGCACGACGACGGTGATGGCAAAGAGCTGTTCCCGGGTGCCGAGCAGCGCCGCGGCGTCGGCCGCCTGCTTCACCGCGGAGCGGCCGAACAGCGCGCCGAAGGGATTGGACGCGGCGCCCGGCCGGCCGCCGGCCGTCCCCTGGTCCGCCGCATGCCCGAGCGCGGCCCCGACCACGGCGCCGAGCGGCCCGCCGGTCATGAAGCCCGTCACCCCGCCAATGATCTTGCCCCAGAGGGTCAAGCCCGAAATCCCCTGCCTTGAGGTGCCGATGTCCCGCGGGAGCCTTACCACGCCGGCGCCGCCGGGGCACCCCTCGGGAAGGGGTCTCGCAAGGCCTTGCGTCCCGGGTCTAGGCTGGCCGGCACAGGGATAAGGAAACCGCCATGACGCTCGCGCTTCGCCCTTTGCACCCCCTTTTTGCCGCCGAGGCCAGCGGGATCGACCTCGCCCGGCCGCTGGCCCCGGCCGAGGTGGCGGCGGTGAATGCCGCGATGGAGACCCATGCCGTCCTGGTCTTCCGCGACCAGCCGATGGACCAGGCCCAGCAGGTCGCGATGGCCACCCAATTCGGCCCGCTCAACCCGGGCCTCAAGCAGATCGGCCGGACGGCGGAGCGGCTCAAGGAAGCGGCGCTGATCGACATCTCCAACCTCGATGCCGAGGGCCGGCCGCTGCCGCGCGACAGCAAGAAGATCGTCAGCGGCCTCGCCAACCAGCTCTGGCATTCCGACAGCAGCTTCCAGGCCCCCGCCGTCTCCTATTCCATGCTCTCGGCGGTGGTGCTGCCGAGCTGGGGCGGGGAGACCGAATTCGTCGACCTCCGCGCCGCCTGGGATGCGCTGCCCGAACGGCTGCAGCGCCAGGTGGAGGGGCTGGAGGCGGAGCATTTCGCGCTCCATTCCCGCATGACCCTGCTCGGGGACACCGACTACACGCCGGAGCAACTGGCGGCCCTGCCGGCGGTGGTCTGGCCGCTGGTCCGCACCCACCCCGGCTCCGGCCGCAAGCTGCTGTTCTGCGGCATCCACGCCCGGCGCATCCTCGGCATGGGGACGGCCGAGGGGAAGATGCTGCTGATGGACCTGCTGGAGCACGCGACCCAGCCGCAGTTCCGCTACCGCCACGACTGGCGCGTCGGCGACCTGGTGATGTGGGACAACCGCGCCACCCTGCACCGCGGCCGACGCTACGACCTGGCCGAGCCGCGCGAGCTGCGGCGCACCACCTGCGACCAGGTTCCGGCGGAGCGGGCACGGCACGCGGCGTAAGGGAGGGCCGGGGGATGCCTACAGGGTGGCCGCCGCCCGCGCCGCTTGTTCGTAGTGGCCCGACAGGGTCCTGAGCAGCGCGGCGAGTTCGGAGAGCGCCGCTGCCGGCGGGCCGCTGCCATCGACCGAGCGGGCCAGCAGCTGCTCCCGCACCGCGGCGTAGCGGGTGCAGAGGGCGGCGCCGGCCTCGGTCACGGCCACCAGCTTCTCCTTGCCGGCGCGGCTGGTGGCGACCAGCCCGGCCGCCTCCAGCTTGCGGATGGCATAGGTGGCGATGTGCGTGTCCTCGATCGCCAGGGCGAGCAGGATCTCGGCCTGGCGCTTCGGCCGGCCACGGTGGTGCACGGTATGCAGGATGAGCACCTCGGTCGCCGACAGGCCCGGCGCCCCGGCGGCGGCGGCGCAACGCACCATCCAGCGCTGGAAGGCATGGCCGGCGAGGATCAGGCCGTACTCGACCTCCGACAGGGCGGGAGAGGCGCCGGCGGCGAGGTGGGCGGAGGAGACGACGGGATCGACCATGCGCTGATGTTGACAAAATATCGATAAATCGTCAACGAACGCCTCGCGGGGACGCGGGCTTGCGCCGAGGCCCCCGGCTTGTCATCACGGCGGCGGAGGGTGCGATGGTGGACGCGGCTTGGCAATTCTGGATCGATCGCGGCGGCACCTTCACCGATATCGTCGCCCGTGACCCCGCCGGGCGGCTCTCCACCGCCAAGCTGCTGTCGGAGAACCCCGGCCGCTACAGCGACGCCGCCGTCGCCGGCATCCGCCAGATCCTTGGCATCGCGCCGGGCGCCGCCATTCCCCCGGGCACCATCGACGCGGTGAAGATGGGCACGACGGTCGCCACCAACGCGCTGCTCGAGCGCAAGGGCGAGCGGGTGCTGCTGCTGGTCAACCGCGGCTTCGCCGACATGCTCCGCATCGGCAACCAGGCCCGGCCGAAGCTCTTCGACCTCGCCGTGCGCCTGCCCGACCTGCTGCACGAGCAGGTGGCCGAGATCGGCGGCCGCATGGCCGTCTCGGGCGAGGAGCTGGAGCCGCTGGACGAGGCCGCCGCCCGCGCCGCGCTGGAGGCCGGCTTCGCCGCCGGCATCCGCGCCGTCGCCATCGTGCTGATGCATGCCTGGGCGCATCCCGGGCACGAGCAGCGCCTGGGCGTCCTCGCCCGGGAGGCCGGCTTCCCGCAGGTCAGCCTCTCCCACCAGGCCTCGCCGCTGCCCCGCATCGTGCCGCGCGGCGATACCACGGTGGTGGATGCCTATCTCTCGCCGATCCTGCGCCGCTACGTCGAGCAGGTCTCGGGCGAGCTGCCCGGCGTCCGCCTGTACTTCATGCAGTCGAACGGCGGCCTGGCCGAGGCCGGCCACTTCCAGGGCAAGGATGCCATCCTCTCCGGCCCGGCAGGCGGCATCGTCGGCGCCGCGCGCACCGCGGGCATGGCCGGCTTCGAGAAGATCATCGGCTTCGACATGGGCGGCACCTCGACCGATGTCGCGCTCTATGCCGGCGAGTTCGAGCGGGCCTTCGAGACCCTGGTCGCCGGCGTGCGGATGCGGGCGCCGATGATGGCGATCAACACCGTCGCCGCCGGCGGCGGCTCCATCCTGCAGTTCGACGGCGCCCGCTACCGCGTCGGCCCCGAGAGCGCCGGCGCCGTGCCCGGCCCGGCCTGCTACCGCCGCGGCGGGCCGCTGACCGTGACGGACGCCAACGTCATGGTCGGCAAGATCCAGCCGAAGCACTTCCCCAGCCTCTTCGGCCCCAACGGTGACCAGCCGCTGGATGCCACCGTCGTGGCCGGGAAGTTCGAAGCCATGGCTGCCGAGATCGAAGCCGCGACCGGCACGCCGCAGGACCCCCGCGCGGTGGCCGAGGGCTTCCTCCGCGTCGCCGTCGCCAACATGGCCAATGCGATCAAGCAGGTCTCGATCCAGAAGGGCCATGACGTCACCCGCCACGCCCTGCAATGCTTCGGCGGCGCCGGCGGCCAGCATGCCTGCCTGGTGGCCGACGAGCTCGGCATGGAGACGGTCTTCATCCATCCCTTCGCCGGGGTGCTGTCCGCCTATGGCATGGGCCTCGCCGACCAGACGGTGATCCGCGAGGCCGCCGTCGAGGCGCCGCTCACGCCCGCGGGCATGGAAGACCTCGCCGCCCGGCTGGACGCGCTGGCGGAGGAGGGCCGCCTCGAGCTGCTCCGCCAAGGCGCCGAGGCCGGGCGTATCGCCGCCGCCCGCCGGCTGCACCTGCGCTATGCCGGCACCGACAGCTTCCTGCCCGTCGCCTTCGGCCCGCATGAGGAAGTGGTCGCCGCCTTCACCACCGCGCATCGCCAGCGCTTCGGCTTCGCCACCCCGGAACGCGAGCTGATGGTCGAGGCCTGCATCGCCGAGGTGACCGCCGCCGGCGAGGCGGTGGAGGAAGCCGCCCTGGCCGCCCGCCCGGCCGGTGAGGCGCCCGCCGTGCTCGATACCGTCGCGCTCTTCGTCGAGGGCGCCGCCGCCGAGGCGCCGGTCTACGATCGCGAGGCCCTGCTGGCCGGCGATACGCTGCGCGGCCCGGCGCTGATCCGCGAGGCCAATGCCACCACAGTGGTCGAGCCGGGCTGGACCGCCGAGGTCACGCCGCTGAACCACCTGATCCTCCGCCGCACCGAGCGGCGCGCCAGCGCCCGCACCGCCGATACCGGCCGGGTGGATCCGGTGATGCTGGAGCTGTTCAACAACCTCTTCATGTCCGTCGCCGAGCAGACCGGCGCGGTCCTGCAGAACACCTCGCTCAGCGTGAACATCAAGGAGCGGCTGGACTTCTCCTGCGCCATCTTCGACGGCAGCGGCGGGCTGGTCGCCAATGCCCCGCATGTGCCGGTGCACCTCGGCGCCATGGGCGAGAGCGTCCGCACCGTCATCCGCCAGCGGGGCGCCACCCTGCGGCCCGGCGACGTGGTGGCGCTGAACAACCCCTACAACGGCGGCACCCACCTGCCGGACATCACCGTCATCACCCCGGTCTTCGATGCCGCCGGCGCCGGGATCCTGTTCTTCCTCGGCAGCCGCGGCCACCACGCCGATATCGGCGGCCTGACGCCCGGCTCGACCCCGCCGCAGTCCCGCACGCTGGAGGAGGAGGGCGTCGTCATCGACGACTTCCTGCTGGTGGAGCAGGGCCGCTTCCGGGAGGCCGAGTTCCGCGGGCTGCTGGCCTCGGCCCGCTACCCCGCCCGCAGCCCGGACGTGAACGTCGCCGACATCAAGGCGCAGATCGCCGCCAACGAGAAGGGCGTGCAGGAACTCCAGCGCGCGGTGCGGGAACAGGGGCTCGATACCGTCCGCGCCTATATGCGCCACGTCATGGACAATGCCGAGGAAAGCGTCCGCCGGGTGCTGGCCAAGCTCCAGGACGGCGAATTCCACACCACCATCGATGACGGCACACCCCTCCACGTCGCGGTCCGGGTTGACCGCGCCAATCGCCGCGCCGTCATCGACTTCACCGGCACCGGGCCGCAGCGCCCCTCCAACTTCAACGCTCCGGCCGCGGTCTGCCGCGCGGTGGTGCTCTATTGCTTCCGTGCCCTGGTCGGCGAGGAGATCCCGCTGAACGACGGCTGCCTCAAGCCGCTCGAGATCATCGTCCCCTCCGGCACCTTCCTGTCGCCGCTGCCCAGTGGAGAGGGTGGGGGCGCCGCCGTGGTCGCCGGCAACACCGAGGTCAGCCAGATGACCTGCAACGCCCTGCTGGCCGCGCTCGATGCCTGCGCCTCGGCCCAGGCGACCATGAACAACGTGATATTCGGCGACGACACCTACCAGTATTATGAAACGGTCTGCGGCGGCGTCGGTGCCGGTCCCGGATTCGACGGCTGGGGGCCGGTGCAGACCCATATGACGAATACCCGCATGACCGACCCGGAAGTGCTGGAACTCCGCTACCCCGTCCGGCTGGAGGAATTCTCCATCCGCCGCGGCTCGGGCGGGCAGGGGCAGTGGCGCGGCGGCGACGGCTCGCGCCGGCGCATCCGCTTCCTCCGGGCCATGCAGGCGATCGTCGTCGCCTCCCGCCGCAACGTCGCGCCGCATGGGCTGCATGGCGGCGCCGATGGCCTGCCCGGGCGGCAATGGGTGGAACGGGCGGATGGCCGGGTCGAGCCCATCCCCGGCAACAGCGGCAGCGCCGAGCTGGCCATCGGCGATGCGCTGGTGGTGGAGACCCCCGGCGGCGGCGGGTGGGGGCGCGCGGCTTGAGGGCCATGCGCCCCTTCAGCCCCTGCTGATGCGGCGGCTCGCGGCGATCCTGCTGCCGCTGCTGGGCCTTCTGGCCGCCGCGCTCTGGGTCGGGCCGCGGCTGCTCGACTGGGAGCCCTACCGGGCCCGGCTGGCGGATATCGCCAGCACCCGGCTGGGCCGGCCCGTCACCTTCGACGGCCGCATCACCCTCACCTTGCTGCCGCAGCCCCGGGTGGAGGCGGCGGCGGTCGCCATCGGCGCCGACGAGGACGGAATCGCCATCACCGCCCGGGCCATGCGGCTGCGGCTCGACCTCGGCGCGCTGCTGGCCGGCCGGCTCGAGCCCCGCGAGATCGCCCTGGTCGGCGGCGAGATCGCGCTCCCCTGGCCGCCGGCGGCGCTGCCCAGCTTCCGGCCGCCGCCCTGGCTGACCACCCTCGAAGCCCGGCTCGAGGATTGCCGGCTCACGATCGGCGGGCTGCGGTTCGAGGCGCTGAATGCCCGGCTGACCACGGGGGGCGCGGCCGAAGCCCTGGTCGCGGAAGGCAGCGCCGCCTGGGGCGGCTATGCCATCCGCTTCTCCAGCCAGCTCGGCCGGGCCGGCTTCGACGGCGTGGCGCCGCTCGACCTCTCCCTCGCGCTGGCCGGCACCACGGTCTCGGCCCGCGGCGTGCTGGCGCCCGGCGGCGGCTTCGAGGGCCGGCTGGAGGCCGCCGGCCCCGACCTCGCCACGCTACTGCCGGCCCCGGCCGGGGCCTTCCGCGCCGTCGGCCGGCTGACCGCCACCGCCGACCTCATCGCCGCCGACGAACTGGCGCTCGACCTCGGCGGCCAGCCGGCCCGGGGTGCCGCCACCCTGCGGCTGGCGCCCAGCCCGCGGCTGGACCTGGCGCTGGTCGCCGGGCGGCTGGACCTCGATGCCTGGGTGGCCGCCCTGCGCCAGTCGCGCGCCACGGCCCGGCTGCTGCCGGTGCCGGTCGGCATCGACCTCTCGGCCGAGGCGACCGGCCTGGCCGGCATCCCGCTGCGCCGGCTGCGCGGCGCCCTGTTCCTGGAAGGCGAGCGGCTGACCCTGTCCGATGTCTCCGCCCTGCTGCCGGGCGACATGGAGCTGGAGCTGGCCGGCGCCACCGCCGGGCCGCGGCTGGAGCTCGCGGTGCGCTTCGCCGGCCAGACCCTGCGGGAGACGCTGGCGGGGCTCGGCCTGCCGCTGGCCGGCACCGACCCGGCCCGGCTGCGGGTGGGGGAGGGCCGGTTCAAGGTGGCGCTGGAGGAGAACCAGGCGGCCATCTCGGACCTCGCCGCGACCATCGACGGCGCCCGGCTTTCCGGCGCCGGGGTGGTTCGCCGGGGACCCCGGCTGGCCATCGGCCTCGGCGTCACCCTGGACCGGCTGGACCTCAACGGCCTGCTGCCGGAGGTGGCCGATACCGCCGGGCTGACCGCCCGGCTGGCCGGCTTCGACCTGAACCTGCGGCTGGCCGCCGAGCAGCTCGCCTGGCGCGAACTGAAGGCCGAGCGGGCGACCCTGGACGCCACGCTCGAAGGCGGCCGGCTGGCGCTGCGCCGGCTGGGGCTGCGGCTGGGCGAGGTGGATGTCGCCGTCTCCGGCTCCGCCCAGCTCGGCGCCGCGCTGCGGGTGCCGGACCTCGCCCTGGAGCTCAGCGGCGCCAACGGCGAGGCGCTGGTGCCGCTGCTGCCCGCGGGCTGGGCGGCGCCGCTCGGGCCGCTGCTCGCCAGGCAGGTGGCGCTGCGGCTCTCGGGCGGCGGCCCGGCCGAGGCGCTGGCGCTGCGGGCGGAGGGCGATCTCGGCGGCCTCCGCGTCGAGGCCGCGGGGACCCTCGATGCCAATGCCCGCCGCGGCGGCGGCACGCTGACGCTCCGCCATCCGGGCGCGCCGCGGCTGCTGGCGCCGTTGCTGGGACCCGAGGCAGCGGAGTGGCTGGGGGAGGGGTCCCTCGCCGTGGTCGCCACCCTGGGCTCCCAGCTCTCCGGCACCCCGGCCGCGCGCAGCATCACCGCCGAGCATCTCGACCTCGTGGCCGGCACCCTGCGGATGCGCGGCCAGCTGGCCCTCGGCCTCGGTGGGCCGCGGCCGCGGCTGACCGGTCGGATCACCGCCGAGCGGCTGCCGCTGCCGGGACCGGCGGCGCGCGGGACCGCGCCGCTCGGGCTGGAACGGCTGGGCGCGCTGGATGCGGAACTGGCGGTGGAGGCGGGCCGGGTCGAGCCGCAGGGCTGGGTGCCGCTCGAAGCCTTCACCGGCACGCTGAAGCTCGCCGGCGGCACGCTGCGGCTCGAGGCGGGCCAGGCGAAGCTGGCCGGCGGCACCCTGCGCGGCAGCCTGACCGTCGAAGGCACCGCAACCCCGCCCCGCCTCGCCCTCGAGGCCCAGCTCGCGGATGTGACCATCGGCACGCCGCTGTTCGAGCTGCCCTTCGACCTCGGCGCCGGGCGGGTGGGGGGCCAGGCCCGGCTGCAGGCTGCCGGCCACAGCATGGCGGCGCTGGCGGCGACGCTGGAAGGCAGCCTCGGCCTCGCGGTGCGCGACGGCGTGCTGATCGGCCTCGACCTCGCCGCCCTGCAGGCCGGCGCCGCCCTGGCCGATCCGGCCGCGGCGGAGGCCGCCATGCGCGAGGCCCTGGCCGGCGGCGGTTCCGCCTTCGACCGGCTGGATGCCACCACCCAGCTCGCCGCCGGCCGCGCCAACCTGGTCGAGGGCCGCATCGCCACCGAGGGCGGCGGCGCCGGCAGCATCGCCGGGGAAATCGACCTGGCGCGGGCGACGCTCGACCTGCGGCTTGCCGCCCGGCCGGTGGCGGAGGCGCCGGAGGTCGGGCTGCGGCTCAGCGGGCCGCTGGCCGCGCCACGCCGGCTGCCGGAGCTGGCCCCCTTCCTGCGCTGGCGCGCCGAACGCTGAACCGCCGTGGACGCCGGCAGGGCGCCACGGCATGGTGCGCCCGAATCCGCAGCCCAATCCGTCGTCCATCGGGCAGCCTGGGGCGGCACCGGAGATCATCATGGCCACTCGTGACGGGGCGCTCGCCCGTGCCGCTTCCAGCTTCGACAGCGGCGCCTTCAAGGCCCTGCTCAGCCGGCTCGTTGCCATCCCCTCCAGCTCGCAGGACCCGGGGTCCGAGGCGGCGCTGGAGGACTATCTGGACAGCGGCGTGCGGCCCTGGCTGGAGAGCCTCGGCTTCGGCGTCGCCATCCATCCGAACCCGCTGGAGGGCTTCGGCCCGATCCTGACCGGCGCCCGCATCGAGGACCCGGCCCGGCCGACCATCCTGCTCTACGGCCACGGCGATACCGTGCGCGGCCTCGAGGACCAGTGGCGCCCCGGCCTGCTGCCCTGGGCGCTGACCGAGGAGGGCGATCGCTGGTACGGCCGCGGCACCGCCGACAACAAGGGCCAGCACGCGCTGAACCTCTCGGCGCTGGAGGCGGTGATCGCCGAGCGCGGCGGCAAGCTCGGCTTCAACGTGAAGCTGGTGCTGGAGATGGCGGAGGAACGCGGCAGCAAGGGCCTGCGTGAATTCGTCGCGGCCCATGCCGGGGAACTGGCCGCCGATGCGCTGATCGCCTCCGACGGGCCGCGGGTCGACCCGGCGGTGCCCACCATCGCCACCGGCACGCGCGGCACCTACCACTTCGACCTGGTGGTGAAGCTGCGGGACGGCGGCGTGCATTCCGGCCATTGGGGCGGGCTGACAACCGACCCGGCGGTGCTGCTGGCGCATGCGATCTCGACTATGATGGACCGCAACGGCAAGATCCTGGTGCGCGACTGGCTGCCCCGCAACGGCGTGCCGGCCGAGGTCCGCGGCGTCCTCGCCGGCTGCCCGGTGGGCGGCGGCGGCGGCGAGGGCGCGGCGACGATCGACCCGGACTGGGGCGAGCCGGGTCTGACCGCGGCGGAGAAGATCTACGGCTGGAACAGCCTGATCATCCTGGCGATGGTCAGCGGCCGGCCGGAGAACCCGGTGAACGCCGTGGCCCCCGATGCCCGGGCGCATTGCCAGATCCGCTACACCGTCGACAGCGACACCGAAGGCTTCGAGGCCTCGCTGCGCCGGCACCTCGATGCCCATGGGCTGGAGGCGGTGACGATCGAGAATGCCTTCGTCCGCATGGCCGCCAGCCGCACCGCGCCGGACCACCCCTGGGTGCGCTGGGCCCAGGCCAGCATGGAGCGCTCGCTCGGCAAGGCGGTGCAGATCATCCCGAACAGCTCGGGCGGGCTGCCGGGCGATGTCTTCGTCGACCATCTCGGCGTGCCGCTGGTCTGGGTGCCGCACAGCTACAACGGCTGCAAGCAGCATGGCCCGGACGAGCACCTGCTGATCGCCCCGGCGCGGGAAGGGCTGCTGGCCTTCACCGGGATGTGGTGGGACCTCGGCGAGGCCGGCACGCCGGGTTGAGGGCAGGCCGTTACGCTTTCTCACCCGGCGGACGGGCCGGCGTCATGCGCCGGTTACATGGGCTCCCCAGCTTTCGGTGGCCACCATGGCTCCACAAGGAGATTCCCCAATGAGGACGATGCGTCTGGCCCTGCTCGGCACGGCCCTCCTCGCCGCCGCTCCCGCTTTGGCGCAGCCCGCCGCCCCGCCCGGCCCCATGGGGCGCGAGCGCGGCCCGATGGCGAGCTTCGCCCGGATCGACGCCAACCACGACGGCCGGGTCACCATGGACGAGGGCTGGACCTACGTGCAGACCCGCTTCGGCGACGCCGACCGCAACAAGGATGGCGTGCTGGTGCTGGAGGAGGCGCTGGCCATGCCGATGATGCCGCCGCCCGAAGGGGCGCCGCCCGCCGGCCGTCCCGGGCCCGCCGCCGCTGGCAATCCGATGCGGGCGCGCATGGTGGCGATGATGTTCCGCGCCGTGGACGTCAACCGCGACGGCAAGGTGTCGCTGGAGGAGGTCCGCCCGATGGTCGAGGCCCGCTTCCGCGCCCTCGATGCGAATGGCGACAATGGCGTGACCCTGGACGAGCTGCCGGCGCCGCCGCACCACGGCGCCCGGCACGGCGGTCATGGTCACGGCCCGCATGGAATGCGCGGGCCGGGCGGCCCGGACGCCGCCCCGCCGGCGCCGCCGCCGGCACCGCGCTGAGTCTTCCCGCGCATCCCGCCTCCCCGGCAGGATGCGCGGCCTGGGACCGGGAGTGATGCGATGAGCCTGGCGATGGACCACCTGCGCCGTGCCATCGCCGCCGCCGGTCCCGACTATTGGCTGCGGGACGCCCGGGTGCCGGCAAGCCTGCTGGCCGGCCCGGTCCCGGCCGCCACGGAGGCCGAGGGCCTGGTCCGGCTGGACCTGCGGATCGCCGCCGGCCGGATCGCCGCCCTGGCGCCGGCCGGCACCGGGCCGGAGGGGCCGAGCCTCGACGGCGGCCAGCTCTGGCCCGGCTTCGTCGATGGCCATACCCATCTCGACAAGGGCCAGATCTGGCCGCGCAGCCCGAACCGGAGCGGCGATTTCCGCGGTGCCCTGGCCGCAGCCGCCGCCGACCGGGACGGCTGGACCGAGGCCGATATCGAGGCCCGCTTCGACTTCAGCCTGCGCGCCGCCCATGCGCATGGCACGGTCGCCATCCGCACCCACCTCGAGAGTTTCGGCCCCAGCTCCTGGCGGGTGTTCCGCCGGTTGCGCGAGGCCTGGGCCGGCCGGATCACGCTCCAGGCCAGCTCGATCCGTCCGCTGGAGGATTTCGCCGACGAGGCCGGGACGGAACTGGCCGATCTGGTCGCCGCCTCGGGCGGCGCGCTCGGGACGGTCACGCGGCTGTCTGGCGGGGCAGGGGCGCCGCTGCCGGAGGGCTTCCAGGCCCTGCTCGACCGCTGCTTCGCCCTGGCCGAGGAGCGCGGCCTCGACCTCGACCTGCACGTGGATGAAAGCGGCGAGGCCGGCGCCCGGGCGCTGCGCGAGATCGCGCTCACGGCGCTGCGCCGCCGCTTCCCCGGCCGCATCCAGGCCGGGCATTGCTGCGCCCTGGCCATGCAGCCGGAGTCCGAGGCGCGGGAGACCATCCGGCTCTGCGCCGAAGCCGGGCTCGCCGTCGTCGTGCTGCCGATGTGCAACCTCTATCTCCAGGACCGCGTCGCCGGCCGCACGCCGCGCTGGCGGGGGGTGACGCTGGTGCATGAGATGCGGGCGGCCGGCATCCCGGTCTCGGTTGCCTCGGACAATGCCCGCGATCCCTTCTTCGCCTACGGCGACCTCGACATGGTGGAGGTCTACCGCGAGGCGACGCGCATCCTGCACCTCGATCACCCGGTGGCGGACTGGCCGCGTGCGGCGACCGTCACCCCGGCCGGGGTGATGCGGCTGCCCGAGGCCGGCTGGCTGTGCCCCGGCGCCCCGGCCGACCTAGTGCTGTTCCGCGCCCGCGGCTGGTCCGAGTTCCTCGCCCGGCCGCAGGCGGACCGCATCGTGCTGCGCGGCGGGCGGGTGCTGGCGGCGGAACCGCCGGACTGGCGCGAGCTGGATGCGCTTCTGGGCTAGGCCCCGGACCGGCCGGCGGGGGCCTGAGCCGGCCGGGCCGCGGGTTGCGCCGTGGCCGGGCCGATGGGACGCTGCCCGCGACCATCAGGGGTGACGAGGCATGGCCTGGCGCGTGGGCGTGGATTCCGGCGGGACCTTCACCGATGTCTGCCTCTTCGAGGAAGCGACCGGGCGCATCGAGGTCTGGAAGCTCTCCTCCACCCCCGACGATCCCTCCCGCGCCATCGCCCAGGGCGTGGCCGAGGGCATGGAACGGCTCGGCCAGCCGTCCGGCGCCATCGCCTATTTCGGCCATGGCACCACCGTCGCCACCAATGCGCTGATCCAGCATCGCGGGGTGAAGACCGGGCTGATCGTCACCCAGGGCTTCCGCGACCTGCTGGAGATCGGCCGGCAGAAGCGGCCGGATCTGTATGATTTGCAGGTGGAAAAACCACCGGTTCTGGTCGCCCGCGACCTGCGGCTGGAAGTGCCGGAGCGCATCCGCCACGACGGCAGCATCGAGACCGCGCTCGACGAGCAGGCGGTGCGCGAGGCCGCCCGGGTGCTGCGCGCCGCCGGCGTCAAGGCGGTGGCGATCTGCTTCCTCTACAGCTTCATCGCCCCCGCGCATGAGGCGACCGCGCGGCGCATTCTGGTCGAGGAATTCCCCGAGGCCTTCGTCACCGCCAGCCACGCCATCGCCCCGGAATTCCGTGAATACGAGCGGCTCTCGACCGCCGTGGTGAATGCCTATCTCGGCCCGGTCATGCAGGGCTATATCCGCCGGCTGGCGGAACGGCTGGAGACGCTCGGCGTCACCGCGACGCCGCATCTAACCCAGTCCAACGGCGGGGTCATCGGCTTCGAGGCCGCGGCGGCCATGCCGGTGCGGATGGTGCTCTCCGGCCCCTCCACCGGAGTCATCGGCGCCCAGGCGGTGGGGCGGCTGGCCGGGCTGCCGGACCTCATCACCTTCGACATGGGCGGCACCAGCACCGATGTGGCGCTGCTCCCCGGTGGCGAGCCGCGGCTGTCGGGTGAGGCCATCGTGCATGGCTACCCGATCAAGGCGCCGATGCTGGATATCCACACCGTCGGTGCCGGCGGCGGCTCGATCGCCTATGTCGACAGCGGCGGGCTGCTGAAGGTCGGGCCGCGCAGCGCCGGCGCCGCGCCGGGGCCGGTCTGCTACGGGCTCGGCAATGCCGAGCCGACCGTGACCGACGCCAACATCATGCTCGGCACCCTCCACCCGACGCATCTGCTGGGCGGCCGCCTGCCGGTGCGGCGGGACCTTTCGGTGGCGGCGATCGAGCGGCTGGCGGCGCAGCTCGGCATGGAGCCCTATGCGACCGCGCAGGGCATCCTCGCCGTCGTCACCGCCAACATGGCCAAGGCCATCCGCGTCATCAGCGTGCAGCGCGGGCATGATCCGCGCGACTATACGCTGATGGCCTTCGGCGGCGCCGGGCCGCTGCATGCAGCGCGGCTGGCGAAGGAGCTCGAGATGAAGCGCGTGCTGGTGCCGCGCAACCCCGGCATCCTCTGCGCCATGGGCCTACTGCTGACCGACCTCCGCGCCGATTTCGCCAGCACCCGGCTGACGCCGCTGGCCGCCGGGCTGGCGCCGATGACCGAGGCCTTCGCCGGCCTCGCTGGCCAGGCCGAGGCCTGGTTCGCCCAGGAGCATATCGCCCCCGAGGCACGGCAACTGCGGCGCAGCGTCGACATGCGCTACGCCGGCCAGAACTACGAGCTGGCGATCCCGCTGCCGCCCGGCGACCTTGGCGCGGCGACCCTGGCGGCGCTCGCAGAAGGCTTCGCCGCCGCCCACCATCGCCTGTACGGCTTCATCGCCGAGGAGGAGCCGGTCCAGCTCGTCACCTTCCGCGTCGAGGCGACCGGCACCGTGCAGAAGGCCGTGCTCCGCCCCCGCCCGCTGGCCGGGCCGGAGGCGAGCGCCGCCATCGCCGGGGAACGTGCGCTCTGGCTGCCCGAGACCGGCGGCACCGCGACCGTGCCGGTCTACGACCGGGAGAGGCTGCTGCCCGGCAACCTGCTCGCCGGCCCGGCCATCGTCGAGCAGATGGACAGCACCACCGTGGTCCTGCCCGGCATGACCGCCAGGGTCGATGCCTATGACAACCTGATCCTGGAGGCGGCATGATCCCTACCGTCGATCCGATCACCGTCGAGGTCATCGGCAGCGCGCTGTCCTCCATCACCGAGGAGATGGGCGAGGCGCTGATCCGGGCCTCCCATTCCACCAACATCAAGGAACGGCGGGACTGCTCCACCGCGCTGTTCGACCCCGCCGGGCGCACCCTCTGCCAAGCCGAGCATATCCCGATCCACCTCGGCAGCTTCATCGGCATCATCGCCCATATCCTAAAGCGCCACCCGGCCGAGGCGATGCGCCCCGGCGACGTCTTCTGCGGCAATGATGCCTATGAGGGCGGCGGCACCCACCTGCCGGACATCGTCCTCGCCGAGCCGGTCTTCATCGGGGACCGCATCGCCGCCTGGGCGGTGAACCTGGCGCATCACGCGGATTTCGCCGATCGCGGCCATGCCCATATCTACCAGGAAGGCCTGCGCATCCCGCCGATCCGGCTCTTCCGCGCCGGCGAGCTGCAGCGGGACGTGCAGGCGCTGATCCTGCTGAACTGCCAGGTGCCGCGCGAGCGCCTCTCGGACCTCCGGGCGCAGATGGCGGCCAACCGGCTCGGCGTACAGCGCTTCCAGGCGCTGTGTGCGAAATACGGCGAGGCGACGGTCGCGGCGGCCGGCGAGGCGCTGATGGATTACGCCGAGCGCAAGATGCGCGCCGGCATCGCCGCCATCCCCGATGGCACCTATCGCTTCACGGATACCCACGATAGCCCCGAGATCGACGGTGAGCTCGCCCTCTCGCTCGAGCTCACCGTCGCCGGCGATGCGATGCGGCTGCATTTCGACGGACCACCGCAGGTCCGCGCCGGCATCAACATGGTCATGACCGCGCTGCTGGCGACCGTCTACTACGCGGTGAAGACCGTGGTGGACCCGACCCTGCTGCCCAATGCCGGCCTCGCCCGGCCGCTAACCGTGACCGCCACCGAGGGCAGCGTGCTGAATTGCGTGCTGCCAGCGGCGGTCAATGCCCGGCTCTCGACCTGCCAGCGCGTCGTCGACCTCATCCACGGCGCCCTGGCCCAGGCGGTGCCGGAGCGCGTCACCGCCGCCCACAACGGCGCCTGCTTCGTCGCCAGCTTCATCGGCCGCCAGCCCGGCACCGGCGAGCCCTGGGTCTATCTGGAGACCATCGGCGGCGGCTACGGCGCCCGGGCGACGAAGGACGGCCTCGACGGCGTCCATGTCCACACCACCAATACCTCCAACCTCCCGGTCGAGGCGCTGGAGATTGAATACCCGCTGACCCTGCTGCGCTACGAGCTGGTCGAGGGCTCCGGCGGCGCCGGCCGGCATCGCGGCGGCATGGCCATCCGCCGGGTCTACCGGGCGGAGGCGGATTGCCGGCTGCGGATGGATGGCTCCCGCTTCCGCTCGGCGCCCTGGGGCCTGCTGGGCGGGGAGGCGGGGGCCATGGGCCGCTTCATCCTCGGCCCCGGCGTCGCCCCCTTCGAACTCGGCAACGGCGACCTCAAGGCCGGGCAGTGGGTCGAGATCATCACCCCCGGCGCCGGGGGCTATGGCCCGCCCGCCGAGCGTGCGCCCGACTCCGTCGCCCGCGACCTGGCCGAGGGGCGCATCGCCGCCGCCGAGGCCCGGCGCGCCTATGGCCGTATCCTCGGCTGAGCCACGTCCGCCGCAGGGTTCCGGTGGCCGGCATCCGGGTTGCCGTCGAGCGGCAACCCGGCCTGACAGCCCATTGATTCCGCTACCGCATCTGGACAAAACATGGCGACCTCGGCGTTACATGCTTGACCTGGAGGCCGCCCGGCCCGCAGCGTCCGCCGCGCCGATGCAACCCGGGCTCCCAGCCAGGGCGAAACGGTGTGTCTGGCCATCGCGGGGCAAGCCGGTCCCGTCGGTGCGCCGCTGTACGATGCTATCCCTGAGAGGCCCCCTTGCGCCCAGATGAAGCGACCCGCGGCGCCATCCCACCCGTTCCCTCGGCGGACCAGCCGATGCCGCCGAAGCTGCTGGACTACCAGCCGGTCTTCGATGCCGCCCTGCCACCGGAATGGGAGCTGATCGGCCGCAGCCGCGGCAGCCTGTGCGGGCATGCCGAGCCGGCGGATGGCCTCCGGGACCCCTTCCAGGGCGGCTGCTTCGTGCTGGCGCATCCCGCAGCCGGCGTCGCGCTGGTCGATCTGCTGCCGGACCGCACGCCGAATGCGGAAGCGCTGTTCCGCCGCCTGCTCAATGCCGTGGATTTCTCCGCCCGGTGCCGCGGCTACCTGCCGGTCATCCATGTCGCGGTCGGGCCTGACGAGCTGCCCACGCTGCTGGGGCGGATCGAGGACGGCTTCGGCTACGATTCGGTGCTGACCATCGCCGATCGCGGCCAGTGGGTCGGCGAGCTCTGGCGCATCCTGCAGTCTGGCATCACCTGGGAAGCCTTGGGCCGCCCGCCCTCGGGCCGCACCCCGGCCATCCTGCCGGTGAAGGGCGAGCGTTGGGCGCTGCCCGCCCGGCTGGCCCGCGCCAGCCTGCTGGCGGGCGGCCTGTTCGGCCTATTCGGCCTGGGCTTCGCCGCCGCGCTTCTGCTGCCGCCGCCGCCCGAGGCCCCGCCGCAGCCCGCGCCGACCGGCCTCAGCGCCCTGGCCGCGGTGGCGCCGGCGCGGGAGGCGATGCTCACCCCCTTGTCCGCCCCGCTGGTCACCCCGATGCCGGCCGCGGCCGACTCGCTGCCGGCCCCGGTCCTGCAGCCGCTGCCGGCGGTGGCCGCGGCCGCGCCGCAGGCCAGCGCGGACGAGATCGTCGTCGACCCCTCCGAGCCGATGCCCCAGGCCGAGACCCGCACTGCGGCACTTGTGCCCGGCGCCCGCCGCACCGGCCGCACCCCCCTGCCGATCGACCGGCGCTGCAGCGAGGCGCTGTTCCGCTTCCAGCAGGGGGGGAGCCTGTCGAGCCAGGAAATGACCCACGTCCGCCAGGGCTGCGCCTCCTGGCGATAGGCCGCGGCCATCCGGCCGGGGAGGCACGGCCGCATCGCCCGGCCGACCGCCGGGTGGCCTGGCCGCCCGGCCGGCGCTGACCGCTGCGTCAGGGCGCGCTTCGCCCCTGCCTCCGCCGGCCGGCTGTTAGCAATGCGGAAGATCAATTCAGCTTAGATCGTCGACGCGCTATGCTGCGCCGCAGCATCTTCGAGGGGTTTCTGCATGTCCGCCACGTCCGCGTCCAAGGTCACCGTCACCGCCATCGCGGGGGACGGCATCGGGCCTGAGGTGATGCGGGCGGTGCAGCAGGTTCTGGCGGCGGCCGGGGCGCAGGTGGCCTGGGAGGATGCGGTCGCCGGCGGCGAGGCCTTCGCCCGCGGCATCAGCACCGGTGCGCCGCAGGAGACGCTCGACAGCATCGCCCGCAACGGCGTGGCGCTGAAGGGGCCGCTGGCGACGCCGGTCGGGCACGGCGAGAAATCCGCCAACGTCACCCTGCGCACCGTCTTCGAGATGTACGGCAACATCCGTCCGGTGCGCGAGCTGCCGGGCATCCGCACGCCCTTCTCCGGCCGGGGGATCGACTTCACCGTGGTACGGGAGAATGTCGAGGACCTCTACGCCGGCATCGAGCACATGCAGACGCCGGGCGTGGCCCAGGCGCTGAAGCTGGTGACGGAGGCCGGCTGCGCCCGCATCACCGAGCTGGCCGCGGCGCTGGCCGAGGCCGAGGGCCGCCGGAAGGTCACCATCGCCACCAAGGCGAATATCCTGAAGCTGACCGAGGGCATGCTGAAGCGGGTCGGGGAGAAGGTGCTGGCGGGGCACCCGAGCCTGGTCCACGAGCACATGATCGTCGACAACTGCGCCCACCAGATGGTCATCCGGCCCGAGCAGTTCGACGTCGTGGTCATGACCAACATGAACGGCGACATCCTGTCCGACCTCGCGGCCGGGCTGGTCGGCGGCCTCGGCGTCGCCCCCTCGGCCAATCTCGGCGATGCCGTGGCGATGTTCGAGGCGGTGCACGGCTCGGCGCCGCAGATCGCCGGCATGGGCCTGGCCAACCCGACCGCGCTGCTGCTCTCGGCCCTGATGATGCTGCGCCACATCGGCGACTTCGCCACCGCCCGCAAGGTCGAGCATGCGCTCTACGTGACCCTGGAGGAGGGCGTCGACCTCACCGGCGACATCGCCGCCAAGGGGCGGGGCGCCCAGACCGATCGCTACGTCGCCCGGCTGATCGCCAACCTCGGCCGCGAGAGCGCGCTGGTGCCGGCGCGGGAATACCGGCCGATGGCGATGCCGGCCTGGCCGCGCGGCAGCGGGGTGAAGGCGACCGAAACCCGGGAGGTCGTGGGCGTCGACGTCTTCATCGAAAGCGGGCTGGAGCCCGGGGCGCTCGGCGCCGGCCTGCAGTCCCTGGCCGAGGGCAGCGGCTTCGCGCTGAAGGCGGTGACCTGCCGCGGCGCCCAGGTCTGGCCGGTGCTGAGCCCGCACACCTTCGTGGTCGACCAGTTCCGCGCCCGCTTCCTGTTGGGCGCGCCGCTGGCGGATGCCGGCGCGGCGGTGCTGGCGCTGCTGGCCCGCATCGGCGTCGGCCACCGCTGGATGCAGGTCGAGACCCTGCAGCGCTTCGACGGCGTGGACGCCTATGCCAAGGCCCAGGGCGAATAAGCAACCCGGGCGAATAGGCCGAACCGGAAGCCGCGGAGACATGGCGGCCCCCGCGGCTTCCTCCGCTATTTCACCAGCGGGCAGCCACCCTCGCTGAGCGGCCGGAAGGCCTGCTCGGCCGGCACCGTCGCCGCCAGGGTATAGACATCGCCGGGGTAGCGGTTCTCGCCCGGCTTCTTCACCTGCAGCAGGAAGGAGGGATGGATCTTCCGCCCATCCTCGCGCAGCGTGCCGGGGCCATAGGCGTCGTCGTCGGTCGGCAGCCGCTTCATCATCGCCACGGTCTCCCGCCCGCTCGCCTTGGCCCGCGCCACGCCGAGCTCCTTCACCGCCTTCAGGTAGTGCAGGATGCCGCTGTAATTGGCGGCATGGACGTAGTTGGGGAAGACGCCGGCGGGCAGCTTCGACTGCACCCGCCTGGTGAAGCCGCGGGTGCGGTCGTTCAGGTCCCACCAGAAGGTCTCGGCGATGAACATGCCCTGCATGGTCGGCAGCCCGGCGGCGAGCACGCCGGTGATCGAGCCGATGATGGCGGCCAGCTTCATCGTCCGGGTCAGGCCGAATTCCTGGGCCTGCTTCACGCAATTCACCAAGTCGTCGCCCGCCATGGCGAGGCCGAGCACCTTGGCGCGCGAGGCCTGGGCCTGCAGCAGGAAGGCGGAGAAATCCGTGGTCTGCGGGAAGGGATAGCGGGAGGCGCCGAGCATACGGCCCCCCGCCGCCTCGACGAAGCGGGTGGTGTCCCGCTCGATCGCGTGGCCGAAGGCGTAGTCGGCGGTGATGAAGTACCAGCTGTCGCCGCCGCCCTTGGTGATGGCGGTGCCGGAGGTATTCGACAGGCACCAGGTATCGTAGCTCCAGTGCACGCTGTTCGGCGTGCAGGCGCGGCCGGTCAGCTCCGAGGTGCCGGCCGAGGCGTTCATGTGGACCTTGTCGCGCTCGACGCAGACCGGGTTGATGCCGAGGGCGATGGCGCTGTTGCCGACATCGGTCACCACGTCGACGCCGCGCTGGTCGAACCAGCTGCGGACGGTGTTGATCCCGACATCCGGCTTATTCTGGTGGTCGGCGGTGACGATCTCGACCTTGATCGAGGGGTTGGCGGCGGTGAACTCCTCCACCGCCTGGCGGACGCAGGCGACCGAGGTCGGGCCGGTGACGTCGCGGTAGGGCCCGGCGAGGTCGGTGAGGATGCCGATGCGGATCGGCTCGGTGGATTGGGCATGCAGCGCCGGCAGCGGCAGCAGCGAGGCCGCGGCGGCAAGGGTGGCACGGCGGGACAGCCTGGGCGGCAGGATCAGGGGCATCGCGGGAAGCTTCCTCGGATGGCCGCCGTTCAGCGGGCGGCCTTGCCGCAAGCCTAGGCGGCAGCGGCCGCCAAGGCCAAGGGTTTCGCGCCTATCCCGCCAGGGCCTCCAGCGGCCAGCGCGGCCGCGGCGCGTGGCCGAGCGGGTCCGTGAGGCCCCGGCGCAGCCGCTCGATCCCGGCCCAGGCGACCATGACGGCATTGTCCGTGCAGAGCCTGACCGGCGGCGCCACCAGCGCCAGCCCGCGTTCCGCCGCCACCCCGGCCAGCGCCTGGCGCACCGCGGCATTGGCCGCGACCCCGCCGGCCACCACCAGCGCGGTCGCGGCCGGCAGCATGTCGAGCGCATGCCGGGCCCGGTCCGCCAGCACCGCGGCGACGGCGGCCTGGAAGCTGGCGGCGAGATCGGCCCGGTCCTGCGCCGGCAGCGCCCCGGCCGGGTGCTTGCCGACCGCATGGGCGACCGCGGTCTTCAGCCCGCTGAAGGAGAAGTCGCAGCCCACCCGGCCGTACAGCGGCCGCGGCAGCTTGAAGCGCGCCGCATCGCCCTCCGTCGCCAGCCGCTCCAGCGCCGGCCCGCCCGGCCAGGGCAGGCCCAGCAGCTTGGCGGTCTTGTCGAAGGCCTCGCCCACCGCATCGTCGAGGGTGGTGCCGAGCCGGCGGTACCGGCCGACGCCCTCGACCGCCACGCATTGGCAATGCCCGCCCGAGAGCAGCAGCAGCAGGTAGGGGAAGCGCGCACCCTCCGGCACCACCCCCGGCAGCGTCGCGGTCAGCGCATGGGCCTCGAGGTGGTTCACCGCGACGAAGGGCAGCCCGTGCGCGATCGCCAGCCCCTTGCCGAAGCTGGCGCCGACGATCAGCCCGCCGATCAGCCCCGGGCCGGAGGTGGCGGCGATCCCCGCCAGCCCGGGCCAGGCGACGCCGGCCTCGGCCATCACCTGCGCCGCCAGCCGCGGCAGGTGCTCGAGATGCGCCCGGGCGGCGATCTCCGGCACCACCCCGCCATAGGGGGAATGCTCCTGCAGCTGGCTCAGCACCGCCTCGGCCAGGATGCGGCCATCGGCGCGGAGCACCGCCGCCGCGGTCTCGTCGCAGCTCGATTCCAGCCCGAGCACCACGGCCGAAGCCTCCATGCGCACTTTCCCCTTTCGCCGGCCGGGCCTAAGACACCGCCATGCTTCCCGCCGCAAACGCCGCCACGCGCCAAGGACCCGGCACGCCGCGCCATGGCCGCGCCCTGCCGCTCCGGGTCGGCACCCGCGGCTCGCCGCTCGCCCTGTGGCAGACCCGGCACTTCCTGTCGATCATCCGCCACTTCTGCCCGGTGCTGCGGCCGCCCTTCCTCGACGGGATCGACACCTTCGACGAGCATGTCATCGCCACCTCCGGCGACCGCATCCAGGACCGGGCGCTGGCGGATATCGGCGGCAAGGGCCTCTTCGCCAAGGAGATCCACGAGGCGCTGCTGGACCGGCGGGTCGATTTCGCGGTCCATAGCCTGAAGGACCTCGAGACCGAGCTGCCCGCCGGCATCGCCCTGGCCTGCACCCTGAAGCGCGAGGATGCGCGGGACGCGATCGTGCTGGGGGAGGGCTGCGGCCCGCCCGATGCCGGCGATCCCTATGGCTGCCTGCCGGCCGGCGCCGTCATCGGCACCGCCTCGGTCCGCCGCCAGTCGCAGATGCTGCACGCCCGGCCCGACCTGGTCTGCCGGATGATCCGCGGCAATGTGCAGACCCGGCTCGGTCGGGTGGCGAGCGGCGAATTCGCCGCCAGCCTGCTGGCCCTGGCCGGGCTGAAGCGGCTCGGCCTGGAGGATCGCGCCAGCCTGGTGCTCGACCCCGAGGCGATGGTCCCGGCCGCCGGCCAGGGCATCGTCGGCATCACCTGCCGCAGCGCCGACGTGGAATTGCTCGAGCTGCTCTCGGGCATCGAGGACCGCGAGGCGGCGGCGGTCAGCCAGGCGGAGCGGGGGCTGCTGGCAGCGCTCGACGGCTCCTGCCGCACCCCGATCGGCGGCTATGCGAGGCTGCTGCCGCAGGCCGCCGGGGCCTCAGCCCGGGCTGCCCGGACCCTGCACCTCACCGGCCTGGTGGCCCGGCCGGACGGCAGCTTCCTGCTCAAGCGCTCGGTCACCGGCAGCGCCGCCGACGCCGCCCGTTTGGGCGCCACCCTGGGCGCCGAGCTGCGGGCCGACAGCCCCGCCGACCTCTTTGCCTGACCTGCCCTGGCCGCCCCCGCCCGGCGCCGGCCGGGCCGTGCTGGTGACCCGGCCGGAGCCCGGCGCAGCCGAGACGGCGCAGCGCCTGACCACGCTGGGCTGGGAGCCGGTGCTGGCGCCGGCGCTCACGCTCGCGCCGCGGCCGTTCGCCCTGGCCGGTGCCCAGGCCCTGCTGCTCACCAGCCGGGCGGCGGCCCGCACGGTGCCCCCGGCCGGGCTGCCCCCGGGGCTGCCGGTGCTGGCGGTGGGGGAGGCGACGGCCGCCGAGGCGCGGCGCCACGGCTGGCGGGACGTCACCGCCGCGGCCGGCGATGCCGCGGCGCTGGCGGCGCTGGCGGCGGAGCGGCTGCAGCCGCGCGGCGGGCCGCTGCTCCTGGCGGTCGGCACCGGCTACGGCCTGGACCTGGCCGGGGCGCTGCGGGAAAGGGGCTTCCGGGTATGGCGTCGGGTCGCCTATACCGCCGCTCCGGCTTCCGTCCTGCCGGGGACCGCCCAGGCGGCCCTCCGGACGGGGCAGGTCGTTGCCGCACTGTTTTTTTCGCCGCGTTCGGCACAATCTACCCTATCGATGTTGAGGACGGCCGGGCTGGCCGCAACCACCTCGGGGATCGCGGCGTTCGCCATCAGCCCCAGGGTCGCGGCGGCGCTCCGCGCCGATATCGCCTCCCTGGCGTGGCGCACGGTGCATGTCGCCGACCGGCCCGACCAGGACTCGCTCTTGCAACTGCTCGGACCCAGGTAAGCAACAAGATGAGCAAAGCCCCCGAGAACCGGCCGCCTGCACCGGCGGCGATCCCGCCCAACCCGGCCCCGCGCAATTCGCCCTACAACCCGCCGGGCGGCGCTGCGCCCGGCCGCAAGCTCGACCCGGCCGCGGTGGTGATCGGCCTGTGCGGCGCGGTGCTGGTGCTGGCAGTCTGGTGGCTGCTGGTCACGCCGCGCTCCTCCTCCGACGGCGGCGTCGACCCGGCCCGGGTCGCCCAGATCGAGCAGCGCCTCGGCACCCTCGATGGGCTGCGGGGCGAGGTCGGCGCGCTCGGTGCCAAGGTGCAGCAGTCGCAGTCGCTCGAGGGCCGCATCCGCTCGCTCGAGGAGAAGCCGGCGGCGCAGGACATCGGCCCGCTGACCAGCCAGGCCGCCGCGCTGACCGAGCGGCTCACCGCCGCCGAGCGCACCCTGGCCCAAGTCGGCACCCAGGCCGGCGAACGGACCGCGACGCTTGAGCGCCGCCTCGCCGCGCTGGAGGGCCGCCCTGCCATCGACCCCGCGACCTTCGCCCCGCGCGATGCCTTCGATGCCCTGGCCGGCCGCTCCGAGCGCCTAGCCGAGCGGATCGAGGCCCAGGGCAACCGCGCCCAGGAGCAGGCCAAGGCCGCCGAACAGCGCGAGGCCGCCGCCCAGGACGCCGCGGGCAAGCGCATCGCGGCGCTCGAATCCTCGGTGGGCGAACGCGTCGCGGCGCTGGATGCGGCGCTCGGCAAACGCCTCGATGCTCTGGAGGCGGCGCAGCAGCGGCTGGTGGCGATCGAGAGCCGGACCTCCCGCATGGCCGCGGTCGATGGCGTGCGTGGCGCGCTGCTCGCCGGCCAGCCGCTCGGCGAGGCGCTCGGCCGGATCGACCAGCCGCCCGCCGCGCTGGCCCGCTTCGCCACCGTGGCGCCACCGACCGAACCCGCCCTGCGGCTCTCCTTCGAGGATGCCGCCAAGGCCGCCCGCGGCGCCTCGGACGCCGCGATGCAGCCGGATGGCAGCCGCGGCGGCGTGGTGGACAGCGCCATCTCCCGCCTCAGCGGGCTGGTGACCGTCCGCCGCGGCGACCAGGTGGTCTGGGGCGACGCGGCGGAAGCCGAGATCGAACGCGCCCGCCGTGCGCTGGAAGCCGGAGACATCGAGATGAGCCTGCAGCATGTCGACAAGCTGCCGCCGCCGGCCCGTGCTGCGATGCAGCCCTGGGCGGACCAGGCCCGGGCGCTGATCGCGGCGCGTGCCGCGCTCCGCCAGCTGGCGATGGGCTGAGCCGATGCGCCGCGCCCTTTGGGTCCTGCTGCTGCTGGCGGCCGGCGTCGGACTGGCCCTCTGGCTGGCCGATGTCGGCGGCACAGTCGAGATCAAGGTCGGGGATGCCTGGATCGGCACCAGCTTCCCCATCGCCCTGCTGCTGCTGGTGGCCGCCTTCGCGGTGGTGCACGGGCTGCTCTCCGGCATCGCGGCGCTGCGCCGCTGGCCCGACCGCCTCCGCCAGCGCCGAGCCCTGCGGCATCGCGCGGATGGCGATGCGGCGGTGACCCGGGCGCTGGTGGCGCTGGCCGCCGGCACCGCCGAGGCGGCCCGGCTCGAGGTCCGCAAGGCGCGCGGCCTGCTCGGCGACACGCCGCAGACCCTGCTGCTGGCCGCCGAGGCCGAGCGCCTCTCCGGCCGCGAGGACGCCGCCGCGGCGGTCTTCCGCACCCTGGCCGAGCGCGAGGATGCCCGCTTCCTCGGCCTGCGCGGCCTGCTGCGCCAGGCCATGGCCAAGGGCGACTGGACCGCGGCCCTGGCCCTGGCCAAGGAAGCCGAGGCGAACCAGCCCGGCGCCGCCTGGCTGCGGGAGGAGCGTGCCCAGCTCGCGCTGCAGACCCGCAACTGGCGGGAGGCGCTGGTGCTGGCCCCGACCGAGACCCCGCGCGCCCCGCTGGCGCTGGCCGCCGCGGCGCAGGAGCCGAGCCCGGAGAAATCCGCTGAGCTGGAACGCCAGGCTTTCCAGGCCGATCCCGCCTTCGCCCCAGCCGCCATGGCCTATGCCAAGCGGCTGCGCGATGGCGGCACCTCCCGTCGCGGCAAGGCGGTGCTGGAGGATGCCTGGGCGGCCTCGCCGCATCCCGACCTCGCGGTGCCCTACCTGGCCGATGAGGGCGATGCGCTGACGCGGATGAAGGCGGTCGAGGTGCTGATCCGCCGCAACCCGACCCATGCCGAAAGCCGCCTGCTGCTGGGGCGCACGGCGATTGCCGCCGGGCTGACCGGCCGTGCCCGCGGCGCCCTCGACGCCCTGGTGAAAAGCGGCGAGGCCGATCGCCGAGCCTACCTGCTGCTGGCCGAGCTTGAGGAGGCGGAGCACGGCGAGACGGTCGAGGCCCGGGCCGCGCAATCCCGCTGGCTGCGCGAGGCGGCCGGCGCCGCCCCGGAGCCCCGCTGGCGCTGCGGCAACTGCGGGACCGACCACGCCGCCTGGGCGCCGGTCTGCAGCGCCTGCGACATGGTGGGCCGCATCGCCTGGACCACCGAGCCGCGGGCCGCGGTGGCCGCCCCGAAGCCGGCGGCGACGCCGGCGCTGGCCGGATGAGGCGACAAGGGTGGTTGCCGCGGCCGGCGGTCGCGGCTATCTAGCCAGCGGCGCGCTGCCGACTTAGCTCAGGGGTAGAGCAACTGATTCGTAATCAGTAGGTCCGGGGTTCAATTCCCCGAGTCGGCACCAGTCGCCTTCCTGCATTCGGCCGGCGTCCTGCAAAGCTCCGGGTCAGGCCACCGGCGCCGTGGCCCGCCGGCGGGGATTCAGCGCCTCGGCCGAGAGCAACCGGCTGGCCGGCAGACGCATGCGGCACTCCAGGCCAGCAGGCCGCCACGCGAGCGTCAGCGCCCCGCCGAGCTGGCCGCGCACGATCGCATCGATCATCCGCGAGCCGAAGCCGCGCCGGGTCGGGGCCTCCACCATCGGCGGGCCGCCCTGCTCCGCCCAGCAGAGCTCGACGAAACCATCCTCCACCACCCAGCTCAAGGTCACCTTGCCGCCCAGGCGGGAGGCGGCGCCATGCTTCGCCGCATTGGTCGCCAGTTCATGCAGCACCATCGCCAGCGGCTGTACCGCCGCGGCGGCGACCGCCAGGGCGGGGCCCTCCAGCACCACAGAGCCGGGCGGGCAGCTGGCGGTCTCGCGTTCCGCCAGGACCTGCAGGTCGGCGCCGATCCAGCCTTCCTCGGCCAGCAGGGTATGCGCCCGGGCCAGGGCCGCCACCCGTGCCTCCACCGTCGCGACGAAGGTTTCCGGCTGGTCGCGCCGGGTCAGCCGCAGGACCGACTGCACCACCGCCAGCACGTTCTTCGCCCGGTGATCGACCTCCCGCGCCAGCAGGATGCGGCGCTGCTCGGCCTCGCGCCGTTCCGAGACGTCCTGCGAGACGCCAGCGAGGCGGAGCACCGCACCGGTCATCGGGTCCCGCGCCGCCACCGCGCCATGGGTCGCGATCCAGGCCCAGCCCTGGGACGGGGACCGCCGCTTGACCCGGAACTCGGCGATGAATTCGGGGATCTCACCCTCGATGGTCGCCTGCAGCAGGGCATGGGTGGCCGGGCGATCATCGGGATGCACCGAGGCGGTCCAGTCCGCCAGGGTGAAGCTGCTGGTGACGGGTGCCTCGATCGCTTCGCTCGTGGCGCTGGCGCGGCTGCCGCGATCCGCCACCGGGTCGTATTCCCAGGTGGTCAGCCGGGCGGCCGAGACCGCCAGGCGCAGCCTTTCCTCACGGTCCGCCAGCGCCAGCGCCGCCTGGCGGTGGCTGTCCACATCCTCGACCACGCCGACCCATTCGACCGCCTGTGCGCCGTCCCGCAGGGGCACGGCGCGGGCCCGCACCCAATGCCATTCGCCGCCCGAGGTCCGCACCCGGTATTCGATATCGATCGGCCGATCCTGCTGCCGGGCATTCTCCCAGGCGGCCAGGGTCCTGGCGAGGTCGTCCGGATGCAGCATGGCCAGCCAGCCGGCGCCGCGCAGCGCCGTATCGGACTGGCCGGTCAGCGCCTGCCAGCCCTCGGCGTCCAGGATCCCGCCGTCGGCATCGCTGCGCCACAGGACCAGCGCCCCGGCCTTGGCCAGGGCGCGGAAGCGATGCTCGCTGGTGGTCAGCCGTTCCATCGCCTGGTCGCGTTCGGCCATGGCCTGCGCCAGGTCGTCGACCTCCCGCAGGATAGGTCGCTCCGGCACGGTCGAATCGGTCAGCCGCTGCAGCGCCCGGGCGATCCGCCCGGCCAGCATCGCCGCCAGGGCGACGCCGCCGGCCAGGATGGCCGCGGCCAGCAGCCCGACCTGGCGGAGCGCCCGCCAGAGAGGTGCGCTGAACTCCGATTCCGGCAGGCTCAGCGCCACGGTGAAGCCGCTGCGGGGAGCGGTGGCGAAGGCGAAGGTGGCGGTCGAGCCGTCGTAGGTCGGGGCATCGTGCAGCACGCCCTCCGGCAGGTTGGCGAGCGCGCGGGCGAAATCGGGGTGGACCGTCCTGCCGATGTAGTCCGCCTCGGCCACGGAACGGGCGACGACGACGCCGGCACGGTCGATGACGGCCGCGATCCGCGCCTCGGAGCCGGGCTCGTTCCTCTCGCGCAGCGCCATGGCAAGGCGGCCTTCCGGCAGGGCGGCGGCGAAGGCGAAGCGTGGGCGAGGGCGCGGCGTCGGGTTGGCCGGTGCACTCGGCGCCTGGGCCATGCCGCTTCCCTCGGGCGGGGCGGGCCCGGCCAGGGCCGAGGGGCCGACCACCGGCACGACCACCGCCACGACCAGGCGTCCGGTATTCTGGCTGCTGACCAGGTTGGTGACCTTGCTGCGGCCCGTGGTCAGGGTGTCGTGCATCGCCGGCGGGGTCGGCGCCTGCGGCCGGCGCTCCCCCACCGGCCAGGTGGTGCTCAGCAACTGCCCGTCCAGCGAGCCCAGGCCGATCGCTGTGCCGTCCAGCTGCGCCGCCATGGCCCGCATCTCGGTGTCCACCGCGGCCAGATCGCCGCGGGCGAGGGCGGAGGAATCCGCCAAGGCCCGCAGCCCGGTCTCGACCCGCTGGATCTCCCGGTCCACCAGGGCCGTCATGGTCCGGGCCTGGCCGAGCACCTCCGCCTCGGCCCGGCCGCGCGCCTGGTTGTGCGCATGCCAGACCGCCAGCCCCGCCAGCGCGGTCAGCGGCAGCGCGACGGTCACGACCAGCAGCAGCAGCAGGGTGCGAAGGCTGAGACGACGCCGGTCCGGCGACACGCTCGACGCATTTGGGTTGAACGCGGAAGCAAGGATCATCCGCGCATAGGATGGTGACGACTGGCCGAGGGACACCGTTTCCCGCGCTCCTGCAGGTCAACAGATCGGGAGCATGCAGCGACAGCGCCGCGTCAGGCCTCCGCGCGGGCGCCAAGGCGGCGGAGCACCGCGCAGAGCCGCGAGAAGCCCAGCCAGAAGGCGCCATGGCCGGGCGCATCCTCGGGGTTGGCGCCGAGCCGCGGCTCGCCCCGGCGGAGCAGCCCGAGCCGCGCCTCGAACCGCCCTCGCATGTTCTCGAGGAAGGCGGCGCTGCTGCCCAGGTATTGCTCCAGCATCTCGGCGGCGATCTCGATTTCGAGCCCTGCGCGTCCTTCGAGGGTGAAGCGCTTCAGTGCCCGGCTTTCCTGCGCCAGCGCCAGGTGCAGCCGGTGCAGCTCCGCGAGGTCGCGCGCGATGCGCAGCCGGGCCTCCCGCGCTTCGGTGGCCAATGAATCACTCTCGGGCATGCGTCGGACTCCCGGCAGGGATGGGAAGCATGCACGCCGGGAGTGAAGCAGGGGTGAATCGGGCCGCCGCGACCGGCCCGGCTTGACCGCCTCATGGCGCCACCCCCAAGGTCCGCGGCGAAACGTCCAGAAGGAATGCCGCCCGATGCTGCCCCCTCCCTTGCCACTGCAGGGCGTGAAGGTCGTCGAGATCGGGCAGAACCTGGCCGGCCCCTATGCCAGCGAGATCCTGGCCATGCTGGGCGCCGAGGTCGTCAAGATCGAACGGCCCGAGGGCGACGACGCCCGCGGCTGGGGCCCGCCCTTCAACGCCGGCATCGCCACCAGCTTCCACGCGGTCAACCGCAACAAGCGCAGCGTGGTGCTGGACCTGAAGGACCCGCAGGCGCTGGCCTGGCTGCGCGGTTTCCTGGCCGACAGCGACGTTTTCATCCAGAACATGCGGCCGGGCTCGCTCGAGAAGATGGGCCTCGGCGCCGAGGCGGTGCGGGCGCTCAATCCCTGCCTGATCTACTGTTCGCTGCATGCCTTCGGCGCGGTCGGGCCGATGGCGCTGAAGCCGGGCTACGAGCCGATCGTGCAGGCCTTCGCCGGCATGTTCAGCGTCAACGGCTCGGCCGAGGTGCCGCCGGCCCGCGTGGGCATGCAGGTGCTCGACCTCGGCACCGGGGTCTGGGCGGCGCTCGGCTGCCTTGCCGCGTTGCAGCGTCGGCACCTGACCGGGGAGGGGGCGACGGTCGATACCTCGCTGTTCGAGACCGGCATGGGCTGGATGGCGCAGCATTTCGCCGGCTACTTCGAGAGCGGCCGGCAGCCGCCGCGCCACCGCAGCGGCAATCCCAAGCTCATCGTCTTCCAGGCCTTCGACACGGCGGATGGCGAGATCGTCGTCGCCGCCGCCAACGACCGGCTGTTCGCAAAATTCGCCGCCGTGCTGGGCCACCCGGAATGGGGCAGCGACCCGCGCTTCCGCACCAACAAGGACCGCATCGCCCACCGCGAGACCATCCTGCCCCTGCTCAGCGCCGAGATGCTGAAACGCGGCAGCGAGGACTGGGCGGAGGCGCTGGAGGCCGCCGGCATCCCCTGCTCGCCGATCAACGACCTCGCCGCCGTCGCCGCGCATCCGCAGACCGCGGCGCTCGGCATGATCCAGCCCATGCCGGGCTACGACGCGCGGGGGATCGGCCTGCCGATGTCGATCGACGGGCAGCGGCCGCCGGTCGAGCGCGGCGCGCCGGCGCTGGGGGAGGCGAATGCCGAGCTCGGCGCGCCCATGCCGAAGTAGCTACTCCGGCTCGATCCCGGCCAGCGCCACGAAGCGGGTCCACTTCTCCCGCTCGCGCTTCACCAGCTCGGCGATGCGCGGCAGGTCCAGCGCCTCCGGCACGAAGCCGAATTCCACCAGGCGGCTGCGCGCCGGCTCGGCCAGGATCGCTTCGTTGACCAGGGTGTTGAGGCGCAGCGCGATCTCCGGCGGCACGCCCTTGGGCAGGGCGATGCCGAGGAAGCCGGTGATGACGAACTCCGGCCAGGTCTCGCTCATCGCCGGCAGCTCGGGGTGGCGGGACCAGCGGCCCTGGCGGGTGATGGCCAGGGCACGGAGCTGCCCCTGCTTCAGGTAGGCATCGCCCGCGGTGGTATCGACGAAGATGAGGTGCAGCCGGCCGGCCAGCAGATCGGCGAAGGCGCTGCCGATGGTGCGGTAGGGCACGCCCAGCATCTGCACCCCGGTCATGACGTTCAGCAACTCCCCCGGCACGCGGGAGGAGGCGTTGAAATGGCCGAAGGCCAGCTTGCCAGGATTGGCCCGGGCCTCCGCCACCAGTGCATTGGCATCCCGCCAGGGCGCCTCCGGCCGCACCAGCAGGTAGCTGCCGTTGGAGCCGAAGAAGCCGATGGTCTGGAAGTCCCGCTCCGGGTCGTAGGGCAGGTCCTTGACCGTCGAGGGATTGGCTGAATGCGTGCTGGTCGTCGCCAGCAGCAGGGTATGGCCATCGGGTGCGGCCTGCTTCACCGCCATGGTGCCGATGACGCCATTGGCGCCGGGGCGGTTGTCCACCACCACGCCCTGGCCGGTCTGCTCCTCGAGGTATTTCGCCACCAGCCGCGCGGTGATGTCGCCGGAGCCGCCGGGGGCGAAGGGCACGATGATGCGGATCGGGCGGGCCGGGAAATCCTGGGCGACGGCCGGCGAGGCCAGGAGCGTGGCGAAAAGCGTGCGGCGGCGCAGCATGGATTTTCCTCCCCCTGCCGAGTATCCGCCATCCGCGCTGCCACGCCACCCCCTTCACGCCGGGCGCAAAGCCTCCTTCAATGGCGGCAAGACGGAGGGAGCCAGGACAATGACGGTGCTTGACCGCCGCAGCCTGCTCGCGGCCGCGCTGCTGCCGGCTGCGGCGCGCGCCGAGGAGGCCTGGCCCGCGCGCCCCGTCCGCCTCGTCATCCCCTTCGGCGCCGGCGGGCCGATCGATACCATCGGCCGGATGCTGGCGGAGCAGCTGCGCGAGCGGCTTGGCCAGCCCTTCGTCATCGACAACCGCCCCGGCGCGGGCGGCAGCATCGGCATCCGCGCGGTGGTGCAGGCGCCGCCGGATGGCAGCGCGCTGCTGCTGACCAGCGCCTCGCTGGCCAGCGTGCCCGCGCTCTACCCGGGGCAGGGGCTCGACCCGCGCAGCGCAATGACGCCGGTGAGCCTGGTCGCCGACGTGCCGACGGCGATGGTGGTCCGCGCCGATGGGCCTTTCGCCAGCGTGCAGGACGTGATCGCCGCGGCGCGGGCACGGCCGAATACGCTGACCTACGGCAGCGGCGGCGCCGGCTCCTCCAACCACCTCTCGGGCGCGCTCTTCGCCGGCGCGGCGGGGGTGCGGCTGGAGCACATCTCCTACCGTGGCGCCGCGCCGGCGATGATCGCGCTGCTGGCCGGGGAGATCGACATGGTCTTCGCCAGCACGGTCGAGACCCTGCCGCATGTCCGCGCCGGCCGCGTGCGGCTGCTGGGCGTAGCGACGGCGGAGCGCGTCGCCAGCCTGCCCGACACGCCCGCCATCGCCGAGATCGTCCCCGGCTATGTCGCGCTGAACTGGTACGCCATCGCCGCCCCACGCGGCCTGCCGGCGCCGATCGTGGCGAAGCTGGCCGAGACCCTGGCGGCGCTGCGCGACCTGCCGGAGCTGCGCGCCCGCTTCGCCGCCGCCGGGACCGAGCCGCTGCTGACCGGGCCGGAGGCGCTGGCGCGGCTGCTCGAGAGCGACGTGCCGAAATGGCAGCGGGTGGTGGCCGAGGCCGGCATCCGTGGTGAATAGGGAAGGGAACCAATCAATGAGCCGCACCGTGGGCCGCGTCCTGGCCGAGAGCCTGATCGCGCATGGCATCGACACCATCTGGATGGTGCCGGGCGAGAGTTTTCTGGGTTTGACCGATGCGCTGACCGATATCCCCGACCAGATGCGCCTCATCGTCTGCCGGCATGAGGGCGGCGCCGGCTTCATGGCCGTCGCCGATGGCCGCATGCGGGAGGGGCGCGCGGGCGTGCTGCTGGTCTCGCGCGGGCCGGGCCTGTCCAATGCCATGGTCGCGCTGCACACGGCACATCACGACGCGACGCCACTGGTGGTGCTGTGCGGCCAGGTGGAGCGCAAGGACTTCGGCCGCCTCGCCCTGCAGGAACAGAATTACGCGAAGCTGCTGGCCGACGTGACCAAGGACGTCATCGAGGTGAACGAGGTGGTGCAGGCGAGCGAAAGCATCGCCCGCGCCTTCCATCTGGCCGAAAGCGGCACGCCGGGCCCGGTCGCCGTCATCCTGCCCGAGGACATCTTCGACGAGCTCACCGATGCACCGGTGGCGAAGCCGCGCCCGCGCGTCTATGGCGGCGCCCGGGCCGAGGACCTCGACCAGCTGGCCTCGATGCTGGCCAGGGCCGAGCGCCCGCTGGTCTGGGTCGGCGGGGCGCTGGCCAATGCGACGGCCGGGACGCTGGCGGAACTGCAGCAGCTCGCGGAGCAATGGATGCTGCCGGTCTCGCCGACGCACCGGCGGCCGCAGCTCTTCGACAACACCCATCCCCACTACGGCGGCTACATGGGCATCCGCGTGCCTTCGGGGCTGATCGCCGAGATGCGGAAGGCCGACCTGCTGGTCAGCCTCGGCGAGCGCCTCACCGATTCCGTCAGCCAGTCCTACAGCTTCCCGACCGCACCCGACCCGCAGCTGCCGCTGGTCCATGTCTGGCCGGATGCCAATGAGATCGGCCGCGTCTTCCGCCCCGACCTCGGCATCGCCGCCGAGCCGGCCGATGTCATCCGCGCGCTGCTGCGGCGCGGCGCGCCGGCCGATGCGGCCAGGCGCCGCGGCTGGGTCGCCGGGCTGAACGGCATCCACCAGGGGCTGATGGCGCCGAACTGGGACAGCATGGCGGATGGGGTGAACTTCGCCGCCGTCTGCATCGAGATCGGCAAGCACATGGCGCCCGATGCCGCGGTCACCTCGGATGCGGGCAATTTCTCCTCCTTCATCCATCGCTATATCGGCTTCAGGCCGGGACAGAATTTCCTGTCCTCTGTCGTGGGCGCGATGGGCGCCGGCGTGCCGATGGCGGTCGCCGCCGCCATCCGCCGCCCGGGCAAGCAATCCATCGGCTTCGTCGGCGACGGCGGCGCGCTGATGAGCGGCAACGAGATTGCGACGGCCATGCAGTACGGGGCGACGCCGATCATCATCATCTCCGACAACAAGCGCTACGGCACCATCGGCATGCACCACGAGGTGCGCTACCCCAACCGCCCCTACGAATCCGCGGTGAAGCTGACCAACCCCGACTTCGCCGCCTGGGCCCGCGTCTTCGGTGCGGAAGGCATCACCATCTCCACCGAGGCCGAGGTCGAGGCGGGCATCGCCCGCGCCTTCGCCGTGCGCGGCAAGCCGGTGGTGGTGCATGTGCATACTTCCGCCGAGCAGATGAGCGCCTGGCGCCGCCGGGGCGCGGCGCGGGTGCACGGCTAATGCGCCGCCGCGCCCTATTGCTGGCCGGTCTCGCCGCGCCTGCGGTGGCGCGCGCCCAGACCACTTGGCCCGACCGGGCCGTGCGCATCGTCGTCCCCTATGCGCCGGGCGGCCCCTCCGACATCCTCGCCCGCACCCTCGGCGCGGCGTTGTTCGAGGCCTGGCGCCAGCCGGTGGTGATCGAGAACCGCCCCGGCGCCGGCAGCGCCATCGGCACCGAGGTGGTCGCCCGCGCCGCGCCGGATGGCCATACGCTGCTGCTCGGCGCCACGGCGCATGTCATGAACCCGGCGCTGATGCCGCGGCTGCCCTTCGACCCGGTGCGGGACTTCACCGCCATCATCAATGCCGCCTTCCATCCGATGGTGCTGGTGGAGCATCCGGCGGTCCCGGCGCGGGACGTGGCAGAGTTCGTCGCCCTGGCCCGCGCGACGCCGGGCGGCCTGACCATGGGCTCGGCGGGCGTCGGCAATGCCAGCCACCTGGCGACGGCGCTGTTCGCCGGCGTCGCCGGGATCGAGCTGACGCACGTGCCCTTCACCGGCGCGGCGCCGGCCCAGGCGGCGATCCTGGCGGGACAGGTGCAGGCGGGGTTCCTGAATTCCACCGTCGCGGTGCCGCAGATCCGGGGCGGCGCCCTGCGCGGCCTGGCGGTCGCGGATGCGAAGCGCTGGCGCGAACTGCCGGAGCTGCCGACCTTGGCGGAGCTCGGCTTCGCCGGGGCCGAGGCGGGGTCCTGGTACGGCATCCTCGGCCCCGCCGGGCTGCCGCAGGCGCGCGTCCTGCAACTCCATCGGGACATGCTGGCGGCGCTGCGCCTGCCCGCCGTCCGGGCGCGGATCATCGCCGCCGGCCTCGACCCGCTGGAGACCGGGCCGGAGGAATTCCAGGCCCAGCTCGGCGCCGAGGTGGCGAAATGGACCCGGGTGGTGCGCGAGGCCGGAATCAGGCCGGACTGAGCCTCACGCCTCGACGAAGACCCCGCCGTCCTCGACCTTCACCTTGTAGGTGGCGACGGGCACCTCGGCCGGCTCGTTCAGCGCCGCGCCGGTGCGGATATCGAAGCAGGCCTGGTGCAGCGGGCATTCCAGCTTGCCCTCCTCGCAATAGCCGTCCGACAGCAGCGCATACTCATGCGTGCAGATGTCGTTGACCGCGAAGATGCCATCCTCCAGCCGCACGACCGCGATCGAGAGATCGCCGACCCGCACCGGCAGCGGCATGTTCTCCATGAGGTCCGCCTCGTCGGCGATACGATGCCAAGCTGCCATGCTGCCCTAGACCTCCACCACGATGTAGCTGTCCTCGACCGAGACCGGGAAGGTCTCCGCCACGAAGGGACCCTTCGCCAGCGCATCCCCGGGCTCGACCGTGACCTGGTAGGTTCTGGCGCGGATGCTGTCCGGGTCGCAATAGCTCTGCCCGGTGCGGATGTCGAACTCCCAGCCGTGCCAGGAACATTGCAGCATCTCATGCGGCCGGGAGTAGAGGTACTGCCCCGGCTCCGTCGACTGCACCAGCCCGATCAGCTTGCCGGCGCAGAGGCTGCCGCCCTCGTGCGGGCAGCGGTCGGTCAGGGCGAAGTATTCGCCGGCGACATGAAACAGCGCGATCCGGCGGCCCTTCACCTCCACCAGCTTGCTGCCGTTCTCGGGTATGTCGCCGACCGAGGCGACGATGTGGCGGCTCATGGGGCCTTACTCCGGCCTGATGTTGGCGTCGCGGATGATGCGGCCCCAGCGCTGCCGCTCGCTCAGGATGATGGTGGCGAGGTCTGCCGGCGTGCCGCCCAGCACCCGGGCGCCGAGCCCGGCCAGCTTCTGCCCCGCCGCCGGATTGCGCAGCCAGTCGTTGACCGCCGCATTCAGCACCCCCACCACCTCGGATGGGGTGCGCGGCGGCGCCAACAGGCCGAACCAGCCCTAGATCTCGGCCCCGGCATAGCCCAGCTCCGCCAGGGTCGGCAGCTCGGGGGCCAGCGGCGTGCGGGTGGGGCTGGTCACCGCGATGCCGCGCACCTCGCCGCGCTGGACCATGCCGGCGGTCAGCGCGACATTCTCGAACATCAGGTTGATCCGCCCGGTCAGCAGGTCGGCCCGGACCGCGCCGCTGCCGCGGTAGGAGACATGCAGCAGGTCGATATCGGCCAGCCGCTTCAGCTGCTCCCCGGCCAGGTGCTGCGCCGTGCCCATGCCGGTGGAGGCGAAGTTCAGCTTGCCCGGCTGGGCACGGGCCAGCGCCACCAGCTCCGCCACCGAATGCACCGGCAGGGAGGGGTGGACCACCAGCATGTAGGGCGTGGCGGCGACCGGGGCGATGGGGGTGAAATCCGCCAGCGGGTCCCAGGCCAAGTTCGGGTACAGCGCCGGCAGCACCGCATGGGCGCTGGCGCAGAGCAGCAGCATGTGGCCATCGGGCGCGGCCCGGGCCACGGCCTCGGAGCCGATGATGCCGCTGGCCCCGCCGCGGTTCTCCACCACCACCGGGCGCGGCAGGCGCTCGGCCAGCGCCTCGGCCACCATGCGGCCGACCAGGTCGGTGGTGCCGCCGGCCACATAGGGGACGACGACGCGGATGGTCTGGCTCGGGTAGCCCGGCTGGGCGGACGCCAGGGCGGGCGCCGCCATCAGCCCCGCGAGCAGCCCACGGCGGGTGGTCACGAGAGCGACGCGACCGTCTGGATCATCTGCTCCCGCGTCGCCGCCGGCGCTGCCTCCGCCAGCCGCCCCACGGACTCGCCCTGCAGCGAGCAGCGCAGCATCAGCCGCGGCTGGGTCTGGTCGAAATCCGGCAAGGCGACGTGGCAGGTGCAGCGGTTGTCCCAGAGCACGATATCGCCGACCGACCAGCGGTGCCGGTAGACGAACTCCGGTGCGGTCGCATGGGCATTGAGGAAGTCGAGCAGCGCCGTGCTCTCCTCCTCGGAGAAGCCAAGGATGTGGCTGACCCGCTCCCCGGCCAGCAGCGACTTCCTGCCCGTGTCCGGATGCACGCGGACCATCGGATGCACCACCGCCGGGTTGCGCTGCTTCATGGCCTGCACGATCGCCGGGTCGCGCGCGCCGATGCCCTTCACCAGGGTCACGTCATGCACCGCCTCCAGCCCGTCGAGGATCGCCTGCATCTTCGGGCTCAGCGTCTCGTAGGCCATGGTCAGGTTGGCCCACATGGTATCGCCGCCCACGGGGGGCTTCTCCTGGCACAGCAGGAGGGAGCCCTTGGCCGGGCGCATGGTATAGGAGAGGTCGGTATGCCAGTTGCGCCCGGTGTTGCGGGTGCCGCTGGGCTTGCCGAGCCGGTGCTTGTTGGTCACCACCAGGATCTCCCGATGGCCCTCCAGCAGTGTCTCGGGCGCCTGGGAGTCATGGTCGTCGAGGGCGCCGAAATTGGCGGAGAAGGCGATGTGCTCCTCCGGCGTCAGCGGCTGGCCGGGGAAGACCAGCACCACATGCTTCAGCCAGGCATCGTAGAGCCGGCGGCGGGTGAGGTCATCGAGCGGCCGGCGCAGGTCGAGGCCGGTGACCGCGGCCCCCATGGCATAGCCGAGCGGGGTGATGGTCAGCTCGGGCATGATCGTGTCCTCCGGAGACTTTCCCGGAAGGCTAGTCCCGCGCCGCCGGCCTCGGCAACACCGCGCCAGCGGCCGGCGACAGGCTTGAACCGCGGCGGCGGGTCTGAAACCCTCGGATCTCCGCCCGGAGAACCCCCGCCATGCGACCGCTCGCCCTCGCCCTGGCTGCCCTGCTCGTCGCATCCCCGGCCCTGGCCGATTGGCAGTACACCCGCTGGGGCATGACACCGCAGCAGGTCGTCGCCGCATCGGGCGGCAGGGTCGTGCTGCTGCCGGAGGCGGAGCGCCCGCGGGTGCCGCCGCTGGTCACCGCCGCGCGCGGCGACTTCGCCGATGGCGCGCTGCTGCTGCGGACCGTCTTCTCCTTCGCCATCGCCGGCGGCGGGCTGGAATGCGTGACCTATGGCGTCCGCCGCCGCGAGGACGACGAGGCCTTCAAGGCCCTGCTCATCCGCCGCTTCGGCCCGCCGCAGACCACCGGCGGCCTGGCTATCCTGGGCATGACGCAGCTCGGCTGGAAGCTGGAGCGGGACGAGGTTGACGCCAGCTTCTCGAGGGATGATCCCGCCTATGCCATGCAGTGCCGGAAGGGCTGAGCAGCCCTGGCGTCAGGCCCTCTGCCGGGCGCTGCCGGGGTCGTTGGCGGCCGTCGGGACATTGCCCTGCCAGACCGCCATGGCGACGTACTCCACCGGGTCATGCGTGCAGAAGACCGCGAGCGGCGTCGGTTCGTCCTGGACCAGGGCGCGGACCCGGGCCTGGTTGGCCCGGCCCAGCCGCGCATCCCAGGCCATGATGCGCTCATAGGCCGCGGCGCCCGCCGGGCAGGCGGGCACGGCGGCATGGACCTCGGCACGGTTGAAGTAGCTGTCGCCGGCATGCAGCATCCAGCCGCGCGGCCCCTCGATGGCGACGCCGGCGTGGCCCGCGCTGTGGCCGGGCAGCGGCACCAGCAGGAATTCCGGCGGCAGGCCGTCGAGCTCGGTCACCGCGTCGAAGCCGAACCAGCGCCCGGCGGTGCGTTCCGGATAGCGGCGCCAGCGCCGCGTATCGCCCCATTGCACCGGGCGGTACCGGGCCCGGTCCAGCAGACCGCGGCGGGCGACGGCGGCGCGGGCCTCCGGCTCCATGACGTGCACCTGCGCCTCGGGGAAGTCGATCAGCCCGCCGGCATGGTCGAAGTCGAGATGCGTCATGATGATGTGCCGGACGTCGCGCGGCGACAGCCCGGCATGGCGCAGCCGCCGCAGCATCGTGCGGTCCGGGTCGAAGCGGAAGTTGAGGCTGGCGGTGTTCAGGACCGGCAGGCGCGACCAGGGATGCGCCATGTCGCGCATCCCGAGCCCGGTATCCACCAGCACGACGCCATGCGCCGCGGTCTCGATCGCTAGGCAGTGGCAGGTCAGCCGGCCGATGGCACCGGGGCTGACGCCATCCATCAGCGCGCCGCCGAGCGGCCGTGCCGGCCCGCAATCGAAATGGTGGATCCGCATGCCCTGCCTCCCGTCGTTCCCTGGGGCAACGGCGGCCGCGGGATGCGGTTGCCCTCAGCGGAGGGAGGGCAGCACCTCCGGCGTATTGGGCGCCCCGCCCGGCACCGTACCGAGCGGCGCGAGCGGCGAGGTATCCGGCGGGGCGAGCAGGGCCGGTGCCGGCGGCGCATCCGGCTTCGGATAGGTGCGGGGATAGATGATCTTCTCCTTCGGCCCCGGCGGGCGGGGCGGCCCGGCGCGGCCGCAGCCGGCCAGGGGTACCGCCAGGGCCAGCAGCACCACGATGCAGGCCTTCATGCCAGCCGCTCCTGCCACTCGGCGGCCATGCGCCGCACGTTCTCCGGCGAGGTGCCGCCATAGGAGGTGCGGGAGGCGACCGAGGCCTCCACCGTCAGCACCCCGTACAGCGCCTCGGTGATGCCCGGCTCCTCCGCCTGCAACTCGGCAAGCGTGAGCCCGGCGAGGTCGCAGCCGTGGGCCTCGGCCCTGGCGACCAGCCGGCCGGTGACGTGGTGGGCATCGCGGAAAGGCATCTTCAGCTCCCGCACCAGCCAGTCCGCCAGATCCGTCGCGGTGGAGAAGCCGGCGCCGGCGGCCTGCTGCAGGCGGGCCACGTCCGGCTGCATGTCGCGCACCATGCCGCCGACGGCGGCGAGGCAGAGGGTGAGGTTCTCGGCGGCGTCGAAGACGCCTTCCTTGTCCTCCTGCATGTCCTTGAAATAAGTCAGCGCCAGGCCCTTCAGCACGGTCAGCAGCCCGACCAGCGCCCCGGTCATCCGCCCGGTCTTGCCGCGCACCAGCTCCGCCGCATCCGGGTTGCGCTTCTGCGGCATGATCGAGCTGCCGGTGGTGAAGGCATCCGACAGCTTGACGAAGCCGAAGTAGGGGTTGGTCCAGATCACCACCTCCTCGGCGAAGCGCGAGAGGTGGGTCGCGCACATGGCGCAGCAGAACAGGAACTCGGCGGCGAAGTCGCGCGAGGCCACGCTGTCGAGGCTGTTCCGCGTCGGGCCGTCGAAGCCGAGCGCCGCGGCGGTCATGTGCCGGTCCACGGGGAAGCCGGTGCCGGCGAGCGCCGCGGCGCCGAGCGGGCTCTCGTTCATCCGCCGCCGGCAATCGGCCAGCCGCGACAGGTCGCGCGACAGCATCTCGACATAGGCCAGCATGTGGTGGCCGAAGGTCACCGGCTGGGCCGGCTGCAGGTGGGTGAAGCCCGGCATGGTGGTGCCCGCGTGCTGCGCGGCCTTGGCGACCAGCGCCCGCATCACGTCCTCGACCTGCGCCGAGAGCCCGTCGATCGCGTCCCGCACCCAGAGCCGCACGTCGAGCGCCACCTGGTCGTTGCGGCTGCGCCCGGTGTGCAGACGCTTGCCGGCCTCGCCGATCGAGGCGGTCAGCCGCGCCTCGATGTTCATGTGGATGTCCTCCAGCGCCTCGTCCCAGGGAAAGTCCCCGGCCTCGATCCGCCGGGCGATGTCGCCCAGGCCCTCGCGGATGGCGGCCTCGTCAGCGGCGGAGATGATCCCTACATGCGCCAGCATGGCGGCATGGGCGAGGCTGCCCTGGATGTCCTGGCGCCACATCTTGCGGTCGAAGCCGATCGAGGCGTTGATCGCCTGCATGATGGCTGAGGGACCGGCGGCGAAGCGGCCGCCCCATTGGGAGTTACTGGACACGATGGCGGCACTTTCCGGAATGCGGGCGACCCGCCGGGGGCTGGTCCTGGCGGTGGGCGGGACCCTAGCGGGGGCGGCGGCGGGGCGCAAAGCCCCATGGTCCGAAGCCCGGGCGGCGGGTGCCGCACGCCTGGCCGAGACGGGGCCGAAGCCGCTGCCCGAATTCGGCTTCCTCGATGCCGAGGGCAAGCCGCACACCATCGCGGATTTCTCCGCCAAGGGGTTGCTGATCAACCTCTGGGCCACCTGGTGCCCGCCCTGCGTGGCGGAGATGCCGGCGCTGGACCGCACCCAGGCGGCGCTGGCCGGGGAGGGGATCCAGGTGCTGGCGCTGTCCTCGGACCGCGGCGGCCGGGCGCAGGTGGAGGGCTTCTACCGCGACCGCGGCATCGGCCACCTCGGCGTCTGGCTGGACCCGCGCGGCGCGGCCAGCCGGGCGCTCGGCGTCCGCGGCCTGCCGACCACCATCCTGGTGGACCGCCAGGGGCAGGAGAGGGCGCGGGTCGAGGGCGACCTGGAGTGGGACGCACCCGCCATGCTGGCGACGATCCGCCGCCTGATCGGCCCTGCGGCCGTGCCCCCCGCCGATCCGCTGCAACCGGCCTGACCCGGCCGGCCCGGGTGAGCACCCCGCGGCCACGATCCACCCGGGGCGGCGCGCGTTACGCCTCAGGTCCAGGCGAGGACCCCGCCCGGCGCCTGGGCAGGCGGCTCAGGGTTCCAGCTTCACCCCGGTGCGCTCCACCACGGTGCGGAATTTCGCCACTTCCCGGGTCAGGAAGGCGCGGGCTTCGGCCGGGCCATTGGGCTCGGCCCAGGCCTCGACGCCGGCGGTCAGCAGCCGCTGGCGCAGCGCCGGCTCGGCGAGCGCGGCGACCAGCGCCTTGTTCAGCGCCTCCTGCACCGCGGCCGGCATGTTCGGCGGACCGAGGATGAGGTTCCAGGTGACCAAATCGTAGCCGGGGACGCCGGCCTCGGCCAGCGTCGGCAGCTCGGGGAAGGAGGGGAAGCGGCGGTTGCCGCTCACCGCGATCCCCCGCACCATGCCGTCGCGCACCTGCTGCGCGGCGGAGGCCAGCACGGCGATGCCGAACTGGCCCTCGCCCTGGAAGATCGCCGTCAGCATCTGCCCGCCGCTGCGATAGGGCACGTGGACGAAGCGGGTCTTGAGGTCGAGCGCCAGCATCTCGGGCGCCAGGTGCACGACGGCGCCGACGCCGGAGGTCGCATAGGTGTAGGTCTCCGGCGGGGCGGAGCGCAGGCGGTCCAGCACCTCGGGCGCCGTGGTCGCGGGGAAGTCCTTGTTCACCACCAGGATCAGCGGCGCGGTGCCGATGATGCCGAGGTGGGAGAAATCCTCGACCGGGTTGTAGCGCGTCCCGCCCACCAGCGCCGCCGGGGCGATGGCATGGGAGGAGCTCTCCACCAGCATGATGGTGTGGCCGTCCGGCGCCTGCCGCTTCAGCCATTCGCTGGCGATGATGCCGGCGGCGCCGGGGCGGTTCTCCACCACCACCCGCGCATCGCGGCCGAGGTGGACGCCGAGCCGGTCGGCCAGGATGCGGGCGGCGATGTCGGTCGAGCCGCCCGGGGCATAGCCGGTGACCAGGCTGATCGGCCGGTCCGGGAAGGCCTCGGCGGCGGAGGCGGCGACGGAAAGCAGGGCGGCGAGCAACAGGCGGCGCATGCGGATGATTCTTCCTTGATGGGTCAGGCTTGCGCCAGCAGCTCGGGCGGGGTGCGGCCGGGCACCGGCCCCATCAGCCCGAGGTCGATCGCGGTGCGATAGACCATGGCGGCGAAGCCCCGGCCGCGGGCGAGGGCGGTGAGCTTCAGCCGCGCCGCCGGTTCCGCCACCAGCCGCGCCAGCGCGGCGTCGTCCTCGGCCAGCGGCAGGCTGGGGATGACCGGGCCGCGCTGCGCCGGGGTGTCCTGCAGCAGCCGCTCCACCACCCGGGAATCGAGCGAGACCACGGCCCCGCAGGTCATCGGCAAATCCTCCTCGGGAAAGGCGATGCGGGCCCCGACCAGCGCGCCGGGCGCCCGGTTGCGGTCGAGGAAGCGGTCCCAGATCACCAGCGGCTCGCCGCCCGGGAAGGCCTCCGCCATGACCCCGCCCTCGGGATGCGGGCCGAGGATGCGCCAGAGCCCGAACTCGGCCACCGCCAGGGCGCCGAGCAGGCGGTATTCGTCGCTGCCGGGCGGCGGCGCCTCGGCCCGCGCCTGGCGGTCGATCGCCCGGCCATGCTCGCCCAGCGGGTCCAGCACGCCGAGGTCGAAGATGGCGGCGAGCTGCATCTCATCCGCCGGCCGCACCTGCTTGCCGTCCCAGAGCGTCAGCGCCCGGGCTTGCTGGGCGAGGCTGGCCAGCGGGATGCGCTTCGAGGCGGCGGTCAGGATGCGCCGCCGCAGCGCCGCATAGCGGCCGTAGCGGGCCGCCGCGGTCAGGTCCTCGGACATGGCGTCAGTTCGGGACCGTGACGCCGAGGCTGCGGGCGCAGGCGACGATGCTGGCCCAGGTATCCGGCTGCAGCGGCACGCCCTTGGCGAGGCGCTCGGCCTTCAGCCGCGCCTCCGGCTCGCCGGGCGCCAGCACCTCGCCGCCCGGGACGATCGGCTTGCAGGTCCTGACCCAGGCCACGTAGTCCTCGGCGGTCTTCAGGAATTCGGCCGGCGAGCCGAAATGCTTCGGCGAGATGTAGATCGACAGCATGCCGTTGGCGATCCGCGCCCGCTTGGTCACCGGGCCGGAGGAGCCGCCGCCGGTGAAGGCGCCCGCCAGCAGGTCGCAGACGAGGGCGAGGCCGGAGCCCTTGTGCTCGCCGAAGGCGCGGATGGCGCCGAGCCCGTTCGAGGAATTGCGCGGGCCGATCTGGTCGTAGTCGCCGTAGAGGGTATGCGGGTCCGAGGACAGGGTCCCGTCCGGCTCCACCAGCGCGTCGTGCGGCAGCGCCTTGCCGCCGTTGCTGGCGACCAGCACCTTGCCCTCGGCGACGAGGGAGGTGGCGAAGTCCAGCACCACCGGCGGGCTGGTCGGCACGCCGACGCAGAAGGGGTTGGTCGAGAAGCGCCGCTCGGTGCCGCCGAAGGGCGCCACCAGCACGCTGCCGGCGACGTTGACGAAGTGGATCGAGATCAGCCCGGCCTCGATCGCCTGCTCGGCATAGGCGCCGATCCGGCCGACATGCCCGGCGTTGCGCAGCGCGATGATGGCGGTGCCATGCTGCTGCGCCCGCTCGATGCCCAGCGCCGCGGCCTGCGGCGCGACCGTCTGGCCGAAGCCGAAATGGCCGTCGAGCACGGCGAAGGCGCCGCCATCGGTAACCACCTCGGCCTGCTGCCCGGCGATGACGTAGCCCGCCTGCTGCCATTCCACGTAGCGCGGCACCCGCGCCACGCCATGGCTGTCATGCCCGGCGAGGTTGGCGCCGAGCAGGTGATGCGCGATGCGGTCGGCTTCCGCCGGGTCGCAGCCATTGGCGCGGAAGATGTCGCCGACGACGGCGGAGAGGGTTTCGGCGCCGATCAGCACCGGGGTATAGCTTGCCATGGCACGATCCTAACGGGGTCCGCGGGTGCCGGCTACAGCACCAGGTCGGTCTGCGGGTCGATCAGGTGCATCTGGTCCATGTCGACCGCCATCGGCACCCGCTGCCCGGGCGAGACCTCGACCGCGGGGTCGAAGCGGGCGCAGATCTCGTGCCCCTGCATCCAGAAATGCAGCAGCGTCTCCATGCCCATCGGCTCCACCACCTCGGGCGCCGCCTCGAAGACCGCGACATTGGCGCGGTGCTCGGTCTGGCGGGTCTCGGTCAGGTGCTCGGGCCGGATGCCGAAGAGCACGTCCTTCCCCGCATGCGGTGCATAGCGGGCGGTACGGGCGGCGGGGATGGGCAGCCTGATGCCATCGGGCAGGTGCAGGGTCAGCGCCGCGCCGTTGCCCTCGAGCTTCGCTGGCATGAAATTCATCGAGGGGCTGCCGATGAAGCCGGCGACGAAGCGGGTCCGCGGGTGATGATAGAGCTCCTGCGGCGGCCCGACCTGCTCGATGTTGCCGTGGTTCATCACCACCACCCGATCGGCCAGGGTCATCGCCTCGATCTGATCGTGGGTGACGTAGATCGTCGTGGTCTTGACCGTCTGGTGGACCTTCTTGATCTCGGTCCGCATCTGCACCCGGAGCTTGGCGTCGAGGTTCGACAGCGGCTCGTCGAACAGGAAGACCGCCGGGTCGCGCACGATGGCGCGGCCCATGGCGACCCGCTGCCGCTGCCCGCCCGAGAGCGCCTTCGGCTTGCGGTCGAGCAGCATGCCGATGTCGAGGATCTTCGCCGCATTCTCGACCCGGCGCTTGATCTCCGTCTTGTCGAACTTCCGCAGCATCAGCCCGAAGGCCATGTTGTCGTAGACCGTCATGTGCGGATAGAGCGCGTAGTTCTGGAACACCATGGCGATGTCCCGGTCGCGCGGCGGCACGTCGTTGACGATGGAGCCGCCGATGTCGATCTCGCCGGAGGAGATCTCCTCGAGGCCGGCGATCATCCGGAGGGTGGTCGACTTGCCGCAGCCGGAGGGCCCGACCAGCACCACGAACTCATGGTCGGCGATGTCGAGGTCGATCCCCTTCACCGCCTGCACGCCGCCTTCGTATTCCTTGACGATCTTCCGCAGATGGACCTGTGCCATGTGACGCCTAACCCTTGGTCGCGCCGGCGGTGAGGCCGGCAATGTAGTAGTCCATGAGGAAGGCGTAGACGACCACCGGCGGCAGCGCCGCCATCAGCGCGCCCGCCATGATCTGCCCCCAGGCGAAGGTATCGCCGCGGATGAGCTGGGAGACGACGCCGATGGTCAGCGGCATCTGGTCCGGCGTGGTGACGAAGGCGGTCGGGTAGACGAAGGCCGCCCAGGAGACGGTGAAGGCGAAGATCGTCGCCGCGATGATGCCTGGCAGGGCCACGGGGATGAAGATCTTGGTCAGCATCTGCATCCAGTTGGCGCCGTCGATCAGCGCCGCCTCGTCCAGCTCCTTCGGGATGGACGCGAAGTAGCCGATCATGATCCAGGTGCAGAAGGGCACCGTCAGCGTCGGGTAGATCAGCACCAGCCCCCAGATGCTGTTCAGCAGGCCGAGCCCGCCGACGATCTGATACAGCGGGATGAACAGCAGCGTGTCCGGCACCAGGTAGGTGAGGAACACCCCGGTCGCCAGCATCTGGCTGCCCCAGAACTTCATCCGGGCGAGCGCGAAGGCCGCCAGCACCGAGACCACCATCGAGATGATGACGACACAGACGGTGATGATGATGCTGTTCCAGAAGAAGCCGCGGAACAGCGGGTTGTTGATCAGCTCGATGTAGTTCTCGAGGGTCGGCGCCTTCACCAGCCAGGGGTTGCCCGAGAGGTTGGAGATCTCGGCACTCGACTTCAGGCTGGTCACCAGCATGTAGAAGGGCGGCGCCAGGAAGATGATGCAGGCGATGATGAGCGAGGCATAGGCGACCCACAGCGCCCAGCGCCGCTCGGACCGCAGGCTGCCGAGCTTGCGCCCGGTGTAGCTGGCCGGGATGGCGGTGGCCGACATCACATCTGCTCCTTGTTGCGGCGGTTGATGCCGCGCAGGATGAAGTAGGCGAAGATCGCCAGCACCGGGAACATGAACAGGCTGACCGCGGCGCCGCGCGGCAGGTTGCCGGAGAGGATGCCGACCTGGAAGGCGTAGGAGGCGAAGACCTGCGTCATGTCGCGCGGCCCGCCGTTGGTCAGTACCCGGACGATGTCGTAGTTGGCGAAGGTCACGATCAGGCTGAACAGCACGGTGATGCTGATGATGTTCTGCATCATCGGCAGGGTGACGTAGCGCAGCCCCTGCCAGCCGGTCGCGCCGTCGATGGCGGCGGCTTCATACAGCTGGTCCGGCACCGACTTCAGCGCCGCCAGGTACATGATCATGAAGAAGGGAGAGCCATACCAGACGTTCACCATGATGACCGAGATGCGCGCCCACCAGGGCTCGCCCAGCCAGGGCACCGAGGGCACCGCGAAGATGTTGAGGATCCAGTTGATCGAGGAATAGCTGGGGTCGAACATCCACCACCAGCCGAGCGTCGACAGCGCCGGCGGGATGACCCAGGGCACCAGCAGCATGCCGCGCCACTTCCGCTGCCCCTTGGCCGGGATGGCGTGCAGCATATGCGCCAGCCAGAAGCCGATCAGCGCCTTGGCCACGACCGCGCCGATGGCGAAGATGCAGGACTGCCAGATCACCGCCCGGAAGGTGTCGTTCTCCAGCAGGATCTCGAAATTGCCGAGGCCGATGTTAGCCGTCATCCGCCGGTTCAGCGTCGACAGGTACATCGCATAGGCCGCCGGATAGGCGACCAGCCCGCCGATGATGGCGATCAGCGGCAGGGTCATCAGGAAGGCGATGGTGCTCCGCCGGCGGGCGAAGCGCTGCAGCGTCGAGGCGCGGCCATGCCCGGCCGGCCTCGCTTCGGCGACGACGAGTGTGCCGTCAGCGGCCATGATGTGATCTCCTCAACGCTGCGGCGCAGCGGCGGGGCGGCACCGGCCACCCCGCCCTTGGATGATGGTCAGCCGCCGCGGACGATGGTGCTCAGCTCGCGCTCGAGCCAGCCGAGCGCCTGGTCCATCGTGTCGCCGCCCTGGGCGACCCGGGCGATGACCTTGGTGTTCAGCGCCTGGACGTACATCTGAGCGGCGAATTCGCCGGGCGCCGGGGAGAAGGCGACCGAGGGCTTCGCGTTGTGATGCGCCTTCAGCGGGTAGTTGAAGACCGTGCCGGTCGGCGGGCCCTCGGTCTGCCAGATCTTGAAGTCGCTCATGCTGGCAAACGGCGGGATGTCGTAGCCCGCGGTCTGGCTGGTCAGCGCCTCGGCCTGCGGCCGCTCGCTCAGGTGCTCGAGCAGCGCCTTGGCGGTGGTCTTGTTGCGGCCGAAGTTCCAGATGCCCGACGTCCAGGGCAGGTAGGCGAGGTAGCGCCCCTCCGGCCCGGCTGGCATCGGCACGGTCCAGCATTTCTCGGCGACCTGCGGCTGGTCGCGCTTGGCGACGGCCCAGGCCGACGGCGGGTTGAAGACCAGCGCCGACTTGCCCGAGATCAGCGCCCGGTTGTTCGAGGCATCGTCCCAGGCCCAGACGTCGTTCGGCAGGAACTTGGACAGCTTCACCGCATATTCGATGGCGGTGCGCAGCTTTGCATTGCCGCGGACGGTGGGCTTGCCCTTCTCGTCCATCATCGAGGCGCCGTAGCTGGCGAACAGCGCGCCGATCATGTCGACCGCATCGGTGAAGGCGCCCATCGGCAGGCCGAAGGGCACGCCGGCCTTCTGGCACTTCTCGGCGGCCATCAGGAAGGTGTCCCAGGTCCAGGTCTCGGCGCCCGGGCCGGCCTTGTCCTCGGCAGGCCACATGGCGCGGATATCGATGCCCGCATGCTCCTGCAGCAGGTCGTAGCGGACGCAGGCCGGCTTGTTCTGGCTGCCGGAGACCGCCGGGACGCCGCGCCAGGCGCCGTCGCGCTTGGCGAGATATTCGGAGACGGGGCTGATCGGGCCGTACTTGGCGATCAGCCGGTTGATCACGTCATCCACCGGCTCGAGCACGCTGGCATAGGAGCCGACGTCCCAGGGGGCGAGGGAGATGATGTCATGGCCGCTCTTCGACTGCGCCTGGGCGGCGCCGGCGAGCTGGAGCTGGTTGCCGGTGGTGTTGATGAAGTCGAGCGTGACCTCGACCCGGTTCTTCTCGCTCCATTCCTTGACCAGCTTGCGCATGGCGTCGTTGCCGGTCGGGACCCAGTGGTCCCAGAAGGCGACCCGCAGGCTGCCGCCGGTGCCCTGGGCATGCACCATCGGCGCCGAGAGCGCACCCGCCGCGATCACGCCAGCGCCCGAACGCAGCACGTTGCGCCGGCTCAATCCTTGGATTGGCATTCCTGTTCGTCCTTCCCACGCGGCGGGGTTATCCCCGCCGGCTTCCCTGCATGGACCTGTCCCGGCCCCAGAGGCCAAGCTACCCGCTGCCGGGGAGGGCTGACAACGGGTCCAGAGGGCTGGTGGCGGTATTGTGGGGGGCGGCCGGGGCCGCGGGAACATTCCCGGGGGGGCGCCGTTGGGGCCGAGCCATCCGAAGCGGAGGAATGAAGACCCATGCGCACCATTACCGCCCTGTTCGATTCGCGCCCCGAGGCCGAGCGGGCCGTCGAGACCCTGGTCCAGCAGCTCAACCTGCCGCGGGAGAAGATCCAGGTGCTCGCCGCCGGCGCCGAGAATGCCACCGCCGGCACCGACGAGAAGCGGAGCGAATCCCATCACGGCTTCAAGGCCGCTGGTGGCGCGGTGCCCGGCATCATGGTCTCCCTTCTGGTGCAGGACGACCAGGCCGCCGCCGCTCGGGACGCCCTGGCCGAGAACGGCGGCCGGACCGACGGCCCCGACGCGAGCGCCTGAGCCACCCGGCCGGGTCGCCTGCCGGCGGCCTGACCAGGGGACCTTGGGTCTGCCGGAGGCCGCCGCGCCGTGCCATCCTGCGCAGGCCGCTTCGAAAGGCTCGCCGCATGACCCAGGCCCCCACCTACGCCGACGTGCAGGCCGCAGCCCAGCGGCTGCACGGCCGGATCGTCCGCACGCCGATGCTGCGCCATCCGCTGCTCGATGCGCTCACCGGCGGCACCATCCTGGTGAAGCCCGAGCCCCTGCAGCGCACCGGCAGCTTCAAGCTGCGCGGCGCCACCAATGCGGCGCTGCTGCTGGGCCCGGCGGCGCGGCGCGGCGGCATCGCCACCCATTCCTCCGGCAACCACGGCCAGGCGACGGCCTGCGCCGCGCATATGCTGGGCATGCCCGCGGTCGTCGCCATGCCGGCCGACGCCCCCGCCATCAAGGTCGAGAGCACCCGCCGCTGGGGCGCCGAGGTGGTCTTCTTCGACCGCCATGCCACGGACCGGGAGACGCTGGCCGCGACGCTGGCGGCCGAACGCGGCGCCACCGCCATCCCGCCCTTCGACCACCCGGATGTCATCGCCGGCCAGGGCACGCTGGCGATCGAGCTCGCCGAGGATGCCGCCGCCGAGGGCCTCGCCCTCGAGGGCTTCGCCGCCTGCACCGGCGGCGGCGGGCTGATCGCCGGCTGCGCCCTGGCGCTGGAGGCACTCGCCCCGGCGGCCGAGCTCTGGGCGGTGGAGCCGGAGGGCTGGGACGACACGCGGCTCAGCCTCGCCGCCGGCCGGCGCATCGCCAATGACGGCACCGGCCCGGGGCTGTGCGATTCCCTGCTCTCGAAGCAGCCGGGCGCCATCACCTTCCCGATCAACCTCGCCCGCCTCGCCGGCGGCGTGGCGGTGGATGAGGCGGAGGTCTTCCACGCCATGCGCTTCGCCTTCGAGCACCTGAAGATCGTCGCCGAGCCCGGCGGCGCGGTGGCGCTGGCGGCGCTGCTGGCCGGCAAGCTGGATGCCAGGGGACGCTGCTTCGGCCTCGTCATCAGCGGCGGCAACGTGGACCCGGCGGTCTTCGCCCGGGCCCTGCAGGCCGCGCCGGCGGCGGCCTGATGCCGGGCCTGCCGCTCGGCCTGCATCGCCAGCCGATCCTGCTGGCGGCGGCAGCCGTGGGGGTGGCGGTCGGGGGCCTCGCCCGGCTTTTCGGCCTGCCCTGGCCGAGCGCGGTGCTGTCTGGCTGGTGCGCCACGGTGCTGGCGCATATCGGCCCGACCTGCGCGCTGATGCTGCACGCGACCCCGGAGTCGATCCGCCGCCGCGCCGAGGAGCTGGACGAGGGCGAGGCGGCGGTGCTGGGCGCCACCCTGGCGGCGGCCATCGCCTCGGTCGGCGCGGTCTTCTGGTACCTTGCCTCGGGCGAGGGGCCGGCGACGCCGCGGCAGGTGGTGCTGGCGCTGGCCACCATCAGCCTCTCCTGGGTCTTCGTGCACATGCTCTTCGCGGTGCGCTACGCGCATGAATACTGGCAGGCCGGCGGCGGCCTCGACTTCCCCGGCGACGAGCGGCCGGAGTACGGCGAGTTCCTCTATTTCGCCTTCACCATCGGGATGACCTTCCAGACCTCGGATGTCGCGGTCAGCCGGCGCCTGCTGCGCCAGCTCACGCTGATCCACGCCCTGGTGTCCTTCCTGTTCAACGCGGTGATCCTGGCGGTCGCGGTGAACCTCGCCGCCAGCCTGGCCGGCTGAGCCGCCGCGGTGACGGAACCCGCCGCGCAGCCGGGCCCCGCCGGCATGCCGCACGCCGGTCGTCCCGATAGGACGGCGGGCGTTTCCTACGTGCTGACGGTGTTCAACAAGCGGCCCTTCCTGCCGCTGGTGCTGCCCGCCATCCTGGCGGAGCAGCGATCGACCGGCGGCGAGATCATCCTGGTGGACGACGGCTCGGACGACGGCTCCGCCCGGCAGCTCGAGGAATTCGCCGCCCGCTGCCCGGCGGTGCGGGTGCTGCGCCAGCGCAATGCCGGGGTCGCCAGCGCCAGCAACCTCGGCCTCGCCGCCGCCGGGCAGCCGCTGGTCCGCCTGCTGGATGCCGATGACGTGCCGGTGCCCGGCAGCACGCGGCGGCTGCAGGCGGCCCTGGAGGCGACGGATGCCGACCTCGCCTATGGCGGGATGCTGCGCTACCACCTCGGCCAGCCGCTGCCGGCCATGCCGCCGCCGGTGGTGGGGATGGCCTGGGCGCTGGTTCCGCGGGCGCTGCGGGCGGTGCTGACCAACAACGAGATCGTCCCCAGCACCACGCTGGTCCGCCACCGGGCGCTGGATGCGGTGCTGCCGCTGGTCGAGGACATCCGCACCGCCCAGGACTTCCAGCTCGCCGCCCGGCTGGCCCAGCGCGGCGCGGTGGTGCGGCTGGGCGGCGCCCCGGTCTGCTGGTTCGCCGCCGCCGCGGGCAACCGGCTCTCGGCCAGCGTCGGCCGGATGTATGCCGACACCTGCCGGCTGGTCGGCCGGCACCTCGACGGGCCCTTCGCCTGGCCGGCGGCGGAGGCGCAATTCGCCGCCCGCCGCAACGCCGCCCGGACCCGCCGCTTCGCCCGCCGCCACCTGCGGCTCGGCTGGCGGCAATGGCTCGACCTGGAGGCGCTGGCCTGGCGCGTCCGGCTGCCGGGGTACCGGCCCTGCCGCGCCGACCTCGCCTTCCTCGCCGGGATCTACGGCGAGTAGCCGGCCGGCCCGTCAGCCATGCGCCATCCGGCCGCGCTCGGCCGAGGCCCAGCCGTGGTTGTGCACCAGCCCGTCGTCGAAGCCGGGCTCCTCCGGATGCGCGCCCATGGCCCGGGCGACCAGCCCGCCCTGGTCCCCGGCGGGGGCGAAGGTGGTCGGCGCCTGGCGCGCCCAGCCATGCGAATGCACCAGGCCATCGTCGTAGTTGTCGTGCGACATGGAAGCCTCCTGTCTTCGGGTGGGGGTTCAGTGTGCGGCGGCGAATTGCGCCGCCTCGGTGCTGGTCGCCAGCGCGGTGGTGCTGGAATGCCCGCCCGCGGCGGCGGTGGCGATGGCGTCGAAATAGCCGACACCCACTTCGCGCTGGTGCCGGACGGCGGTGAAGCCCTCGGCCTCGGCGGCGAATTCGGCCTGCTGCAACTCGCTGTAGGCGCCCATGCCGCGCTCGGCATAGCCGCGGGCCAGCCTGAACATGCTGAGGTTCAGGCTGTGGAAGCCGGCGAGCGTGACGAACTGGAATTTGTAGCCCATGGCGCCCAGCTCGCGCTGGAATTTCGTCGCCGCCTCGATCCCCATCTTGCGCTGCCAGTTGAAGCTGGGAGAGCAGTTGTAGGCCAGCATCTTGCCGGGGAAGTCGCGGTGGATCGCCTCGGCGAAGGCCCGGGCATCGTCGAGGTCGGGGTCGGAGGTCTCCCACCACAGCAGGTCGGCATAGGGCGCATAGGCCAGGCTGCGGGCGATGGCGTATTGCTTGCCGCAGCCGGGGCGGATGCGGTGGAAGCCCTCCGGCGTGCGGTCGTTGCCGATGAAGGGGCGGTCGCGCTCGTCGACGTCGCTGGTGAGGAGCTGCGCCGATTCGGCATCCGTCCGGCAGAGCAGCACGGTCGGCACGCCCTCGACGTCGGCGGCGAGGCGGGCGGCGTTCAGGGTGCGGATATGCTGGCTGATCGGCACCAGCACCTTGCCGCCGAGATGGCCGCACTTCTTCTCGGAGGCCAGCTGGTCCTCGAAGTGGACGCCGGCGGCGCCGGCATCGATCATCGCCCGCATCAGCTCATAGGCGTTGAGCGCGCCGCCGAAGCCGGCCTCCGCGTCCGCCACGATCGGCGCCATGTAATGCGTCCGGTCCTGGCCGCCTTCCTGCACCGCGATCTGGTCGGCCCGGCGCAGCGCGTTGTTAATGCGGCGGACCACCTCGGGGACGCTGTCGACTGGATAGAGCGACTGGTCCGGGTACATGGTGCCGGCGGTATTGGCATCCGCCGCGACCTGCCAGCCACTGAGGTAGATGGCCTGGAGCCCGGCCTTGACCTGCTGCAGCGCCTGCATGCCGGTCAGCGCGCCGAGCGTCGTCACCTGCGGCTCGGTCTTCAGCAGCTGCCACAGCCGCCGGGCGCCGCGGTCGGCCAGGGTATGGGCGACGCGGAAGCTGCCGGCGAGGCGGGCGACATCCTCGGGCGTGTAGTCCCGGCGGATGCCGTCGAAGCGGCCGGGCTCGGGCCGGTCGCCGCCATGGCTGCCATCGGGGGCGTGAATGGGGGTAGGGGTCGGTCGCATCGCAATCCTCCAGGCCTGTCGGCTGGAGTGAAGATTTCACTCGGCTGGGTGTTTTGCATCCGCTTTCCGGCCGAGGCTCTGGCAAACATGTCGATGGTTTCGCTATGATGCCCTCGATTCAGTAAATGGAGTAAAGTCATGGCCCGGGCGCTGATCGGCCGGACGGTGCGCCGGCTCCGGCAGGAGAAGGGGCTGGCGCAGCAGGCGCTGGCCGCCCGCCTCGGCATCTCCGCCAGCTACCTGAACCTGATCGAGCACGACCAGCGCGCCGTCACCGCCACCCTGCTGATCAAGCTGACCGAGGCGCTCGAGGTCGACATCGCCGCGCTCTCGGGCCTGCGGGAGAAGGCGTTGGAGACCGGGCTGCGGGAGGTGCTCTCCGACCCGCTGCTCGGCCTCGACCAGGTGCCGGAGGAGGAGATCGCCACCATCGCCGGCAGCGCGCCGAACGCCGGCCGCGCCATGCTGGCGCTGTACCGCGCCTGGCGGGTGGCGCGGGAGGACAGTGGCGGCATCGCCCTGCCGACCGGCCGGCGCATCCTGCTGCCGACCGAGGAAGCCCGCGACTTCTTCCACGACCGCGCCAACCACTTCCCTGTGCTGGAGGCCAAGGCCGAGGCGATCGCCGCCGAGATGCGGGTGATGGCGCCCTCCGAGATGAACCACGCCGTCGCGCAGCGCCTGCGGGACAAGCATGGGCTGGTGGTCGCCGTCACCGCCCTGGCGCATGCGCTGCGCCGCTACGACCCGGCCGGGCGGCGGCTCGAGCTCTCCGAGGCGCTGCCGCGGGAGAGCCGCGGCTTCCACCTCGCCTTCCAGCTCATGCTGCTGGAGGCGGGGGAGGCGGTGCAGGCGGCGCTCGGCGGCTTCGAGCCGAGCAGCCCGGAGGCCGCGGCGCTCATCCGCATCGGGCTGCTGAACTACGCCGCCGGGGCGCTGCTGATGCCCTACCTGCCCTTCGCCACCGCCGCCCGCGACCTGCGGCACGACGTGGAGGCGATGGCCGCCCGCTTCGGGGTGAGCTTCGAGCAGGCCTGCCACCGGCTGACTACGCTGCAGCGCGACGGCGCCCGCGGCGTGCCCTTCTTCTTCCTGCGGGTCGACCCCGCCGGCAACGTCGACAAGCGCTTCAGCGCCGCCGGCTTCCCCTTCGCCCGCTTCGGCGGCTCCTGCCCGAAGTGGATCGTCCACCACGGCTTCGCCACGCCGGGGACGGTGCAGGTGCAGCTGGCACAGCTGCCGGATGGCGGGACCTTCCTCTGCTTCGCCCGCACCGTGCAGGGGGCGCCGACCCGCTGGGGGGAGCCGGCGGCGGTGCATGTGGTGGCGATGGGCTGCGACCTCAGCCGGGCGCCGGAGGTGATCTATGGCGACGGGCTGGACCTGGAGCGGGCGATGGTCGGCATCGGCCTGTCCTGCCGCCTCTGCGACCGGATGGACTGCCGCAGCCGCGCCTTCCCGCCGCTCGAGCACCGGCTCGCGCTGGACCCCATGGTGACCAGCGCCTCGCCCTACCAATTCAAGCCGGCGAAACGCTGACCGGCGCCGCAAGGCGCGTGCCAATAACAGTCCCATCGCGATTTATGTCTCCGGCAGTGCGGATATCACGAACTGGCACTTGACCGCGGGGCGCTGTACCGCGACCTTTGGCGCTCGTCTCAATTCGGCTTCCGTGAAGCCTTGAGGCAGGCCGTGCACCGAGGATGGGGCGCGGCTTAAGGAGCACCCGAGAGTTTCCGACATGGCCAAGAACGAGAGCTGGCGCCCCCGTAAGCCCCGCAAGCGCGGCTTCGACGACGATACCCCCGAATTCGGTGGAAGCAGCGGAGGCTGGGCACCCCCCCCGCCGTCCTTCGCGACCGGCGGTCCCCCGATCATCCGATCGCCCTCCGTCTTCGCCTCCGGGCCGGAGCTGAAGGCGACGGTCAAGTGGTTCAACCCTGAGAAGGGGTTCGGCTTCGTCGAACTCGGCGATGGTTCGGGCGATGCATTCCTGCACGTCTCGGTCCTGCAGCGGGTTGGCGCGGATGCCGTGAACCCCGGCGCGGGGCTGCGAATCCGCGTCGGCCCCGGGCAGAAGGGCCAGCAGGTCACCGAGGTGCTGGAGATCACCAGCCAGGGCGACGCGACGCCCGCGCCGCGCGGCGCCCCGGCCGGCGGCGGCTATGCCGATCGCGGCGGCGACCGTGGCGGCTTCGGCAGCCCGCGGCCGCCGCGCCCGCCCATGGGCGGTGGCGGCGGCTTCGCGCCGGTGGGTGACGCGGAGGAGATGCGCGGCACCGTGAAGTGGTACAGCGCGGAGAAGGGCTTCGGCTTCGTCTCCCCGGATGGCGGCGGGCGTGACGTCTTCGTCCATGCCACCGCGCTCGAGCGCAGCGGCCTCACGCCCCTGGCCGAAGGCCAGGCGGTGAACATGAAGGTCGTGCAGGGCAAGAAGGGTCCGGAAGCGGCGACGCTGACCAAGGACTGAGACCCGAACCCCGGGCCGCCGCGTGCGGCCCGGGGCTTCAGCGGCACCGCCGTTGCGCCTGCCCGGATGGTCGGCATATCACTGTGCCGGGGCGTTGAATCGATCCGGGGATCCAAAGAATGCTGTTGCGGCGCGAGCGGGCGATGACGTCGATCGCCATCATGCTGGACGTGGCCTTCCATGCCGGCCGCACCGAAGCGGTCAGTGCCGCCGATATCGCCGAACGGCTGGGCCAGGCCCGGCGCGGCATCGAACCCGTATTGCAGGCCCTGTCGCGGGCCGGGCTGCTCGACAGCCTGCGTGGTCCCAAGGGCGGCTACCGGCTCGGCCGGCCGCCGCGCGACCTGCGCCTGGCCGAGGTGGTCGCCGCCGCTCTGGACGAGGATGCCCCGGCCGAGGTCCAGGCCGGGCGGCTGCAGGCGGTGGTGGTGGCGCCGCTCTGGGGCGAGATGGAAGCGCTCTGCCGGGAGCACCTGACCCGGCTGACGGTGGCCGACCTGATCAAGCGGGCGGCGGCGGCGGGGGTGAAGCGCCCGGCGGTGGAGCCGCTGAACTTCGTCATCTGAACGGCGCCCAGGCGTCCTCAATTCGGCTCAATTCCGCTAAATTTCCCTCAATTCCGGCCTGTTTTGCCGACCCAAGCCTTTGACTGCGCTCGAATTCGAGTGGATCCGGAGGCTCTGCCCCTTGGCGCCGGACACGATCCGGAATTAGGAAAATCATCCTAGTGTCGCCCCGGTCCGGATGCAAGGTTTTCGGCTTCGCGGCCCGCCAGGGACCGCCATACTGCGGGACGCAACCGAGGAAGCCCCGTCCATGGCCCGTGTCCGCAGCATCGCTCCGGAGGAACTCCCCGGCGACCTCGCCGCCATCTACCGCGAATTCGCCGGCGATTACGGCCCCTTCGCCAACCAGGTCGCGGTCTTCGCGCATGTGCCGGCGGCGCTGCGCCACCTGATGCCGATGCTGCTGGAACTGCGGGCCGCGGCGACGCTGCCGAAGCGCTACCTCGAGATCGCCATCGTCGTCGTCTCCAACCTCAACGCCTGCCACTACTGCGTGGCGCATCACAAGCCCTTCCTGGCGGTGACCGGCCTGTCGGAGGGCGGGATCGACCGGATCATGGACTGGCAGGAGCACCCGGAGCTGGATGCGACCGACAAGCTGGTGGTGGAATACGCGATCGCCGCCTGGGAGAATTCCAGCCGCATCCCGGAAGCACTGTTCCGCCGGCTGCGCGCCGCCTTCACCGAGGCGCAGATCGTGGAATTGACCCTGCGCATCACCCTCTGCGGCTTCTTCAACCGCTTCAACGACGCCATGGGCATCGAGGAGGAGGCCGAGGTCCGCGCGGCGGAATAGATCACCCCCGCGCCGCCCGGATCGCCCCCCAGACCTTCGGCGCCGTCAGCGGCATGTCGAGATGCGCGACGCCGAGCGGCGCCAGCGCATCCAGCACCGCCGCCACCACCGTCTGCGGCGCGGCGATCGCCCCGGCCTGGCCGACGCCCTTGACGCCGAGCGGGTTCGACAGGGTCGGCAGCTCGCCGAAGGCGACATCGAGGCCGGGCAGGTCGGCCGCCCGCGGCAGGCAGTAGTCCATGAAGGAGGCCGACAGCAGCTGCCCGGAGCCGGCCTCGTAGGTCACCTCCTCCAGCAGCGCCTGGCCGATGCCCTGGGCGAGGCCGCCCTGGACCTGGCCCCGGGTCAGCATCGGGTTGATCAACCGGCCGTAGTCATCGACCGCCTGGTAGCGCAGCAGGGTGACCTGGCCGGTCTCGGGATCGACCTCCACCTCCGCCACATGGGCGCCAGAGGGGAAGGTGATGAGCTCCGAGAGGTTCTTCGCCTCGGTATCGAGGCTGCCGGGCGGCTCGGCGGCGAGGATGGCGTCCAGCGTCACCAGGGTCTCGGTCCCCCGCACGCTGAAGGCGCTGGCGGCATAGTCCAGCACCTCGGGCGCCGCCTGCAGCAGCCGGGCGGCGATGGGGCGGGCCTTCGCCAGCATGGCGTCCATCGCCATCACCAGCGCGGTGCCGCCGACATGCAGCGAGCGGGCGCCGCCATGGCCGTTGCCGTAGGGCACCTGGTCGGTATCGGCCTGGACCAGCCGGAAGCGCTCGCGCGGCAGGCCGAGGTGCTCGGCGGCGAATTGCGGGAAGCTGGTCTCGTGCCCCTGGCCGTTCGACTGGGTGCCGAGGCAGAGCGCGATGGTCCCATCCGCCGGGAAGCGGATCGCCGCCCATTCATGCGGGGCGCCGCGGGAGGTCTCGAGGAAGCAGGCGATGCCCAGGCCGCGCAGCCGGCCGGCGGCGGCGCTGCCGGCCTTGCGCGCGGCGAAGCCGGGGCGGTCGGCCAGCGTCTCGAGCTCGTCGAGGTTGGCGCCGAAGCGGCCGCCGTCCATCAGCATCCCGGTCGCGCTGCGATAGGGGAAGGCCGTGATCAGGTTCCGCCGCCGCAGCGCGACGGGGTCGATCCCGAGCTGCCGGGCGGCGGCCTCGACCAGCCGCTCGGTCAGGTAATTGGCCTCCGGCTTGCCGGCGCCGCGATAGGCATCGACCGGCGCGGTATTGGTGAAGGCGCCGGTCACCTCAAGGAAGATGGCGGGGATGGCATAGACGCCGCCGATGGCGGTCGAGACCGAATTGGTCGGGCAGGCCGGCCCATTCGCTGAGCAATAGGCGCCCATGTCGGCGGCCATGTCGGCCTGCAGGGCGAGGAAGCGGCCCTCCGCATCCAAGGCGAGGCGGGCGCGGCCGCGCAGGTCGCGGGCGTGCACGGCGGCCTGGAATTCCTCCGTGTAGTCGGCCACCCAGGCGACGGGGGTGCCGAGCCGGCGGGCGGCGACCAGCAGCGCGACGTATTCGCCGAAGAGGAAGTTCTTCAGCCCGAAGCCGCCGCCGACATCGGGGCAGTGCAGCCGGAAGCGCTCCTCCGGCAGGTGGAACACCGCCTCGGCGAGCTGGCGGCGGATGCCGTGGACGCCCTGGCCGCTCAGCAGCAGGTCGAAGCGGGTGCCGTCCCAGCGGGCGACGGCGGCGCGCGGCTCGATCGGCGCGGCGTGGATGCGGTTGTTGATCAGCTCCAGCTCGACGACATGGGCGGCGGCGGCGAAGCCGGCCTCGGTCGCGGCGCGGTCGCCGCGCTCGAAGCGGAAGACGGCGTTGCCGGGTGCCTCGGGCCAGAGCTGCGGCGCGCCGGGGGCCAGCGCCGCCCGGCTGTCCACCACGGCGGGCAGGGGGTCGTAGCCGACCGCGATCGCCTCGGCGGCGTCGCGCGCCTGGGCGGCGGTCTCGGCGACGACGAAGGCGACGGCCTCGCCCACATGCCGGACGGCATCGGCGGCCAGCGCATGGCGGGCGGGGATGATGATGGGGGCGACGGTCGCCACCACGGCGGGGCAAGGCAGCGGGCCGATGCCCTCGGCGGCGAGGTCGGCATGGGTCAGCACCAGGCGGACGCCGGGCATGGCCCGGGCGGCGGCGGCATCGATGCCGGTGATGCGGGCATGGGCGTGCGGGGAGCGCAGGACATGGCCGTGCAGGGTGCCGGGCGTGGCGATGTCGGTGACGTAGCGGCCCTGGCCGGTGAGGAAGCGGAGATCCTCGGTGCGGCGGAAGGATTGGCCGATATTGCCGTCCGGCATGGGGCGGGTCCTCGAAGGTTCCCGCTCAGTGTCGCTGGTCGCTGGGGGGAAGGCTAGGTTGAGGAGGCGTTGCCTCCTCAAACTCCACCACCAAGGGCCGAAGAGCCCTTGGAACCCTTGAGTCTAGACTTCTGGTGTCCAGAGGCCCTTCGGCCTTTGGTGGGGGGAGTTTGAGGGGGGCGACGCCCCTCTCATCCTTTGGCCAGCCGCTTCGCCACGAATTCCAGGCGATCCTGCCCCCAGAAGATATCATCCCCGATGACATAGCTCGGCGCCCCGAAGACGCCGCGGCCGAGCGCCGCCGCGGTATCGGCCTCCCGCATCGCCGCCCAGCGCGGGTCGTCGGCCAGCGCCAGCACGGCGGCAGGATCGAGGCCGCATTCGGCGATGATGGCGGAGAGGGTCGCGCGCTCGCCGGGGTTGCGCTCCTGCTCCCACAGCGCGCGCAGCACAGCATGCGCCAGCGTGACGGCGGGGGCATCGCCCATCGTCTCCCGCACGCCGATGACGGCGCTGGCACTCAGCGCCTCGCTGGTCGGGAAATGCGCGGGGTGGATGTGGATCGGGATGCCCGTCGCCTCGCGCCAGCGGGCCAGTTCCTGCAACCGGTAGGCCTGGCGCTGCGGGCTGCGCTTGGGCAGCGGCAGGCCGCCGGAGCCGGCGAAGATGGTGCCGAAATCGACCGGCCAGATGCGCAGGGTGGCCTGGTGCTTGGCCGCCAGCGCCTCGATCCGGGCGGCACCGAGATGGGTCCAGGGGGAATTGAGCGAGGCGTAGTAGTCGATATGCATCAGGGGTGCTCCGTGAGGGGGGCGCCGGTCGCGGCCTGGGCGGCCGCGAAGGTGACGCCGGGGGCAAGTTCGCGGACGGCGAAGCCATCGCCGGTGGGCGCGAACAGGCCGAGGTTGGTGGCGACCAGCGTCACCACGCCACGGGCGGTGACGGGCAGGGCGCAGTCGCGCAGCAGCCGCGGCTCGCCCTTGCGGGTGTTGTGCTCGAGGATGATGAAGACCCGCTTGGCGCAGGCGGCGAGGTCCATGGCGCCGCCGATGCCGCCGCCCCTGGCGCCGCCGATCTTCCAGTTGGCGAAGTCGCCATTGGCCGCGACCTCGTAGGCGCCCATCACCGTGACGTCGATGCGGCCGGAGCGGATGATGGCGAAGCTGTCGGCGTGATGGATGATGGCCGCACCCGGGTTCAGCGAGACGTTCTGCCCGCCGGCATTCACCAGGTGCAGATCCTCCTGCCCCGCGGGCAGTACCGGGCCGTAGCCGATGACGCCGTTCTCCGCGTGGTAGATGATGTCGCGGTCGCCGATGTCGGTGTTGCTGCACAGGGTCGGGATGCCGACGCCGAGGTTGACGATCCAGCCATCCTGGAATTCCTGGGCGAGGCGGTCGGCCATCTGCTGGCGGTCCCAGCCCTTGGCGGTCGTGGCACTCATTTGGCGCGCTCCTGGCGGCGGATGGTCCAGAGGCCTTCCGGGGCGGGGGGGATCTTCACCAGGCGCTGGACGAAGATGCCGGAGGTATGGATCTGGTCGGGGTCGAGGGCGCCGGCGGGGAGGATATCCTCCTCCACCTCGACCACGACGGTTTTCGCCGCGGTCGCCATCACCGGGCAGAAATTCCGCTGCGCCAGGCGGAATTGCAGGTTGCCGGCCTCATCGGCACGCCAGGCCCGGATGAAGGCGTAGTCGCAGGGCAGGGCGTATTCGAGCAGGTACTCGCGGCCGTCGATGACGCGGGTCTCGCGGCCCTCCGCCAGCTCGGTGCCGACGGCCGTCGGGGTGTAGAAGGCGGGGATGCCGGCGCCGGCGGCGCGCAGGCGTTCAGCCAGCGTCCCCTGCGGGACCAGCTCGGCCGCGACCTCGCCGCTGTCGTAGTATTTGGTGAAGGGCAGCACGTCGGTCGGCCGCGTCGCCGCGGTGAAGGCGCAGATGACCTTCGCCACCTGGCCGTTCTCGACCAGCATGCCGAGGTCGGGCATGCGCGGGACATGCGCGCCGCCGGTGGTATTGGCGATGCAGGTGAGGCGCTTGGCGCCCTGGGCCAGCAGCGCGCGGGTCAGGTTGTAGGGCGTGCCGGGGCCGGCGAAGCCGCCGAAGGCGATGGTCGCGCCATCCGGGATGTCGGCGATGGCTTCGGCGAAGCTGCCGATGATCTTGTTCCTGCGGCCCATGGAGCCTCCCCCTCGTGCTTTGGCCGCAGGGTGGCGCGATGCGGGGGCGGCGTCCAGTTGCGGCGGCGTTGGGGCCATGGCCGGTGGGCGTGGCGGTAGGCTGCCGGGCGGCGCCGCGTCAGGGCAGGCAGCGGGGCCTGACGCGGTGCGCCCGTCGCGGTCTAGCTCTGCTCCGCCATCGAGCGGGCCAGGTGGCTGATGGCCCGCTGCTGCGCCTCGTCCTGGATCAGGATGAAGTTGCGGATCAGCTCGAGGCACATGCGCTGGCGCGGCGAGGCGGCGGCGGCCGGGTCGCTCTCGCCGAGGCCCTCGAAGAACCAGGCGGGGGAGATCTTCAGGGTGCGGGCGACCTCGAAGAGGCGGCCGGCGGAGATCCGGTTCAGGCCGCGCTCGTATTTCTGCGCCTGCTGATAGGTCACGCCGATCATCTGCGCGATCTCGTAGAGGGTCATGCCCATCATGATGCGCCGCTCGCGGATGCGGGCCCCGACGTGGCGGTCGGTATCGGTGGAGCGGGGGCCGGTCTTGGTCATGAATGCTGCTCGTTCTGGGCGCCGGGGCGCGTGGGGTCGAAGCCGAAGCCGGTCGGCTCCAGCGGCTGGACGTGCACCAGGCGGCGGTCGAGCCAGGGCGAACCCAGGCTGGCCAGGGGCTTGCCGGGGTGAACCGCGACGGTGAAGCGGCCGGCGGCGAGGCGGCGCGCGAGCTCGGGGGTCTCGGCCACGATCTCGCAGGGTTCGGCATGCCAGCTCAGGCTCCAGGCCGGATCTGGCATGCCATCCGCAATGGGGATCAGCAAGAATTTCGACATTGTCTCGATTTTTAGGTTGCCTGCCAAGGCACCCTACACGCCCGCCGCGGGATCGCCGCACCACGGTTGCGTTATATTTGAGACTTTCTTCTAAAAAATAGCAAATGTCTGAATGGCGGAGAAGTCTGGTCCGCCGGGGCCGCGCCGGCCGTCGCCGGCGATCAGTCCTCGAGCCAAGCGACGGCGCGGATCGGGCTGCCGGTGCCGCCCTTGATCTTCAGCGGGAAGCCGATGAAGCGGAAGCGGCCCTTGCCCACCAGCTTGTCGAGGTTCACGAGCCCCTCCATGTGGGTGAAGCCGAGGTCGCGGCAGACGTGGTGGACCTCGAAATTGCTCCGCCCCGGCCGGCCGGGGCTGGCCGCCTCGACGCCGAACATGATGATCCCCTTCTCGCCGAGCCAGGTGGCGCTCGCCTTGGTCAGGCCCGGGAAGTCGGTGATGTAGCCCTCGGTGCCCCAGGTGCGGCGGTAGTGGTCCATGTGGATCAGCACGGTGTCGCCGCGCCTGATCTCGACGCCGGCGGCCTGCTCGGCGGCCTGGAGGTCCTCGATGCTGATGTCGGATTTCAGCGGCTTGTGCGACAGGTCGAGGCAGACCGCCTCGGTGAAGAAATTCTCGAGCGGCATCTCGTCGATGCCCGCCGCACCCGGGCGCTCGTCGAAGTGGCGCGGCGCGTCGACATGGGTGCCGGAGTGGTCGCCCATGTTCAGCGAGGTGACGGCCGAGGAGAACACGTAGCCGTCCACCTCGCGCTTCTCCGCATGCGTGGTGAAGTCCGAGATGATGACCATCGGGTGGTTCGGCAGCCGCGGCATCTTGTGGGTGATGTCGCGCGAGAGGTCGATCAGCGGCATGGCGGGGCCCTTCGGCGGAGGAGGCGGGAGTATGGTCGCCGGGGGGCGGGTGGCAAGGCGGCGCGGTGGCACCGGCATTGCAAGGCCGCCACGCCCGCCGGGAGGGGCCGATAGCCATGATGCCATGTCCAGCGCCGCCCGCCCCCTTGCTGCCTGCCCCTCCGCGGCCCAACCCATCGATGCATGCCTCCCCCCGGCCCGCCCGCCGCATCGGCCCGGTTGGCACCGCGGTCGCCGGCGCCGTGACGTCCGGCTGCGCCGGCAGCCGCCCGGCTGCCTCCGGCCTGGGCAGCCCCGGTCTGGGCAACCCTGACCTGGGCAGCCCGCACTGAGCCCGGCCCGGGGCCCGCACCGGCTCCGCCGGGGCGACGGCGGGCCTGTATTCCCGCCGGTCTTGCTGTAAGCGATGCCCGACCGTCCCACCCAGGACCTGGATCTTCCTTCATGCCGCTGCACGTCGCCCTCAACCACCGGACCAGCTACCGCTACGACCGGGCCATCGCGCTCGGGCCGCAGACCATCCGGCTGCGGCCGGCGCCGCATGCGCGGACGCCGATCGTCAGCTACGCCCTGACGATCGAGCCGCAGCCGCATTTCCTGAACTGGCAGCAGGACCCGCAGGGCAACCACCTGGCACGGGTGGTCTTTCCGGAACGGGTGACGCATTTCGAGGTGACGGTCGACCTCGTCGCCGACATGGCGACGATCAACCCCTTCGACTTCTTCCTCGAGCCCGAGGCCGAGACCTGGCCCTTCAGCTACGACCCGGTGCTGGAGCAGGAACTCGCCCCCTTCCGCCGGCGGGAGCCGGCCGGGCCGCTGCTGAGCGCCTTCCTCGCCGCGATCCCGCGCGGCGAGCAGCGCACCATCGACATGCTGGTCGGGATGAACCGCATGGTGCAGGAGCGCACCGCCTATGTGGTGCGGCTGGAGCCGGGGGTCTGGACGCCCGAGGAGACGCTGGGCAACCGCGAGGGCTCCTGCCGCGACAGCGCCTGGCTGCTGGTGCAGGCGCTGCGGCACCTCGGCTATGCCGCGCGCTTCGTCTCCGGCTACCTGATCCAGCTCGTCGCCGACCAGAAGCCGGTGACCGGCGCGGCCGGCCCGACCTCCGACTTCACCGACCTGCACGCCTGGGCCGAGGTCTATTTGCCCGGCGCCGGCTGGGTGGGGTTCGACGCCACCTCCGGGCTGATGGCAGGCGAAGGCCATATCCCGCTCGCCGCCAGCCCGGAGCCGGCCTCGGCGGCGGCGATCAGCGGCCTGGTCGAGCCGGCCGAGACCGAGTTCGACTTCGCCATGTCGGTCACCCGGGTGCGCGAGACGCCGCGGGTGACGAAGCCCTATGCCGAGGACCAGTGGCAGGCGATCCTGGCCCAGGGCCACCGGGTGGATGCGGCACTCACCGCGGGCGACGTCCGGCTGACCATGGGCGGCGAGCCGACCTTCATCGCCGCCGACGACATGGATGCGGCGGAGTGGAACACCGACGCCATGGGCCCGACCAAGCGCATCTATGCCGGGCGGCTGCTGCGCCGGCTGGCGGAGCTCTGGTCGCCGGGCGCGGCGCTGCAATACGGCATGGGCAAGCAGTACCCCGGCGAGCAGCTGCCGCGCTGGGCGCTGCATTGCCACTGGCGCCGCGACGGCGAGCCGGTCTGGCGCGACGCGGCGCTGCTGGCCTCGGACGACGACGCCGATACCGCGACGGCCGCGGATGCCGCGCGCTTCGCGGCGCTGCTGGCCGGGCGGCTGGGGCTCGACCCGGCGCTGGTGCTGCCGGCGCATGAGGACATCCACTACTACCTCTGGAAGGAGAAACGCCTTCCGGCGAATGTCCTCGCCGAGGATGCCAAGCTGCGCGACCCGCTCGAGCGGGCGCGGCTGGCCAAGGTCTATGGCCAGGGGCTGGCGGCCGCGGTCGGCAGCGTGCTGCCGCTGCGGCGGGTGCTGGAGGGCGGCGTCCGGCGCTGGCAGTCCGGCCGCTGGTTCTTCCGCGACGGGGTGATGTTCCTGGTCCCCGGCGACAGCCCGGTCGGGCTGCGGCTGCCGCTCGAGAGCCTGCTCTGGGCCGACCCGGCCAGCATCGAGCCGGACTTCGAGGCGGATCCCTTCGCACCGAAGGAGCCGTTGCCGCCGCATGCTTCCTTCGCAAGGCTGTCGCCGCAGGACCCGCGGGCCAACCGCCCGGCGCCGGAGGCCGCCACGCGCCTGCTGGGGCAGCGGCCGGGCGAGGGGGCCCGGGTCCCTGGGGTGCCGGGGAACGGCGCCTTCGGCGGCGGCACCGAGGCCTTCCGCCCGGCGGCCGGGGACCTGCCGGTGGTCGGCCGCGGCGAGCCGGGGCTGGTCCGCACCGCCCTCGCGGTCGAGGCCCGTGGCGGCAAGATCCATGTCTTCTACCCGCCGCTGACCGCGGCCGAGGACTGGCTCGACCTCACCGCCGCGATCGAGGCGACCGCCGCCGAGGCGGGCCGCAAGGTGGTGCTGGAAGGCTACCTGCCGCCGCGCGACGAGCGGCTGCAGAGCTTCTCCGTCACCCCCGACCCCGGCGTGATCGAGGTCAACATCCACCCCAGCACCGGCTGGTCCGAGCATGTCGGGCGGACCGAGGCGCTCTACGAGGAGGCCCGCCAGCTCGGGCTGGCGGCCGAGAAATTTATGCTCGACGGCCGCCATGTCGGCACGGGGGGCGGCAACCACGTGGTGATGGGCGCCGCCTCGCCGAAGGACAGCCCCTTCCTCCGCCGGCCGGACCTGCTGAAGTCCATGCTCGGCTTCTGGCACAACCACCCGAGCCTCTCCTACCTGTTCAGCGGCATGTTCATCGGCCCGACCAGCCAGCACCCGCGGGTCGACGAGGCGCGGCAGGACAGCATCGCCGAGCTGGAGGTCGCCTTCTCCCAGGTCGGCCGGCAGCGGGAGACGCCGCCCTGGCTGGTCGACCGGCTGTTCCGCAACATCCTGGCCGACATGACCGGCAATACCCACCGCACCGAGTTCTGCATCGACAAGATGTACGCCCCCGAGAGCAGCTCCGGCCGGCTCGGCCTGGTCGAGTACCGGGCGCTGGAGATGCCGCCCCATGCGCGGATGTCGGCGGCGCAGACGCTGCTGATGCGGAGCGCGGTCGCCGCCTTCTGGCAGCACCCCTATGAGCGCAGGCTGGTCCGCTGGGGCACAAGGCTGCACGACCAGTTCATGCTGCCGCACTACGTCGAGCAGGATTTCGCGGAGGCGCTGGACGAGCTCGGCGGGCTCGGCTTCCCGCTCGACGCCGCCTGGTTCGCGCCGCACCTCGACTTCCGCTTCCCCCGCATCGGCGAGGTGACGCTGCGCGGGATGCAGGTGGAGCTGCGCCACGCACTCGAGCCCTGGCACGTGCTGGGCGAGGAGCCGGCGGCCGGCGGCACCGCGCGCTACGTCGACAGCAGCACCGAGCGGCTGCAGGCCCGCGTCGCCGGCTGGGTGGAGGAGCGCTTCGTCCTCGCCTGCAACGGCCACGCGGTGCCGCTCGTCAGCACCGGGACCCAGGGCGAGTACGTCGGCGGCATCCGCTTCAAGGCCTGGGACCCGCCGAGCGCGCTGCACCCGACCATCCGCGCCCAGGGGCCGCTGGTCTTCGACGTCTACGACCGCTGGAACGGCCGCAGCCTCGGCGGCTTCACCCACCATGTCTCGCATCCCGGCGGCCGCAGCTACGAGACCCTGCCGGTGAACGCGAACGAGGCCGAGGCGCGGCGGCGCACCCGCTTCCAGCCCTTCGGCCATACCCCGGGCGCCATGGCGCCGCCGGCCGCGGTGCCGAGCCCGGAGGCGCCGCGCACCCTCGACCTGCGGCGGGTCGGGTAGCCTTGGACGCGGTCTCCCCGCTCGACGAGATGGTCGATGGCGCCGGCGGCTTCCGGCCGCAGTGGCGCAGCCTGCTCGGCGCCCTGGCCGACCTCGGCCGGGAGGCGCTGGCCGAGCGGGCGGTGCTGCTCGACCGCTTCTTCGCCGACGAGGGGGTGACCAGCCTGCTGGCCAACCCCGCGGCGCCGGACCGGCCGGCCGCCTGGCGCTGCGACCCCATCCCGCTGATCCTGCCGCCAGCCGAATTCGACACGCTCGAGGCCGGGCTGGCGCAGCGCGCGACGCTGCTGGAGGCGGTGCTGCAGGATGTCTACGGGCCGCAGCACCTGCTGGCCGAGGGATTGCTGCCGCCGGCGCTGGTCCATGCCAACCCGGCCTTCCTGCGGCCCTGCCGCGACCCGGTGGCGGGGCGGGCGGGGCCGCTGCTGCACCTCTATGCCGCCGACCTGGCGCGGGCGCCGGATGGCGCCTGGCGGGTGGTCGCCGACCGCACCGCGGTGCCGACCGGCATCGCCCATGTGCTGGAGAACCGCCGGGCGCTGTCGCGGCACATGCCGGAGTTCCTCCGCGCCCGTGACCTGCGCCAGCACGGCCCCTTCTTCGACATCTGGCAGGATGCGCTGCAGCGGCTGGCACCCGGGGGGGCGGGCGGCAATCCCGGCGTCGCGCTGCTGACCACCGGGCATACCAACCCGCTGTGGTTCGAGCATGTCATCCTCTCGCGCGAGCTGTCCTGCGCCCTGGTCGAGGGGGGCGACCTCACGGTCCGCGACGGCGTGCTCTACCTGAAGACGCTGCGCGGGCTGCAGCGCGTCGAGGTGCTGCTGCGGCGCCAGGACGGGCGGATGATGGATCCGCTCGAGCTCGAATCCAGCATGGCGCACGGCGTTTCCGGCCTGCTGGACGCGGCGCGGTCCGGGGCGGTGAAGATCGTCAACGACCCCGGCAGCGGCTTCGCCGAGGCGCCGGGGCTGGCCGCCTTCCTGCCGGCGCTGGCGCCGCGGCTGCTGGGGGAGGCGCTGCTGCTGCGCGGGGCGCGGACGCTGTGGCTGGGCGACCCGGCGGCGCGGGCGCTGGTGGGCGGCGACCTTGGCCCCTGGCTGGTCCGCCGCGCGGTGGACGGCACCGTGCCCTCGGTGCGGCCGGCGACGCTGGATGCGGCGGCGCGGGCGGCGCTGCTGCACCGGGTGCTGGCGGCGCCGCAGGACTACGCCGTCTCTGAGGTGCTCGCGCCCTCGGTCGCGCCCTGCGTCGGCCCGGCCGGGCTGGAGCCGCGGCCGGTCATGCTGCGGGTCTTCCTGGTGTTCGACGGCAGCCGCTGGCGGGCGCTGCAGGGCGGGCTGGCCCGGGTGATGGGCAGCGGCACCCTCTCCAAGGACGTCTGGGTGCCGGCCGAGGAGGGCGCCGCCATCCAGGGCCCGGGCGGGCTGGTGGTGCCGGCGCTGGCGATCCGGCGGACCTCGGGCGACCTGCCCAGCCGGGTCGCCGACAACTTCTTCTGGCTCGGCCGCTACCTGGAACGGCTGGAAAGCGCCGCCCGGCTGCTGCGGGCCAGCGGCAGCCGGCTGGCCCGGCCGACGCCGACGCCGCGCGAGCTGGCCGAGCTGAAAAGCCTGTCCGCCTGCCTGGTGCGGGCGGAGCTGCTGGACCCGGAGGTGGCCGAGGGCGGCGCGACCGGGCTGGGCAGCCGGCCGCTGGCCCGGGCGCTGGTGCAGGCGATGCGGGAGGGCGGGCCGGTGCTCGGGCTGGTCGGCAAGGTCTCGCGGATGACCGACCTGCTGCGCGACCGGCTGACCGGCGAGATGCAGCTCGCTCTGCACCACGGCCTGCGCGACCTGGCGGCGCTGCTGCGGCCCGGCCCGGCGGCTCGGGAGGAGGCCCAGGGGCTCGAGCAGCTGGCCGAGGCGAGCCATGCGGTGCTCTCCTTCGCCGCGACCGTCGCCGGGCTGGCGGCGGAGAACATGGTGCGCGGCGGCGGCCGGCTGTTCCTCGACCTCGGCCGCCGGGTGGAGCGGGCCCAGGCGATCGTCGCCGAGCTGGCCCGGGTGCTCGACCAGCCGGGGGCGGCGAGCCAGCCGGCGCGGCTGGAACCCGGGCTGCGGCTGGCGTTGGAGCTGCGGGATTCGGTCATCACCTACCGCAGCCGCTACCTGACCGTGCTGCAGGCGGCGCCGGTGCTGGATCTCGTGCTGGCCGACGAGGGCAATCCGCGCGGCCTGGCCTTCCAGCTGGCGACGGCGCGGGACATGCTGGTCGACCTGGACGGTGATGCCGGGTCGCCGCTGGCGGCGGCGGCCGACCAATTGCTGGAGGAAGCGCGGGGCATGGTGCGGGAGGTGGCGACGGCCACGGTGCAGGCGGAGGCGGCGATGCGCCTGCCGCCGCGGCTGCGGGCGATGGAGGGGGCGATGGCGGCGCTGTCGAACCGCATCGCCCGGCGCTACTTCACCCTGCTGCCGGCGGCCCACAGCCTCGGCCCGGCGGCCCCCGGCGGCCGGCTGCGCGGCGCCGCGTGATCTACCGGGTCCGCCACACCACGCGATACGCCTATGGCAGCACGGTCGACCTCGCCGCGCATTTGCTGCACCTGACGCCCCGCGCCCTGCCGGGGCAGCGGGTGCTGGAGGCGGCGATCATCGCCGAGCCGGCGGCCTCCCGCCTGCGGGCGGCGATCGACCACTTCGGCAACCACGTGACCTGGCTGTTCGTCGACACCCCGCATGCCGCCTTCGAGGTGACCGGCGACGCGACCGTCGAGGTCGGCTTCGCGCTGCCGCCGCCGGCGGCCGGGACCCTGCCCTGGGAGGAGGTGGCGGCGCTGGCCCGGGCGGGCGGGCCGGCGGCCTGGCAGGCGGCGGAGTTCACCTTCGAGAGTCCGATGGTCCAGGTGGAAGCCGCCGCGGGGGAGTATGCCGCCGCCAGCTTCCCGCCCGGGCGGCCGGTGCTGGAGGGGCTGCTCGAGCTCAATGCCCGGATCCGCCGGGAACTCACCTACCGCTCCGGCGTCACCGATCTCGCCACGCCGGTGCGCGAGGTGCTGCGGCGGCGGGAGGGGGTCTGCCAGGACTTCTCCCACCTGATGATCAGCGCGCTGCGGGCGCTCGGCCTGCCGGCGCGCTACGTCTCGGGCTATATCCGGACCTATCCGCCGCCGGGCCAGCCGCGGCGGCGCGGCACCGACCAGTCGCATGCCTGGGTCGGCGCCTGGCTGGGCCCCGCGCATGGCTGGGTCGACCTCGACCCCACCAATGGCGTGGTGGTGCGGGAGGAGCATCTGGTGGTCGGCTGGGGCCGCGACTACGCCGATGTCAGCCCGGTGAGCGGCGTGGTGCTGGGCGGCGGGGCGCACCGGCTGAGCATCGCGGTCGACCTCGAGCCGCTGGAGGCGACGGCCGGGGCCTCGGGCTAGCGCCGGCGGCGGCCGGCGCCGCAATGGAACTCGCCCGGCGCGGCTGCGTCCTGCCCGCGTTCCCCGGTGCGACGACGGGGCCCATTCCCCCGCCGACCGAGGAGGTTCCGATGAAGCTGTTCCGTTGCCAGGCCTGCGATCAGGTCCTGTACTTCGAGAATATCCGCTGCGAGCGGTCCGGCCACGCGCTGGGTTACATGCCGGAGCTCACGACGCTGTCGGCGCTGGAGCCCGGCACGGGGGAGGACTGGCAGCCGCTCGCCCAGCCGGGCGCCAGCGTGAGGCTCTGCAGCAACGCGGCCTACGACGCCTGCAACTGGCTGGTCGCCTCCGATGCGGCCGAGACGCTCTGCGCCGCCTGTCGGCACAACCGGGTGGTGCCGGACCTGTCGGTCCCGACCAATCTGCAGGCCTGGCAGCGCTGGCAGGTGGCCTTGCACCGGTTGATCTACAGCCTGCGCCGGCTGGGCCTGCCGCTGGCCAACCGGCTGGACGATCCGGCGCATGGCCTGGTCTTCGACGTACTGGCCGACCCCGAGGGCGGGCCGAAGGTGCTGACCGGCCATGACGAGGGGGTGATCACGCTGGCGCTGAGCGAGGCCGACGATGCCGAGCGGGAGCGGCGGCGGACCGCGATGGGCGAGCCCTACCGCACCCTGCTGGGCCATATGCGGCACGAGACCGGGCACCACTACTGGGACCTGCTGGTGCGCGACGCCGGGCAGCTCGCGGAGTGCCGGGCGGTCTTCGGCGACGACAGCCAGGACTACAACGCCGCGTTGAAGACTCACTATGCGAATGGTGCCCCGGCCGAGTGGCAATCCGCCTTCGTCAGCGCCTACGCCACCGCGCATCCCTGGGAGGACTTCGCCGAGACCTGGGCGCACTACCTCCACATCATTGACACCCTCGAGATGGCTGGGGCATTTGGCTTAACACTTCATCCACAATTGCCCGACATGAGCGCGGTCGGGGAGGCGGCCGCGGCCCGGGTCCTGGCCGCCGAGGTGGATTTCGACCCTTACGGGCCGGTCGACATCGAGACCCTGATCGATGCCTGGCTGCCCCTGACCTACGCCGTGAACAGCCTCAACCGCTGCATGGGCGCCGCGGATCTCTATCCCTTCGTCCTCTCTGCTCCCGCCATCGCCAAGCTTGACTACATCCACCGGCTGGTGCGTCGCTGCAAAGCGGGTTGACGGAAATTAATGCCTTACAGGGCGGTCAAGTTATGGAACCGAAACCAAGCACAGTTTTTGGGATAAGGTTTCAGAACCGTCGATATGTCTTGGGTGAATGGGGGGCGTCACATTACAACCTATAAGTGAACGGCAAAGCTAGACACGACATGATCGAGACATTCCGCGAATTCACCTTCGAGGCCGCCCACCAGACACCCCCCTACTCGGGGTTGCATGGCCACTCATTCCTTGTTCGCATCTATATGCGGGGCGAGCCCGACCCCAGGTTCGGCTGGTCGCACAACCAGTACGACGTGGAGCCGGTGGTGGAGATGGTTCGCCGCGAAATCGACCAGCGTTACCTCAACGACGTGCCCGGCCTCGCCGTCCCGACCCTCGAGAACGTCACCCTCTGGCTGTGGAACCGCTTCGCCCAGAAGATCGCCGGGCTGCACCGGGTGACCGTGCAGCGCGGCCAGCCGGGCCAGGTGGAGGGCTGCACCTACGAGCCGCCCGGGGTGCTCGAGGCGCCGTTGCGCGCCGCGGTCCGGGAAGCCGTCGCATGAGCGTCGCCCTGCACCGGCTGCGCCAGCCGCAGCGCGCCAACGAGGCGCTCGACACCCCGCTGACCGCGGCCGAGCAGGCCGCCATGGTCGGCGCCGCCGCGGCGAAGCTCGAGGAGCTCTTCGACATCCTGCGGGTCGACCACCGCAACGACCACAATACCCGCGACACCCCGCGGCGGGTGGCCCGGATGTACATCGAGGAGCTGATGGCCGGCCGCTTCGCCGAGCCGCCTTCGATCACCGAGTTCGACAACGTCCAGCGCTTCAACGAGCTGATCGTCATCGGGCCGATCACCCTGCGCTCGACCTGCGCCCACCACCTGATGCCGATCTACGGCGAGGCCTATATCGGCGTGCTGCCGGCGGCCGACGGCAAGATCATCGGCCTGTCGAAATACGACCGCATCGTCGAGCATTTCGGCGCCCGGCTGCAGATCCAGGAGGAGCTGGTCCAGCAGATCGGCGATTTCATCTGGCAGCGGACGGCGCCGCAGGGACTGGCGGTGCGGATCAGCGCGGTGCACATGTGCCGAACCCAGCGCGGCGTGCGCGGCAGCCATCAGGGCCGGATGGTGACCAGCGCCTACTTCGGCACCATGGCGGAGGACCCGGAGCGCAAGCAGGAATTCCTGACGGAATGCCTGGCGCTCGGCAAGTCCGGCTAGTGCGGTGCACCGCCCTTCCGGGCGCGGCCTGACCTTCCTGCGGCAGGCCCGCCTGCCGGGACCCGGCTGGCCGGGGCGTGCCGCGGCGGCCCTGGCCGGGCGGGCGCCCCCCGACCCCGCCGGTCCTGCGGCGCCGGCGGTGCCCCTGGCCGGGCCGCACCCGCTGGCCGCCGGCGTCGGCATCGCCCTGGCGGGCTTCCTGGTGCTGGCCGGGCAGGATGCGACCATCAAGCTGCTGGCCGCCACCCTGGCGCTGCCGCTGATCCTGGCGGTGCGCAGCCTGGCCATCCTGCTGCTCAGCCTGGCGCTCGGCGGCCGGCCGCTGCTGCGCGCCGTCTTCACCAGCCGGGTGCGGTGGCTGCTGCTGCGCCGCGCCGTCGTCAACCTCGGGGCCTGGAGCGCCTATTTCAGCGCGGCCCGCAGCCTGCCGCTGGGCCAGCTCGCCTCCTTCCAGTTCCTTGCGCCGCTGATCGTGGTGCTCTCGGCCGGCTGGATGCTCGGCGAGCACAGCCGCCTGCGGCACCGGCTCCTGGTGGTGCTCGGGACCAGCGGGGCGCTGGTGAGCGGCGGGTCGCTGGGCTTCGAGGCCGACCCGGCGCTGCTGCTGGCGCTGATCGCCGCGGTGCTCTGGGCCTATGCGGTGCTGCTGACCCGGCGGATCGCACGGACCGAGGGGCCGCTGGTCCAGCTCACGGCGACGCACCTGCTGTTCCTCGCGGTGCTGGGGCCGCTGGCGCTGAGCGCGCCGGTCGCGCCGGCCCTGGATCAGGTGCCGCTGCTGCTGCTGGCCGGGCTGCTCGGCGGAGCCGGACAATTCGCGCTGTTCACGGCAGCGCGATCAGTTCCCGCGCCGATTATGGCGCCGCTTGAATACACATCTCTGCTGTGGAATTTCATCCTTGGGTATATGCTCTGGCGGAATGTGCCTGGGCCGGCCTTCGTGATCGGGGCCGGGCTGATTGCCTTGAGCTGCTTCGGCATGCTGGCCGGGCTGCGGGGCGGCATGGTGACGAGACTGGTCCGTGGCGGCGACCGATGAGACGGAGAGACGGGATGTCTGTGGCGCGGCGGCAGTTGATACGGGGTTTCGGCCTAGCCGGCGCCGGCGCCTGGGCGGGCCAGGCGCGGATCGCCGTGGCACAGCCGGCGGGTGGTTCCGCGGTGCCGGCGGCGCCCACGACCGGACCGCTGGCGGAACCGGCCGGGCGGGTGATCCTGGCCATCACCGGCAAGATCGCGATCACCAACGACGGTGACGCGGCGAAATTCGACCGCCCCATGCTCGAGGCGCTCGGCATGGCCAGCTTCACCACCGTGACGCCCTGGTACGATGGCGCGGTGACCTTCGAGGGCGTGCCGATGACCCGCCTGCTGCAGCGTGTCGGCGCGCAGGGCGAGACGGTGCAGGCGGTGGCGCTGAACGACTACTCGACCGAGATCCCGGTGGCCGACTTCGCCCGCTGGGGGGTCATGCTCGCGCTCAAGCGCGACGGCAACTACCTGACGATCCGCGACAAGGGGCCGCTGTTCATCGTCTACCCCTACGACACCAATGCGGAACTCCGCTCGCCGCGCTATTATGGCCGCTCGGCTTGGCAGGTTGCCAGACTGGTGGTCCGCTGACCCAGGATCGGCTCGACATGATCCCCCCGCGCTGCGGCCTTGCCGCCTGGTCCTCTGCCCCGCCCGGACCGCCCCGCGGACCGGTCGCGGCCGGGCGCTGACGCCGTGGACCTGCCGCCCGGCCTGAACGTGACCCTGCGTCCGCCCCCCGGCACCGCTCTCTCGCGCTTTCCCCGCATCGGCTTCCTGGTCGTCATCGTCTTCCTGGCGCTCGCCGCGGCCTATACCTCGGTCCTGATCCTGCAGCGGCAGCAGTCGCTGCGCTCGGTCTCGCGCTACAACGTCACCTGGCTCATCAGCCAGTCGGCGCTGGAGGTGGCGCGGCTGCAATCGGCCATCGCCAGCTACCGGCTGAAGCCCGACGAGGAAGGGCTGGAGACGGTCCAGCTCTGGCTGGACATCGTCGCCAACCGGTCGCAGCTGCTCGGCGGCGGCGAGGTCTGGCCCTTCATCCGCGCGGTGCCGGAGCGGGAGGCCACGGTGGCGCAGCTGCGGCGGGCCATCGCCACCGCGCAGCCGATGATCGAGCGGCTGGGCGAGCCGGCGGTGGCGGACCGCCTGCTGACCCTCCTGGGCGACCTCAATCCGCGGCTCACCCGGCTGGCCTCCGCCTCCTACAGTTCCGGCAACGACCTCATCACCGCCGACATCGAGCATCTGGCGCAGCTGCACTGGATCTTCTCGGGCGTGCTGATCACCCTGCTGCTCTGCTGCGCCGTGCTGATCGCCACGCTGATGGTGCATAACCGGCTGGTCCGGAACGCCAACCGGGAGGTCAATGCGCTGGTGCAGGACCTCACCCGCACCGGCCGCCAGCTGGCCACCGCCAAGGAGCAGGCGCAGGACGCGATGGGCGAGGTGCAGCAGCAGTACCGCGCCCTCCGGCTGCGCGACGCCGAGCTGAACGTGCAGAATGCCCGCTTCGACGCGGCGCTGAACAACATGTCCCAGGCGCTCTGCATGTTCAGCGCCGAGCGGCGGCTGATCGTCTGCAATACCCGCTTCATCGAGCTCTTCGGCCTGGACGAGGATTTCGGCGGCCCCGGGGCGACCATGGATTCGCTGTTTGCCGCCATGGTGGCGGGCGGGCGCTTCGAGGCGTCGGTGCTGGCCGCGGTGCGGCTGGCGCAGGAGGCGCTGCTGGCCGATGCCCGGCCGGGCACCTTCTTCCGCGAGGGAGCGGACGGGCGCGCCCTGGCGGTCTCGCACCAGCCGATGGCCGACGGCGGCTGGGTCGCCACCTACGAGGACATCACCGACCGGCGGCGGGTCGAGGCGCGCATCACCTTCATGGCGCACCACGACGTGCTGACCGGCCTGCCGAACCGCCTGCTGTTCCGCGAGCGGATGGACGAGGCGCTGGCGGTCCGCCGCAGCGGCGAGGACAGCTTGGCGCTGCTCTTCCTCGATCTCGACCACTTCAAGAACGTGAACGACACCCTGGGCCATCCGGTCGGCGACGCCCTGCTGCGGGAGGTCGCGCGCCGGCTGCGCGCCTGCGTGCGCGAGGGCGACCTGGTGGCGCGGCTCGGTGGCGACGAGTTCGCCATCCTGCAGGGGCCCACCCGCCAGCCGGAGGATGCCGCCGCCCTGGCCCAGCGGCTGGTCGAGGTGGTCTGCGCCCCCTACGAGCTCTCCGGCTACCGGGCCCTGGTCGGGGTCAGCATCGGCATCGCCCTGGCCGGCACCCGCGGCCAGGATCCGGCGACGGCGACCGACCAGGGCTTCGCCTCCTCGGTCGACCAGCTGCTGAAGAATGCCGACATGGCGCTGTACCGCGCCAAGGCCGCCGGCCGCCGCACCTGGCGGTTCTTCGAGCACAGCATGGAGGCCGAGCTGCAGGAGCGGCTGGCCATGGAGGCGGATCTGCGCGAGGCGCTGCCGCTGAACCAGCTCGAGGTCTGGTACCAGCCGATCTTCGGCCTGGCGGCCAACCGGCTCTCCGGCTTCGAGGCCCTGCTGCGCTGGCGCCACCCGACCCGCGGCATGGTCTCGCCCGGCATCTTCATCGAGATCATGGAGGAGATCGGGCTGATCGAGGTGGTCGGCCGCTGGGTGCTGGAGCAGGCGACGCGGGAGGCCAATACCTGGCCGGCGCCGCTGAAGGTGGCGGTGAACCTCTCGCCCCTGCAGTTCCGCGCCCCTGATGTCGCCGCGACCGTGCTGCAGGTGGTCCAGGCCTCCGGCCTGGCGCCGCAGCGGCTGGAACTCGAGATCACCGAATCGGCGCTGCTGCAGGCGGATGGCGGGGTGGCGGAGATCCTCGCGGCCTTCCGCAACACCGGCATCCGGACCTCGCTGGATGATTTCGGCACCCGCTATTCCTCGCTCAGCTACCTCCGTTCCTTCCCCTTCGACAAGATCAAGATCGACCAGTCCTTCGTGCGGGAGATGGCGACGCGGCACGACTGCCTCGCCATCGTCAACTCGGTGGCGCACCTCGCCAACCAGCTCGGCATGGCGACGACGGCCGAGGGGGTGGAGACCGCGGCGCAGCTGCATGCGGTGCGCGAGGCCGGCTGCACCGAGGCGCAGGGCTACTACTTCGGCCAGCCGGAGACGGCGAAGGAGCTGCGGCGGTGGTTCGAGGAGCCGAGCCGGGCGGCGCCCTTCCTGAAGATCGCCTGAGCCCCGGCCTGCCCATGCCCGGGATGCCGGCGGGAGCCGCCAAGCCGGGCTTCACCCTGCGGCGGCTCGGCGCCGCCGATGCCGCGGCCTTCCGCGACCTGCGCCTCCTCGGGCTGCGCCGCCACCCGGAGGCCTTCGGCGCCGCCTTCGAGGAGGAGGCGGGCAGGCCGCTCGCCTGGTTCGCCGGTCGCCTGGAGGTGCATGCGGTCTGGGGCGGCTGGCAGACCGGCGCAGGGCCCCTGGCCGGGGTGGTGGGGCTGCAGCTGAACGGCGTGGCCAAGGCGCGGCACAAGGGCGTGCTCTGGGGCATGCTCGTCCGCCCGGAGGCGCGCGGCGGCGGGCTTGCCACGGCGCTGGCGGGCGCGCTGCTGGAGCATGCGCGCAGCCACGTCGAGGAGGTCCGCCTCTCGGTCGGCGCCTCGAATCCGGCCGCGATCCGGCTTTATGCGCGGCTGGGCTTCAGCGCCTATGGCGTCGAGCCAAGGGCCCTGAAGCTCGGGGAGGCCTATTGCGACGAGGTGCTGATGGCCCTCCGGTTCTAGGGGCGGGGCCCGGTCAGCCGGCGAAGCCCAGGCGTTCCGCGATGCCCCCCGCCTGCGCCAGGGCGCCGAGCTTGGCCCAGGTGGCTTCCTCGATCTCGATGCCCTCGGCGCCGCGCTTGGTCTCCTGCCGGTGCTCGATCTCGCCGGGGTAGAGCACGCCCTGGCTGCCCTTGGCCGGGGGCGTGTCCTTCAGGTAGTGGGCGAAATCGGCGACCTCCTGGCGGAAGCTCAGCAGCGGGCGGAAGGCCTCGACCTTGATGGCGATGAGGAAGCAGCCGTCGTTGTGCCGCCCGCTCGGCTCCACCCCGAAGCCGAGGCCGGTCAGGATGCCGCAGAAGATCTCGCCCATGGCGGCCAGCGCGGTGCCCTTGTAGCCCTCGCCCGGGCCGCCGAGCGGCAGCAGGGCGCCGCCATTGATGCCCTTGGGGTCGGCGGTCAGATCGCCGTCCTTGTCCACCACCCAGCCGAGCGGGATCTCCTGGCCGCGCGCCTCGGCCAGCTTGATCTTGCCCATGGCGACGGCGGAGGTGGCGAAGTCCATGCAGAAGGGGCCGTCGAGATCGGAGGGCACCGCCATGGCCCAGGGGTTGGTGCCGAGCCGGGCGGTGCGGCCGCCGAAGGGGGCGACGCCCTTCGGGGACCGGCCGCTGTCGGCCCAGGCCATGCCGATCATCCCGGCGCGGGCGGCCATCAGCGGGTAGCTGGCGAGACGCCCGACATGGCCCTGGCGAAACACCGTGGTGGCGGCGATGTTGCTCGTCTCGGCCTTCTCGATGGTCAGCGCCATCGCGCGCTCGTTAATGACGTAGCCGAAGCCCCAATTGCCGTCGACAACGGTGGTGGTTGGCGATTCCTGCACGATGGTGAAGGGCGCGCCGGGGACGATGTGGCCGACCCGCACCCGCTCGATGTAGTTCGGCAGCATGATGACGCCGTGGCTGTCGTGGCCGGCGAGGTTGGCGGCGACGCAGTGGCGGGCGACCGTCGCCGCCTCCTCCTCCGGCACGCCATGGGCGACGAGCAGCGCCTGCCCGATCTCGCGGAGTTTCTCCGCCTGGATTGTCGGCATCGGTGTCTTCCCTTCAGCTCTTGCCGCGCGCGGCGACCGCGGCGCGGTAGTCGAGGATGCGTTGCTTCAGGCCCGGACGGGCGGCGGAGCGGACCAGGGCGGCGAGGTCGGCATCATCCTCGGCGCGGGAGGTCCGCTGGTGCAGGGCGGCGACAGTCGCCGGGTCCAGCCGGGCGGCGGCCTCGGCTGCGACGGCAATGGCGGCGGGGGTGTCCTCGGCCGCCATGGTGGCGGTGGCGAGGCCGGCGGCCAGCGCCGCCGCGGCCGGCACCTCGGCGCCGGCCAGCAGCGTGGCGCGCGCCCGGTCGCGGCCGACCAGGCTGGCCAGGCGGTTGGTGCCCAGCACCAGGCCGAAGGCGGGGCCGGGGAAGGCGAAGCTGGCGCCGGCGAGGGCGATGCGGTGGTCGCAGGCGGCGAACAGATCCGCCCCGGCGCCGAAGGTGCGGCCGCTGGCGATGGCCATGGTGGTGACCGGCGCGGCATGGATTCGCTGCAGCAGCGCCTCGATCCGCACCACCCGCAGCAGCAGGTCGCCGTCGGTCAGGCTCTCGAGGTCCGTCAGGTCGAAGCCGGTGCAGAAGTGCCTTCCCTCGCCACGGAGAACAATGAGGCGGGCGCCGGTGGCCAGCGCCTCGTCGAAGGCCTTGGTGAGCTGCTCGACCAGCTCCGGGCCAAGGGCATTGCCGCGGTCGGGGCGGTTCAGGCCGAGCGTTGCGACGCCATCGGTGCGGGACGTCAGGATCACAGCGGGATATCCACGTCGAGCATCGGCGCATGCTGCTGCGCGCCATAGACATCGGTGTCGCCGATGTCGCCGGCCGGCACCAGCCGCGGCAGCGTCGCCTTGAAGGCGCGGCCGGCGGGGTAGGGGGTGAACAGCACGTCGGCGGCCTCGACGCCATAGAGCCGGGCGAACAGCGCCGGGCAGAGCACGCCGCTGGCCCGCACCTGCTCGAACAGCGCGTCGCTCTCGAAGACCAAGTCCAGGGTCAGGTCGAAGGGGCCGGCGTTCTTGCTCTTGCAGACCTTGGCGATGTCGCGGATCAGGGCCATGGCAATCTCCTCAAGGATGACCGATCCAGCCCTTCGCGCCATGCGGCGCTACGGCCATCGGGCATTAGACCCTCTCATGCTCGATGGGGAACATCTCATAGGGGTCGTCCGGCAGGATCACGTGGGACATGCTGAAGCGGAAGACCTCCCCGGCCGAGAGGTCGGAGGGCGAGAAGGGGATGGCCATGTTGCCTTCCTTGCAGAGCCGGCCCGGGAAGTCGCTGTGCAGCATGCTGGTGCGGGTGAGCGCGACGACCGCCTGCGCCACCTCCTCCGACTGGCCCACCACGTCGAGCACGAAGCCCAGCTCGTGGCCGCGGATCTCCCGCACCGGCTCCCGCCCCGCCATGACGCCGTCCTTGCCATAGGTATGGATGGTCAGGCGGTACTCCTCCGGCGCGATGTCGAGGTCCTGCGCCTTGCCGCGCACCAGCTCCCGCACCAGGCCGAGGAAATGGTCGAGCTGGCCGATCAGCACCGGGTCGCGGGTGCCGCAGATGGCGAGCGCGCGGTGGCCGAGCTTCTCCGCCGCCTCGATCTTCACCGTATAGGCCTCGGCCGGCTCCCAGCGCATGCCGGTGACCAGCGTCGCCTTGTCGGAGACCGCCTCGAAGCGGCAGTCGCTGGTATCGAGCGTGCCGCCCGGCTCGACATGGCGGATCGGCGAGGCATTCTCATGCAGCGAATGATTGGCGACCGACATCGGCGTGCAGGCGCGGTCGCCCATGGGCTCGCAGATGACGCCGTCCTCGCGCACGATCACATGCAGGCAGTCCGGCCCCTTCGGCAGGGCCGGGGCGGCGCCGCATTCCAGCATCTTGCCGGCGTACCAGGCGGGGCCGGGCGGCAGCTGCGCCCGCATGGCATTGGCGGCGAAGGGGGCGGGGTCGCTGCTGCGGCCGCCGAGCACGACCTGGGCGCCCTGGTCGAGCGCCCGCATATAGGGCTCCGGCCCGCACATGCCGACGATGCGGGTGGCGCGCTCGACCGTCGCGGCATCGAGCGGGCCCATGCGGCCCAGCGGCTTGGTCCGGCCCTCGGCGATGCGGCGCCGGATCAGCGCCTTGTCCTGCTCGGCATGGATCAGCGCCAGGTTGAAGTGCAGGCCTTCGTCGCGGGCGATGTCGCGGACCATCTGCGCCACGATCCGCAGATGCGGCTCGCCGCCGGCGCCGCCGCAGGTGCCGATGACCATGGGCACCCGGTGGCGGATGGCGGCGATCAGCATCAGCCGCAGGTCGCGCTTCATCGCCCGCAGCGAGACGAAGGGCTTGCCGCTGCCGAGGTAGTAGGGCCCCGGGTCGCTGCTGCCGCCGTCGCAGCCGATCATGTCGACGCCGCGCTCGAGCGCGGCATTCAGGCTGGCTTCGGGATAGCCGTAGCCGAGGATGCCGCTGGTCGAGACCATCCGGAATTCGCGCATCTCCTGGCCCCCTACAGCCGCATCGTGGGGGCGCCACGCGCCACGGATTTCGGCAGGCCCAGGTTCTCCCGCAGCGTGGTCCCGGCGTAGTCCTGGTGGAAGACGCCGCGCCGCTGCAGCTCCGGCACCACGTAGCGGGAGAAGTCCTCGTAGGCGCCGGGGCGGTGGGTCGCGGCGACGACGAAGCCGTCGCAGCCCTCGCCCTGGTACCAGGCCTCCATCTCGTCGGCGACATCGGCCGCGGTGCCGCAGAAGACCGGCATCTCGTAGATGGTGCCGCGGCCGCTCTTCTCGATGAAGTGGCGCGGCGTCGGGTTGTTCGTGCCGGAGGCGGCGATGATGCGGTCGCGCAGCGCGTGCTGCCCGGTGATGCCGGCCATGTCGGCATCCGTCAGCGCGCCGTCGAGCCCGTGCTTCGAGAAGTCGAAGTTCAGGATCTCACCCAATAGGCAGAGCGCATCCTCCGGCTGCGCCAGGCTCGCCAAATAGGCTTCCTTCTCGCGGGCGATGGCCCGCGTCTCGCCGACCACGGCATAGATCGGCGGGGCGATGCGGACGCTGTCGGGGTCGCGGCCGGCCGCCGAGACGGCGCCTTTCAGCTCGGCATACTGCGCCTTGGCGATGGCGAGCGTCTTGTAGGAGGCGAAGACCAGCTCCCCCCATTTGGCCGCGAACAGCTTGCCGCGGCCGCTCTGCCCGGCCTGGATCATCACCGGCTGGCCCTGCGGCGAGCGCGGCACGGTGAAGGGGCCGCGGCTGGCGAAGTACTTCCCCTGGTAGTCCAGCCGGTGGACCTTGTTCGGGTCGGCGAAGGTGCCGCCGCGCCGGCGGTCGACCACCAGCGCGTCATCCTCCCAGCTCTGCCAGTGGCCGAGCACGCATTCGATGAACTCGTCGGCCCGGTCGTAGCGCTCGTCGTGGCCGGGGTGCTCGGTGCGGCCCATGTTGCGAGCCTCCGAGTCGTTCAGGCTGGTCACCACGTTCCAGGCGGCGCGGCCGCCGATCATCAGATCCAGCGTGGCGAAAGTGCGGGCGACGTGGAAGGGCTCGTAGTAGGTGGTCGAATAGGTGCCGCCGAGGCCGAGGTGCTTGGTCGCCAGCCCCATCGCCGTCAGCAGCGGGATCAAGTCCATCTTCACGCTGCGGATGCCGTATTCGACCGCCGGGCGGTGGTCGTTGCCGTAGATGTCGGGCATCGCCAGCCGGTCGTCGAAGAAGGCCAGGTGGAACTTGCCCTCCTCCAGCGTCCGGGCGATCCGCATGTAGTGCTCGGCGGTCAGGAAGTCCGGGATCGCCTCGGCATGGCGCCAGGAGCCGGGGTAGTTCGAGCAATTCTGCGCCTGGAGGAAGGCGACCAGGGTCATGTCGCGGCGCCGGCGGTCGGCCATGGGACTACTCCCGCGTGTCGATTATTGGGACGTTCGGGCCAGCATGCGACCGCCCCGGCCCGGCGGCCACCCCCAAATCGACCACGGAAAGCAAACATCTAGCTTCCTAGCTATTCGCCGGCGGTCTAGCCTTCCCCCATGCGGGACGGGTCGACGCTTGCCCATACCCAGTGGAGGATCGGCATCACCATCGCGCAGATCGCGCGGCGCTGGCGCGGTCGGCTGGATGCGAGGATCGCCGAATTCGGGCTGACCGAGGCGCGCTGGCTGGCGCTGCTCGCGCTGGCCCGTGGCGGCGACGGCATGACCCAGAAGGACCTGGCGCAGCGGCTGCTGATCGAGGGGCCGACCCTGGTCCGCACCCTCGACTGGCTGGAGCGGCAGGGGCTGGTGGAACGCCGGGAATCGACCCAGGACCGCCGTGCCAAGACCCTGCACCTGACGGTGCAGGCGACCCCCCTGATCCACCGGATCGAGGCGGCGGCGACCCTGGTGCGGGCCGAGATCCTGTGCGGCATCCCGGAGGATGAGCTGGCCGGTTGCCTGGCGGTGCTGGAGCGGGTGGCCATCGGCCTCGCGGCGACGCCGGCGGCGGAGGCCCCGGATGGACGTCGGCCCGAGTAGCGGCGCCCGGGCCGCGCTCAGGCCGCCGCTGCTGCGCCGGCTGCGGCCATTGGCGCTGGCGGCGGTGGTGCTGGCGCTGCTGGCCGGCGCGGGCTGGACCATCCACCGCTTCGTGACCCTGGTCTTCGTCGACGACGCCCGGGTGGCGGCGGACATGATCACCGTCTCCTCCCGCGTGCCGGGCTGGGTGGCGGAGGTGCGGGTCATCGCCGGCGACCAGGCGGCGGCCGGCAGCGTGCTGGTCCGCATCGACAGCCGCGAGCAGGCGCTGTTCCTGGCCGAGCTGGAGGCCCGGCTCGCCAGCCTCGACGCGCGGCGGCAGGAGCTCGAGGCGCGGGTCGCCATGGTCGACCTGCAGACCAGCAGCCAGCAGGCCGGGGCGCGGGCCAAGCTCGAGGTCTCCCGCGCGGCGCTGCCCTCGGCCGAGGCGGAGCGGATCTATGCCGAGGCCGAGTTCGGCCGGGCGATGCAGCTCATGAACAGCGGCAGCGGCACCCGCCAGCGCTACGACCAGGCGCGCAGCGGCCTCGATACCGCGCGGCAGAAGGTGCTGGGCGCCATCGCCGAGATCCAGAATGCCGAGGCGCAGATCGCCGCGGCGACGGCGGCGCGGGAGGAGCTGAACGTACTGCGCCGCCAGCTCGACGGGCTCGACCCGCAGGGGCGGGAGGTGGCGGCGCAGCGCGACCGGGTGGCGCTCGACATCCGCGACCGCACCATCCTGATGCCCTTCGACGGGGCGGTGGACCGGGTCTTCATCGACCCCGGGGAATACGTCGCGGCCGGGCAGCGGGTGCTGATGCTGCACGACCCGGCCCGGGTGCGGATCGAGGCCAACGTGCGGGAGACCGAGATCCGCCATTTCCGCCCCGGCACCCCGGTGCGCGTCGCGGTCGATGCCATCCCCGGCCGGGTCTTCGAGGCGGTGGTGGAGCGCGTCGCCGGGGCCGCCACCAGCGAATTCGCCCTGCTGCCGAGCCCGAACCCGAGCGGCAATTTCACCAAGATCACCCAGCGCCTGCCGGTCCGCATCGCACTGCGGCCGGCGCCGGAGCCCGGCCTGCTGCGGCCGGGGATGATGGTGCAGATCGAGGCTTCCGCGGGTGAGTGACGCCGCGGCACCGGCCCTCCCGCCGGTGCCGCGGCGGACGCTGGAGAGCCTCGGCGCCCGCTTCGGCCCCTCCTACCGCTGGCTGGTCACCGTCGCGGCGATGATCGGGACCATCGCCACCATCCTGTCCTCGACCATCGTCAACGTCGCGCTGCCCGACGTGATGGGCGCCTTCGGCATCGGCCAGGACGAGGCGCAGCTGCTCTCGACCGGCTTCCTCGCCGCCGTCACCGGCACCATGCTGCTCAATGCCTGGCTGGTCGACAGCTTCGGCTGCCGGGCGACCTATGCCGGCTCGGTCGCGCTCTTCCTGGTCGGCTCGGCGGTCTCGGGCCTGGCGCCGAACGAGGGGCTGCTGATCGCCGGCCGCATCCTGCAGGGCGCCTCGGCGGGGATGCTGCAGCCGCTGGCGATGCAGATCATCTTCCAGGTCTTCCCGCCGGAGAAGCGCGGCTCGGCCATGGGGATCTATGCCGTCGGCATCGTGCTGGCGCCGGCGCTGGGGCCGACCATCGGCGGGCTGATGGTCGACAACTACGGCTGGCGCAGCGTCTTCTTCCTGGCGGTGCCCTTCTCCCTCATCGGGCTGGCGATGGGCCTCGTCTTCATGCCGGACCGGGCGGGGGAGGGGCCGCGGCGGCGCTTCGACAGCCTCGGCTTCCTGCTGCTGATCCTGGCGCTGGCGGCGCTGCTCACCGGGCTGTCGAGCGGGCAGCAGCAGGGCTGGGGGTCGAAGCGGGTCGATATGGAACTCGGCATCGCGCTGCTGGCCGCGCTCGGCTTCCTGGCCTGGGAGTGGCGCTGCCCGGCGCCGCTGCTGAACCCGCGCATCTTCCTCCACCGCGGCTTCGCCGGGGCCTTCGCCGTCGCGCTGGTCTATGGCGCCTGCATCTTCGGCACCACCTACCTGCTGCCGCTGTTCGTGCAGACGGTGCAGGGCTATACCGCGACGCGCGCGGGCCTGGTGCTGATGCCGGCCGGGCTGATTCTGGTGGCGGTCTTCCCGATCGCCGGCCGGCTGGCCGACCGGGTGCCGGTCTGGCAGCCGATCGCCGCCGGGCTGCTGCTGTTCGCGCTGTCCTGCTGGCTGCTGCGCGGGGTGCATACCGACACCCCCTTCTGGACCCTGGCGCTCTGGATCCTGGTCGGCCGGGTCGGGCTGGGGCTGGCCATGCCCAGCATGAATGCCGGGGCGCTGCGAGCGCTGCCGCCGCGCTTCCTCGGCCAGGGGGCGGGGGGAATTAATTTCGCCCGGCAGTTCGGCGGAGCGCTCGGGGTGAACCTGCTGTCGATCTGGCTGGAGCGGCATGTCGAGCTGCATGCCCAGGCGCTGACCGCGACCCAGGACGGCGGCGGTGCGGCGACGCTCGACTACCTGCGGATGGTGCAGGGGATGCTGGCGCAGGAAGGCGTGCCGGCGACCGAGCTGCTCGCCGGCTCCTACGAGTATCTCGGCCGGGCGGTGCAGGCGCAGGCGGCGATGCTGGGCTTCCGCGACGGCTTCCTCGCGGTCGCCGTCGCCTGCCTGGTGGCGGTGCTGCCGGCGCTGGCGCTGCGGCGCGGCAGGTCGGCCGAGAGCCCGGCGCCAGGGACCCCGCTCAGGGCCGGCGCGGGGTGACCGCGACGACCGCTTCGTTGCGGCGGGCGGGCGGCAGGGTCCAGGGCGGGTCGTAGAACCAGTCGAAGGGCTCGCCGGCGGCCTGCCAGGGGCCGGTGGCCAGCGCCGCGAGCAAGGCGGCACGCTGCCTGGCCGCCGCCGCCGCGCCGGGGAGGCCGGCATAGCGCAGCACGGCGAGGGTTTCGGCCGGGACCTCGGCGATGGTGACGCGGGGGTCGTCGGGGATGGGCAGGGCTTCGCGGGTGAAGCGCGCCGGCATGTAGAAGCGGATGGTCCAGCCGTCGGCCGTGGCGGCGGCGGCGACCGGGGCGGTCATGGCGATGCGCTCGGGGGCCTGCGCCACCGGCGCGGTCATGGCGATGCGGGCCTGGCCGCGGTTGGCGCCGAAGATGTAGCCGGCAAGGCGGCGGAAGCCCTCGCGCCGGGCGGCCTCCTCGCTGTCGGCGGCGACCAGGGTCTCGGCGGCGAGGCGCGAGGCGTAGCGGCGGATCTCGAGCGGACCCTGCCGGTCCAGCACCTCGAAGCGCGGCTCCTCCGTCCCCGACCTCACGCCGATGACCGAGCAGGCGCCGAGCAGCAGGGCCGTGGCGGCGGAGAGCAGGCGAGGGAGCATGGGCCGGGGTCCTTCATCCCTGCAGCAGATGGGGAGGGATGCGGCGGCAGGGAGGGGCTACTCGACCCGCAGCGCGGCGCCCGCCGCCAGCGGCGCCAGCGGCAGCGCGCCGGCCAACAGGGCGCCGAGCAGCAGCAGGTAGGGCCGCGCCGGGAGGCCGGCGGCCGCGGCCTCGATCCCGGCGGCGCCGAAGATCACCGCCGGGATGGCCAGCGGCAGCACCAGCAGCGGCAGCAGCACGCCGCCGCGGCGGGCACCCAGCGTCAGCGCCGCGCCGGCGACACCCAGCAGCGACAGGAAGCCGGTGGCCAGGCCGAGCGCGGCCATGGCGGCCGGCCAGGCGCCGGGCGCCAGGTTCAGCATGGCGGCGGCGATGGGGGTCGCCAGCAGCAGCGGCAGCCCGGTGGTCAGCCAATGCGCCGCGGCCTTGGCCAGCGCCACGGCGGCAGGGCCGATGCCCGAGAGCAGCAGCTGGTCGAGGGTGCCGTCCTCGGCATCGGCACCGAACAGCCGGTCCAGCGGCAGCAGCGCCGCCAGCAGCGCCGAGGCCAGCAGGGCACCGGGGGCCAGCCGCGCCAGCGCCTCGGGCGCCGGGCCGATGCCGAAGGGAAACAGCGCCGCGACCAGCACGAAGAACATCACCGCGGCGAGCGAATCGGCGGGGTGGCGCAGCGCCAGCCGCAGCTCCCGCCCGAGCAGGGCCCGCCAGGCGCTCACAGCCGCAGCTCCCGCGCGCCGGGCAGGGGGAGGGGGAGGTGGGTGGCGGCCAGCACCATGCCGCCGGCGGCGCGGTGCCGCGCCAGCAGGGTGCCGAGCCGGGCGACCGAGGCGGCGTCGAGCCCGACGGTCGGCTCGTCCAGCAGCCAGAGCGCGGCCGGCGCCAGGGCCAGCCGGGCCAGGGCCAGCCGGCGCTTCTGGCCGGAGGAGAGGATGCGGGCCGGGAGCTCCGCCAGCGGGGCGAGGCCGAGCTCGGCCAGCGCCGCCTCCGGCGTGCCGCCCCAGAGCCGGGCGAAGAAGGCGAGGTTCTCCCGCGCCGTCAGCGCCAGCTTCAGCGAATCCTGGTGCGAGAGGTAGCGGAGCCGGGCGGCATGGCCGGCGCGGTCGGCCAGGGCATCCTCGCCGTCCCACAGCAGGCGCCCCTCGGCCGGAGTGAGCAGCCCGGCCAGCAGCCGCAGCAGGCTCGACTTGCCGGCGCCGTTGGCGCCGACCAGCAGCACCGCCTCCCCCAACCCCAGGGTGAAGGACAGGCCGGCGAAGATCGCCCGCTCGCCGCGGAGGCACGCCAGGTTGTCGGCTTCGAGCACGGCCAGTTGCGAACCTCTCTCATCTGGCCTTGACAAAGCCGCAGGCCATGGACCGGCATGCGGCAGCGTGGTTAAAACCGGCCTCTCCGCATCGCACCATAGCCGATGCCGACACCGGAAAAAGGGCCCCCGGACCATGCGCATGATCGGGCAGGACAGCCTGAAGACCCGCCGCACCCTCTCGGTCGACGGCAAGACCTACCACTACTTCAGCCTGCCCGAGGCGGCCAAGAGCATCGGCGACGTGACGCGCCTGCCCTACAGCCTCAAGGTGCTGCTGGAGAACGTGCTGCGCTTCGAGGATGGCCGCAGCTACACCGTGGACGACGCCAAGTCGATCGCCGGCTGGCTGCCCGCGGGCCATTCCGAGAAGGAGGTCCCCTTCCGCCCCTCGCGCATCCTGCTGCAGGACTTCACCGGCGTGCCGGCGGTGGTCGACCTGGCGGCGATGCGCGACGGCATCATCTCGCTCGGCGGCGATCCGCGGAAGGTCAACCCGCTGCTGCCGGTCGACCTCGTGATCGACCATTCGGTGATGGTGGACTACTCCGGCACCGCCGCCGCGCTGCAGAAGAACGTCGACGTCGAGTTCCAGCGCAATGGCGAGCGCTACGAGTTCCTCCGCTGGGGCCAGTCGGCCTTCGATAATTTCCGCGTCGTCCCGCCGGGCACCGGCATCTGCCACCAGGTGAACCTCGAGTACCTGGCGCAGGTGGTCTGGACCGCCCAGGACACCGGCGACACCTTCGTCTATCCCGACAGCTGCTACGGCACCGACAGCCACACCACCATGGTGAACGGCCTCGGCGTGCTGGGCTGGGGCGTCGGCGGCATCGAGGCCGAGGCGGCCATGCTCGGCCAGCCCATCGCCATGCTCATCCCCGACGTCATCGGCTTCAAGCTGACCGGCAAGCTGCGCGAGGGCGTCACCGCCACCGACCTGGTGCTGACCGTGACGCAGATGCTGCGCAAGAAGGGCGTGGTCGGCAAGTTCGTCGAGTTCTACGGCTCGGGCCTCGACGACCTGGCGCTGGCGGACCGCGCGACCATCGGCAACATGGCCCCGGAATACGGCGCGACCTGCGGCTTCTTCCCGGTGGACGCCATGACCATCGGCTACCTCAAGCTGTCCGGCCGCGACGAGCACCGCATCAAGCTGGTCGAGGATTACTGCCGCGCCCAGGGCATGTGGCGCGACGCCACCACCCCGGACCCGGTCTTCACCGACACGCTCGAGCTCGACATGGCGACGGTCGAGCCCTCGCTCGCCGGGCCGAAGCGGCCGCAGGACCGCGTGGCGCTGTCCAATGCCGCGCCGGCCTTCGCCAAGGACCTCGCCGCCGGGACCATGGGCGTGCCGGGCGACAAGGCCAGCCTGCGGGTGCCGGTGGAGGGGGCGAACTACGACCTCGGCCACGGCGACGTGGTGATCGCCGCCATCACCTCCTGCACCAACACCTCGAACCCCTACGTGATGCTGGCCGCCGGCCTGGTCGCGCAGAAGGCCGTCGCCCGCGGCCTCACCGTGAAGCCCTGGGTGAAGACCTCGCTGGCGCCCGGCTCGCAGGTGGTGACCGAGTATCTCGACAAGTCCGGGCTTTCCAAGGACCTCGACGCGCTCGGCTTCCAGACTGTCGGCTACGGCTGCACCACCTGCATCGGCAACTCCGGCCCGCTCGAGGATGCGATCGTCGACGCGATCGAGAACAACAAGCTGGTCGCCGCCTCGGTGCTGTCGGGCAACCGCAACTTCGAGGGCCGCGTGCATGCCAACGTGCGGGCGAACTACCTCGCCAGCCCGCCGCTGGTGGTCGCCTATGCGCTGGCCGGCAGCATCACCCTCGACATCACCAAGGAGCCGCTGGGCAATGGCTCGGACGGCAAGCCGGTGTACCTGAAGGACATCTGGCCGACGCAGAAGGAGGTGAACGACACCGTCCATGCCTGCGTCACCCGCGAGATGTTCCTCGACCGCTACGGCGATGTCTTCAAGGGGCCGGAGCAGTGGCAGGCCATCAAGGTCGATGCCGACAGCGACACCTACCGCTGGAACAGCGGCTCCACCTACGTGCAGAACCCGCCCTACTTCGAGGGCATGACCGCCGAGGTGAAGCCGGTCTCCTCGATCCATGGCGCCCGCGTCCTGGCCGAGCTGGCCGACAGCATCACCACCGACCACATCTCCCCGGCCGGCAACATCCGCAAGTCCAGCCCGGCCGGTGAATACCTGCTGGAACACCAGGTCCGCCAGGACGACTTCAACAGCTACGGCGCCCGCCGCGGCAACCACCAGGTCATGATGCGCGGCACCTTCGCCAATATCCGCATCAAGAACGAGATGGTGCCGGGCACCGAGGGCGGCGTCTCCAAGCACTACCCCTCGGGCGAGGTCGCGCCGATCTACGACGTGGCGATGAAGTACAAGGCCGAGGGCGTGCCGCTGGTGGTCTTCGGCGGCAAGGAATACGGCACCGGCTCGTCGCGCGACTGGGCGGCCAAGGGCACCTTCCTGCTGGGCGTGAAGGCGGTCATCGCCGAGAGCTTCGAGCGCATCCACCGCTCGAACCTGGTCGGCATGGGCGTGCTGCCGCTGGTCTTCATGAATGGCGAGGACCGCAAGTCGCTCGGCATCACCGGCGACGAGGTGGTCGACATCCTCGGGCTGGAATCGATCACCCCGCGGCAGACCCTGGACGTGGTGATCCACCGCGCCGACGGGACCGAGGTGCGGACCAAGGTGCTCAGCCGCATCGATACCGCCGACGAGGTCGAGTACTACAAGAACGGCGGCATCCTGCACTACGTGCTGCGCGGGATGGCGAAGGCGGCGTAAGCCGGCCTTCCTGCCGGGGTTACGGAAGGGCGCGGTCCGCAGGGGCCGCGCCCTTTTCCTTGCCCGGGTCCCGGCCTAGCCTCCGCCGGCGGGTGCCAAGATGCCCGCCGGAGGAAGACCCATGACCGACTTCAACACGCCGCGCCGGGCGCTGCTCGGCGCCGCCGGCGCCCTGCTCGCCGCGCCCGCCCTAGCCCAGGCGCAAGCGGCCGGCGCCGTGCCCTTCTCCACCGGCACCGACAGGCCGAAGCTGGCGGCGCCGCCCTTCGCCACCGACTGCCACTTCCACATCTACGACGACAAGTTCCCGCCGGCCCCGGGCGGCCTGCCGGCGCCCAACGCCTCGCCGGCCGATTACCGCAAGCTGCAGGCCCGCATCGGCACCACGCGGGGGGTGGTGGTGCAGCCCTCGCTCTATGGTACCGACAACCGGCCGACGCTGGAGGGCATGGCCGAGCTCGGCCCCAATTTCCGCGCCGTCGCGGTGGTGATCGACACGGTGACGGATGCCGAGTTGCAGCGCCTGCATGCAGCCGGCGTCCGTGGCATCCGCTTCAACCTCGTCCAGTCCGGGACGACGACGCCGGCCATGCTCGAGCCGCTGTCCCGCCGCATCGCACCGATGGGCTGGCATGTGCAATTGCACATGCTTGGCGACCAGATCGCCGAGGCCGGTGACATGCTGCAACGGCTGCCCAGCCGAGTGGTCTTCGATCATCGTGGGCGGCTGCCGCAACCAGCGGGCGTGAACCACCCCGCCTTTGCGGTCATGCGGCGCATGCTCGACAAGGGCAATACCTGGGTCAAGATCTCCGGGGCCTACATGGAATCCCCAGGTGGGCCGCCCGACTACCCCGAGAGCACCGCTGTCGCCAAAGCCTTCGTCGCCGCCAACCCGGAGCGCATGGTCTGGGGCAGCGACTGGCCGCACCCGACCGAGAAGCCGGACAACAAGCCGAATGACGCGGTGCTGTTCGACCTGCTGAGCAGCTGGGTGCCCGATGTGGCGAAGCGGAACCGGGTGCTGGTCGACAACCCGGCGGAGCTCTACGACTTCCCGCGGGCCTGAGAATTGGCGAAGGGGGCCTCGCGGCCCCCTTCGTTCAATAATGCGGCAGGATGGTTCAGTCCTGCGCGGCGGCGCCGAGCTCGGCGCGCAGCTCGTCCTCGAGGGTCACTTCCTCCTCGCGGACGAGCGCCTCACCACGGGCCTGGCGGTCGGCCTCCTCCTGGCTGCGGGCGACGTTCACGGTCACCATGATATGCACCTCCGGGTGCAGCTCGACGCGGGTCGGGTGCAGGCCGAGCGTCTTGATCGGCTGCTCCAGCAGGACCTGGGTGCGGCTGACGGTGAGCCCGCCGTCCTTGCAGAGGTCGGCGATGTCACGCGCCGAGACGCTGCCGTACAGGCCGCCGCTCTCGCCCGCCTGGCGGATGATGATGACCGAGAGCCCGGTGACCCGCTCGGCGATCCGCTCGGCTTCCTCGCGGCGCTTGATGTTCTGCGCCTCGAGCTGCACGCGCTGCTGCTCGAACTTCTCGAGGTTCGCCTTGTTGGCGCGGATGCCCTTGCCGAGCGGCAGCAGGAAGTTGCGGGCGTAGCCCGGCTTCACCTTCACCACCTCGCCCATCTGGCCAAGCTTCTCGACGCGCTGCATCAGGATGATGTCGATCATGGAATTCGTCTCTCGTCAGCTGTTGCGCGGCGCCGGGCGCCGCCGGAATTGGTCATAGAGGCCGAGGCCGACGAGGCCGGGACCCATCATTTGCAGGAAGAGCAGCAGCAGCATGTAGAACAGCGCCAGCATCGGCAGCCGCGCGCGGCTGCCCCGGAGCCGGGCATGCACGCCGCCGCACCCCTGCAGGAACAGCGGCACCAGCAGGATCAGCAGGCCCGACAGCGGCACCGCGTCACCACCCTCGGGCGAGGCCAGCAGCAGGCCGGCGGCAACCGCCGGCAGCAGCGGGTACCAGCGCGGCAGCCGCGCCGCCGTCCAGTCCGGTGCCGGCACCGCCAGCAGGCCGCGCCGGGCCAGGAAACGCTCGGCCGCCGCGGCATTGGCGAGCAGGGCGAGGCTGGACCAGAAGCCGATGGCCGCCGCCTTCACCCGCACCAGCTCCGCCACCATCGTCTCCGGCGCCGGCAGGCCGAGCCGGGCCAGGGCCAGCTCCACCGCGCGGCGCATGGCCGGCTCCAGCCCGCCATCGTCGGCGAGGAAGAGCGCGGCCAGCAGCAGCACGAAGCACGGCCAGAGCCCGAGCAGGGCCAGCGGCAGGTCCAGCGTCACCCCGCCGTGGCGGAAGGCCGCCAGCAGCAGCAGCGGCACCGGCAGCCCGAACAGCGCCAGGAAGACCAGCACCGGGGTGCCGCCGCCCACCACCGCCAGCAGCACCACCGCCAGCAGCGCGCCGCCGACCGCCACGGCCGGGCCGAGGGCCAGGCCGGCGGCGAACAGCGGGAAGGGCGCCATCCAGAACAGCATCGTGCCGCCCGGCAGGCCGCGGAAGGCCCACATGGCAGCGACCGTCGCGGCCAGCCCTGCGGCCGCCGCGGCGTTCAGCCCTGCGCTATTCCAACCCGATGGAGCTGTCGCCGACACCGTCGCCAAGCCTCACCTTCGGCCCTTGCCCCTAGTCGTTGATGACGTAGGGGAGCAGCGCCAGGAAACGGGCGCGCTTGATGGCATTGGCCAGCTCGCGCTGCTTCTTCGCGCTCACCGCGGTGATGCGGCTCGGCACGATCTTGCCGCGCTCGCTCAGGAAGCGGGACAGCAGGCGCACGTCCTTGTAGTCGATCTTCGGCGCGTTCGGGCCGGAGAAAGGGCAGGACTTGCGGCGGCGGTAGAACGGGCGGCGGGCGCCGACGGCCGGGCGGCGGGCCGCCGGGGACATGTCGGAGGGGGGCTGATAATCGGACATGGATTACTCCTCCCCGCCCATCGACGGGTCCATTTCGTCACGCGGGCGGGCGCGGAATTCCTCGCGCTCGTCGCCACGCTCGCGGCGGCCGCTGGTGAAGCGGCCGGGCGGGCGGGGGCCGCGGAAGCCGCGGTCACGCTCGCGCTCCTCGCCGCGGCGCGTCAGGATGGCCGAGGGGGCCTCCTCGATCGCCTCGATGCGGAGCGTCATCTCGCGGAGCACGTCCTCGTTGAGCCCGAGCTGGCGCTCGGCTTCCTGCATCGCGGCCGGGGTGCTGTCGATGCCGAGGAGCATGTAGTGCCCCTTGCGGTTCTTCTTGATGCGGTAGGCGAGACCGCGCAGGCCCCAGTATTCGCGCTTCTTGACCTCACCACCGGCCTCGGTGATGACGGTGGCGACCTGTTCGGCGATGGTTTCGACCTGCTGCTGGGTCACGTCGTTGCGTGCGATGAACACGCATTCATAGAGCGGCATGATAACTCCTTCCCTCTGGCTGTCTCAGCCCGAGGCCCAGGAGGCAGGATGCCGCCGGGCGCACATAGGCATAGCCGCGCGCGATGCCTTCCGCGGCGGCAGGGAGGGCGCCTTCAAGCACGCCAGGGGGGGCGAGCGCAAGCCCGCCCCGCGCCGCCGTCAGCTCCGCCGGACGTTCCAGAAGGTCGGGAAGCCCTTGGAGACGCCGGCGAGGGTGCTGCGGTAGGCGGTCGGCTGGATGTACTGGCCGAGCGGGATGCTGGGCACGTCCTGCATCGCCTGGACCTGCAGGTCGCGGCAGATGGCCTGCTGCGCCGGGACGTCCGGGGCATCGAACCAGGCGCTGCGCAGCGCCTCCAGCTTCGGGCTGACGCACCAGCCGGGCCAGGCGCCGGCGTCGTTGCCGTTGCCGCGGACGGCATAGTGGTTGGACGGGTCCATGTGGTCCACGCCCTCCCAGCCGGTGGCGAAGCAGGACCAGCCGCCCTGGTCGACCGGGCCGCGGTTGTTGCGGCGCTGCAGCATGGTGCCCCAGTCGGTCGCCACGAAATCGACGGTCATGCCGATGCGGCCCATCACGTCGGCGGCGACCTCGCCGATCGCCTTGAACTGGGCGTAGTCGGTGGCGACCAGCATGGTGGTCTTCTCGCCGGCATAGCCGGCCTCCTTCAGCATCCGCCGGACCTTGTCGAAGTCGCGCGGGCCCATGAGCGGCTCGAGCCCGGCCTCGCTGGCCATGGGCGTGTCGGGGCAGAAGACGCCGTGCGGGGTGCGGTACATCGCCGGGTCGTTGCCGACGATGGCCTGCATGAAGTCGGCCTGGCTGAAGGCATGCAGCATGGCGCGGCGGATGGCGGGGTTGTCGAAGGGCGGCTGCAGGTGGTTCAGCCGCATCATGTCGACGGAGCCGGTGGAATTCGTCACCTCGATGCGGATGCGGCGGTCGCGCCGCAGCGGCGGCAGCAGGTCGTGGGTCGGGTTCTCCCACCAGTCCTGCTCGCCGCGCTGGAGCGCCGCCTGCTTGGTCGCGGCATCGGGGATGGTGGTCCATTCCACCCGGTCGAAATGCACCAGCTTCGGCCCGGCGTTCCACTCCGGCGTGCCGTCCTGGCGCGGGACGTACTTCTCGAATTTCGCATAGACGTTGCGGGAGCCGGCGACGCGCTCATCCGCCACCCAGCGGAAGGGGCCGCTGCCGACCATCTCGGTGATCTGCCTGAAGGGGTCGGTATTGGCCAGCCGCTCCGGCATCATCGCCGGCATCGGCGAGGTCACCTTGCCCAGCGCGTCCGGCAGCAGCGGGAAGGGCTTGTTCAGGCGGAACAGGATGGTGCGGTCGTCGGGCGCCGAGAGCTCGTCGGTCGCCGTCATCAGCGCCCCGCCCAGCGCATCCCGCTTCGCCCAGCGCCGGATGCTGGCGACGCAGTCGCGCGCGGTCACCTTCTCGCCGTCGTGCCAGAGCAGGCCGGGGCGGAGCGTGAGGGTCCAGCGCCTGCCGTCCTCGGCCACCACATGGCCCTCGACCATCTGCGGCGAGGCCTTGAAACCGGCGTCCTGGCCATAGAGCGTGTCGAAGATCATGTGCCCATGGCCGCGGGTGACATAGGCCGTGGTCCAGTGCGGATCGAGGAAGGCGAGGTCGATCTGCGGGATGAATTTCAGCACCCGCGCCGCCTGGGCGCGGACCAGGCTAGGGCCGGCCAGGCTGGCGCCGAGGCCGAGCGCCGAGGCGGCGAGCAGGTTGCGGCGGTTCATGCTGCAGTCCGGTGCTTGGGCATGGCGATGCGTCCCTTGGTGCAAGGCGCGACCCGGCATTGTCTCCCTGGGCCGGAGGCTAGCACGCCCGGCAAAAGCGGCGTCAATCCGGACCCGGCCCGGTTCCGGATGACAAAGCCGACGGGCACGCCTATGCAACGGGCATCCCCGCTCTGGAACGGTGCCCGACCTTGTCACGCCAGCCTGTCCCCTTCCTTGGCCTGATCCTCTGCGGCCTGCTGGCCGGCTGCCGCGCGGATTACTCCCCCGATACCTACGCGACCCGCGCGGTGCAGCAGGCCAACAAGGTCGAGCAGGGCATGGTCGTCGGCCGCCGGGACGTGGCGGTGACGGCCGAGGGCAGCACCGGCGCGGCGGCCGGGGCCGCGGCGGGCGGCGTCATCGGGGCGCAGACCCCGGGCGGGGGCATCGGCGCGGCGCTGGGCGGCGTCGGCGGGGCGCTGGTCGGCGGCCTCATCGGCACCACGGCGGAACATGTGGCCGGCGATACCCGGGCCTTCGAATACGTCGTCCGCACCAGCAAGGACGAGCTGATCTCGGTGACCCAGCGGGACACCACCCCGCTGGTGGTGGGCCAGCGGGTGCTGGTCATCAGCGGCACCCAGGCGCGGATCGTGCCGGACTACACCACCCAGCCGCCGGCGACCCCGGCCGCCGCCGCGGCGGCCGCGGCCAC
>NZ_JAUFPN010000205.1 GCF_030409335.1 Paeniroseomonas aquatica
GCTGCGGGCCGAGAGCAGCAGCGGCGGCAGCGCCGCCTCCAGCGCCGGCAGGCCGAGCCGGGCCAGGGCCTGGGGCGCCGGGGCGGCGGCCAGCAGGGCGCAGGCGTTGGTGCCGCCGAAGCCGAAGCTGTTGACCCCGGTGACCGTCCGCGCCCGCCGCCGCAGCGGCTCGAGCGCCACCGGCACCCTGAGGCCGAGCTCGCCGAAGTCGATCGCCGGATTGGGGGTCGCGTGATGCAGCGAGGCTGGGATCTGCCCCTTCTCCAGCACCAGCATCGCCTTCAGCAGGCCGGCGATGCCGGAGGCCGGCTCGGTATGGCCGATGTTGGTCTTGACCGAGCCGATCGGCAGCGGCTCGCGCCGCCGCCGGCCGATGGCGGCACCGAGGGCGCCGGCTTCCAGCGGGTCGCCGATGGCGGTGCCGGTGCCATGGGCCTCGAAATAGCCGATGCGGTCGGGCGCCACCCGGGCCTCCGCCAGCACCTGCTCGAGCAGCGTCGTCTGGGCGGGCTGGCTCGGCAGCGACAGGCCGAGGGTGCGGCCGGCGGCATTGACGCCGGAGCCCAGGATGATGGCGCGGATCGCGTCGCCGTCGGCCAGGGCGTCGTCCAGGCGCTTGAGCAGCACCACCCCGGCGCCCTCGGCCCGGACGTAGCCATCCGCCCCGGCGGCGAAGGCCTGGCAGCGGCCGGTGGGGGAGAGCATCCCGGCCCGGGCGAAGCCGATGAAGGGGAAGGGCGAGAGCAGCAGGTTCACGCCGCCGACCAGCGCCGCCGGCACCCGGCCGCCGCGCAGCGCCTCGCAGGCCCAGTGCAGCGCGACCAGGGCGGAGGAGCAGGCGGTGTCGATGGTCTGCGCCGGGCCCTGCAGGTCGAAGGCGTTGCCGATGCGGTTGGCCAGGATCGACAGCGCGCTGCCGGTCATGAAGTAGCGGTCGGCGCCGGCGGCGTCGGCCTGGCGCAGGTCGCCGTAGTCGGTCAGCGAGGCGCCGACGAAGACGCCGGTGCCGCTGCCGGCGAGCCGGGAGGCGGGGATGCCTGCATCCTCCAGCGCCTCGGCGGCGACCTCGAGCAGCAGCCGCTGCTGCGGGTCCATCTCGGCCGCCTCGCGCGGCGAGATGCCGAAGGCGGCGGCATCGAAGCCGGCGATGTCGCCCAGGGTGCCGGCGGCGAAGCTGTAGGTCTTGCCGGCCTCGCCGCGCCGGGGATGGGCGAAGGCGGCCTGGGAGAAGCGGTCGGCCGGCACGGTGGTGACGGCATCCCGGCCTTCGGCGAGGAGGGTCCAGAAGGCGTCGAGCGCCGCCGCCCCGGCCAGCCGGCAGGCCGCGCCGAGGATGGCGACCGCGCAGTCCGGCCGGCGGCGCAGCCGCGGCGGGGCGCCGCGGGTCATGCCAGGCTGGGCTCCGCTGCGGCCGCCGGGCGCGGCAGGGCGGCCGCGAGCGGACCGGCCGGGGCAGGAGCGGGGGCGGGGGCAGGGGCGGCGCTGGGGGCACCCACCACCGCCTGCAGCAGGGCATCCACCTGGGCGAAGTGGTCGCTCCAGCGCGGCGCGGTCCAGTGGCGCAGGCGCTCGAGCTGGGCGGCGCGTTCCGGCGACCCGGCGGCGGCATAGGCCTCGATCCGCTGGCGCCAGACCGGGCCGTCCAGGGGGTCGAGGTAGTCCGGCACGGCGCCGCCGACCTCGCGCAGCGGGGCGACGTCGCTGCAGAGCACGGGCACGCCGAGCGCCAGCGCCTCGGCGACCGGCAGGCCGTAGCCTTCGACGAAGCTGGGGTAGAGCAGCGCCCGGGCGCCGGCGAGCAGGGCGGCGACCTGATGGTCCGGCGGGCTGCCGAGTTCCTGCACGGTGCCGCGCAGCATGTCGCAGCGCTCCAGCAGGTCGACCACGTTCTCGTTCTCCCAGCCGCGGCGGCCGATGAGGAGCAGGCGGGGCGGCGGCGGGGCGCCCGGCCCGGCGGCGGCACGGCTGATCATGTCCCGCCAGACATGCAGCAGCAGCAGGTGGTTCTTGCGCGGCTCGATGGTGCCGAGGCAGACGAAATAGGGCCCGGCCGGGGGCGGCGGTGCCGGGGTGGGCGGCGATTCGATGCCGAGCGGGGCGATCACCAGCGGCGGCACCGGGCGCCCGTGCAGCGCCAGCCGCGGCAGCAGCGTGGCGGCGGTGGCGGCGGAGTTGACGATGATGCCGTCGGCCTGGGTGGCGGTGGTGGCGACCCGGGCGGCGTGGCAGCCGATCTGGCGCGGCCGGGAATACTCGGGGTGGGTGAGCGGGATCAGGTCGTGGATCAGCGGCACGAATCGGGCGCCGGCCCGGCGGAGCGCCGCGATCGGCGCCTCATGCTCGAGCGACCGGTGGGAGACCAGCAGGAAGACGGCACGGCGCTGGCCCGCGAGGGTGGCCTGCAGCGCGGCGCGGCCGCGGCCGAGGGCGAGCTGGGCGAGGATGCCCACCGCGACGCGGCGCGCCCGGTTGCGCGGGGCCAGCGGGCCGGGCGCCGCGTGGCTGGGGCCGAAGGTCCAGGCCTCGTCCAGGGCCTGGACCAGACTGGCGGCCTGCTGGCGGGCGATGCTGGCGAAGCTCCCCCAGGGCGTCTGCGCGACGAAGCTGCACTGCGCGGCGGGCTGCTGCAGCCAGCGCTTGGCATAGGCCATCTCGACCCGGTCGATGCCGGAGGGGGACCTGCGGTGGACACAGGAAAGCAGGCGGGAAACATCGAGGATGACGTGCAATGCCGCTCCGCCCACCATAAGTTGCCCTTTTCCGTCCGGTGCCGTGACCGCTGACCGTCAGGCCGGCCCTGCAGTCGCTGCACACTTCGGCGGCAAATCATTCCAATATCGTAACTGAGATACCATGCCTGGGTTGGGTAGCCTAGGGTCTAGGACACGGTCAACACATTCGCGAGCCTCTGACGGTTGTCCGGATTTAACTGTTTGACAACCCTTGGATCAGGCCGTGCAGCAAGGCTTAGGTCCAGCCCATGACCGGAAAATGAAGGGACGCGTATGACGAGCATCTGGCAGCGGCCAGTGACCCCGGCCGAATTCGCCGCCCGGCTGGAGGGGACCCTGCCGGGCCTCCTCGGCATCGAGCTGGTGGAGATCGGGTCGGATTTCGCCCGGGCGGCGATGCCGGTGGACCGGCGGCACATCCAGCCGCACGGCATACTGCACGGCGGCGGGAGCGTCGTGCTGGCCGAGACCCTGGGCTCCTTCTGCGGCAGCATGGCGGTGGCCGAGGGACGGACCTGCGTCGGGGTGGAGGTGAATGCCAGCCACCTGGCACCGGTGCGGGACGGCGACCGGGTGACCGCGGAGTGCCGGGCGCTGCAGCTCGGCCGCAGCATCCAGGTCTGGCAGATCGAGCTGCGCCGCGGCGATGGCACGCTGACCTGCGTCTCCCGCCTGACGACGGCGGTGCGGGAGGTGCGATGAGCCCGGCCCCCCGGGCGCCGTCCCGGCCGGATCGGATCGATGGCGGAAATCCCTGGTCCGGGGTTGCGTTCGCCTCGCGGGAAAGCTAGGAAGCGCCGGCCCGCAGGCCGGTACGCTGCCGTAGCTCAGTGGTAGAGCACTCCCTTGGTAAGGGAGAGGTCGAGAGTTCAATCCTCTCTGGCAGCACCATCCCGCCGTGCATGGCACACCCCGACCCGAAGCCTGCCCGCCGCCTGTCGCCGTCAGTTCGGCGTCAGCATCAGCCCGGCCGCGTTGATCGTCACCGTGCCGGCCCCGGAGACCGCCGCGGCGCTGGCCAGCGGCGACCAGGTCAGCGGGTTGCCGCCGCTCGCGGCGTCGAACAGGCCGACATGGGTCAGCGTGCCCGCCGCGGCGGTGAAGGTGAAGCGGATCGCGTCGGTGTTCTGCTGCGCTCCGGTGCCGGTGAAGGTCACCCGCTGCCGGGCATAGCCGGTGCCGGTGGGCTCGCCGGTCAGCCCGGTCGGATCGCTGCCGCCGGTGCCGAGGCCGAGGTAGACCTGGCTCGGCAGGGCCGGCAGCCGGGCGCAGAGGGCGCGGCCGAGCAGGTTCTTCGCGTAATCGGTCAGATCGGTCATGGGAGACTCCTTCTGCTGCGGGGACGGGGCGGCTGCGGCGGATGGCGCCGGCTCAGCAATCGACGGCGTCGCGGAACCAGACGATGCCGTCGGTCGCCGGCTGGCACCGGGCGGCAGCATAGAGCGTCGGCGTCGTCACCTCGTGCAGCGACGGGATCGCCAGCGCCTCGGGCGACAGCCGGAACGCGATGCAGGGCAGCGGCGTCTTCCCCGCCGCCCGGGCGTCCTGGTCGGGATAGCCGCAGAGCCGGAATTCGACGATGCCGGCCTCGTAGTCGGTCTGGCTGTGGGTCAGCCGCCAGTAGGCCGTGACCAGGCCGGTGTTGCGGATCTCGATCGGCTTCAGGAAGGCCATGGGAAGCTCCTTGGGATGCAGGCTTGGGCGGGATGGCCGGGCGTCAGCCCACGGCCTCGACGGACAGGATGCGGGCCACCCAGTTGATGGACTTGCCGGCCTCGCCGGTGCCGCTGACCGCGAGGCAGCCGCTGGCGGTGTCGACGTCGAGGGTGAGCCGCCAGCCGGCGGCGCCGGCGTCGCTCATCCCCGGCCCGAAGGCGGTCCCCGCGGTGACGGCGGCCGGGCTCATCGCCGCGGTCGTGGTGCGGCCGCCGACGAAGGCGGTCGCGGCCGCGTTCGCCCCGCGGCGCACCAGCAGGTCGGCCTCCCAGGTGGCGCTGTCCCCGGCGGTGCCGGCGCCGCCGCCGGTCTGCCGCGCCAGCACCATCAGCTTGACCCGGTAGCTGCCGTTGTTCGGCAGGTTGACGCTGTTGGTGCCACCGCTCGGGGCGCCGCCGTCGGCGGTGAGCCGGGTGGCCGCGGCATCGGTCGTCTGCCGCCGGAGCACGAATTCGCCGGCCTGGGCATCGCCGCCGGCGGCGAACATCCCGGAGGCCCAGGCGCCCCGGCCGAAGCCGCCGCGCAGGCTGGCACTGGCCCCGCCCGGGATCCAGCCGCGCGAGCCATCGGCGATGTTGGCATTGCCGCCGGCGATGGCGGCGAAGGAGGCCGCGGCGCTGTTGGAGGACCCCCCGGCGACGGTCGCCTGGGCGCCGATGGCGGTGTTGTTCTGGCCGCCGCCGAGGACCGCATTGGTCCCACTCGCCACCTGGGTCGCGGTCGCACGGTTGGTCTGCCAGTCGACGGCATTGCTGCCGCGGGCATTGCCGCCGGTCGCCGTGCCGTCCGCCACGGCGGCGGCGATCGCGCCATTGCCCTTGGGGCCGAGCGCCAGGCCGATGCTGCTGTCGGCGCCCTCCGCCAGCACCGCGACGCCGGCGCCGGCGCCGCTGCCGTAGAGCCCGAGGCGGTTCACCGCGCCGGCCACCGCGGCGAGCCGCACCACCTCGAGCCCGTTCACCGAGGCGGAGAGCCCGCCCGCCGCGGGGCGGGACAGGCCGGTGCCGGCATTGCCGGCGAAGCCCAGCCCGGGCGCCGCGCTGGTGCCGTCGGCCAGGCTCGCGGTCGCCGCGGCGACGAGGTAGTTCTGCGCCCGCACGTAGGCGGTGGTCGCCACCGCGGTGGAGTTGTCGCTGCCCGGCGGCGTCACCGCCCGCACCAGCCCGCTGCCCTTCGGCGCCAGGGTGATGCCGATGCTGGCATCGGCGCCCTGGGCCTGGATGGCCAACGGGGTCCCGGTCGCGCCGCCGCTGAGCAGCAGCCGGTTCACCGTCCCGACCGGGGTCGCCACCTCCAGCGCATGGCCGCCGGGGGCCGCGCCCAGGGTGAGGCCGCCGCTCGCGGTCGCCCGCAGCACCTCGGTGCCGCCGGCCGCCCCGGCCAGGCTGCCGGTCGCCGCGAGGAACAGGCCGGTATCGGTGCTGCCGAGCGCGAGTCCGGGGCTGGCGGCCCGGCCGGGCGGGGTGCCGGAGGCCAGGATCGCATTGGTCCCGTCGTTCACCAGCACGCCGCCGCTGCCCGGCTCCAGCAGGGCCGGCGAGCCGAGGTAGACGGCATTCGGCGTGCCGGCGCCGCTGTCGGCGAGGTGGAGGGCGGCGGCGCCGTTGCCGCGGGTGTTGTAGCGCAGGCAGCGCAGGGCGAAGATGTCGAGGCGGTTGCCGGCGCCGTTCACCCGCACCGGGTTGTCCTCGACCGCGTCGATGCGCAGGTTGCCCACCTGCATCCGGGTGTTCGAGCCGTCGACCTGGATGGCGCTCGACCCGGGCAGCGGCGCGCCGTTGCCGGCGAAGACCTCGTTCTGCGAGGTGAAGCTGGCGATCTGCCCGTCGGTGCCGCTGGCCTCGACCCAGACCCCGTATTTGACGAAATCCGCATAGGCTTGGCCGATGTAGAATTTCGTCGTCACCCCGGTGGCCGAGCTGCCGAAGCGGGCCAGGCTGCGGTAGCCGAGGGCGAAGGCTTGGTCGATGAAGACCCCGTCGCAGCGGCGGAAGATCATGGCGTCGCCATTGGCCTGCTGCCAGGCGATGACGTGCGCGGCCGAGGTCCAGAAGGTCCAGAAGTGCAGGCTGTGGATCCGCGGGACGTCGAGGCACTCGTCGATCTCGACGCCGGTGGCGAAGACCTGGCCGCGCAGCCGGCGGATGTCCAGCCGGCCGGAGTTGCGGCAGTAGATCCCCTTGTTGACGTTGGCCAGGAAGACGTTGTCGAAGTCGATGCCGCCGAAGCAGTCCTCGACCCGGAAAACATAGTCGTAGCCGGTCGGCGCCCAGCCGCTGGTCGGCGCCGCGGCATGGGTCTGCTGCACCGCGATGTCGCAGACGCCGGCGCCCCGGCTGTTCGCCCCGGTGAAGGTGAAGGGGGTGAAGCCGGTGGTGGTGATGCGCAGCCAGGTGCCCTGGCCGGGACCGGAGCCCTCGGTGAAGCCGGCGCCCTGCAGCCGGACGGTGGCGCCGTTCAGCACCACGGCGGAGCCGATGCGATAGACCCGGGGCCCGAAGAACAGCGTGCCGCCGCCCTTGGTCTTGAGGTCGTCGATCGCCGCCTGGATGGCGGGGGCATCGTCGGTGCTGCCGTCGCCCTTGGCGCCGTAGTCGCGCACATGCGCGCCGCGGTCGGCCAGCACCGCGCCGCGCAGCTGCGCCAGCGTCGCCCGGCGGGTTTCGGTGGTGGCGCCGCTGGCCTGTACCAGCGGGGCGATGTCGCTATCGCCCAGGGTGGTGGCGAGGGGCAGCTCGCTGATCCTTGCGTCGGGCATGAGGCTCCGGTCCGGCTGGGCAGGCAAGGCCTGCGAGGGGTGATGGGGACGTCGGGCGCGGCAGGGCGCGCTACTGCTTCAGCACGCCGCCGGCTTCGTTGAGCAGGCGGGTATCGTCTTCCTACAGCAGCAGCCTGAGGTCGGCGCCGACGTTGAAGCTGCGCGAGACCACGCCCAGCGCCGGGTCGGCCGCATCCTCGACCCGGATGCGGTAGCCGGTGCCGACCGGCGGCGCCGCGAAGCTGGCGGCGGCGGCGCCGGCGACCACCGTCACCACCTGCACCGGCGGCACCACCGCGCCGCTGCCGTCCCGCAGGCTGAACACCACCTGGCTGACCGGCCCGGCGATGCTCGCCGAGACCGGGATGATGGTGCCGGTGACGATCCCGGCGGCGAAGGGGGCGAGGATGATGGTGCGCACCACCGCCGCCGCCGCCTGGCCGAGCGAGAAGCCCTGCGCCGCGGCGCGCACGGTGTTGAGCGGGCCGACCGCGCCGTCCAGCGTCACGCCGGTGCCGAGCGCCGGGCCGCTGCGGATGGGCACCAGGGCCACGGCGTCGGCGGCTTGCAGCACCATCAGGTCGCCGGGCTTCAGGCTGCCGGCGACGGCGGCGAAATACCCGCCGGCACTGACCGCCGCGCGGGTGTCGGTGGTGCGGTATTGCCAGAGGGTGAAGGTATTGCCCTGGATCAGGGCTGCGAGATTGGCCGGGCTGAAGGGCACGGGGGTCTCCGTCGGCAGGCGCCCGCGCAGCGGCACGGACCCGCGGAACGGGCCGGTGCCGGGCGGATGCGGTGTGTGCGGGGAGGGGGAACGCCGGGCGCAACTCTGCCGTCGGCCCGCTGGAGGTAGCGGATCGTTGCGAATATGTCAAGGACAATGTTCCTAGAAGCCAAGCTCCGGCGGCGATTTCGCCCGCCCGGCATTCGGCCTAGTCTGCCGCCTCTCCGATGCCGCCTCGAACCTTGCGGGAGCCCGATGCGCCGCCCAATCCTCGCCCTGATGGCTTCGCTGCTCGCCGCCCTGGCGCCGCAGCCCGCGGCGGCCCAGCCGGTGCTGAACGTCTACAACTGGACCGACTACATCGACCCCCATGTGGTTCAGCGCTTCCAGCAGGAGACGGGCATCCGCATCCGCTACGACGTCTACGACAGCCTCGAGACGCTCGAGGGCAAGCTCTCCGCCGGCCGCAGCGGCTACGACGTGATCGTCCCGACCAGCGAGCCGACCTTCGCCCGGCTGGTCCGCGCCGGCGCGCTGCGGCCGCTCGACCGCGCCCGCATCCCGAACTGGCGCAACCTCGACCCGGCACTGCTGGCCCGCGTCGCCGCGATCGATCCCGGCAACGCCCATGGCGCCATCTACCTCTGGGGCACGGTCGGTCTGGGCCTGCGGCTGGACAGGGTCCGGGCGATCGCGCCGGAGCTCGATACCGGCAGCCTCGACCTGCTGCTGAAGCCGGAGAATGCCGCGAAGCTGGCGGGCTGCGGCCTGGCGGTGATGGACAGCGCGACGGATGTGCTGCCCTCGGTCCTCCGCTGGCTCGGCCGCAGCCCCGACAGCGCCGATGCCGCCGACCTGCGCGCGGCCGAGGCGGCGCTGCTCGCCATCCGCCCGCATCTCCGCGCCATCCCCGGCTCCGGCGCGCTGCTGGACATGCTGGCGACCGGGGAGGTCTGCGTCGCCCTGGCCTACAGCGGCGACGTCATCCAGGCGGCGGCCCGGGCGCGGGAGGCGGGCAGGGGGGTGGAGCTCGCCTATGTGCCGCCGCGGGCCGGGCCGCACCTGTTCTTCGACATGCTGGCGGTCCCGGCCGATGCGCCCAACCCCGAGGCGGCGCATGCCTTCATCGACTTCCTGCTGCGGCCCGAGGTGATCGCCGCCGTCAGCAGCCATGTCCGCTACCCCAATGCGGTGCCCGCGAGCCGGCCGCTGATCGTCCCGGCGGTGCGCGACGACCCGAGCGTCCATCCCGCCCCCGCCGCCCTGGCCGAGGCCTTCGTCCCCGGCACGCCGCCGGCCGCCGCCGAGCGCCTGCGCAACCGGCTCTGGAGCCGCTTCCGGGCGGGGCGCTGAGCTTGGCGCTGCTCCGGGTCGAGGGCCTCAGCAAGCGCTTCGGCCCGACGCTGGCGCTCGACGGGCTGGACCTGGAGGTGCGGCCCGGCGAGTTCCTCGCCCTGCTCGGCGGCTCCGGCTCGGGCAAGTCCACCCTGCTGCGGCTGGTCGCGGGCTTCGAGGCGCCGGATTCGGGGCGCATCCTGCTGCAGGGCCGCGACCTCGCCGGCCTGCCGCCGCCGGCCCGGCCGCTCGGCATGATGTTCCAGAACTACGCGCTGTTCCCCCACCTCAGCGTCTTCGACAACGTCGCCTACGGGCTGCGGCGCGAGGCGCGGCCGCGGGCGGAGATCGCCCGCCGCGTCGCGGAGGCGCTGGCGATGGTCGGGCTGGAGGCGCTGGCGGCGCGCCGGCCGCACCAGCTCTCGGGCGGTCAGCGGCAGCGGGTGGCGCTGGTCCGCGCCCTGGTGAAGCGGCCGCCGCTGCTGCTGCTGGACGAGCCGCTGGGCGCGCTCGACGCCGGGCTGCGCGAGCGCACCGGCTTCGAGCTGCGCGCCCTGCAGCGCGCCACCGGCGCCGGCTTCATCCTGGTGACGCATGACCAGGCCGAGGCGCTGGCGCTGGCCGACCGGGTCGCGGTGCTCGACCGCGGCCGGGTCGCCCAGTGCGGCCCGCCGGCCGAGCTGTACGAGCGGCCTGCCAGCCGCTTCGTCGCCCGCTTCCTCGGCGCCGCCAATGTGCTGGAGGGGCGGGTCGCCGCCGATGGCGCGGTCGAGGCGGCCGGCGGCCGGCTGGCGCTGGACCACGGCCTCGCGCCCGGCGGCGCCCTCGCCCTGGCGCTGCGGCCGGAGCGCATCCGCCTGCTGGCCGGGCCGCCGCCGGCGGTCAATGCCGTCGCCGGCACGCTGCGCGAGCTGGCCTATCGCGGCGACGGCTGGATCGCGCTCGTCGCGCTGGCCGACGGCACCGAGCTGCGGGTCGCGCTGCCGGCCGCGGCCGCGCCGCCGCCGCCCGGCAGCGCCGTGACCCTGGGCTGGGACGCCGCCGCCCTGGTCCCGTTGGCCGGATGATGCGCCGCCTCGCCCTGCTGCTGCCGCCCTACGCCTGGCTGCTGCTGCTGGTCGCCGCGCCGGTGGCGATCCTGCTCGTCGTCGCCCTGGCCGAGGCCGGGCCCGGCGTGCCGCCCTTCCTGCCGCCGCTGGCCTGGGACGGCGGCCCGGTCTGGGCCGGCAGCCTCGACAGCCTGCGGGCCCTGGTCGCCGACCCCTACTACGCCGAGGCCCTGCTGCGCTCGGTCGGCGTCGCCGGGGTCACCGCCGCGCTCTGCCTGCTGCTGGCCTATCCGATGGCGCTGGGCATTGCCGCCGCCCGCCCGGCCTGGCGGCTGCCGCTGCTGCTTCTGGTGCTGCTGCCCTTCTGGACCGGCTTCCTGCCGCGGGTCGGCGCCTGGATCGGCATCCTGCGCGACGGCGGCTGGGTGAACGGGGTGCTGGCGGCCTTCGGCATGGCGCCGCTGCGGCTGCTGTTCACCGATGCGGCGATGTTCCTCGGCATGGTCCATGCCTACCTGCCCTTCGCGGTGCTGCCGCTGGCGGCCGCCCTGCTGCGGCGGGACCTCGGCCTCGAGGAGGCCGCCGCCGACCTCGGCGCCGGCCGTTGGGTGGTCTTCCGCAGCATCACCCTGCCGCTGTCCCTGCCGGCGGCGGCGGCCGGCTTCCTGCTGGTCTTCATCCCGGCCGCGGGGGAATTCGTCATCCCCGAGCTGCTCGGCCCGCCCGAGGCGCAGCTCATCGGCCGGGTGCTCTGGGGGGAGTTCTTCCAGAACCGCGACTGGCCGCTGGCCGCCGCGCTGGCGGTGGCGCTGCTGGCGCTGCTGCTGCTGCCGATCCGGCTGTTCCAGCGGCTGGACCGGCGGCCATGAGTCGCCTCGGCCTGGCGCTCGGCCTCGGCTTCCTCTGGGCGCCGATCCTGCTGCTGGTCGGCTACGCCTTCAGCGCCGGGCGCATCCCCTTCCAGTGGGGCGGCTTCTCGCTGCGCTGGTTCGCGGCGCTCGCCGCCGACGAGCGGATGCGGGAGGCGGCCTGGCTCTCGCTCCGCATCGCCGCCGGCAGCGCCACCCTGGCCATGCTGCTCGGTGGCCTCGCCGGCTGGGCGCTGGCGCGGTTCGGCGTCTTCCGCGGCCGGGCCCTGTTCGGGGCGCTGGCCGGCGCCCCGCTGGTGCTGCCGGAGGTGGTGACCGGGCTGTCGCTGCTGCTGCTCTTCGTGGTGGCGCAGGGTGCGGCGGAGCGCTGGTTCGGCTGGCGGCTGGGGAGGGGTGCCGCCACCATCCTGCTGGCGCATGCGACGGTCGGCCTCGCCTATGTCGCGGTGGTGGTCCAGTCCCGGCTCGCCGGCCTCGACCGCGGGCTGGAGGAGGCCGCCGCCGACCTCGGCGCCGGTCCCTTCACCGTCTTCCGCACCATCACCCTGCCGCTGATCGCGCCGAGCCTCGCCGCCGGCTGGCTGCTGGCCTTCACCCTGTCGCTGGACGACGTGGTGGTGGCCAGCTTCGTCTCCGGCCCGGCCGGCACCACCCTGCCGATGCTGGTGTTTTCCGCCCTCAAGGTCGGCCTGACGCCGGAGGTGAATGCCCTGGCGACCCTCATCCTGGCCGCCGCCGGGCTGGCCACCGGGGTGGCCGGGTTGATTTTCGCCCGGATTTCGAGCCGGGGGGCGAATGGCGCGGGTTGAAGCCGCGGGGGGCGGGGTCTAGTTTCCCGACCCTCCGCAGTACCGCAGGGTCACCCCATCCCCATGAAGCTCACCGCAGACCGCCTCGACCGCATCTCCGCCTCGCTGACCATCGCGATGACCAGCAAGGCCCGGGCGCTGAAGGCCGCGGGGCGCGATATCATCGGGCTGTCCTCCGGCGAGCCGGATTTCGACACCCCCCGCAACGTCAAGGATGCGGCCATCGCCGCCATCGAGCGCGGCGAGACCAAGTACACCGACGTCTCCGGCACGCCGAAGCTGCGCCAGGCGATCTGCGACCGCTTCAAGCTGGACCACGGCCTCGACTTCAAGCCGGAGGAGATCATCGTCTCGACCGGCGGCAAGCAGGTGATCTTCGACGCCCTGCTGGCGACCATCAACCCGGGCGACGAGGCCATCATCCCGGCCCCCTGCTGGGTCAGCTACCCCGACATCGTGGAACTTGCCGAGGGCAAGCCGGTCATCGTCGCCTGCGACCAGAACTCGGGCTTCAAGCTGCGTCCGGAGCAGCTTGAGGCGGCGATCACGCCCAAGACCAAGTGGTTCCTGCTGAACAACCCCTGCAACCCGACCGGCGCCGCCTACAGCGCGGAGGAGCTGAAGCAGCTCACCGACGTGCTGCTGCGCCACCCGGATGTCTGGGTCTTCACCGACGACATCTACGAGAAGCTCTCCTACGACGGCTTCAAGCCGGCCACCATCCTCGAGGTCGAGCCGCGGCTGCGCGACCGCACCGTGACCATGAACGGCTGCTCCAAGGCCTATGCCATGACCGGCTGGCGGATCGGCTACGCCGCGGCGCCGTCGCATCTCATCAAGCAGATGGACAAGCTGCAGAGCCAGTCGACCTCGAACACCAGCAGCGTCAGCCAGGCCGCCGCGGTCGAGGCGCTGACCGGCCCGCAGGACACCATCGACGTGATGCGCGCCGCCTACAAGAAGCGCCGCGACATGATGGTCGAGGAACTGAACCAGGCCCCTGGCCTCTATTGCCACAAGCCGGAGGGCGCCTTCTACGTCTTCCCGTCCATGCAGGGCTGCATCGGCAAGACCTCGGCCGGCGGCCGCGCGATCACCGACGACGACAGCTTCTGCGCCGCGCTGCTCGAGGAGGAGGGCGTCGCCTGCGTCCATGGCACCGCCTTCATGTACCCCGGGCATTTCCGCATCAGCTACGCCACCAGCGACGACGTGCTGAAGGAAGCCTGCGTCCGCATCCGCCGCTTCTGCTCGGGCCTGAAGTAGCCGCCATGCCCGCACTCGCCCAGCGCCTGGCGGAGGTGAAGGTCTCCGCCTCAGCCGCCATGACCCAACGGGCCCGGGCGCTGCGCGCCGAGGGCATCGCGGTCATCAGCCTCTCGAACGGCGAGCCCGACTTCGCCTCGCCGCCGCATGCCATCGAGGCCGCCCACAAGGCCGCACTCGCCGGCGATACCAAATACCCGCCGCAGGGCGGCACGCCGGCGCTGAAGGCCGCCATCGCCCGCAAGTTCAAGCGCGACAACGGCCTCGACTACGGGCCGGACGAGATCATCGTCGGCAACGGCGGCAAGCAGGTCATCTTCAACGCCTTCATGGCGACGCTCGATCCGGGCGACGAGGTGGTGATCCCGTCCCCCTTCTGGATCAGCTACGCCGACATGGCGAAGGTCGCCGGCGGCGTTCCCGTCACCGTGCCCTGCCCGCAGAACAACGGCTTCAAGCCGCGCCCCGAGGACATCGAGGCGGCGATCACCCCGAAGACGAAGTGGGTGCTGCTGAACTTCCCCGGCAATCCCACCGGCGCGGTGCCGACCCGGGCCGAGATGCGCGCCATCGCCGAGGTGCTGCTGCGCCACCCGCATGTCTGGGTGATGACCGACGACATGTACGAGCACCTGCTCTACGACGGCTTCGAATTCAGCACCATCGCCGAGGTCGAGCCCGCCCTGAAGCCGCGCACCCTGACGGTCAACGGCTGCTCCAAGACCTATGCGATGACCGGCTGGCGCGTCGGCTTCGGCGGCGGCCCGGCCGAGCTGATCAAGGGCATGTTCAACATGCAGGGCCAGGCGACCGCCGGCGTCTCCACCATCAGCCAGGCCGCCGCCGCGGCCGCGCTCGACGGGCCGCAGGAGTTCGTCAAGGCGAATGCCGAATCCTACCGCCAGCGCCGCGACATGGTGGTCGAGATGCTGAACGCCGCCCCCGGCATCACCTGCCACAAGCCGGAAGGCGCTTTCTACGTCTTCCCCAACCTTGCGGGCTGCCTCGGCAAGACCAGCAAGGGCGGACGGCGGATCGAGACCGACACCGACTTCGTCCAGGCCCTGCTGGAGGAGAAGCGCGTCGCCTGCGTCCAGGGCACCGCCTATGGCATGTCGCCCTACATGCGCATCTCCTACGCGACCGATACCGCCAGCCTGACCGAGGCCTGCGGCCGCATCCAGGAGTTCTGCCGGGAGCTGGCGTGACCATCCGCCCGGGCCGGGACGCCGATGCCGCCGGCTTCATCCGGCTGATAGGCGACTGCTGGGCGGAATTCCCCGGCTGCATCCTCGACGTGGACGGCGAGGTGCCGGAGCTGCGGGCGCTGGCCAGCTACTTCGGGAATGCCGGCGGCGCCCTCTGGGCCGCCGAGGCCGGGGGCGCGCTGGTCGGCATGGTCGCCACCCGGCCGCTGCGCAGCGACGACGCCTACGAGATCTGCAAGATGTACGTCGCCCGCGACCAGCGCGGAACCGGGCTGGCGCACCGGCTGATCGAGACCGCCGAGGCCCATGCCCGCGCCGCCGGCGCCCGCCGCCTGGTGCTCTGGACCGATACCCGCTTCGATGCCGCGCACCGCTTCTACGAGAAGCGCGGCTACGTCCGCCAGGGCGCCATCCGCATCCTCGACGACCTCTCGAAATCCCTCGAGTTCCGCTACGCCAAGCCGGCCGCCGGGCTGGTGGTGGAGGCCCTCGATGCCGCCGCCGCCGCCAGCGCGGAACGTCGGCTGAGCGAGATCCTCATCGCTTGCGTCGCGGTCGGGGCCAGCGTTTCCTACCTCAGGCCGCTGGCGCCGGAGGTGGCGCGCGGCGTCTGGCGCAAGGCCGCCGCGGATGTCGCCGGCAGCCGCCGGGTGCTGCTGGGCGCCTGGCTGGAGGGGGCGCTGGTCGGCACCGTGCAGCTCGACCTCGACATGCCGCAGAACCAGCCGCACCGGGCAGCACTTGCCATGCTGCTGGTCGACCCCGCCGCCCGCCGCCGCGGCGTCGCCCGCGCCCTGCTGCGGCGCGCCGAGCAGGCCGCCCAGCGGCTCCGCCGGCCGCTGCTGGTGCTGGACACAAGGGCGGGCGACGTGGCGGAGCCGCTCTACCGCAGCCTCGGCTGGCAGGAGGCCGGGCGCATCCCGGGCTTCGCCCTGGACGCCGCCGGCACCGAGCAGGATGCCGTCTTCTTCTGGAAGCGGGTCTGACCGGCCATGATCTCCCCCGCCTGGTGCCGCATGATGGCGGCCTACAATGCCGAGATGAACCGCCGGCTCTATGCCGCCGCGGCGGAGCTGCCGGATGCGGCCCGGCGCCAGGACCGCGGCGCCTGGTTCGGCTCCATCCATGGCACCCTCTGCCACCTGGTCTGGGGCGACCGGCAATGGATGAGCCGCTTCGCCGGCTGGGACCCGCCGCCGCCCGGCATCAAGGGCAGCCCCGCCCTCATCGCGGATTGGGACGAGATGCGCGCCGCCCGCACCGCGCTGGATGCGCGGATCGAGGCCTGGGCCGCCGGGCTGACGCCGGAGTGGCTGGCCGGCACGCTGGTCTGGTTCAGCGGCGCCTCGGGGACGGAGATGACCTCGCCCCGCGCCGTCACCCTGACCCATGTCTTCAACCACCAGACCCACCACCGCGGCCAGGCGCATGCGCTGATCACCCAGGCCGGCATCCGCCCGGCCGATACCGACCTGCCCTGGATCGTGGATCTCAAGGCGCTCGGCATCGGCTGAGGCCGGGCCGTCGCTACTCCATGGTGATGCCGGCCTCGCGGATGGTGCGGCCGAGCACCTCGACCTCCCGCCGCGCCAGGGCATCCATCTCGGCCGCGCTCAGCGGCCGCAGCAGGACGCCGCCCTCCTCCGCCCGGCGCTGCACCTCGGGCGTCGCCGCCGCCTCGCGCAGCGCCTGGTTGAGGCGCTGGACGATCCCGGTCGGGGTCCCGGCGGGGGCGAATACCGCGAACCAGGCATCCACCGTGAAGCCCGGCATCCCCGCCTCGGCGGTGGTCGGCACCTGCGGCAGCGCCGGGATGCGGGCGGCGCTGGCGATGGCGAGCGCCTTCACCTTGCCCGCCTGCGCCAGCCCGATCGCCGAGGAGGGCGTGGTGATCAGCATCTCCACCCGGTCCCCGGCGACGTCCTGCAGCGCCGGCGCCGCGCCCCGGTAGGGCACATGCACCATCGGCACGCCGATCGCCTGGCTGAACAGCACCCCGGCGATATGCTGGATCGAGCCGTTGCCGGAGGAGCTGTAGTTCAGCCGGCCCGGCCGCGCCCTGGCATAGGCGATGAAATCGGCCAATGTGGTCACCGGCAGGCCGGGCGCGACGAAGATGCCGTGCGGCGCCACATCCGCCATGCCGACCGCGACCAGGTCCCGGTTCGGGTCCCAGGGCAGGTTCGGCATCATCGCCGGATTGCCGGCGTGGTAGCCGGAGTATTGCAGCAGAAGGGTATAGCCATCCGGTGCCGCCCGGGTGACCGCCTGGATGGCGATGTTGCCGTTGGCGCCCGGCTTGTTGTCGATGACCACCGCCACGCCCAGCAGCCGGCTCAGCGTGTCCTGGTAGAGCCGTGCCGCGAAGTCGGTGCCGCCGCCGGGCGGGTTCGGCACGACGAGGGTGATCGGCCGGGCCGGCCAGGCCTCCGCCCATGCGGCGAGGGGCGCCGTCAGCGCGGCGGCGGCAAGCAGGCTGCGGCGCGGGATCCTGGGCATGCTCGTGTCCTCACTGGCCGTCGTGCCGCGGGCGGTGCCGGGCACCGCCACGGCGCTCCTAGCCTGAGCTTCCCGGCTTGGCGCGATGCCGTCAACGGCGGCACCGGCACCCGCGCGCGGGACCGCGGCACCCATGCCCTTCGGCCCGGCGCACTCGACATTCCCCGCCGGGGCGCTAGCCTTTCGGCCGGGAACCCCGGGGCACGCCGCCCGGAATGCCGCCCGGCCGGGGCGATGCCGTGCGACAAGGAGCCATCGCCATGCGCAACCTCGCCCAGCCCACCCGCTACGGCCGGATCTTCCCGCCCAACCCCGCCTGGCTGGCGCAGCGCCCGCCGGAGCCGGCGTTGGAGCCGGACCTGCCGATCATCGACGCCCACCACCACCTCTGGGACCGGCCGGACCAGCGCTACCTGCTGGAGGAATTCCGCGCCGACCTCGGCACCGGCCATCGCATCGCCGCCACCGTCTTCGTCCAGTGCCACGCCATGCACCGCGCTACCGGGCCGGAAGCACTGCGCCCGGTTGGGGAGACCGAATTCGTCGCCGGCATCGCCGCGATGAGCGACAGCGGCGGCTATGGCCCGACCCGCATCGCCGCCGGCATCGTGGGCTTCGCCGACCTCACCCTGGGCGCCGGCGTGGGGCCGGTGCTGGATGCGCATATCCGCGCCGGCGGCGGCCGCTTCCGCGGCGTGCGCCACTCCGCCGCCTGGGACGCCGACCCCGTCATCGGCAACGGCCACCACGCGCCAGGCCTGCTGCTGCGGCCGGAATTCCGCGCCGGGCTGGCCGAGCTGACCAAGCGCGACCTCGCCTTCGACCTCTGGGTCTTCCACACCCAGCACGCCGAGGCGATCGACCTCGTCCGTGCCTGCCCGGCGACGCAATTCATCCTCGGCCATTGCGGCGGCCCGCTCGGCTACGGCCCCTATGCCGGGCGGCGGGACGCGGTCTTCGCGCAGTGGAGGTCCGGCATGGCCGAGCTGGCGCGCTGCCCCAACGTGGTGGTGAAGCTCGGCGGGATGTTGATGCGCCTCGCCGCCTACGACTACGGCGCGCTCGAGCGGCCACCGACCTCGGCCGAGCTGGCCGCGCATTGGGACGCCTATATCACCACCTGCATCGAGTTGTTCGGCGCCGGGCGCTGCCTGTTCGAGAGCAACTTTCCGGTGGAGAAGATGGGCATCGGCTACGGCGAGATCTGGAACGCCTTCAAGCGGCTGGCGCAAGGCGCCTCGGCGGCGGAAAAGCAGGCGCTGTTCAGCGACACCGCCGAGCGGGTCTATCGCCTCTAGGCAAGCGGCTTTACCGCGGGCGCCGCCGGGGCGCATGCTCCCCGGACCGGCACGGGAGGGGACTGATGAACGCTTTGCGCAACCGGCCATTCCGGCACATCGAGGTCCACCGCATCGCCGGCTCGCTCGGCGCCGAGGTCTCCGGCCCCGACCTGTCCGAGGAGCTCGACGACGAGGTGCTGGCCGAGATCCGCCAGGCCCTGCTCGACAATCTGGTGATCTTCTTCCGCGGCCAGGCGCTGACGCCGGCCCGGCAGCTCGCCTTCGCCCGCCGCTGGGGCGACATCCACCTGCACCCCTTCATGCAGGGCATGGCGGATTTCCCCGAAGTGCTGGAGATCAAGAAGACGCCGGCCGACAAGAAGAACTTCGGCGGCGACTGGCATTCCGACCAGATGTTCACCGAGCGCCCGGCCATGGGCACCATGCTCTACGCCAAGGAAGTCCCCTCGGCCGGCGGCGATACCCTCTTCACCAACCAGTACCTCGCCTACGAGGCACTGAGCCCCGGCATGCGGGCGATGCTGGACCCGCTGAAGGCGATCAGCCGCGGCGACCGCCTCGCCAGCCAGGGCGGCCAGACGCGGCAGCAATTCCACGGCAGCAACAGCGTCTCGATGAAGGCCAAGGACCCCGGCAAGGTGCAGACCACGACCCTGCATCCGCTGATCCGCACCCATCCCGAGACCGGCCGCAAGGCGCTGTTCATCGGCGGCCATGTGCACGGCCTCGAGGACATGACGGAGGCCGAGGCGAAGCCGCTGATCGACTTCCTGATGGCGCATTCGACCCGGCCGGAATTCACCTGCCGCTTCCGCTGGGCCAGCGGCTCCGTCGCCTTCTGGGACAACCGCTGCACCCAGCACTACGCCATCAACGACTACCCGGCCGAGACGCGCATCATGCACCGCGTCACCATCTGCGGCGACGTGCCCTTCTGATCAGGGGCTGAAGCTCCAGCCCGCCGGGGCGCGGCCGAGCCAGCGCTCCGGCTCCCCCGGCCAGCGCGGGGAGCCGGCCAGCGACACGCCCCAGGCGGCGCCGACGCCGAGCACGCGAAGGCCATCCGCCGCCTCCGCCCGGTAGCCGATATGGTGGTGGCCATGCACCACCAGCCGGGCGCCCATGGCGCGTGCCAGGTCCTCAAGCACGGCGACGCCGCTGGGGTGCGAGGTCGGCGCCTCATGGGTCACCAGCACGTCCGCCCGCTGGCCGGCGAGCGCCTCGACATCCTCCGGCCAGATCGCCATGACCGAGAGGGAATGCGCCAGCGCCGCGGTGGATTCGGCGCTCCAGCCCGGACCCAGCGTGGCGAGGTCGGCGGCCAGATCCGCCCGGCGGCGGATGCGCGGCGGGTTGGGCGGGTGCCAGACCCGCGGCCGGAAGGTGCCGCCGAGGCCGGCGATCCGCACGCCCGCGATCTCCCGCACCCGGCCGTGCAGCGCCCCGGCTGTCGTGGCCGGGTTCAGCGCTGGCTCGGCGAGGTTGGCCCACATCTCCGGCCCGCCGTCGTAGTCGTGGTTGCCGAAAATCCAGTGCAATTCGGCGCCGGTCTGGAGGATCGGCGCCGCCAGCCGGTCCAGCGGCTCGGTGCATTCCATGTCGCCGAGCAGCACCACCGCCTCCGGCGGCCGGGCGAGGGCCGCCAGGCCGCGCGCCACATGGTCCCAGCGCCGGTGGATGTCGCCGACGAAGACGATGCCCTCATGCGCGAAGCCGGTCAGATCACGCCCTCCGCCGCCAGCGCCGCGATCTCGGCGCCGGAATAGCCCAGCAATTCGCCGAGCAGCCGCTCATTGTCCTCGCCATAGCCGGGAGCGCCGCGGCGGGTGATGCCGCCGGCATGGCCGGGCGTCGTCGAGAGCTTCACCGCGGGAAGCTCGGTCACCGGCCACCGGCCGATCCGGGTGCCCTCGATCTCGGTCAGCCAGTCGAGCGCCGCCAGCTGCGGGTCATGCTCGCAGCGGTCCTCGGCATCCTGGCAGACGCCCGCGGCCACGCCCGCCGCCTGCAGGGCCAGCATGGCGGCCGGCGCCCGCTGCGTCACGGTCCAGGCGGTGACGGCGGCCTCCAGCGCCGGCTGATGCGCCAGCCGTGCCTCAAGCGTGGCGAAGCGCGGGTCGGCCAGCCAGCCCGGCTGGCCCGCGACCGCGGCCAGCGCCCGCCACTCCCCGTCGGTGAAGCAGGCGATCGCCAGCCAGCGATCCTCGCCCATGCAGCGGAAGGCCCCGTGCGGCGCCGCCGGCTTGTAGGGCGAGCGGTTGCCGATGCGCTGCCAGATGCTGCCATTGGCCGAATGATCCAGCACCGGCACCGCGCCGAGGAAGATGCCGGACTCGCACTGGGAGCCGTCGATCCACTGGCCGCGTCCGGTCCGGTCGCGGTGCAGCAGCGCCCCGAGGATCGCCATGGAGAAGCCATAGGCGCCCATCCAGTCGAGGAAGGAATAGCCCCAGCCCGCCGGCATCGCCGGCTCCGGCAGGCCGGACATCTCCGAGGTCCCGGCGAAGGCCGCCGCCACCGGGCCGATGGTGCGGAACCGCCCGTAGCTGCCGACGCCGCCCATCCCGGATTGCTGGACATAGATGATATCCGGCCTGATCGCGCGGAGCGCCTCATACCCGAGGCCCAGGCGGGCCAGCACGCCGGGGGAGAAGCCCTCGGCCACCACGTCGGACTGGGCGATCAGCCGCCGGGCGATCTCGAGGCCCTTGGGATGGCGGATGTTCAGCGAGAGGCCGGACTTCCCGGCATTCTTGTTGTTGAACTGCCCGCCCATGTCGGGGTCGGTCACCGGCGGCAGCGGCGCCGTCGCGGCCCGCCGGGCCTCCCGCCCACCGACCGGTGCCATGGCGGCGAGGCGGGTGTCCGGGTTCTCCTTCCACTCCACCTTGATGACGTCGGCGCCGAGCGCCGCCGCCAGCCGGGTGCCGCCGGCCGAGGCGAGGAACCAGGAGAAGTCGAAGATCCGCACCCCCTGCAGGGGGAAGGCCTTGCCATGCGCCGAAAGCCGCGTAGGCGCCGCGGCCCGCGGCCGCGCAGGCAGGGCCGTGGCGGGGGAGGGTGCCTTGATCTCGGCCAGCACCGCCGCCGTATCCTCGCCCAGCAGCGGCGCCCGCCGCCCGGCCTGCCAGCGGGTCTCGGTGCTCAGCCAGCGGCTCACCGGATAGGTGAAGCGGCGGTCCAGCTCCGGATGCTCCACCTCGGCGAAGGTCCCACGCGCCTGCCAGTGCGGGTCGCCGGCATTCTCGTGCGGCTTGCGCAGCGGCGCCCAGAGCAGCCCGGCCCCCTGCGCCTCCCGCCAGGGCAGGGTCTCCCAGGTATGGGCGCGGATGAAGCGCTGGACCACCTCGGTGATATGCGCCGCCGCCTCGCCGGCGGTGCCGGAGCCGGGGACGTTGCGGGCGCGGGTATCGGCGCCGTCGCCCGGTGCCTGCAGGTCGGCCTGCATGCCGTAGCGCGCGAGGAAGGGGACCAGGTTGGCCTGGTCCCGCACCGAGACCCCTGTCGCGATGCACCAGCGGCCGTCCTTGGTATGGCCGATGCTCGGCACATGCGTCGGCGTCTCCCCGGCATGGCGGCAGGTCATGCGGAACAGCGGGGCGCGCCGCATCACCCAGGACATCACGTCCAGCTCGGGGTTCTTCGAGACGGCCTCATGCACCGCGCAGGAGAGGTCCTGGCCTTCGCCGGTGTGCAGCCGGTGCAGCAGCGCGGCGAGGATGCCGACCATCAGCTGCTCCCCGGCGATGTGATAGGCCTGCCAGAGCTGCGGCGCGATCGGCGGCAGGTCGTAGCGCTTCGCCGGATCCGGATCGTAGCCGCAGTTCATCATGATCCCGCCGAGGGCGAGATGCACCAGGTCGCTGCCCTTGAAGTCCCGCCACGGCCCGGTATCGCCGAAGGGCGTCATCCGGGCGACTACCAGCCGCGGATGCCGTGCCCGCAGCGCCGCGACATCGAGGTCGCGCCGCGAGGTCAGCAGGATGTCGGCCCGCGCCAGCAGCGCCTCGCCCTCCGCGCTCTCCAGCGCCAGGGCGGCCGAGCGCTTGCCCCGGTTGTAGGCCCAGAAATGCAGCGACCGCTCCGGCCCCGCGACGTCGTCGAGGAAGGGCCCGATCCGCCGCGTCGCTGCACCCTCCGGCGGCTCCAGCTTCACCACCTCGGCGCCGAGGCCGGCCAGCATCAGCCCGCAGTATTCCGCCGTCTCGTCCGCGATCTCCACCACCCGCATCCCGCTGAGGAGGCCGGGCGCATCGGCGGGCAGCTGCCCGGGGAGGGGCGCGGTCACGCAGCGCCGGCGGGGCGGAATTTCGGCAAGGTGAGCGTGTCGTCGACCGCCTCGAAGACCACTTCCAGCGCCTCGCCGACCTGCAGCGATTCCGGCTCGGCGCCCAGCAGGTTGCTGATCATCATCGGGCCTTCCTCAAGCCCGACGAGGATGACGTTGTAGGGCACCTCCTCGCGGAAGCCGTCCCAATAGGCGCGGTGGAAGCGCACCCAGGACAGCAGCTCGCCGCGGCCCGACACCGGCGCCCAGCTCTGCCGGGAGGAGAGGCAGTTCGGGCAGACCGGCGAGCCCGGGTAGTGGCTGTGGCCGCAGTCGTCGCAGCGCTGCACCGTCAGCGTGCCGGCCCGCGCGGCATCCCAGAAACCGCGGTTGGTCGCGTCGATCATCGGCCGCGGCTTGGCGGGAGGGGTATCGTGCATCGGGGCCTCCGCTCAGCCGGGGGTGTAGATGATGGAGCGCGAGCAGGGCGTGGTGGCGGCGAATTGCACCACCTGCGCATCCGGCACCTGGCGGGCGCCGCATTCGCCGCGGATCTGCCGCACCGCCTCGACGTTCAGCGCCCAGCCCTGCATGTAGGAATTGGACAGATGCCCGCCGTCGGTATTGGTCGGCAGCCTGCCACCGAGCCGCAGCGTGCCGCCCTCGACGAAGCCGCCGCTCTCGCCCTGCTTGCAGAAGCCGAGGCCTTCCAGGCTGAACAGCACGGTCGGGCTGAAATTGTCGTAGCACATCAGCGCATCGACATCCCCCGGCCCGACGCCCGCCATGCCATAGGCCTGGTCCGCGACGTCGCGCACCTCGTCGTACCAGAAGTTGCGGTCGAAATTGGGCAGCGAGGCATTGGTGTAGGCCTCGCGCGCGCCGATGCCGGAGATCATCACCGGCCGCTTCCGCAGGTCTCGCGCCCGCTCCTTCGTCGTCAGGATCAGGCAGACCGCGCCGTCGTTGATCAGGCAGTAGTCCAGCAGCCGCAGCGGCGCAGTGATGGGCCGCGCCGCTTCATGGTCCTCGATGGTGATCGGCTGCTTCATCACCGCATCGGGGTTGAGGCAGGCATGGTGGCGGATGGCGACCGAGACCTCGGCCAGCTGCCGGGTGGTGGTGCCATAGAGCGCCATGTGCCGCTGGAACATCAGCGCATGCGCCGCCCCCGGCGAGGTGTAGCCATAGGGGTCCCAGACGCCGGGGCTTTCCTCGCCGCCGTAGTTCACCCGCCGGGAGCGGCCGATATTGGCGTAGATCAGCGCGGCATAGTCGCAGAGCCCGGCCTCGAGCGCCGCCGCCGCCTCGATGATGGCCATGGCGGACATCCGGCCATGCGCCGGGAATTGCACGGTCCAGCGCGGGTTCAGCCCGAGGATCTCGCCCATGCGCGCGTAGTAGGGCAGGCGGCAGACGCCGAGCCCGTCGACCTGGTTCTTGTCCAGGCCGCAATCCTCGACGGCGCGGCGGAAGGCCTCGGCGCCGAGGCCGTAGTCGTCGGTATGCGGGAAGTTGCCATAGGCGGTATTGCCGACGCCGACGACCGCGATCCGGTCCTTGAGGCGATGGAAGGCGGGGGTCATGCGCCGGAGACCGGGGACGCAGGGCGCCCTGGCGGCAGTTCGTTCATTCCTGCGTTTCCCCTCGGCGGCGCCCCCGGACCAGGGCGTCTCGCCGCCACGCTAGCGTGCAGCCCGCGCGGCCGGCAATAGCGGCCGGGACGTCGTCGCATCGGCTGGAAGGGGAGGGAACCGGTGGTGGGCGCGACAGGGATTGAACCTGTGACCCTTCGCGTGTGAAGCGAATGCTCTACCGCTGAGCTACGCGCCCGAACCGTGTTGGGAGCGGGTTAGTAAGGGCAACGCCGCCCCGGCGCAAGCCCCTTCCGCCGCCGTTCCGGGTGGATATTGGCTCCGCGGCGCCACGGGTCGCCCCCGCATTCGCTGGATGGATCGTATCCGCCGGATGGATGCCGCCGAGCCTTGCGGGCGGGCCGCCGCCGCCGCAACTTCGGCGGCGACGATGACCGGCCCGCGAAAGGTCCCTTCGATGAGCAGCAGACGGCAGTTGCGCCTGGGCGCCTTCATGCGGCCGGTGAGCATCCATACCGGCGCCTGGCGCTACCCCGGCGCCTTCCCGGACGCCAACTTCAACTTCGCCCACTACAAGCGCTTCATCCAGACGCTGGAGCGCGGCCGGTTCGATGCCTTCTTCATGGCCGACCACCTGGCGCTGCTGAACATGCCGGTCGAGGCGCTGAAGCGCAGCCATACCGTCAGCAGCTTCGACCCGCTGACCCTGCTGCCGGCGCTCGCCGCCGTCACCGAGCACATCGGGCTGATCGCCACCGCGAGCACGACCTACAACGAGCCCTACCACATCGCCCGGAAATTCGCCTCGCTCGACCACATCAGCGGCGGCCGCGCCGGCTGGAACCTGGTCACCACCTCGAACCCCGACGCGGCCAAGAACTTCGGCCATGACGAGCACATGCCGCATGGCGAGCGCTACCAGCGCGCCCGCGAGTTCTTCGACGTCGTCACCGGCCTCTGGGACGGCTGGGCCGACGACGCGCTGATCCGCGACGCGGGCAGCGGCATCTACTTCGACCCCGACCGGGTCCATGTGCTGGACCACAAGGGCCCCGAGTTCAGCGTCCGCGGCCCCCTGAACGTCGCCCGCCCGGTCCAGGGCTGGCCGGTCATCGTCCAGGCCGGCGCCTCCGAGGCCGGGCGGCAGATCGCCGCCGAGACCGCCGAGGCGGTCTTCGCCAGCCAGGCGACGCTGGCCGAGGGGAAGGCCTTCTACGCCGACATCAAGGGGCGCATGGCCCGGCTCGGCCGCGACCCGGACCACCTGAAGATCCTGCCCGGCGCCTTCGTCGTGGTGGGCGACACGGTGGCCGAGGCGCGCGCCAAGCGCGCCCATCTCGACAGCCTGGTGCACTACGACAGCGCCATCGCCTCGCTCTCGATCGCCCTCGGCACCGATGCCAGCCGCTTCGACCCGGACAGCCCGCTGCCGCCCATTCCCGACACCAACCAGAGCAAGAGCGGCCGCGAGCGCACCATCGCCCTGGCCGAGCGGGAGGGGCTGACCGTCCGCCAGCTCGCCCAGCGCCTCGGCGGCTACGGCGGCCTCGCCATGGTCGGCACCCCCGCGACCATCGCCGACGAGATGGAGCAGTGGCTGGTCGAGGGCGGCTCCGATGGCTTCAACGTGATGTTCCCCTGGCTGCCCGGCGGGCTCGACGATTTCGTCGACCAGGTGGTGCCCGAGCTGCAGCGTCGCGGCATCTTCCGCCGGGAATACGAGGGCCGCACGCTGCGGGAGAACCTCGGCCTGCCACGGCCGAAGAGCCGCTTCTTCCCCGCCGGCTGAGTTGCGGCGGGGCGGGCAGGGGCCATATCCAGCGGCATGGGAAACCGACACCTGCTCGCCGGCTGTTCCGCCCTGTTCGCCACCCTGGCACCGGCCGATGCCGGGGCGACGCCGCTGGTCGCCCGCTACGAGGCCACCGCCGGCGGCATGACCATCATGCAGTTCGACGCCACCTTCGACCTCGAGGGCCCGCGCTACGCCATCCGCATCCAGAGCCGGATGCGCGGCGTCGCCGCCTGGCTCGCCAGCGGCGAGCAGGTGACCTCGGTCGAGGGCCGCTGGGAGGGCAACCACCCCATCCCCGACCGCTACCGCCAGGAGGGCACCTTCCGCGGCAAGCGCCGGGTGGTCGCCATCGACTATGCCCCCGCCGGCATGCCCCAGCTCCGCGCCCTTGAGCCGCCGAACGACGGCGAGCGGGAGCCGGTGCCCGCGGCGCTGCGGCAGGACACCATGGATGGGCTCTCGGCCCTGGCCAAGCTGGTCCGCAGCGTGTCCCGCACCGGCCGCTGCGACACCACCGCCCAGGTCTTCGACGGCCGTCGCCGGTCCAACTACAGTGTCCGCACCGTCAGCCAGGACGTCATGCCGGCCTCGGCGGGCTATGCCGGCCCGGCGCTCCGCTGCGCCTTCGAGAGCCGCATCCTCGCCGGTTTCCGGCTCGACCAGGACCGCGAGGCCGAGGCGAAGATCCCGCACCCCGCCACCGCCTGGCTCGGCCATCCCTGGCCGGGGGCAGGGCCGGTGCCGGTGCTGATCGAGATGCCGACCCGCTGGTTCGGCCCGGTCCGGGCGACGCTGGTCTCGATCGCCTCGGCCGGCTCAGGCCAGGCGGTGGCCCAGGGCGGCGCCCCCGAGGCCGGTCCGCGGCCGGGCCAGCAGGGCCGGTAGCAGTTCGGCCAGCTCCTCCGGCCGTGCCGCCACCGCCGTGGCCCCCTCGGCCATGGCCGGGGTCCCGTAGCCCCAGGCGGCGAAGATGCAGGGCAGGCCCGCCCCGGCGCCCGCGATAACGTCGTTGCGGTGGTCGCCGATCATGATGGCCCGGTCGGGGCTGCCCCCGGCCAGCGCCAGCGTCGCCTGCACATGCGCCGGGTCCGGCTTGCGGGTGGGGAAGCTGTCGCCGCCGCCGACCGCGGCGAATCGCCCGGCGAGGCCGAGCGCCCCGAGCAGCGCCGCGGTCGCCGCCGCCGGCTTGTTGGTGCAGACCGCCAGCCGCCAGCCCGCTGCCTCCAGCCCCGCCAGCACCGCGGCGATGCCGGGAAACAGCGCGGTCCGCTCCGCCGCGCGGGCGGTGTAGTCGGCGGCGAAGGCGTCCAGCGCCGCTTCCTCGAAGGGCCGGCCGCGGGCGGCCAGGGCACGCTCCACCAGCCTCCGGACCCCGTCGCCGATCATCCCGACGACCTCGGGCCGGCTGTAGCCGGGCAGGCCGAGGCCGGCCGCCAGCCGGTCCAGGGCCGCATGGATGTCGGGCGCGCTGTCCACCAGCGTGCCATCGAGGTCGAATACGGCTACAGGATGCATGCCCCACCCTGCCGCGCCGGCGGTCCGAGGGCAATCCATGCGGGCCCCGGGGCGGAGGCCTGCGCGGCGTCCCGACGGTTGCCGCGGGCCGTTTCCCGTTTCACCGTTCGGATAGTGTATCGGTGTCACATCCGGCAATCCGACTTGACCTCCTTCGGCCCCCTTCCCCTCCCCGGGGGGCTTGCCGCCACCACCCGCCAGCGACTACCGGAGATGCCCATGCCCGCCGCCATCATCCTCGCCGCCGGTCTCGGGACCCGCATGTGCAGCAGCCTGCCCAAGGCGCTGCACCCGGTCGCCGGCCGGCCCATGCTCAACCACCTGATCGCCGCCTGCGAGCAGGTCTTCGACCGCATCGTGGTGGTGGTCGGGCCGGGGATGCCGGCGCTCGAGGCCGCCGCCCGGCCGCATGCGACGGTTGTGCAGGCCGAGCGCCTGGGCACCGGCCATGCCGCAGCGCAGGCGGCCGGGCTGCTGCGGGACTTCCCCGGCGACGTCGCGGTGCTCTACGCCGACAATCCGCTGATCCCGGTCGAGACCCTGCACCGCCTGGTCACCCGCCGGGCCGAGGCCGGGCTGGCCCTGCTGGCGATGCGCCCGGCCGACCCCGGCCGCTACGGCCGCGTGGTGGCCGATGCGGCGGGCGACGTGGCGCGGGTGGTCGAATGGGCCGATGCCGACGCGGCCGAGCGCGCCATCCCGCTCTGCAACGCCGGCGTCGTCTGCGCCCCCGCCGCCGACCTGTTCCGCTGGCTGGACGCGGTGCGGCCGGAGAACGCCAAGGGCGAGTACTACCTGACCGACATCGTGGCGCTGGCCGTGGCCGACGGCCGCCGCGTGGTGGCCGAGGAGGCCGCCGAGGCCGACCTCGCCGGCGCCAACAGCCGGGCCGAGCTCGCCGTGCTGGAGGCCGGGATGCAGTCCCGCCTGCGCGCCGCCGCGATGGCCGGCGGCGCCACCCTCGTCGCGCCGGAGACCGTCTTCCTTGCCTGGGACACGGTGCTCGGCCAGGACGTCACCATCGGCCCCAACGTGGTCTTCGCCCCCGGCGTGACGGTCGAGGACGAGGTCGAGATCCGCGCCTTCAGCCACCTCGAGGGCTGCCTGGTCCGCCGCGGCGCCGTCATCGGCCCCTATGCCCGGCTGCGCCCGGGCACCGAGGTGGGGGAGGCGGCGCATGTCGGCAATTTCGTCGAGCTGAAGGCGACCACCCTCGGCCGCGGCGCCAAGGCCAACCACCTGAGCTACCTCGGCGATGCGGCCGTCGGCGCCGGGTCCAACATCGGCGCCGGCACCATCACCTGCAACTACGACGGCGTGGCCAAGCACCGCACCGAGATCGGCGCCGGCGCCTTCATCGGCAGCGACACCGCGCTGGTCGCCCCGGTGCGGATCGGCGACCGCGCCCTGGTCGCGGCCGGCAGCGTCATCACCGAGGACGTGCCGGACGACGCCATGGGCATCGCCCGCGGCCGGCAGGCGAACAAGCCCGGGCGCGGCTTCAAGGGCAAGAAAGGCTAATCATCATGTGCGGCATCGTCGGCGTCATCGGCAAGGCAAGCGCGGCCCCGCTGCTGCTGGAAGCGCTGCGGCGCCTGGAATACCGCGGCTACGACAGCGCCGGCATCGCCACCCTGGTGGAGGGCGCAATCGACCGCCGCCGCGCCGAGGGCAAGCTCGGCAACCTCGCGGCCGTGCTGGAGCGCGACCCGCTGCCCGGCACCACCGGCATCGGCCATACCCGCTGGGCGACCCATGGCGCCCCCACCGAGCGCAACGCGCATCCGCACAGCACCGCCCGGGTCAGCGTGGTGCACAACGGCATCATCGAGAACCACGCCGAGCTGCGCGCCGAACTCGAAGGCAAGGGCGCGGTCTTCGAGACCGAGACGGACACCGAGACCTTCGTCCGCCTGGTCGACGACTTCCTGCACCAGGGCCGCACGCCGCAGGCCGCCTTCGCCGCCGCGCTGAAGCGGGTGCATGGCGCCTTCGCGCTCGCCGCCATCTTCGCCGGCCATCCGCGCCTGCTGCTGGCCGCGCGCCAGGGCGCGCCGCTCGCCATCGGCTACGGCGAGGGCGAGATGTTCGTCGGCTCCGACGCGCTGGCCCTCGCCCCGCTCACCCGCCGCATCGCCTACCTGGAGGAAGGCGACTGGGCCGAGCTGACCGACGACGGCGCGCAATTCTACGACGCGGCGCATCAGCCGGTCTCCCGCAAGGTGGTGGTCACCGCCGTCTCCGGCGCCGCCGTCGGCCGCGGCAACTACCGCCACTTCATGGAGAAGGAGCTGCACGAGCACCCCGCGGTGCTCGGCGACACGCTGCGGCAGTACCTCGACCCGAAGACGCTGGAGGTGCGCCTGCCGCGGCTGCCCTTCGACCCCGCCAAGATCACCCGCCTCACCATCTCCGCCTGCGGCTCCGCCTTCCTTGCCGGCATGGTCGGGCGCTACTGGATCGAGCAGCTCGCCCGGCTGCCGGTCGATGCCGATGTCGCCTCCGAGTTCCGCTACCGCAACCCGCCGCTGGCCGAAGGGGGCGCGGCCATCCTCATCAGCCAGTCCGGCGAGACGGCGGACAACATGGCCGCGCTGCGGCTGCTGAAGGACGCCGGGCAGCACGTGCTCTCGGTGGTCAACGTGCCGGAATCCTCCATGGCGCGGGAGAGCCATGGCGCGCTGCTGACCGTCGCCGGGCCCGAGATCGGCGTCGCCTCGACCAAGGCCTTCACCGCCCAGCTCGCGGTGCTCGCCTGCCTCGCCATCGGCTTCGGCCGTGCCCGGCGCGAGCTCTCGACGCTGGACGAAGGCCGCCTCGCGCAGACCCTGCTGGAAGTGCCCAGCCACGCCGCCGCCATCCTGGAACAGGACGCGCAGATCCGGGCCCTCGCCGTCGAAGTGGCCAAGGCGCGCGACGTGCTCTTCCTCGGCCGCGGCGCGCTCTACCCCATCGCCCTCGAGGGCGCGCTGAAGCTGAAGGAGATCAGCTACATCCATGCCGAGGGCTATGCCGCCGGCGAGATGAAGCACGGCCCGATCGCGCTGATCGACAGCGAGGTGCCGGTCATCGCCCTCTGCCCCTCGGGCCCGCTGTTCGAGAAGACCGCGAGCAACCTGCAGGAGGCCGCGGCGCGCGGCGGCCGGGTCATGGCCTTCACCGATGCCGAGGGTGCCGCGGCGCTCTCGCGCTTCGCCGAGCGGGTCATCATCCTGCCGAAGGTCGGCGAATTCTCGACGCCCATCCTCTACGCCATCCCGGTGCAGCTGCTGGCCTATCACGTGGCGGTGCTGAAGGGCACCGACGTGGACCAGCCGCGCAACCTGGCGAAGAGCGTGACGGTGGAATAGCGGCGGTCAGAACGGATACTTGATCCCGGAGAAGACGGCGAGGCCCTCGCTGCCATAGCCGATATCGACATAGCCGACGATGAACGGCCGGGCCACGGCACGGAACCCGAGCCCGCCCACGGCGTGGAGCGAGGCGAGCGGGTTGCCCGTGAGGTCGTGGTACACGCGCCCGACCTCGACGAACGGGGCCAGCTCGACGCTCAGGGTCGTCTTGAACAGATCCAGGTCGAGCATGGTGTAACGCAGCTCCAGGCTTGCCGAGACGGCATTCCGGTCGATGAAGCGGCCGGCGCCGAACCCGCGCAGCGGCTGCGCGCCGGCCAGCACGCTGCGGTCGCCGCCCAGGCTGCCCAGGGCCCAGAACGGTGGGGTGACGCCGGTCGGCATGGTGCGCAAGGCGGCATGGCTGGCGACGATGAGGTCGCGCGCCACCGGCCAGAAGTGCCGGGCGTCGATCCCTGCGACGGAATAGGAGGCGGCACTGCCGACCGGGGGCGACACGCCGGCATAGGCCGCGAGCGCGACGCCGCGGGTCGGGACATCGAGCGAATCACGCGTATCGTAGGTGACGGAGAGCAGGTTGAGCAGATCGTAGCCGGCGCCGAGCCGGCCGGTGCCGGGGAACACGGCCTGGATCGAAGGGAGTTCCCGGGACACGCCGGCCTCGACATCGACCCAGCGCGGACGCAGCAGGTAGGCGACCTGCCAGTCATGGCTCGCATTCCAGCCGACCCTGACCTCGGCGAAGGCCTGCCCGGTGACGAAATTCGTCTGGTCCGCACGCCGCGCTCCGTTGCCGATACCGAAGAAGCGCGAAGTGCCGCTGCGGTCGTAGACTGCCTGGACAGACCAGGACCATGCCTCCTGGCGCAGCCGGCCGGTGGTGTAGAGCGCGTCGAACTCCCGCTCCACCCGCTGCTTCAGCCCGCCGACGACGTACCACTGGGTATCCTCCGAAGGGTAGCTGAAGATCCGGCCGCGGCTGCCGAAGCCGAAATCCGGATGATGGATGACATCCGGCGCGAGGATGCGCCGGATCTCCCGCTGCTCGTCGGTGGTCAGGAACACCGACAGCAGCCCGGTGGTCGTGCCGCTGTTGGGGTCGGTACCGACTTCCGGGATGGGGATGAAAGGCAGGTCGCGGAAGTTGAGGGCGTTGAGGAAGCTTGGCGCCTGCACGGGACCGCCGGGTTGCGGTGCGCCCGGCTGGGCGAAGGCACCGGCCAGGCAGAGGATCCACCCGAGCAGCGACCCGGCGAGGCAGCGGAGTCCGGGCGTCCCGGCGACGAGACGCCCGCACGCCCCTCGGAAATGCCCGGACAGGACCCCACGCATCACAGGACGCCCGCCGTCCGCAGGACGGCCCGGATCACCGATGCCCGGCCGGCGTCCCTGCCTCCGGGCATGCGGGCGCATCGGCTGGACCGAGGCTGCATCCTTGCTCCACGGGGCTGTCGGGGGCGCGTCCAGCCGACAGCGATGCTGCCTTCCCCTGACAGACTCCGGGCGCCCCGTCCTTGATCCGGATCAGGGCTACCGCTCGGAGCGCCGCGCCCGCGCCACCGGGAAAGGCGTGCCGGCTGCCGCCGCCGGCACCCATGGCGGCCTAGCCGTCCAGGATCGCCACCGCCCGGGTCCAGCCGGCCGAGCCCTCATGCACCTTCACCGGGAAGCAGGAGACCATGAAGCCATCGGCCGGGAGCACCTCCAGGTTGTGCAGCTTCTCGAGGTGGCAATAGCCGATCTCCCGCCCGGCCCGGTGCCCCTCCCAGATGATGTCGGGCGAGGCGCCCTCGGCCAGCCGCCGCTTGGTCACGCTGAAGGGCACGTCCCAGGACCAGGCATCGGTGCCGCAGAGCCGGATGCCCTGCTCCAGCAGGAACATCGTCGCGGCGCGGCCCATGCCGCAGCCGACGTCGACGTAGTCGTCCTCGCCGTAGCGCCGCCCCGCGGCGGTGTTCACCACGACGATCTCGAGCGGCGCCAGCACATGACCGATCCGCCGGAGCTCCGCCGCCACGTCGTCCGGCTGCACGGTGTAGCCATCGGGCAGGTGGCGGAAGTCCAGCTTCACCCCGGGCTGGAAGCACCAGTCGAGCGGCACCTGGTCGATCCGCATCGACGGCTCGCCGCCGGGGACCAATGCCTCGTTCATGCGTGGGAAGAAATGATAGGGGCTGTCGAGATGGGTGCCCGCATGGGTCGAGATCTGCACCTGCTCCCGCGCCGCGTACTTGCCCTCCGGCAGCGCCTCGAGGCCGATGCCGAAATAGGCGGCGATCGGCGGCGCCGTCATGTCGTGGTCATGGTACTCGATCTTCGGCAGCGCCCAGGGCGGGTCGGACCTGATCCCGGCCTTGAGCGGGACCGAGATGTCGATGATGCGGCGCGGCATGGACGTTCTCTCCCCCCGGTTGCGGAAAGCCTAGGGGCGCAGGCGATTTCGGGCAACGCGATGACACGGCGGATGCCCCGCCCTATCTTCCGGGCCTCGGGAAGGAGACCATCATGCTCGACGCCCTCGCAAAGCTGCCGCTGAAAGACCCGGAGCTGTTCCGCCAGGCCAATTGCATCGACGGCCAATGGGTCCAGGCCGACAGCGGCAAGACCCTGACGGTCCGCAATCCCTCGACCGGCGAGGCGGTCGGCACCGTGCCCGCCATGGGCCAGGCCGAGACCCGCCGCGCCATCGAGGCCGCCAACCGCGCCCAGCCCGCTTGGCGCGCCATGCTGGCCAAGGACCGCGCCACCATCCTGCGCCGCCTCTTCGACCTCATGCTGGCGAATACCGACGACCTCGCCGCCATCATGACCGCCGAGCAGGGCAAGCCGCTGGCCGAGAGCAAGGGCGAGATCGCCTATGCCGCCAGCTTCATCGAGTGGTTCGCCGAGGAAGGCAAGCGCGTCTACGGCGAGACCATTCCGCAGAACGCCAAGGGCCGCCGCATCATCGTGACGAAGGAGCCGATCGGCGTCTTCGCGGCCATCACGCCCTGGAACTTCCCGGCGGCGATGATCACCCGCAAGACCGGCCCCGGCTGGGCCGCCGGCTGCACCGGCGTCATCCGCCCGGCTTCGCAGACGCCCTTCAGCGCCCTGGCCCTGGCCGTGCTGGCCGAGCGCGCCGGCATGCCGCCCGGCGTCTGCAACGTCATCACCGGCCCCTCGGGCGAAACCGGCAAGGAGCTGACCAGCAACCCGCTGGTCCGCAAGCTGACCTTCACCGGCTCCACCGATGTCGGCCGCCTGCTGCTGGCGCAATGCGCGCCGACCATCAAGAAGACCAGCATGGAGCTCGGCGGCAACGCCCCCTTCATCGTCTTCGACGACGCGGATCTGGACGCCGCGGTGCAGGGCGCCATGGCGTCGAAGTACCGCAACACCGGCCAGACCTGCGTCTGCGCCAACCGCATCCTGGTCCAGGACGGCGTCTACGACGCCTTCTCGGCCAAGCTGAAGACCGCGGTCGAGGCGCTGAAGGTCGGCGACGGCATGGAGGCCAACGTCACCCAGGGCCCGCTGATCAACCGTGAGGCGGTCGAGAAGGTCGAGGAGCACATCGCCGACGCCACCAAGCGCGGCGCCACCATCGTCACGGGGGGCAAGCGCCACAGCCGCGGCGGCAATTTCTTCGAGCCGACGATCCTCGCCGATGTCCCGCATGACGCGATGATCTTCACCGAGGAGACCTTCGGCCCGGTCGCCCCGCTGTTCCGCTTCAAGGACGAGGCGGAAGCCATCAAGCTCGCCAACGACACCCCCTTCGGGCTGGCCGCCTATTTCTACGCCCGCGACGTCGGCCGCATCTTCCGGGTGGCGGAGGCGATCGAGGCCGGCATGATCGGCATCAACGAGGGGCTGATCAGCACCGAGGTCGCCCCCTTCGGTGGCGTCAAGCAATCCGGCCTGGGCCGCGAGGGCAGCAACCTCGGGATCGAGGAATACCTCGAGGTGAAGTACCTGGCGCTCGGCGGCATCGGCACCTGAGCCGGGATCCACGCCGCCTCGGCGTGGATCGCTAGCCATGCACGGATAGCAGGGCGGGGTTTCGTGCCCCGCCCTGCCTTTCCTGGTGGAAACCGGACCTCGGCTGTCCCATTTCCCCGGCGTCACGCCAGGGAAGCCGCGCCGATGTCCGCCTCCACCTGTGCCGCCGCGCCGCTGCCGGCGCGACGGGTCGCCGTCAATACCCCCGCCGCGCTGGCCTCGGGCGCCATCCTGCTGCTCGGCGCCGGGCTGCTCGGCCAGGTGGTCAGCCCGCGCCAGGCGGTGCTGTACCTGCTCGGGGCGGCGCTGGGCCTGGTGCTGTACCATGCCGCCTTCGGCTTCACCTCGGCCTGGCGGGTCTTCATCGCCGACCGCCGCGGGGCCGGCCTGCGCGCCCAGATGGTCATGCTGGCGGTCGCGGTGCTGCTGTTCTTCCCGGTGCTGGCCGCCGGCAGCCTGTTCGGCCAGCCGGTGCAGGGGCTGGTGGCGCCGGTCGGCGTCTCGGTCCTGGTCGGGGCCTTCATCTTCGGCATCGGCATGCAGATGGGCGGCGGCTGCGCCTCGGGCACGCTCTATACGGTGGGCGGCGGCTCGGTGCGGATGCTGCTGACGCTTGCCGCCTTCGTCGCCGGCTCGGCCCTCGGCGCGGCGCACCTCCACTGGTGGTCGGCGCTGCCGCACCTGCCGCCCATCTCCCTGGTGCAGCTCTGGGGCCCGGTGCCTGCCATCGCCGTCAACCTCGCGGTCTTCGCCGGCATCGCCTGGCTGACCGTGGTGCTGGAGCGCCGCCGCCATGGCCGGCTGGTCGAGCCCGATGCCGCCCCGCGCCAGGGCCTGCCCCGGCTGCTGCGCGGCCCCTGGCCGCTGGTCGCCGGCGCCGTCGCCCTGGCGCTGCTGAACTTCGCCACCCTGGCGCTGGCCGGCCGGCCCTGGGGCATCACCTCCGCCTTCGCCCTGTGGGGCTCCAAGGCCGCGGCGCTGATCGGCTTCGACCCGGCGAGCTGGCCCTTCTGGTCCAGCCCGGCCCAGCGCGCCGCGCTCGAGGGCAGCGTGCTCAACGATGTCACCTCGGTCATGGATTTCGGCATCATCTTCGGCGCCCTGCTGGCCTCGGCCCTGGCCGGCCGCTTCGCCCCGAAATGGGGGGTGCCGCTGCGCTCGGCCCTGGCCGCGGTCTTCGGCGGGCTTCTGCTCGGCTATGGGGCGCGCCTGGCCCATGGCTGCAACATCGGCGCCTATTTCTCCGGCATCGCCTCGGGCAGCCTGCACGGCTGGGCCTGGATGGTCGCCGCCTTCTTCGGCAACGTGCTCGGCACCCGCATCCGCCCCGTCTTCGGGCTGGAGGTCGAGCGGCTGCCGCGCCAGACCGGCTGCTGAACCGGCTCTCCCGACGGGCCGGGGTTACCCTGAGCGGCCTTCCATCGCATATGATCGCCGAAACGGAGGGCTGACCATGGCTTACGACTTCGACCTCTTCGTCATCGGCGGCGGCTCCGGCGGCGTCCGCGCCGCCCGGATCGCCGCCACCCATGGCGCCCGGGTCGGCATCGCCGAGGAGCGCTTCTGGGGCGGCACCTGCGTCAACGTCGGCTGCGTGCCGAAGAAGATCATGGTCAATGCCGCCGAATACGGCCTCTGGGCCGACGACGCCGCCGCCTTCGGCTGGGAGGTGACGAAGGGTCCCTTCGACCTGGCGAGGCTGGCCGCGCGGCGGGATGCCGAGGTCGCCCGGCTGAACGGCATCTACGGCCGGCTGCTCGGCGGCGCTGGCGCCACCAGCTTCGATGCCCGCGCCACCTTCATCGACGCGCATACGCTGGATGTCGGCGGCAAGCGCGTCACCGCCGAGCGGATCATCATCGCCACCGGCGGCCGTGCCACCCGCCCGGACCTGCCCGGCGCCGAGCTCGGCATGCTCTCGGACGACGTCTTCGACCTGCAGTCGGTGCCGAAGCGGCTGCTGGTGGTGGGCGCCGGCTACATCGCGCTCGAGTTCGCCTGCGTCTTCCAGGCCCTCGGCGCCCAGGTCGACGTGGTCTTCCGCGGCGCCCTGCCGCTGCGTGGCTTCGACCAGGACATCCGCGAGGCGCTGCCCGAGGCGCTGGAGGCCCAGGGCATCCGCCTGCACCCCAACACGACGCCCGCCCGGCTCGACCGCCAGGGCGACCACCTCCGCCTCAGCCTGCTCGGCGGCGCCAGCCTGGAGGCCGATGCGGTGCTGTTTGCCACCGGCCGGGCGCCCAATACCCGGGGTCTCAACCTGGCCGCCGCCGGGGTCGAGTGCACCGCCCTCGGCGCGGTCGAGATCGACGACGACCACCGCACCACCGCCCCCAACATCTGGGCGATCGGCGACGTGACCGACAAGCTGAACCTGACCCCGATGGCGACCGCCGTCGGCCACGCCCTGGCCGATACCCTCTTCGGCAACATGCCGCGCCGGGCGAGCTACGAGAACGTGCCCACCGCCGTCTTCACCTCGCCGCCGATCGGCACGGTGGGGCTGACTGAGGCGGATGCCGTCATCCATGGCCCGGTCGACATCTACCTCACCCGCTTCAACACCATGCGGCACGTCATGACCGGTCGCCCAGGCCGCAAGACCCTGATGAAGCTGGTCGTCTGCCAGCGAAGCCGGAAGATCCTCGGCGCCCATATGCTGGGGGAGGATGCGGCCGAGATCATGCAGGGCATCGGCATCGCCGTAGTCATGGGCGCGACCAAGGAGGATTTCGACCGCACCATCGGCATCCACCCGACCGCGGCCGAGGAATTCGTGACGTTGCGCACCCGCACCCGGCAGGCCGGGCTGCAGGCCGCGGCGGAATAGCGGCCCGCGCCTGGGTTCACCCGGGCCGCGGCATGGGCTAGGCTGGCCAATTCCAAGGGAGAAAGCAGTAATGGTCGCGCGCGGTTGGCACCCCGGTAGCTGGCGGGACATGCCGATCCGGCAGGTGCCGGATTACCCCGATATGGCGAAATTGGCCGAGGTCGAGGCCCGTCTCGCCCGCTTTCCCCCGCTGGTCTTCGCCGGCGAGGCCCGGCGGCTCGAGGCCGCGCTGGCCCGTGCCGGCCATGGCCAGGGCTTCGTCCTGCAGGGCGGCGATTGCGCCGAGAGCTTCGAGGACTTCACCGCCAACATCATCCGCGACACCTTCCGGGTGCTGCTGCAGATGGCGGTGGTGCTGACCTTCGGCGGCGGCACCCCGGTGGTGAAGCTCGGCCGCATGGCGGGACAATTCGCCAAGCCGCGCTCCTCCGATACCGAAACCGTCGACGGCGTCAGCCTGCCCTCCTACCGCGGCGACATCATCAACGGCCCGGAGTTCAGCGCCGCCTCGCGGCTGCCCGACCCGGCGCGGATGGAATTCGCCTACATGCAGTCGGCGGGCACGCTGAACCTGCTGCGCGCCTTCGCCACCGGCGGCTACGCCGACCTGCACCAGGTGCATCGCTGGAACCTCGGCTTCGTCGAGCGCAGCCCGCTGGCCTCCCGCTACCAGGACCTCGCCTCGCGCATCGACGAGACGCTGAGCTTCATGCAGGCCTGCGGCATGTCGGACAGCCCGCAGGTGCGGGAAACCGACTTCTACACCTCCCATGAAAGCCTGCTGCTGCCCTACGAGCAGGCGCTGACCCGGGTCGACAGCACCACCGGCGATAGCTACGCCTGCTCGGCCCACTTCCTCTGGATCGGCGACCGCACCCGCCAGCCTGATGGCGCCCATGTCGAGTTCCTGCGCGGGGTGAAGAACCCGATCGGCATGAAGGTCGGCCCGAGCATGGAAGCGGATGAGCTTGTGAAGCTCACCGAGATCCTGAACCCGGCCAATGCCATGGGCCGCCTCACGCTCATCACCCGCATGGGCGCCGACAAGCTGGAGGCCAAGCTGCCGCCGCTGCTGCGCGCGGTGAAGCGGGCCGGCCGCAACGTGGTCTGGCTCTCGGACCCGATGCACGGCAACACCACCACCGTCGGCGGCTACAAGACCCGGCCCTTCGACGCGGTGCTGACCGAGGTCCGCCGCTTCTTCGACGCCCATGCGGCCGAAGGCACCCAGCCCGGCGGCGTGCATGTCGAGATGACCGGGCAGGAGGTCACCGAATGCCTCGGCGGCGCCCATCGCCTGTCCGAGGCCGACCTCGCGCTGCGCTACCAGACCTTCTGCGACCCGCGGCTGAACGCCGAGCAGTCGCTCGAGCTGGCCTTCCTCATCGCGGCGGAGCTGAAGGCGCGGCGCGCGCCCAGCGCCTCGCTGCCGGCCCAGGCCGCGCAGTAGCATGGACGCGCTGCCTCCCCCGGGCGACCCGCCACCGGAAGGCCCGGATGCGGCGATCACCAGCCATACCGACGTCTACTTCAACCGCACCCGGGCGATCGTCCAGCGCTTCGGCGATTGCCAAGTCACCTATGCGGTCTTCCTCCGCCGCCCGGTGGTCAGCGCGCCGCGGCTGATGCTCGAATGGCTGGAAGGCGTGGCGCGGGACCGCGGCACCCAGTTCGGCATCGAGGTGATGCACCCCGAGGGCACCTGGGTGGGGGCGGGCGATCCGATCCTCTACCTCACCGGCTCCTTCGCCCAGCTCGCCGACCTCGAGACCCTGTATCTGCAGAAGCTCGGCCCGCCCTGCGTCGCCGCGCACAATGCCTACCAGATGTGCCTGGAACTGCCGGCGGTCGCCTTCCTGGCGATGGATGCCCGGCACTGCGCCGGGGCCGAGATGGCCAACATGATGGCCTATGCCGCCAGCGTCGGCAGCGAGGCGGCCAAGCGGGAAGGGGCCCGCGGCTTCGTCGGCAATGCCACCGACGCGACCGCCCACTGGTTCGGCGCCTCGCGCGGCTTCGGCACCATGCCGCATGCCCTGATCGGCTATGCCGGCAGCACCCTCCGCGCCGCCGAGATGTTCCATGCCAACTACCCGGAGGAGAACCTCACCGTCCTGGTCGACTACTTCGGGCGGGAGGTGACCGATGCGCTCGGCGTCTGCCAGCGCTTCCCCGAGCTGGGCGCCGCCGGCCGCCTGGCCTTCCGGCTGGACACCCATGGCGGCCGCTTCCTCGAGGGGCTCGATCCGGCCGAGAGCTATGCCGTGCTCGAACGCCATGCCCCCGGCGCCATCCGCCGCTACCGGTCGGAGACCGAGCTGCGCCACCTGGTCGGCACCGGCGTCTCCGCCGCCGCCGTCTGGAAGATGCGGGAGGCGCTCGACGCCGCCGGCTTCCCCAAGGTCCGCATCGTCGCCTCCTCCGGCTTCGGCGTGCAGAAGTGCCGGGTGATGGCCGAGGCCCGCGCGCCGATCGACGTGGTCGGCACCGGCAGCTTCATCCCGGACACCTGGTCCGAGACCTATGCCACCGCCGATATCGTCGCCTATGACGGGGTGCCGCGGGTCAAGCTCGGCCGCGAATTCCTGCTGCGCCGCAACGGCGAGCGCAAGCGCACCGGGGCCGTCGCGCCGGGCTGAAGCCCGGGCGCCGGTCAGCCCGGCGGCACGGCGGCTGGCTCGGCCGCCGGCGGCCGGGGCTTCTCCAGCACGCAGTAGGACTGGCCCAGCACATGCAGCCCGGCCGGCACCGCCTCGGTCGCCGTCTCCGGCGTCACCTGGATGGAGGGCTCGTCGCCGCGCCTGATGGCGACGACCCGGAAGCCCAGCCGCCGGGCCCAGATCTCGATGTCGCCGGCATGCATGAAGACGTTGATGTGGCCGAGGTAGGAACGCTTGCGCACCCAGTCGACGTTGCCCTCGAAGACGCTCCACTGATCCTCGACCGCGAATTCGAAGAAGGAGAAGACCACCCGCCCGCCCGGCGCCAGCACCCGGTAGGTCTGCTCGAGGTAGGCGTAGGATTCCTCGTGCAGCAGATGGGTGAAGACCGAGAAGTAGGTGACGAGGGTGGCCCAGCCGTCGGGGGCCGGCATGGTGTTGCCGGCGACCTGCTCGAGCCTGAAGTCCGCCCGGGCCGCCTTCCGCCGGTTGTAGTCCAGCAGTTCCGGCACCACGTCGAGGCCGATGTACTGCAGCTTCGGGTAGCCCACCAGCTGTTTGGTCAGCCGCCCGGCGCCGCAGCCGACATCGATGACCCGGCTGTCGGGCTGCAGCCCGTATTGCAGCAGCAGGCTGTGCTCCAGGACCCCGAAATGCTCGAAGGCGCCGCCGACCGACCGGGCCACCGCCTCGTCTTCCGGAAAGGCGGCCAGGTAGGCCCGCACCATGGCCGCGTAGCTCTGCACGTACTGGAATTGGGTACTCATGCGCGCTCCGGCGGGTCAGGGCGGTGAATTGCTGAAGCCTGCTGCTATCATGCGTTGTGCCGGAAGGTCCAGGCGTGGCGCGTCACGCCTGGTCGCCGCCGCCCGTGCCGGGCCGCCTGCGTTGACCCGGATGGACCGCGCCGAATACAACCCGCGCACGCCATCCGGCCGCGCGCCTCGGGGCCTGGCTGGCCCCATCCCACCATCAACTGCCATGCGGGGCTGCCATCGTGAGCGATGACGACGAGGATCCGATCTTCCAGCCCAACCCCTTCCTGCAGGCCGGGCTCTCGGTACGGATCATGGACCTCTCGGGCGCCAACGGCGCCGAGCCGGTCGAGACCGTGACCGGCTTCCGCACCCTGGAACACGCCAATGCCTTCGCCCGCCGCTACGTCCGGGACAGCGTCGAGCGCTGCCGCGCCCCCGGCCTCAAGCCGGAGGAGGTGATGTCCACCTGGTTCGCCTTCGGCGAGGATGCCACGGTGGAGGGCGCCGGCGAGCATGCCTGGACCAGCGGCAGCGAGCTGGCCGATTTCGCCGGCCAGCCGGTGCGCGACGCCGAGGATCGAAACTGGCGCGCCCTCGACCCCCGCCGCGACGAGGATGACGCGCCGCCCGGGGATCCGGCGGAGGAGGAGGGAGAGTGACCCGCCACGCGGTCCGCTGCGGCGACTACGCCGACTTCGGCGATGCGGAGGAGGAATGGACCGTCGAGGGCTTCCCCAGCCCGGAGGCCGCCGCCGAATATGCCCGCCGCTTCGTCCGCGCCCAGATCGAGGATTTGCGGGCCGAGGCCGGCACCGCCGAGGAATTGAGAGCCATGTACTTCCGCTTCGGCGAATACGCCTTCGCCGCGGGGCTCGACCACGCGGCCTGGGTCGCCCATTGCATCGCGACGCCGGCCGGCCGCAAGGCCGAGGTCGACTATGCCGCGGCCGAGCCGCGGGGGCGGGCGTGATGAAGCTCCGCTTCGCCCCGTCGCCGACCGGCCTGCTGCATGTCGGCAATGCCCGCGCCGCCCTGGTCAATTGGATGTTCGCCCGGCAGCGCGGCGGCACCGTGCTGCTGCGTCTCGACGATACCGACCTCGAACGCTCCAAGGCCGAATATGCCCAGGCGCTGGAGGAGGATCTGCGCTGGCTGGGCCTCGACTGGGACGAGAGCTTCCGCCAGTCCGACCGGCTGCCGCTCTATGCCGCCGCCGCCGAGCGGCTGAAGGCCAGCGGCCACCTCTACCCCTGTTTCGAATCCGAGGACGAGCTGCGGGTGAAGCGGGAGCTGCGCCTGAAGCAGGGCCGCCCGCCGCTCTATGACCGCGGCGCCCTGAAGATGACGCCGGAGCAGTTCGCCAAGGCCGTCGCCAACGGCAAGTCGCCCTATTGGCGTTTCAAGCTGAACAACCGCACGGTGGAATGGCAGGACGGCGTGCTCGGCCGCCGCGGGGTGAAGCTGCCCAGCCTGTCCGACCCGGTGCTGATCCGCGCCGACGGCTCGCCGCTCTATACCTTCACCTCGGTGGTGGACGACCTCGACAGCAGGGTCACCCACATCATCCGCGGCGAGGACCATGTCACCAATACCGGCGTCCAGCTCGATATCTGGGAAGCCCTCGCCGGGCCGAAGGACATCCGGGCCACGGCGCTGTCCTTCGCCCATCTGCCGCTGCTGACCGATGCCGATGGCGGGCCGCTGTCCAAGCGCCTCGGCAGCCTCTCGCTCCGCCAGCTCCGCCGCGACGGGGTGGAGCCGGCGGCGCTGGCCGGTTACCTCGCCGCGCTCGGCACCTCGCAGGACCCGGTGGTCGGCATGCCGGCCGCGCTGGTCCCCGGCTTCGCGCTGACCGCCATCTCCCACTCGCCGGCCCGCTTCGACGTGCAGCAGCTGCTGGCGCTAAACCGCAAGCACCTGCATGCGGCTCCTTTCGAGGCGGTGCGGGCGCATCTGCCGGAGGGCGCCGACGAGGCGTTCTGGCAGGTCGTCCGCGGCAACCTCGATTTGCTGGGCGAGGCCAAGGGCTGGTTCGAGGTCACGAACGGCACCGTGGTCCCGCCAGTCCAGCCGGGCGAGGCCGAGTTCCTCCACGCCGCCCTGGCCGCCCTGCCGGCCGAGCCCTGGGATGCCACCACCTGGGGCGCCTGGACCGAGGCGTTGAAGGCCGGCACCGGCCGGAAGGGCAAGGCGCTGTTCCTGCCGCTGCGCCTGGCCCTGACCGGGGAGGACCATGGCCCCGACCTCAAGGCCCTGCTGCCGCTGATCGGCCGGGAGCGGGCGGCGCTGCGCCTCAGGCTCGGCGCCGAGGCTTGAGTTTCCGCCCCCAAGCTGCGTAGAATGTCAGCCATGTTCCAGGGCTGTCGCTGCCGCTGCTGATCTCACCCCGCGCGCGGGCCTGACCCGCGCGCCCAGCCGCGTGCCCGTTGCGACCAAGCGCCATGGATGCCCCGATGCCCGACCTTCTGCTCCACAATAGCCTGACCCGCGCCAAGGAAGCCTTCGCGCCGATCGACCCCGCGCATGTGCGGATGTATGTCTGCGGCCCGACGGTCTACGACCTGGCCCACCTCGGCAATGCCCGGCCGGTCATCGTCTTCGACCTGGTCTTCCGCCTGCTGCGGCGGCTGTATCCGCGGGTCAGCTACATCCGCAACATCACCGACGTGGACGACAAGATCAACGCCCGCGCGGCCGAGAGCGGCGAGCCCATCGCCGCCATCACCGCCCGCACCACGGCGGATTTCCACGCCGACATGGAAGCGCTGGGCAACCTGCCGCCGACGGCCGAGCCCCGCGCCACCGCCGCCATCGCGCCGATGATCGCGTTGATCGAGAAGCTGATCGACCGGGGCCATGCCTATGCGGCGGAAGGCCACGTGCTGTTCAGCGTGGCCTCCTACCCGGAGTACGGCGCCCTCTCCGGCCGCACCCCGGACGAGCTGGTCGCCGGCGCCCGCGTCGAGGTCGCGCCCTACAAGCGCGACGCCGGCGACTTCGTGCTGTGGAAGCCCTCGGACGAGGCGACCCCCGGCTGGGACAGCCCCTGGGGCCGCGGCCGCCCGGGCTGGCACATCGAATGCTCCGCCATGTCCTGGCAGGCGTTGGGCGAGGTCTTCGACATCCACGGCGGCGGCCACGACCTGCTCTTCCCGCACCACGAGAACGAGGTGGCGCAGAGCCGCTGCGCCTTCGGCACCGCCGCCATGGCCACGACCTGGCTGCACAACGGCATGCTGCGGGTCGGCGGCGAGAAGATGTCGAAGTCGCTCGGAAACTTTTTCACGGTGCGAGATATCTTGAAGCTCGGTTCGTGGGCCGGCGAGGCCTTCCGCCTGTTGGTCTTGAAGACGCACTACCGACAAGATCTGGACTTCAATTTTCCCTTGCTTAGAGAGGCCAAGGCCGAGCTCGACGACGACTATGCGATGCTGGCCCGCGCCGTGACCGCGCCCGACCTCGAGGTGCCCCGCGCCGAGATGGTGGCCTGGGCGCTGGAGCCGCTGCACGACGACCTCAACACCGCCCTGGCGCTGACCCGGCTGCGCGACCTCCGGACGCTTGAGAATGTCGCCAGCGTCGGCGGCAGCGCCGCGACCGTGCTCGCCCGCGCCGGCAAGCCCTGGCCGGTGGTCCCGGGCCTCGCCGCCAGCGCCTTCCGCGAGGTCGCCGGCGTGCTCGGCCTCGCCGCCTCCGAGCCGCAGGCCTGGCTGCGCGGCGGCGACGACCACGCCTGGGTCGAGGCCGCCATCGCCGCCCGCCTCGCCGCCCGCAAGGCGCGCGATTTCGCCGAGGCCGACCGCATCCGTGCCGAGCTGACCGCCAAGGGCATCATCCTCGAGGACGGTCCGCAGGGAACCACCTGGCGCCGCGCGTGAGCCAGACCGCCGAGGATTGGATGGATGCGCTCAAGCGCATCGCCCTGACCGACCCGAAGCGGGCCTGGCTCCGCGCCCATCTCGACGCGCCGGACTGCACCGCGACCGAGGCAGCCCTGGCCGAAGCCGCCGGCCAGCCCATCGGCGACTACCATGCGCTGGCCGCCGAATTTGCCGTGGCACTGGACGTCGACCTGCCTTCGCCGCCGATCGCGTTGCTGGCCGAAAGGGCAGGGGAGGCTTGGCGCCTCCGCACCCCGCTCGCCTTCGCGCTGGGCATCCACCGCGTGGTGCCGGATGCCTGGACCCGCGGCGGCAAGGAGGCGGCCAGGCTGCAGCCGGCGCCGGGCGAGAGCCCCATCGTCGTGCTGGTCCGGCCGCAGCTCGCCGAGAACATCGGCACCACCGCCCGGGCCATGGCCAATGGCGGGCTGTTCCACCTGCGGCTGGTGGCGCCCCGCGACGGCTGGCCGCAGGACCGCGCCTGGCGCACCGCCTCCGGCGCCGACGCCATCCTCGAGGCCGCCGAGGTCTTCCCCGACGTCCCCAGCGCCCTCGCCGATTGCCACCGGGTCTTCGCCACCTGCCCGCGGCCGCGCCACATGATCAAGCCGCTGCGCACCGCCCGCGCCGCCGCCGAGGATACCCGCGAGATCAACGGCCGCGGGTTGCGCTGCGCCGTCATGTTCGGCCCGGAACGCGCCGGCCTCGAGGCCGAGGACATGGCGCATGCCGACACGCTGGTCCGCTACCCCCTCAACCCCGCCCACATGTCGCTGAACCTGGCCCAGGCGGTGATGATCTTCGCCTATGAATGGTGGACCGCGACCGAGCCGACCCCGGCCCGCAAGCTCATCACCAACGGCACGCCGGTGGCGACCAAGGGCCTGCTCGAGGCCTTCCTCGACCGCCTCGTCAGCGAACTGGATGCCTCCGGCTTCCTCGAGCCGGAGAAGAAGCGGGCCAACATGGTCCGCAACCTGCGCCATTGGTTCGAGCGCGGCGAGGTGACCGAGCAGGAGCTCCGCACCCTCCATGGGGTGGTGACCGAGCTGTCGGTCGGCCGGATGCGGCGCGGCCGCCCCGATTAGCGCGGCGTGGGCGCCAGCTTCTTCGCCAGCTTCCGCGCCAGGGCGTAGCCCAGCAGCCCGGCCACAGGCCCGGCCGGCAGCACCAGCAGCCAGCCGACATGGACGTTGTTCACCACCAGCCCCAGCCCGACGCCGAGCATCAGCCCGCCGACCAGGCTGCCCACCACCCCCGCCGTCAGGCCGAGCACCAGGATCTCTTCGCGTGTCACCATGCCCGGGGATTAGGCGCCGGTGGCGCGGTTTGACAAGCCACCGGCTGCCTTCTATAGGCCCGCCTCTTCCTGGGAACGTGGACGCGGCTTCGGGCCGTGCGCCCGTCCTTGCCTGTTCGGGGCTTGGGCCTACCGGGACAACATTGCGATGAGGGGCCGCACCGGCAAACCGGCACGGCACAACGAACCGTATGACCAAGCGCGCTGAATCCAAGTACAAGATCAACCGCCGCCTCGGCGTCAACCTTTGGGGCCGCGCCAAGTCTCCGATCAACAAGCGTGAGACGATCCCCGGCCAGCACGGCGCCCGCCGCAAGCAGAAGCCGACCGACTTCGGCGTGCAGCTGATGGCGAAGCAGAAGCTCAAGGGCTACTACGGCAACATTGGCGAGAAGCAGTTCCGCAAGTATTACGAGGAGGCCGTGCGCCGCAAGGGCGACACCTCCGAGAACCTGATCGCCCTGCTCGAGCGCCGGCTGGACTGCGTCATCTACCGCATGAAGCTGGCCGTCACGCCCTTCGCCGCGCGGCAGTTCGTCAACCACGGCCATGTCACCATCAATGGCAAGCGGCTCAACATCCCCTCCTACCAGGTCAAGGACAACGACCTGATCGAGGTGAAGGAGAAGTCGAAGCAGCTCACCGCCGTGCTCGATGCCGCCCAGAGCGGCGAGCGCGACGTGCCGGAGTACCTGGAGATCGACCATCGCGCGATGCGCGGCCGCTACCTCCGCGCGCCGAAGCTGGCCGATGTGCCCTATCCCGTGCAGATGGAGCCGAACCTGGTGGTCGAGTTCTACTCCCGCTAGATCGGCCGCACCGCCGACCGGACAGCGCCGGCCCCGCAAGGGGCCGGCGTTTTTCGTTTGGCGGCCCGGCGCCTCCGGGCCATCTCGGCGGCATGCGCCTGCTCAACCTGCTCCTTGCCGCCCTGCTGCCGGTCGCCGGCGTCCTTTCCAGCCTGCTCGGCATCGGCCATCCGCTCTGGGCCATGCCGGGAGTGCGGACGCTGGTGGTGCCGGCGCCCTATGCCTTCAGCATCTGGGGGCCGATCTTCGCCCTCGCCCTGGCCTGGGGCTTCTGGCAGGCGCGGCCGGCGCAGCAGCGGGCCGAGCCGCGGGTGGCGCGGCTGCGCGGACCGGCGGCGGCGGCCTTCGCGCTGATGCTCGCCTGGATGGTCGCGGCCCAGCTCACGCCCAATGGCTGGCACCTGCTGGCCATCATGCTCGCCCTGCTGGCGGCCGCGCTGCTGGCCTGTACCCGGGCCGTCGCCTTGCCGGCGGCCACCGCCGGCTGGCGCTGGATCGTCAGGCCGCTGTTTGGGCTGCTCGCGGGCTGGATCTCGGCGGCGGCGGTGGTGAACCTCTCCGGCGCCGCCGCGGCCGAGGGCTTCGCGTGGTTCGGCATCGCCCCCGGCTTCGTCGCCATGGGCCTGGTGCTGGTCGCCGCCTGGATCGCCACCGCCGTGCTTCGCCGCACCCGTGGCGACCGCTGGTACGCCGGCGCCGTGCTCTGGGCGCTGGCCGCCATCGTCGTGGCCCAGGCGGCCGCCCGGGCGCCGGACCCGGCCGTGGCCCTGGTCGCCGGCCTCGGCATGGTCATGGTCGCCGTGGCCAGCTTCCTCGCCGGGCGGCAGCCGCCCGAGGGCTATCCCGGGTAGGCGGCGAAGGGCCCGTGCAGCGGCCGCGGCAGCAGCGGCATGGCATGCGCCGCCGCCAGCAGCAGCGCCCGCTTCGGCGAGGGCGCCGCCGCCACCGAGGCCCGCAGCCGCTCCAGCCCGCTGGCCCGCTCGCCGTGGCGGATCAGCTCCCGCCCGACGATCCAGGCGTTCTCCGCCTCGGCCCGCCGCCGCATCCGGGCCAGCCGCCCGGCGCCGAGCCGGTCCGCCAGTGCCGGGTTGCCGTAGATTGCTGCCATGGCCGGGGCGAAGGCCGCCGGATCATGCGCCATCCGCCGGTAGGCGCTGCCCTGGCGTTCCCGCACGTAGAGCAGCGGCTCGGTCCCCTCGATCGCCACGAAGGGGCCCTGCAGCGCCAGCCGGATCCAGTATTCCCAATCCTCGCCGTAGCGCAGCTTGGCGAGGAAGGGTCCGGCCCGCAGCAGCGCATCCCGCCGCAGCAGCAGGTGCCCGCCGTTGACGAAGAGGTTCTGGATCAGCAGCCGCTCCAGCAGGTCGCCGCTGGCGAAGGGGCCGGCCTTGCGGCGCAGCGGCAGGTCGTCGGGCACGGCGGTCTCGGCCATGACGGCATAGGCGCCATAGGCGCCCACCGCCTGCGGCATCCCGGCCAGGGCGGTCACCATCCGCTCCAGCGCATCGGGGGCCAGCCAGTCGTCGGCATCGAGGAAGACCACCGCCTCGCCGCGGGCTTCCGCCATGGCCCGGGTGCGGGCGGCCGAGACGCCCTGGTTGTCCTGCCGCAGCAGCCGCAGCCGCGGGTCCTGCCGGGCGGTGACCTGCTCGGCGGTGCCGTCGCGCGAGCCGTCGTCGACCACCAGCATCTCCCAGTTGGGATAGCTCTGGGCCAGGACGCTGTCGACCGCCGTGCCGATGAAGCGGGCGACGTCATAGGCCGGGGTGAGGATGGAGACGGCGGGCGCCGGCGTTGCCAGGTCACGGATCATCGCGCGGGGGTGCCATGGGCTGGGGTTGTGGTGGGGTCACGGGCGCGTGCTGCCGGGGTGGGGGCGGTCGGCCATGAAAGGCCGAAAGGGGCTTTGCCCCTCTCGGGCTCTCCCGACCAAAGGCCGAAGGGCCTTTGGAAACCAAGGGGTTAACACCTGGGCTGCAAAGGGCCTCGGCCCTTGGTGGAGGCGCTTAAGGCGGCGAAGCCGCCTCAACCTTTCCTTCAACACTGCGTCACAGGTAGACGCCCTTCATGCCCCCTGCCGGATACCGCGTGCCGGCGGCCGCGCCTGCCGGCACCGCGGCGCCGATCCGCGCCACCTCCTCGGCGCTCAACGTCACCGCCAGCGCGCCGAGGTTCTCCTGCAGCCGCGGCAGGTAGCGGGTACCGGGGATGGCCACCACATCCTCCCCCTGCGCCAGCAGCCAGGCGAGGGTGAGCTGCGCCGGGGTGCAGCCCTTGGCCGCCGCCATCGCCTCCACCTGCGCCGCCAGCGCCCGGTTGGCGGCGAAATTCGCCTCCTGGAAGCGGGGATGCGCGGCGCGGCGGCCGTCGACCTGGGCGAGATCCCGGATCGCCCCGGTCAGGAAGCCGCGGCCGAGCGGGGCATAGGCGACGAAGCCGATGCCGAGCGCCCGGGTGGTGGCCCGGGTCTCCTCCGCCTCCTGCCGGTACAGCAGGGAATACTCGGTCTGCACCGCGGCGATGGGATGGGTCGCATGCGCCCGGCGGATGGTCTCCGGCGCCGCCTCGGACAGGCCGAGGAAGCGCACCAGGCCCCGCTCCACCAGCCGCGCCATGGCGCCGACGGTCTCCTCGATCGGCACCCCGGGGTCCACCCGGTGCTGGTAGTAGAGGTCGATCACCTCGACCCCGAGCCGCTCGAGCGAGGCCTCGCAGGCCGCCTGCACATGCGCCGGGGAGCCATCGACCCCGTTCGGGCCGCCGGGGTTCCGGACCTGGCCGAATTTGGTCGCCAGCACGACCTGGTCCCGCAGCCCGCGCAGCGCCCGGCCGAGCACCCCCTCGTTGTGGCCCCAGCCGTACATGTCGGAGCTGTCGAAGTGGTCGACGCCGAGCGCGACGGCATCCCGGATCAGCGCCTCGGAGGCGGCATCGTCGGCATCGCCATAGACGCCCGAGAGCGACATGCAGCCGAGCCCGATGGTGCCGACCGCGAGGCCGCCGAGGTTGCGCTTCGGGATGGTCGCCATCGCTCTCTCCTGTCGGGTCAGGCGGCCCGCAGCACCCGCCCGGCCACCGCATCCAGCTTCGCCAGCATCGCCGGGTCGCGCTTCTCGGGCGCGGTGATCAGCGCATGGTCCAGCGCCCGGTCGCAGCCGGCCGGGCAGGGGCCGCGCGGCGCGGCCAGCTTCGGCACCACCGCCTTGACCAGCGCCCGCGCCTTGTCGGCATTGGCGAAGAGCACCTTCACCACCTGGTCCACGGTGACATGGTCGTGGTCGGGGTGCCAGCAGTCGAAATCCGTGACCATGGCGACGGTCGCGTAGCAGAGCTCCGCCTCACGGGCGAGCTTGGCCTCCGGCATGTTGGTCATGCCGATGACGCTGCAGCCCCAGGACCGGTACAGCTCGCTCTCGGCCTTGGTGCTGAACTGCGGGCCCTCCATGACCAGGTAGGTGCCGCCGCGGGTGACCGGCAGGGCGAGGCCGCGCGCCGCATCCTCGAGCGCATCGCCGAGGCGGGAGCAGACCGGATGCGCCACCGAGACATGCGCGACGCAGCCGCAGCCGAAGAAGGATTTCTCCCGGGCGAAGGTGCGGTCGATGAACTGGTCGACGATGACGAAATGCCCCGGCGGCAGCTCCGCCTTCAGCGAGCCGACGGCCGAGAGCGACAGGATCTCGGTGACGCCCGAGCGCTTCAGCGCATCGATGTTGGCGCGGTAGTTCAGGGCCGAGGGCGGCGTCGGATGCCCGCGGCCGTGCCGCGGCAGGAAGACGCAGCGCACCCCGCCGAGCCGGCCGAACAGCAGCTCGTCGGAGGGATTCCCCCAGGGCGTCTCCACCTTCCGCCACGCACGGTCTTCCAGGCCGTCGATGTCGTAGAGGCCGGAGCCGCCGATGAGGCCGATGACGGGTTCGATAAGCGCGGACATGCGGTGCTCCTGCGGGCGTTCAGCGGCTTTTGGAACACGGTGGCGCCGGGATCAACCGCAGGCGGCGGCAGGGCGATGGCCAGTGCCGGCCGGAGCGCGCATCCTGGCCCGGTGCCGCGACTGGGCGGGACGCCTGACCGGAGCCCGCCATGATCCCCCGACTTGCCCTCCTGCTGCCCCTGCTGGGGGCCGCCCTGCTCGCCTGTTCGCCGACCGTCGCCCCGGTCGAGAGCAGCCGGGTCGAGCGCGGCACCGCGCTGCCGCCGCCCGGGCTTGCGGCGCCCCGCTGAGCCGCCCGCCCGGCCGACGCCGGAATTGAAAGGAGCCGCCCGAGGGCGGCTCCTGCCGATAATGCGGTGCCGGCGGGGCTAGTGGACGTCCGCCCAGACCTTGCGCTTCACCGCATAGGCGAGGCCGCCCAGCACGGTGAGGAAGAGGATGATCTTCACCCCCATCGCCTTGCGCTGCTCGAGCTCCGGCTCGGCCGCCCAGGTGAGGAACTGGGACACGTCGCGGGCCATCTGGTCGATGGTCGACTTGGTCCCGTCGTGGAATTCCACCTGGCCGTCGGAGTTCAGCGGCGCCGGCATGGCGATCTGGTGACCCGGGAAGTACTTGTTGTAGTGCATCCCCGCGCCGAGCTGCATGCCGGCCGGCGGCTCCTCGTAGCCCACCAGCAGGGCATGGAGGTAGTCCGCCCCGCCCTCCCGGGCCTTGGCGATCACCGACAGGTCGGGCGGATAGGCGCCGTTGTTCGCCGCCCGGGCCGCCTTCTCGTTGGGGAAGGGCGCATGGAAGCGGTCCGAGGCCCGGCCCGCGCGCTCGACGAACTGGCCCTCGTCGTTCGGCCCGTCCATCACCTGCACGGTGGCGGCGATGCCGGCGACCTCGTTCTCCGACAGGCCGAGGTCACGCAGGTTGCGGTACGACAGCTGGTGCATGCCGTGGCAAGAGGAGCAGACCTCCTTGTAGACCTGGAAGCCCCGCTGCGCCGAGGCGCGGTCGAAGTGGCCGAACAGGCCATCGAAGGAGAAGCGGGTATCCGGCAGGTGGATCTCCCCGCCGGCGGCGAGGGCCGGGGCCTGGACCCCGAGGCCGGCCACCAGGCCGGCGCCGAGAACCAGGGCCTTCAGGCTGCGAAAACCGACCATCAGGCCTTCTCCATCGGCTTGCTCATGGCGCCGGCGGGCAGCGGCCCGCCGCCGCGCAGCACCGGAAGCGAGATGCTCTCCGGCAGCGGCAGCGGCCGCTCCAGCCGCCCGAGCAGCGGCAGGATCACCAGGAAGTACAGGAAGTAGTAGGCCGCCGCGACGCGGCTGATGGTCACGTAGGGCTCCTCGGCCGGCTTGCCGCCGCACCAGAGCAGCACGAAGAAGGAGACCACCCAGACCGCGAAGAAGGGCCGGGCCAGCGGGCGGAAGCGCATCGAGCGCACCGGGGAGGTGTCCAGCCAGGGCAGCACGAAGAGGATGGCGATCGAGCCGAACATCATCAGCACGCCGCCGAGCTTGTCCGGCACCGCCCGCAGGATCGCGTAAAAGGGCAGGAAGTACCATTCCGGCACGATGTGCGGCGGCGTCACCAGCGGGTTGGCCGGGATGTAGTTGTCCGGGTGGCCCAGCGCGTTCGGGAAGAAGAACACGATCAGCGCGAAGACCGCGAGGTAGGCGACGATGCCGACGCTGTCCTTGGCGGTGTAGTAGGGGTGGAAGGGCAGGGTGTCCTGCGGCCCCTTCGGGTCGATGCCGAGCGGGTTGTTGGACCCGGTGATGTGCAGCGCCGCCACGTGCAGGAACACGACGCCGAAGATCACGAAGGGCATCAGGTAGTGCAGGCTGTAGAAGCGGTTCAGGGTCGGGTTGTCGACCGAGAAGCCGCCCCAGAGCCAGGTGACGATGGTCTCGCCCACCAGCGGGAAGGCGCTGAAGAGATTGGTGATGACGGTCGCGCCCCAGAAGGACATCTGGCCCCAGGGCAGCACGTAGCCCATGAAAGCGGTCGCCATCATCAGCAGGAAGATGACCACGCCCAGCATCCAGAGCAGCTCGCGCGGGGCCTTGTAGGACCCGTAGTAGAGGCCGCGGAAGATGTGGATGTAGACCACGATGAAGAACATGCTGGCGCCGTTCGCATGCGCGTAGCGCAGCAGCCAGCCGTAGTTCACGTCCCGCATGATGCGCTCGACGGAATCGAAGGCCATGCCGGTATGGGCGGTGTAGTTCATCGCCAGGAAGATGCCGGTGGCGATCATGATCAGCAGGTTGATCATGGCCAGCGCGCCGAAATTCCAGAAGTAGTTGAAGTTACGGGGCGTCGGAAACGTCCCGTACTCCTTCTGCATCATGGTGAAGATCGGCAGACGGCTGTCGACCCAGCGGATGACCGGGTTGGCGAAATCGCTCTTGTGAAGGCCGATGGACATCGATGGCTCCTCAGCCGATCCGGATCTGCGTATCGGAGGTGAAGGCGTAAGTGGGCACCGGCAGGTTCAGCGGCGCCGGCCCCTGGCGGACGCGGCCGGAGGTGTCGTAGGCGCTGCCGTGGCAGGGGCAGAAGTAGCCGCCGAAGGGACCACGCTCATCGGTCGCCTTCTGGCCGAGCGGGATGCACCCCAGGTGGGTGCAGATGCCGATCAGCACCAGCCACTGGTCCTTCTTCACCCGGTCCTGGTCGGCCTGCGGGTCCTTGAGCTCGGACATCGGCACGTCGCGCGCCGCCTTGATCTCGGCCTCGGTCCGGCTGCGGACGAAGACCGGCTTGCCCCGCCAGACCACCGTGATGGCGGCGCCGGCGGCGATCGGCTTCAGATCGACATCGGTGGTCGAGACGGCGAGCACGTCCTTCGCCGGGTTCATCGAATTGATGAACGGCCAGACCATGGCGCCGACGCCCACCGCGGCGAAGGAGCCGGCCACCAGTTGCAGGAAATCCCGGCGGGTTTCGCCGTCCTGCGGCGCCCCATGCTGCGGCGCCGTTGGCGCCAGACTGTCGGCCATGCCTCATCGTCCCTGATCGCGGCCACGCCATCATCCCGGGGCGGGACGGGCGGGGGCCGATATGCGACTGCTGCGGCGAGGTTCCACCAGCCCGGCCAAGGCCGAACCTGCGCTCCCTCACGCGCCGCGCCGCATATAAAGGTACGCTATGCGGGGTGGCAATCCGCCGGGGCCGCAATCAAGCTGTATCTTTCCGGCGGCCTTCGCCCCGGCCAAGCCCGGCGGCCGCCGCCACCCCCGGAGGATCGCGTGACCAAGCCCCAAGAGAGCCCATCCCCGGCAGCCCAGGGTGCCGCCCCCATCGGCCCCCCCCCTGGCGACCACCGCCTCGCCGCCCCGGCCCGGGCCTGGTTCGAGGAATTGCGCGACCGCATCTGCAGCGCGTTCGAATCCCTGGAGGACGCCTGCGACACCGGTCCCCACGCCGGGATGCCGCCCGGCCGCTTCATCCGCACCCCCTGGCAGCGGGATGGCGGCGGCGGCGGCACCATGGCGGTCATGAAGGGCCGGGTCTTCGAGAAGGTGGGCGTCAACTGCTCCACGGTCCACGGCGAGTTCTCCCCGGAGTTCCGCGGCAACATCCCGGGCGCCGAGGCCGACCCGCGCTTCTTCGCGACCGGCATCTCGCTGGTCGCCCACCTCCGCAGCCCCCGCGTCCCGGCCGCCCACATGAATACCCGGTTCCTGTCGACCTCCCGCGCCTGGTTCGGCGGCGGCGGCGACCTGACGCCGATGGCCATGGACGCGCCCGAGTCGCTGGCCGATGCCGCCCGCTTCCACGCCGGCTTCAAGGCGGCCTGCGACCGCCACGACCCGGCCTACTACCCCCGCTTCAGGCAGTGGTGCGACGAGTACTTCTACCTGCCGCACCGCGGGGAAACCCGCGGCCTCGGCGGGATCTTCTACGACTGGCTGGGCGACCGCACCCCGGGGCACGGCGCCGATGCCGACTTCGCCTTCACCAAGGATGTCGGCCTCGCCTTCCTCGAGAGCTACGCCGGCATCGTCGCCGACCGGATGCGCGAGCCCTGGACGGCGGCCGAGCGGGAGCACCAGCTCATCCGCCGCGGCCGCTACGTCGAGTTCAACCTGCTGCACGACCGCGGCACGCTGTTCGGCCTCAAGACCGGCGGCAACGTGGAGGCGATCCTGATGTCGCTGCCGCCCGAAGCGAAATGGCCATGAGAAGGACCGATAAGCCATGAAAGCCATTTGGTACGACCGCCAGGGACCCGCCGCCGAGGTCCTCACCTATGGCGAGCTGCCCACCCCGACGCCCGGCCCGGGCGAGGTGCTGGTCCGCCTCGCCGCCTCCGGCGCCAATCCCTCGGACTGGAAGTCGCGCAGCGGCAAGGGCCGGCCGATGGCCTTCCCCCGCGTCATCCCCCATAGCGACGGCGCCGGCCAGGTCGAGGCGGTGGGCGAGGGCGTCCCCCGCCAGCGGGTCGGCCAGCGGGTCTGGATCTGGAACGGCCAGTGGAAGCGGCCCTTCGGCACCGCCGCCGAATACATCGCGCTGCCCTCCGAACAGGCGGTGCCGCTGCCGGAGAACCTCGGCTATGCCGAGGGCGCCTGCCTCGGCATCCCGGCGCTGACGGCGCTGCATGCGGTGCTGACCGATGGCGGGGTCACCGGCCAGCGGGTGCTGGTCACCGGCGGCGCCGGCGCGGTCGGCCATTACGCCATCCAATTCGCCCGGCTGCTCGGCGCCGCCCAGGTCATCGCCACCGTCAGCGGCGAGGCCAAGGCCGCCCATGCCCTGGGCGCCGGCGCCGACTTCACGGTGAACTACCGCATCGAGGACACGGTCGAGCGCGTCACCGCCCTGACCGGCGGCCAGGGCGTCGACCGGGTGGTCGACGTCGATCTCTCCGGCACCGCGCCGCTGCTGCCGGGCCTGCTGGCCCCGGGCGGCATCTGCGCCGCCTATGGCGCCAATAGCGGCAGCTCCACCATCAACTTCGGCGCCGCCATCATGAAGGGCATCGCGGTCCGCCACTTCATCGTCTACGAGCTGAGCGCCACCCAGCGGGCGACCGCCATCGGCGCGCTCACGCCCTGGCTGGAGCGCGGCATGCTGACCCATACCATCGCCGCCCATGCGCCGCTGGCGGATTGCGCCGCGGCGCATGATGCGGTGGAGCGTGGCGCCTATATCGGCAACCTCGTGCTGGACGTCTGAGCCGGGACCAGCCGCGCCTGGATCGCCGCCAGCTTCTCCGGATTGCGGATGATGTAGATGGCGGCGATCCGGCCATCCCGGATCTCCAGCGCCGTGGTCTGCGCCAGCCCGTCCGGCTCCAGCGTGACGAAGCCGGGCAGGCCGTTGATCCGCCCGAGGTGCAGCAGCGGGGCAGGGGGCAGCTGCCCCTTCCGCGCCAGCCCGGCGAAGAAGCGCCCGACCTTCGCCTCGCCGAGGATCGGGTTGAGCGCCGCGGGGCGGATGCCGCCGCCATCGGTGTGCAGCACCACGTCCCGCGCCAGCAGCGCCCGCAGCCCCGCCTCGTCCCCGCCGCGGGAGGCCGCGAGGAAGGCGCCGGCGATCCGCCCCGCCTCCGCCTCGCTCACCGCCTGGCGCGGCACCGCCTCGCCCAGCCGGGCCCGGGCCCGTTCCGCCAGCTTGCGGCAGGCCGGCTCGCCGCGCCCCAGCAGGGCGGCGAGCTCGGCGAAGGGCGTCTCGAACAGGTCGTGCAGGATGAAGACCGCCCGCTCCGCCGGGGAGAGGCGCTGCAGGGTCAGCAGGAAGGCGACCGAGAGATCCTGCGCCTGGACATGCGCCGCCTCCTGCGGCGGCGCCTCCTCCGCCAGCAGCGGCTCCGGCAGCCAGGGGCCGACATAGCGCTCCCGCCGCACCCGTGCGGATTTCAGGTGGTCCAGGCTCAGCCGGGCCGCCACCTTCAGCAGCCAGGCGCGCGGCAGTTCCACCCGGCCGCGGTCGGCGCCGTGCCAGCGCAGGAAGACCTCCTGGGCGATGTCCTCCGCCGTCGCCAGCGACCCGGTCATGCGATAGGCGAGGCCGATCAGCTCGGCGCGGAGCGGGGCATAATCCGCGACCGCATCGGCCTCGCCCGGCATGCTCAGGCCGCCTTGCCGGCTGCCGCCGCGGCGGGCACCGCCCGGAAGCCGATCGCCAGGCGGTTCCAGGCATTGATGGTGGCGATGAGCAGGGAGAGCTTCACGATCTCCTCCTCGGTGAAATGCGGCAGCAGCCCGGCGTAGTCCGCATCCGGGGCATGGGTCTCGGCCACCAGGGTCAGCGCCTCGGTCCAGGCCAGCGCGGCGCGTTCCCGCGGGGTGTAGTGCGGTGCCTCCCGCCAGGCATCGAGCAGGAAGAGCCGCGCCGGCGCCTCCCCGGCCTTCAGCGCATCCCGCGTATGCATGTCGATGCAGAAGGCACAGCCGTTGAGCTGCGAGGCGCGGGTCTTCACCAGCTCGATCAGGCCATGCTCCAGCCCGCTGGAGACCACCGCCTTCTCCAGCGCGAGCATGGGCTGCAGGGCCTTGGGGGCGGCGGCGAAGTAGTCGAGGCGCGGCGTCATGGCGTTCATCCTGGGCAAGGGGTTCGGCCATAGGACGAGGCAGCGGCCGCCATTGTGACAGGACCCGGCCGCGAAAGCGCATCCATCGCCCGCGGTCGGCAGGCAAGGGCATGCTTGCAATTCCCGAAGGATCCGCTATAGGAAATATATCCTCAATATGCCCGTCGGCGCGACCGGCCCTGCCAGGGCCCGGGCCCGCCGGATGCGCCCGCATGACAGCCGTCTCAGGCGCAACGCCTTGACCGCGGCCGATATTCTGGCGGAAAGCGGCCGAAAATTGAGGGAAATTGAGCCGAATTTAGTGAAATTGAGCGGAATTTAGCAAGATTGAGCGACAGGCCTGCAGGCCCGCCCCGGCATCTTCCACCCGTGCCGATCCGGGCCCATCCTCACGGGCAAGACCTGAACCAGGCCGGGAGAAAATAGTCATGATCGATCGTCGCACCCTGTTGCGGGGTGCCCCCCTGGCCGCGGCCGCGCTGGTCGCCCCGGCGCTCGGCCAGTCCTACGGGGATTGGCCCAACCGTCCCATCCGCGCCATCATCCCCTGGCCCCCCGGCGGCTCCACCGATGTCCTGGCCCGGCTGGTCTGCGAACAGCTCGGCACCCGCCTCGGGCAGAATTTCGTGCTGGAGAACCGCCCCGGCGCCGGCGGCAACATCGGCATGGACGCCATCGCGAAATCCGCCCCCGATGGCTATACCCAGGGGCCGGCGACCATCGCCAACCTCTCCATCGCCCAATTCCTCTATGCCAAGCTGCCCTTCGACCCGGAGAAGGACTTCTCCGTCATCTCGATGCACTGGGAGCTGCCCAATGTGCTGGTCGCCCCGGCGCAATTCTGCCCGGCCAATACCGCGCAGGAATTCATCGCCTGGGCCAAGTCGCGGCCCAACGGCGTCAGCTTCGGCAGCCCCGGCGTCGGCACCACGGCGCACCTCTCGGGCAGCATGTTCTGCGACCGGCAGAAGATCGACGGCCAGCATGTGCCCTTCCGCGGCGCGGCGCAGATCATCCCGGCCATGCTCTCGGGCGACCTGACCTTCGCCCTCGACAACCTCGCCAGCTACATGCCGGTGATCCAGGAAGGCCGGATGAAGGCCTTCGCCGTCACCAGCCCGGAGCGCTGGCCCTCCCTGCCGCAGATCCCCACCATGGCGGAGGCGGGCATCCCGGATTTCGTCGTCACCTCCTGGTGCACCTGGGTCGGCCCGGCCGGCATCCCGCGCCCGATCGTCGACCGGGTGAATGCCGCGCTGAAGGACGTGGCGGCCGACCCGGCGATGCAGGCCCGCTTCCTGCAGACCGGCGCCAAATGCGTCTGGAGCACGCCGGAGGCCGCCAGCGCCTATGCCGCCAGTCAGCGGCCGATGCTGAAGGAGATGGTCCGCATCTCCGGCGCCCGCATGGAGTAGCGGCGGCTCACCGGGTGCCGCCTTCGGCACCCGGTGCTGGCGTCAGGATTTTTCCTTGGGGTCGTGGACATGGTGGCGGTCGCGCTCGCCGCCGCCGCCCGAGACCCGGCTGCGATCCGGGTTGGTCGCCTCGCCCGGCGCAGGGCCATGGTCGTCGCGGTCGCGGTGGGCCGCGCCATGCCCGCCGCCCTGATGGCTGCTGCCCGGCCCGCCCTTGTCGCGCCGGACCTCGTGCTCGCCGCGTTGCTGCGTCATCTCACCGATCCTGCTGATAGCCCTGGTTGGTGGTGTTCTGCTTGATGTCGCCCTGGCGGCCCTGCTGGGCCAGGTTGCGATCCTGGCCGGACTTGTTGGCCTCGGCCTCCTGGGCGGAGAGGTTGCCGTCCTTGCCCTGGGCGCCCGGCCCATGCGGGGTGCGATTGGCCGGCGGCACCGGCGGCAGATGCGATTTCGTCGACATGGCCTTGCCTCCCTGTTGCGACGGGCCCGGCTCAGCGCCCCGGGCACCGCCCATCGAACGTCCCGCCGCATGAAGCCGTTCCCCGGCCGGGGCCGGGGTCTTTCATTCACCTCCGCTTCGCCCCATACCCCGGGAATGTCCGCATCCCCCGCCGAGGCCGCACCGGGCCGCCAGGCCTGGCTGAACAGCCTCTTCGTCGACCATTCCCTGCTGCGGCTCGGCTGGCGCAATTGGGGGGTGGTTTCGCCGGGCCGGCTCTATCGCTCGAACCACCCGCTGCCCTGGCAGCTGCGGGCGGCGACCCGCCGCCTCGGCTTGCGGACGGTGATCAACCTGCGCGGCGAGCGGGTGGATTGCGGCTCGGACCGGCTGGCCCGGGCGGCGGCCGCGGAGCTCGGCCTGGTGCAGATCGACGCCCCCTTCGAGAGCCGCGGCGCCCCGCACAAGGACCGCATCCTGCGCCTGGCCGAGATCTTCCGCGGGCTGGAGGAGCCGGCGCTGATGCATTGCAAATCGGGCGCCGACCGCACCGGCCTCGCCGCCGGGCTCTGGATGCTGCTGCAGGGCCGCCCGCCGGCCGAGGCGCGGGCCCAGCTGACCTTGCGCCATGGCCATATCCGCCAGAGCCGCACCGGCATCCTGGACGCCTTCTTCGCCGCCTATGCCGCCGCCCATGCCAGGACCGGCAAGCCCTTCCTCGACTGGCTGCAGGAGGACTACTCGGAGGAAGCGCTGCGCCGCGGCTTCCAGTCCCAGGGCTGGGCCGACCGTCTGGTCGACGGCGTGCTGCGGCGGGAGTGAGCTAGCCCAGCAGCCCGAGGCGCACCGCCCACTGGTGGATGCGCCCGACCAGCAGGTTGCACAGCACCGTCCGGGTCAGGTGGAAGCCCAGCACCAGCGGCACGCCGAGCTCCAGCGCCTTGGCGGTCAGCGCCATCTCCGGCATCCCGCCCGGCGCCATGCCGAGGATCATCGCCGCGCTCGGCAGCCCCGCCAGCCGGCCGATGCCGACCGCCAGCAGCGTCAGCAGCACCGACAGCACCCCGGCCGAGATCATCGAGGCGATCGCCAGCCGGCGCGAGGAGAGCAGGAAGCTGCGGGTCAGCCTTGTGCCGAGCGAGGCGCCCATCGCCACCTGCGCCGCGTCCACGAGGCCCGAGGGTACGCCGGAGGGCAGGTGCCCGGTCGCCGCCAGCGTGATGCCCAGCGCGCAGGGCCCGAGCATCCAGGGGTTGGCGAGCCCCAGCAGCCGCAGCGGCCAGGCCGCCAGCAGCCCCGCCGCCGCCATCAGCGCGAGGCCCGGCCACCAGACCGCCACCCGGGCGCCGGTGAAATCCGAGAAGTCGCCATGCGGCGCCAGCCAGCCGAGCAGCGGCGGGAAGGTCAGCACCACCACCAGCACCCGCATGGTCTGCGCCAGGGTGACGGTGGCGACGGAGGCGCGGGCCTCCTGCGCCAGCACCGCCATGACGATGACCCCGCCGGGCACGGCGCAGAAGAAGCCGGTCTGCAGATCCGTCCCGGCCAGGCGGGTGAAGAGCGGCGCCACCACCAGGCCCGAGAGGATGGCGAGCACCCCGCAGGCCAGCATCACCGGCAGCGCCGCCGTCACCGCCGCCAGCACCGGCCCGGTGAAGGTGCTGCCGAGGCCGAGGCCGAGGAAGACCAGCCCGGCCGGCCGGGCCCAGCCCGGCACCGCGACCGGGCGGTGCCAGGCCAGCGCCGCGGTCGCGGCCATGGCGCCGATCATCCAGGCCAGCGGCACGTGCAGCAGGTGCATGGCCGCGCCGCCGAGCGCGGCGGCCGCCATGGTGAGGCACGAAATGCGGAGCTGGGGGGAGGGGGGCGAGGGCGACAAGGCTTGCAGCCTCGCGCCACAAATTCTTTGCGTCAAACCGCGCCGCTTAAGGCTTGCTTCACCCGGGCCGCGATAGTGTCCGATCAACCGCCATGATAGCCACCAGCGCCACCCCCCCGACCGCCAGCCGCAGCCCGGAGCCCCTCCACGGGAGCGCCTCCGCCGCTGGGCTGCTGCCGCAGCCGGACGCCAGGCCGAAATCGGCCGAGGCCGGTGCGGCGCCGGCCTGGCCCAACCCGAGCCTGCGGTTGGACCCGGCCCTCGGCATCATCGTCATGGAGTTCCGCGACCGCAGCGGCAGCGTCGAAACGACCTTGCCGACCGAGCGGGAGCTCGAGGCCTATCGCTCCGCTGCCACCCGGGGCCATCGGGAAGCGGCCGGCCTCAGGGCTTCGCCCAGTCCTGGTCAGGCCCCTTCCGGTCCGGCCCCTTCCGGCCTGGCCGAGGCCGAGCGGGCACATCCCGAGCAGACGCCAGCCCGGACCGCGCCGCCGCCGCCGGCCCGCCCGGCCACGCCGCCGCCCGCGCCGCCGCAGCCCGCCCTGGGCGCCTGACGTCCCCGCCGGCGCCGGC
>NZ_JAUFPN010000206.1 GCF_030409335.1 Paeniroseomonas aquatica
CCATTCTGTGGCTACGGTAAATGTCCACAGGACCTAGCGGGCCTTCAGCACCTCGGTGCCGAGGCCGCCGCCGCTGGTCCAGGTGCCGCGCAGGCTGCCGTCCGGCTCCACGCCATAGACCGCAATGCCCGGCCGTCCCTCGACCGAGAAGGACAGCGCCAGCATCCCGCCTTGGATCAGCCCGAGGCCGATGATCTGGGCATTGCCGACGTTCCAGCGGGCGACCCAGGCGGCATTCGGCCCTTCCAGCAACTCGAAGGTGCCCTCATAGGCGCTGCCGTCCGGATTCTGTCCTTCGACGGTATAGGAGCCGGTTCGGAGCTGCGCCTTGGCGCCGGGGGCCAGGGCCGAGGACAGCGCCAGGGAGGCCAGGGCCAGGGCGACGGTGAGATAGGCGCGGCGGAACAGGGACAAGGGATTCTCCAGGCGGCGATCGGGCCGGAGAGTGGGCGCGCGAGGCGGCCGGAGCAAGCGGGGCGCTTGCCGGCAGGGCCCCGCCGGCCCATTTTCACCGGCAACGAAGGAGCGCCGTCCCGTGATCAGCCTGCCCGAACCCAAGCCCGCCGTCATGGCGCGCCGCGCCGAGATCGTCGCCGGCCTGCAGGCCCTGGTCCCAGGCGATGGGGTGATCAGCGAGGCGGTCCGCCTCAAGCCCTACGAGACCGACGGGCTCTCGGCCTATCGCCAGCCGCCGCTGGCGGTGGTGCTGCCGACCACCACCGAGCAGGTGGCCGCGGTGCTGGCCTACTGCCACGCCAATGGCGTGCGGGTGGTGCCGCGCGGCGCCGGGACCAGCCTCTCGGGCGGGGCGCTGCCGCTGGCCGATGCCGTGGTGCTCGGGCTGATGCGGATGAACCACATCCTCGAGGTCGACTACGCCAACCGCCTGGCGGTGGTGGAGGCCGGCGTCACCAACCTCGGCATCACCAACCACGTCGCGGCCGACGGGTTCTTCTACGCGCCCGACCCGTCCAGCCAGCTCGCCTGCATGATCGGCGGCAACGTCAACATGAACTCGGGCGGGGCCCACTGCCTGAAGTACGGCGTCACCGCCAACAACCTGCTCGGCCTGAAGCTGGTGACCATCGAGGGCGAGATCTTCGAGGTCGGCGGCCGGTACCTCGATGCCGCGGGCTACGACTGGCTCGGCCTGCTGACGGGGTCCGAGGGCCAGCTCGCCGTCATCACCGAGGTCACCGTCCGCATCCTCCACAGCCCCGAGGGCCAGCGGGCGATGCTGGCCGCCTTCACCTCGAACGAGATCGCCGGCGAGGCGGTGGACGCCATCATCGCCTCCGGCATCATCCCCGTCGCATTGGAATTCATGGACCGGCCGGCGATCCATGCCTGCGAGGCCTTCGCCCACGCCGGCTACCCGCTGGACGCCGAGGCCATGCTGATCATCGAGGTCGAGGGCTCGACCGCGGAGCAGGACATGCTGCTCGGCCGGCTGAAGGAGATCTGCGAGCGCTTCGCCCCGATCAGCCTGAAGGTGGCCGAGACCGCCGAGCAGTCGCTGGCCATCTGGAAGGGGCGCAAGGGCGCCTTCGGCGCGGTGGGGCGCATCTCCCCGGACTACCTCTGCATGGACGGCACCATCCCGACCGGGCAGCTGCCCTTCGTGCTCAAGCGGATCGGCGAGATGTCGGCGAGCTACGGCCTGCAGGTGGCGAACATCTTCCATGCCGGCGACGGCAACCTGCATCCGCTGATCATGTTCGACGCCAACGACCCCAAAAGCTTCCATGACGCCGAGCAATTCGGCGCCGATATCCTGACGCTCTGCGTCGAGGTCGGCGGGTGTCTCACCGGCGAGCACGGCGTCGGCGTCGAGAAGCGCGACCTGATGCCGGTGCAATTCACCCCCTTCGAGCTGGACCAGATGCGCGCGGTGAAGGCGGCCTTCGATCCCGACTGGCTGCTGAACCCGGCCAAGGTCTTCCCGCTCGAGGGCAATGCCGCCTTCCAGACCGCGGCATGAGCGAGACGCTGCTGCCGGCCGACGAGCCGGCCGTCGCCGCCGCCATCGCCGCGGCCGCCGCCGCCGGCGAGCCGCTGGCGATCGAGGGGCGGGGGACCAAGCGGGCCCTGCTGCGGCCGGTGCAGGCGGCCCGCACCCTGTCGCTGCGCAAGCTCTCCGGCATCACGCTCTACCGGCCGCAGGAGCTGATCCTCTCGGCCTGGGCCGGCACGCCGCTGCCCGAGATCGAGGCGGCGCTGGCCGAACGCGGCCAGCAGGTGGTGGCCGAGCCGCCCGATCTCACTGCCCTGTTCGGCGCGACCGAGGCGGCGACCATCGGCGGCCTGGTCGCCACCAACCTCTCCGGCCCGCGGCGCATCACCGCCGGGGCGATGCGCGACCATGTCATGGGCATCCGCGCCATGAACGGCCTGGGCGAGGTCTTCCGCAGCGGCGGCCGGGTGCTGAAGAACGTCACCGGGCTCGACCTCTGCAAGCTGCTGGCGGGCAGTCACGGCACGCTCGGCGTCATCACCGAGGTGACGCTGAAGGTGCTGCCGGCGGCGCCGGCGACCGGCACCGTGGCGGTGCGGGTCGCCGACCTCACGGCGGCGGTGCGGGTGCTCTCGGCCGGGCTGGGCAGTCCCTATGGGGTGAGCGGCGCGGCGGTACTGCCGGGCGAGCACCCGCTGGCGGTCCTGCGGCTGGAGGAATTCCCGGAGTCGATCGCCTATCGGGCCGGGCGTCTGCGGGATGCGCTGGCTGGCATGGGTGAGGTCTCGGTCATCGAGGATGCCGAGAGCCGGGCGCTGTGGCGCCGGGTGCGCGATGCCGAGCCGCTGGAAGCCGCGCCGGAGGAGGCGATCTGGCGCGTCTCGGTGCAGCCGACGGCGGGGCCGGGGGTGGTCGCCGCCCTCGGCTTCGGCAAGTCCCTGCTGGACTGGGGCGGCGGGCTGGTCTGGCTGGCCGGGCCGGCCACCGCCGAGACGCATGCTGCGGTGATGGCCGCGGCGGCGGCGGCCGGCGGCAGCTTCACCCTGTTCCGCGGGCCGGAGGCGCTGCGGGCCGCCGTCGCGGTCTTGCCGGAGGAACCGGCGGCGTTGGCGGCGATCGGCCGCCGGGTCAAGGCGGTGATGGACCCGCGGGGCGTGCTGAACCCGGGCCGGATGCGGGCGGCCGGCTAGACCGGAAGCCCGGGACGGGGTCCCCGGGGGCCTCCGCCCGGCCGCTCAGCGGCCGGCGATCCGTGAAGGCCCGGCGGCATCGACCACGGAATGCGCCAGGGCCTGGGCGATGCAGGTATAGCCGCGGTCGTTGTGGTGCAACCCATCCGGCCCGATCATGGCGTCATTCGGAATGCCGGCGGCCTCCCAGGCCTGCATGAGGGCGGCGCGCGAGAAGAGCGGCACCCGCAGCCCGGTCGAGAGGCTGCGAAGGGCAGCATCGAAGCTGGCGAAATTCGGGGCCAGCAGGATCCGCGGTGCCCGCTGGCTGTCCATCAGCACCACATCGACCCCGCGGGCCCGCAGCCGCTCGATGCCATCCGTCATGGCCGCGATGAAGCTGTCCGGCGCCATGCCCCGCAGCACCGCATTGGCCCCGGCCTGCCAGATGACCAGGGTCGGTCGGGCGGCGATGACGTCGGTCTCCAGCCGGTCCATCATCTCGTCGACTTCCTGGCCGCCCCGGCCACGGTTGAGCACCCGCAGCCGGGCATCCGGCAGGGCGGCCTGCAGCCGGGCCTCGAGCACGGCCGGATAGGCCCGGTCCTGGCCGCTCGCGCCTGATCCCTCGGTGGAGGAGGAGCCGAAGGCGACGATCGTCACCTTGCGGCCCTGCGCCAGGGCGGCCCGGGTCCCCGGCAGGGAGAGGATCTGCGCCGGCCCCATGGGGCAGGGTGCCTCCGCCTGGGCCAGGGGGACGGCCGCCGACAGGGCGAGGAGGAGGAGGGGGATGAAGGCGAGGGGGCGCATCCCCTCGAAGCTGCCGCAAGCGGCAGCGTCGCGCCAGTCTCAATGGCGAGAAAAGGTCTCACTTGCGTCGCCACCGACCACCCCCCAAAGCTGCTGGTGGAGGTGGCAATGCGGCAGTTTATCCGGGGCTTGCAGCCTGCGAGTGGGGTCGGGGCCGGACGGGACCTGCGTGCGGATGCCTTCCGCGGCATTGCGCTGTGGTTCATCCTGATCGATCACATGCCGGGTAACCGGCTGGGCGGCCTCACCCTGCGCAACATCGCACTCTGCGATGCGACCGAGGGTTTCGTGCTGCTGGCCGGCTATGCCGCCGGCATCGCCTACGGGGCGACGCTCGACCGGCGGAGCTGGAGCTTCGCCGCCGCGTCGCTGCTGCGCCGGGTCGGGACGCTCTACGTCGCGCACATATTCCTCTTCGTCGTCTTCACCGCCCAGGTCGGCTATTCCGCCGCAGCGCTCGAGAGCTCGGCCTACCTGGACGAGCTGCACCTCGACGTCTTCGGCGAGCAGCCCTACCTGGCGTTGCTGCAGGCGCTGCTGCTGCGGTTCCAGCCGGCCTTCCTCGACATCCTGCCGATGTACATCGTGCTGCTGCTGCTGCTGGTCCCGGCCCTCCCGCTGCTGCGCCGGCCGGCGCTGCTGATGGCCCTCAGCGGCATCGCCTATGTGGCGGTACGGCTCTTCGACCTCAACCTGCCGAACTGGACGGGCGGCGGCTGGTTCTTCAACCCGCTGGCGTGGCAGGTGCTGTTCTTCACCGGCGCGGCCCTGGGCTATGCGCCGCCGCGTCCGGGAGCCGGCCGGTCGGTGGTGCCGGTGGTGCCCTTCCACCCCGGCCTGGTCGCGGCTTCGGTCGTGACCCTGGCGCTCAGCGCCGCGGTGCTGCTGGTCGGGGACTATCGCGAGCACTGGCTGGCGGAGCTGCCGCTGCCCCTGGCGGAGCTGCTCACCACCATCGACAAGACCGGCCTCCATCCCTTCCGCCTGCTGTCGATCCTCGCCCTGGCCTACCTGCTCGGGCATGCGGTGCCGCGCCACGCGCCCTGGCTCCGCGGCCGGCTGGCGGCGCCCTTCGTGCTCATGGGCCAGCATGGCCTGCCGGTTTTCTGCGCCGGCATCTTCCTGGCCTTCCTCGGCCGGCTGGCGCTGGAGATGGACGACCGCTGGCTGATGCAGGCCGCGGTGAACATGGCCGGCCTGGCGGCCCTGGTGTCGATCGGCGTCGTCGCCGGCTGGTACCGGCTACGGGAGAAGGGGGAGGCCCGGTACCCGGCCGCGGCTGCCGCTGACCGCTTGCAGCCCGCCGCCGCGTCTTCTACGACAGCGACATGATTTCCGGTGCCGGCCGCATCCTGCTGCTGTTCGGCCTGCTGCTGGCCCCGCCGGCGGCCCGGGCCGCCGTGCCGGCCTGTGACCTGCCGCTCGAGCTGCTGCAGGCGAGCGCCGCCCTGCCGGCCACGGCGCGGGCCGCCAGCGCCGGCCGGCTGCGGATCCTGGTGGTCGGCGGGGCCTCGGTCTTCGGTCCCGGCACCAGCGCGCCGGCGGCGGCCTGGCCTGCCCGGCTCGAGGCGCTGATCCGGGCCCGCAACCCCCAGCTTCAGCTGGAGGTGGTGACGCGCGGCGCACGCGGCCTCACCACCGCCGAGACCGCCGATATCATTGCCTCCGAGCTGCGCACCGACCCACCCAACCTGGTGCTGTGGCAGGCCGGCACGGCGGAAGCGGTGCGCGGCCTCGCCCTGGACGAGATGGTGGAGGCCTTGAACAGCGGCCTGACCAAAATGATCTCCGCCGGCGTCGATGCCGTGATCATGGACCAGCAATTCTCCCGCTTCCTGCGCGCCAACGCCAATGTGGACGCCTACCGGGACGCGCTGCGGCTGGCCGCGGCCGCGCACGGGGTGCCGGTGCTGCGGCGCTGGGACCTGATGTGGCACTGGGCGGACAACAACCAGGTCGACCTCGAGCGGGCGGCCCGCAGCGAACGGGCCGCGGCGACCGACCTGCTGAACGAATGCCTGGCGCGGGCCATGCAGGTCCTGCTGCGGGACGGGGTGGACGAGGCACGGGGCAGGCCGGGACCGCGGCCCTAGCGGGGGCCCGGCAGGGCACCGTCGGCCCGGCCGGACGTTTCCGCCCGGCGCGACCCGGCCTATAACCGAGGACGCGCTCCGCATCGCCGCGATCGCCCCCCGAGGACCCATGCAAACCAATTTCTCGCCGGACCAGCTGCAGGACCCCGATACGCGGGAGAGCAATGGCATCCTGCGCACCTGCGTCCATTGCGGCTTCTGCACCGCTACCTGCCCGACCTTCGTGCTGCTGGGCGACGAGCTGGATAGCCCGCGCGGCCGCATCTACCTGATCAAGGAGATGCTGGAAGGCGGCAAGCCGGCGACCGAGGAGGTGGTCCGCCATGTCGACCGCTGCCTCTCGTGCCTGTCGTGCATGACCACCTGCCCCTCGGGCGTGAATTACATGCACCTGGTCGACCACGCCCGGCATTACATCGAGGACACCTATGTCCGGCCCTGGCCGGAGCGTGCCCTGCGGGGCCTGCTCTCCCGCGTGCTGCCCTATCCGGCCCGGTTCCGCGCCGCGCTGATGGGCGCCCGGCTCGGCCGGCCCCTGGCGCGGCTGGTGCCCGGCGCCTCGCTGACCGCCGAGCGCCTGCGCGCCATGTTCCGGCTCGCCCCCGGCGCCCTGCCGCCGGCCAGCCCGATGCAGGCGCCGCAGATCCACAAGGCCGAGGGTATCCGCCGCGGCCGGGTCGCCCTGCTGACCGGCTGCGCCCAGACCGTGCTGGCGCCCTCGATCAACGAGGCGACCATCCGGCTGCTGACCCGCATGGGGATCGAGGTGGTGATCACCCGCGAACAGGGCTGCTGCGGCGCGCTGAACCACCACATGGGCGACCGCGAGCCGGCCATGGCCCTGGCCCGGGCCAATATCGCCGCCTGGAGCCGCGAGGCCGAGGGCGAGGGGCTGGATGCCATCGTCGTCAATACCTCGGGCTGCGGCACCACGGTGAAGGACTACGGCTTCATGTTCCGCGAGGAGCCGGCGCCCTGGAAGGCGCGGGCCGAAGCGGTGGCCGGGCTGGCGAAGGATGTCTCCGAGGTGCTGCTGCAGTTCGGCTATGCCCCCAGCCGGGAGGCACCGGAGCTGACGGTCGCCTATCACAGCGCCTGCTCGCTGCAGCATGGCCAGAAGGTCACCGCGGCGCCGAAGCAGCTGCTGGCCAAGGCCGGCTTCCGGGTGAAGGAGCCGGCCGAGGGGCATCTCTGCTGCGGCAGCGCCGGCACCTACAACATCCTGCAGCCGGTCATCGCGGCACAGCTGCGGGAGCGGAAGCTCGGCAACATCGCCCGCACCGGCGCCGACCTGATCGCCGCCGGCAACATCGGCTGCCTCACCCAGCTCGCCGGGGACACCCTCCCAGTGGCCCATACGGTCGAGCTGCTGGACTGGATGGCCGGCGGCCCGGCACCGCCGGCGGTGGCAGCGGCCAGGCGCGCCGCGTGATACCGGCCCGCTTCACCGCGGTGCTGTTCCCGCTGGTGATGACCTTCTTCATGGCGGGCGTGGTCTCGCTGCTGCTGACGGTGGTCAACCTCGGCATGCCCGCAGGCTTCCTGCTGCTGTGGCTGGCGAATTGGGGGCTGGCCTGGCTCTTCGCCTTCCCGGCGGCGATGCTGGCCATCCCGCTCGCACGCCGCATCGTCGGCTGGATGACCGCGGCACCCGGGGCCTGACGCCAGGGCCGGCGCCGCGGGCCGGAGGTCCCTCAGGCAACGGTATCGGCCATCCGCGCACCGCGGGCGCCCCGCGGCTGTTCCGGCCCGGCGGTGGTGTCGCGGGCGGTCTGGTGCTCCATCTCGGCATCCAGCTCGGCGCCGACCAGCACCACGGTGGCGGAGAGCCAGGTCCAGGTCATGAAGCCGACGACGGCGCCGAGCGAGCCATACGTCTCGTTGTAGTTGCCGAAATTCGAGACGTAGAAGGAGAAGCCGAGGGAGAAGGCGAGGAATCCTGCCGCCGCCGCGGCGCTGCCCCAGCTCACCCAGCGCCATTGCGCGCGGTCGCGGCTCGGCCCGTAGCGGTAGACGACGGCGAGGAAGAGGCCGATCACCAGGACCAGTACCGGCCAGCGCGCCAGCGACAGGACCAGCCCCAGCCCGCCCTCGGTGCCGAGGCCGATGAATTTCAAGGCCAGCGGCAGCACCACCACGCCCGCCATGGCCAGCAGGATGAAGAGGATGCCGCCCAGGGTGAAGGCCAGGGTGACCACGGTGCGCCGCAGGAAGCCGCGCCGTTCCTTCTCGTCGTAGACGACGTTCAGCGCATCGACGAGCGCCTTCATCGCCTGATTGGCGCTCCAGAGCGAGGTGGCGAGGCCGATGATGGCGCCGATGCCGAGGCTGGTGCTGCCCTTGGAGACGATGCGCTTCACCTGCTCGTCGATGATCTGCATCCCGCCGTCGGGGACCACGATGGAGACCGTCGAGAGATGCTCCGAGATGGTCGAGGGATCGGCGAAGAGGCCGTAGATCGAGATCATCGCGCCAATGCCGGGAAACAGCGCCAGCAGGGTGAAGAAGGTGATCCCGGCCGCCTCGGTCATCACCCGGTCGTCGGAGACCTGGCCGGCGGTCCGCTTCAGGATGCTCCACCAGCCCCGGGCCGGGATCTCGCTGGGGCTGGCGGCATCGCGGCCCTGGCCGTCGGCTGCCGGTGCGGGGGCAGGCTCCAGCTCGGATCGGCGGCGGGGGCTGGCCGGGTCGGAGCGGACGCGGGCCGGACGCTGCTCGCTGGGCCGGCTGCCGGCCAGCAGCAGGACCAGGGCGCTGGCGGCGATGGCGGTCGTCAGGATCGGATTGGGCGAGGACTGGTCCGCCATCGGAAAGCTCCGGTCTGGGATATTCTGTGGGGGCAACGCGCCGTTGGCGTTTCGGTGCCCGGGTCAATCCATTTCCGGGCATAATTGCCTGGGTCTGACATCCGGGGCATGAGGGCGATCGCCAAGAGGAAAGCCCCGGGAATGATCGTGTCACGCCGTCTGCTGCTGCTCGCCCCCGCATCCCTGGCCCTGCCGGCCGCCGTGGCCCGGCCCGCGGCGGCGCAGGCCACGGCTGCCCCCTCCGGCTATCCGGACCGCCCGATCAGCCTCGTCGTGCCCTTCCTGGCCGGGGGCTCCACCGATATCGCGGCGCGGATCCTGGCCGAGCGACTGGCACCGAAACTGGGGCCGAATGCCCGGGTCATCGTCGAGAACCGGGCCGGGGCGGGCGGATCGGTCGGCAGCGAGTGGGTCCGGCACCGGCCGGCGGACGGCTATACGCTGCTGCTCGGCAGCGCCTCGGCGCTCGGCACCAACCCGGCGGCGCTGCCGCAGCAGACCCCCTACGACCCGGTCGAGGACTTCTCGCCCATCGCCCCGGTCGGCGGTGGGCCGATGGTGCTGGTGGTGCCGGCGGCGTCGCCCTTCCGCAGCGCGCAGCAGCTGCTCGATGCGGTCAAGGCCAGGCCGGGCCAGTACACCTGGGCGACCTCGGGCGCGGGCGGCATCGGCCACCTGACCGGGGAATACATCAAGCTCATGGCCGGCGGACTGAGCGCCGAACACGTGCCCTATCGCGGCGGCTCCGCGGTGATGGAGGCCCTGGCCAAGGGCGAGGTCGACTATTCCGTCGAGGTGCTGGCCTCGACCGCCTCCCATATGCGGGACGGGCTGTCGCGTGGGCTGGCGGTGACCTCCCTGCAGCGGCACCCGCTGTTCCCCGAGGTCCCGACACTCGACGAGGTGGGGCTGAAGGGCCTTGAGGTGACGACCTGGAACGTGCTGGTGGCGCCGCGCGGCCTGCCCGCCGAATTGGCGCGGACGCTCTCCGCCGCGGTGCGGGCGGTCCTGGCGGACCCGGCGGTGGCGCAGCGGATGACCGTTGCCGGCGTCGACCCCATGCCGGACAGCACGCCGGAGTCGACCCGCGCCTTCCTGGTGGCCGAGCGCGCCAAGTTCGGCAGCATCGTCGAGCGGGCCGGGTTGCGGCTGGGCCGCTGAGGAACTCTGCCCCGACCGGCCGGTTCGGATCGCAGAGGCAGGAGGACCAGCATGGCCAAGGACGCAGCGAAGCCGGCGAAGCCGGAATCGGACAAGGCGAAGCCCGAGGCGCAGCCGGTGGACACCGGGGCGCAGGAGGATGCGGCGAAGGAGCGGGAGAAGACCGGCGGCTACCAGTAGCCCAGGCCCGCAACCCGCAGGGTATGGCGGGCGATCATCCTTTCCTCGTCGGTCGGGATGATCCAGGCCGCAACGGCGGAGTCTTCGGCGCTGATGCGGGGGCCACCGGCGGCGTTGCGCGCGGCATCGGGCACCAGCCCGAGCCAGCGGCACCCCTCGCAGACCGCGGCCCGCAGCGCCGCGTCGTTCTCGCCGATGCCGGCGGTGAAGACCAGCCCGTCGAGACCGCCCAGGGCTGCGGCTAGCGAGCCGATCTCGCGCAGGATCCGATAGGTGAAGAGGGCGATCGCCTCCGCCGCCTCGGGCGCCGCCGAGGCTCGCAGGGTCCGCATGTCCTGCGAGAGGCCGGAGACGCCGAGCAGGCCGGACTGCCGGTAGATCAGCGCCTCCAACTCGCGCGGCCCCAGGCCGTGGCGGTCCATGAGATGGATCAGCACCCCCGGGTCGATGCTGCCGCAGCGGGTACCCATCATCAGCCCCTCGGCGGCGGTGAAGCCCATGGTGGTGGCGATGCTGCGGCCGCCCCGCAGGGCACATAGGCTGGCGCCGTTGCCGAGGTGGGCGATGATGACCCGCCCGGCGGCCAGTGCCGGATCCAGCCGGCCGGCGACGTATTCGTAGGACAGGCCGTGGAAGCCGTAGCGGCGGATGCCCGCCGCGGACAGCGCTGCGGGGCAGCGGCATCTGCCGGGCCAGGGCCGGCTGGGTGCGGTGGAAGGCGGTGTCGTAGCAGGCGACCTGAGGCAGGTCCGGTGCCAGGGCGGCGATGGCATGGATCGGGGCCAGGTTGTGCGGCTGGTGCAGCGGCGCCAGGGGCACCAGTTGCGCCAGCGCCTCCAGCAGCGGCGCATCGACCAATTCGGCAGAGGCATCGCGGTCGCCGCTATGGACCACCCGGTGGCCGACGGCGGCGAGCCGGCGGCCGCCGAGTTGGGCCTGCAGCTCGTCCAGCAGGTGCGCCGTCGCGGCGTGGTGGTCTGCCTGATCGGCGGAGAGGGCCCGGTCCTCGATGACCGCCCCGCCCTCGCCGAGAAGCTTCACCCGCGGCGTGGCGCCGATGCCCTCCACCTGGCCGCGGAGGACCGGCGCGGCCTCCCCCAGCGGCAGCGCATGCACGGCGAATTTGATGCTGGAGGAGCCGGCGTTCAGCACGGCGACGCAGGGCTGCATGGCTCAGGCCACCGCCGCAGCCGGCGTCGCCCGCCGTGCCGCGGCCAGCAGCGCCGCCACGGCACAGGAGGCGAGGCGGGTCATCAGGCTGTCCGCGCGGCTGGCCAGGATGATCGGCACCCGGGCGCCGAGCACGATCCCGGCGGCATCCGCACCGGCCAGGAAGGACAGGCTCTTGGCGAGCATGTTCCCCGCTTCTAGGTCGGGCACGATCAGCACGTTGGCGCGGCCGGCGACATCGGAGCGGATCTGCTTGGCGGCCGCCGCCGCCGGGTCGATGGCATTGTCGAGCGCCAGCGGGCCATCCAGCAGCGCGCCGGTGATCTGGCCGCGATCGGCCATCTTGCAGAGCGCCGCCGCCTCGACCGTGCTGCGCAGCTCCGGGTTCACCGTCTCCATCGCCGAGAGGATGGCGACGCGCACCTCGGGGAAGTGCAGCGCCTGCGCGAGGTCGATGGCGTTCTGCACGATGTCCTGCTTCTCGGCCAGCGTGGGCACCACGTTCACCGCGGCGTCGCTGATGATCAGCGGGTCGGCGTGGCCGGGCACGTCCATGGTGTAGCAGTGGCTGATGCGGCGGGCGGTGCGCAGCCCGGTGTCGCGGGCGATGACGGCGCGCATCAGCTCATCCGTATGCAGGCTGCCCTTCATCAGCGCGGCGGCCTTGCCCGCCCGCACCGCGGCGACGGCCGCCTCGGCGGAGGCTTCGCTATGCGGCGTGTCCTGGATGGGGATGTCGCCTAGGTCCAGCCCCGCGGCGGCGGCGGTGCGGCGTACCCGGGCCTCCGGCCCGAAGATCAGCGGCTGGATCAGCCCGAGGCGGCCTGCCTCGATGGCACTCTCGAGCGAGGTGGCATCGCAGGGGTGCGCGACCGCGGTGGCGGTGGGCGGCAGGGCGCGGCAGGCCTGCAGCAGCCGGTGGTACTTTTCGCCATGCGGAGAGGCCAGGATCATGCCGATGCCTTTGCTGCGGGGCTCGAGCCTTACCATGCCGCGGCCCGCCGGGGCTTGCGCCGGATCACGGAGCTGTCCGGCGGGGCCCGGGCGGCGCGTCTTCACAAATACTTCATGCCGTGCCGCGCTTTGCGGCGGATCAAGGGATTTGCGCCGGCCGGCGCGCCAGCTGTGGGGCTGCCAGGGAGGATCCCGACCATGCACCAGCGCACCATCGGCGAAATCGCCCGCGATCGCCGTCCCCTGACGAAGGCGCCCGAGGCGACCGTGGCCGAGGCCTGCGCCGCCATGCACCAGCGCCGGGTCGGCGCCGTGCTGGTGGTGAATCCCGCGGGGGAGCTGCTCGGCATCTTCACCGGACGCGACGCGGTGCGCTGCCTGGCCGAAGGCTGCGACGCGACGCACACGCCCCTGCGTCAGGTCATGACCCACCGGCCGGTGACCCTGGCGCCCCACCACCATGCCATCGATGCGTTGCGGCTGTTCACCGATGGCGGCTTCCGCCACCTGCCGGTCTGCGAGGATGGCAAGGTCTCGGGCATCGTCTCCCGCTACGACTTCCGGGCGCAGGAGCATGCCCGGCTCGACGAGGAGACCGGATACTTCGAGATCCTGCGCTGAGGCATCAGCGCCGGAGGGCCATCAGGTAGGCGATGACATCCTCCCGCTGCTGCTCGGTCAGGTTGTAGTCCGGCATCTGCCGGTGCGGTGCCTGCAGGAAGGCCCGCAGCCCGGCCCGGGTGGTGGAGCCGCGCCGCGCGAGGGTGGCGAAGGGAGGAGCCGCATCCTGCGCCGCGGGCTGGCCCGCGTGGCGCTCCGCCAGGCCGACCAGATGGCAGTTGCTGCACCATGTGGCGGCGATCCGGCCGCCGGCGACGGGGTCGCCCACCGGTTGGGCCGCGGCCGGCGGCGCCATGGCGAGCAGGCCGCTGATCCCCAGCACCCGAAGCCAATGCCCTTGCTGCCTCGCCATCGCCTGCTCCCTGTCCCCGGGAGGGAGCCTAAGGCAGCAATGCACCGCCGGTCCTTGATCCGGCGCAGTCGCGGCATGGCGTGCGGCGGCTTGATGTGGATCAAGGTGCGAAGCACCAGCCGGGCGGAGGATGGCGCCAGGAACGGCCCCAGGGCCGGCGATGCCCCCGGATGGGGGCCGGAGGCCATCATGCGGTTCAAGGACATCCTGGTCCAGCTCGACTCCAGCGCGCAGTCGGCGAGCCGGCTGCGGCTGGCCGCCGACCTCGCGCGCAGGCACGAGGCCCATCTCACCGGGCTGCTGGTCGTCGACGTGATGACGCCGATGCTCATGGCGGGCGACGGCGGCGGCGGGGCGGTGCTCGGCGACCTGCTGGAGGAGATGCGCCAGGACGCGCTGGCGGCGGCGGCCAAGGTCGAGGCCGGCTTCCGCGAGACCCTGCGGCGCGAGGGATTGGCCGGCGAGTGGCGGCTGGTCGAAGGCTTCGCACCCAGCCAGGTCGCCATGCAGGCGCGCTACGCCGACCTGCTGATCCTCGGCCAGCCGGACCCGGAGGGCGCCCTGACCAATGCCGCGGCGGTGCTGGAACAGGCGCTGTTCGCCTCCGGCCGTCCGGTGCTGGTGGTGCCCTTCGCCGGGGATTTCGTCAGCATCGGCCAGAACATCCTGGTTGGCTGGAATGCCGGGCGGGAAGCGGCGCGGGCCCTGGCCGACGCGCTGCCGCTGCTGGCGGCGGCGAGGTCGGTCACGGTCTTCAGCATCAACCCGGCCGGTGGCGAGGATGGCCATGGCGAGGAACCGGGTGCCGATATTGCCCTGCACCTGGCCCGGCACGGCGTGCGGGTGTCGGTGGAGCGGACCGAGGCGCGCGGCATCGAGCCGGGCGACATCCTGCTCAATCAGGCGGCGGATACCATGGCAGACCTGCTGGTGGTCGGCGCCTATGGCCATTCCCGGCTGCGCGAGATGGTCCTCGGCGGGGTGACCCGCACCTTGGTACGGCAGATGACCTTGCCGGTTCTCATGGCCCACTGAGCCCGAAGGGCGGCCGGCGCCGGCGGCCTGGCGTCAGCGCCCGAGGAAACGGGCCAGCCGCCCCGGCACCGCGGCCATGTCCGCCTCCGGGCCGCAATAGGACAGGCGGAGGAAGCGGCTGCCCCGGGCGGCATCGAAGTCGACGCCCGGAGTCGCGGCGATGCCGGCCTCGGCCAGCAGGCGGCGGCAGAATGCCGGGCTGTCGTTGGTCAGGTGGCCGACATCGGCCCAGAGGTAGAAGGCGCCGTCGGCCGGCGAGAGCCGGTCGAGGCCTGCCGCCGGCAGCCCGGCCAGCAGCACGTCCCGATTGCGGCGGTAGCGGGCGATATTGGCCTCCAGCTCCGGCCGGCAGGCGAAGGCCGCCTCCGCCGCCACCTGGGCGACATGCGGGGCATTGATGAACATGTTCTGCGCCAGGCATTCGACCGGGCGGACCAGGTCCTCGGGCAGCACCAGCCAGCCGATCCGCCAGCCGGTCATCGAGAAATACTTGGAGAAGCTGTTCACGACCACGGCGCTCGTGGAATGCGCGGCGGCGGTCCGTTCCTCGACCGTGCCATAGGTCAGGCCGTGGTAGATCTCGTCCGAGATCAGCCGCACCCCATGGGTCTCGCACCAGCGGGCGATGGCGATGAACTCCGCGGCCGGCAGCATGGTCCCGGCCGGGTTGCAGGGGCTCGCCAGGATCAGCCCCGCCGGGCGCGGGTCGAGCGCCTCCAGCATCGGGCTGGTCGGCTGCCAGCGGGTCGAGGCGTCGCAGGGCAGGATCTGCGGCACCATGCCGAGGGCGGTCAGGATATTGACGTAGGGCGGGTAGTAGGGGGCCGCCATGGCCACCCGGTCCCCGGCGTCGAAGGCGGCGAGGAAGGCCAGGGGAAAGGCGCCCGAAGCCCCGACGGTGACCGCGATCCGTTCGGCCGGCACCGCCGCGCCATGGCGTTCGGCGTAGTGGCGGGCGATCCGCTCGCGCAGCGACCGCAGCCCGAAGGCCTCGGTATAGCCCATGGGTGCCCCGGCCTCGAGCGCCGCGACCACGGCCTCGGCGGCGCCGCGCGGTGCCCCGGTGCCGGGCTGGCCGACCTCGAGCCGCAGGATGCCGAGCCCGTCCGGGAAGGCCCCCGGCGGCAGCGCCGCGGCCCGGGCATTGGCCGCAGCGATCACGTCCATCACCAGGAAGGGCGGCGCCGCGGCGCCTTTGCCGACCTTCAAAGCCATGGCTACTGGTCGATCGCGCCGAGCGCCACGCCGGCGCCGCGCGGGTCGGTGACGATCGAGCAGCGGTCGGGATAGCCCGGCAGGTAGTTGGCGCAGGCGCCGAGCTGGGTGCGCGCCGTGCCGATCGCCCCGGCTTCCAACGCCGAGATCGGCGCCACGGAGCGGAGCAGCTGGAAGGCCGCCGGGCCGGCGACGCCGATCGGCGCTTGGTCCTGGCCCGAGGCGGCGACGCCGAGCCGGAAGCCGCGGACATTGGGGTTGTAGGCGATGGCGGCCGCGAGCAGCGGTGGTCGCACCTGGCCGATGTTCGCCGCCGGCGCCAGCAGGAAGCCGAGGCCGGGGGCGATGCGCCCGGTGCCGAAGAGGTTGTTCACGGTGAAGGCGCATGTCACCGCGCCGCCCTGCCGGTCGAAGACCACCAGCCCCGCCGAGGCGCCGACCGGGCCTGGCGTCGCCGCCGGAAGATTGTTCGCGGCGACCAGGGTCTTGGGGTCGCCGCCCTGCTGCCGCCAGGCGCTGACGGCGGCAAGGCCGCGCCGGGAGGCTTCCTCGGGCGTGGCGCCGGACTGCATGGCGGTGAAGGCGGCGGCGGCGGCCAGGCCGCCATCGGCCGGCGGCGGCAGGAAGGCGATGCGGTCACCGTTGCGCGAGGGCAGCTCGAAGGGCGGCACCAGGGTCGGCAGCCCCGCCCGCAGCTCCTCGGTGGTCAGGTTGCCGCCGACGGCGCGGGAGCTCTCCTCCAGCCGCTTGGCAAGGCCGCCCTGGTGCAGGTCGCCGACGCCGGCGAGCCGCAACTGGCCCAGGGTGGCCGCCAGTTCCGGCTGCTGCAGCGGGTCGCCGGCCCGCTTCGGCGCGCCATCGGCCCGGGCGAAGATGGCCCGTGCGCCGGGGTCGGCAAAGAGCGGTCCGGCGACGGCGGCGAGGTCGGACGCGAGGCCGCGGCTGACCTCGGTGCCAAAGCGGGCGAGCTGCTCGGCCGGGGCGATCAGCTCCTCGAAGGGCCGGCCGGGGTTGCGGGTATGCAGGCCGAACATGCCGCGGGCGAGCAGCGGCACCGCTGCGGGGCGGTCGGCGCCGGCCGGGGTGCTGGCGCGGGGGCCGGGCAGGAAGAGCACGGATTCGGTGGCGGCCTTGGCCGGGTCGAAGACCAGGCAGGCGCCGCCGCCGCCGAGCCCGACCCGCGACGGCAGGGTCACCGAGAGCACGAAGCCGGCCGCCACCGCCGCATCCACGGCGGTGCCGCCGGCCGAGAGCACGTTGCGGGCAGCGAGCGCCGCGGCCGGATCCTCGGTGGCCACGCCGCCGAGGAAGCCGCGGACATTGCCGGGCGCGCCGATCGGCGGGCCGCTGCCGACGACCGAGGAGACGGTGCGGTTCAGCGTATCGCAGCCTGGCAGGGCCAGCACCGCCGCCAGCGCCATGACCCCGGCGCGCCCGGCCTTCCGCGACGCGGCGGGCCGCGCTCGATTCGTCTCCAGGCGGAAACCGCTGGCCTTGATCTCGGCGCTGCTGGTCATGCTGCTGTCCCTGATCCCCTTCATTGCGCCAGCCCTGGCCGCGCCGGGCACGGCGCGGGCCGGGGCGGCGCAGGCCCCGGGCGCGGTCGTGGCGACGGGCGATGCGGTGAGGGAGAACCCCCTCCGCGGCATCGTCCACCCCCGTTCCGTGCCGCCGGCATGGAGGCCGGCCTGGCGCGCATCACGCTGGTCCAGGCCCGGGCCATAGACGCCTTCGTCACGACCGGCAACCGCATGTTCCGCCGCCCCGGCCCGGGCCGGGCGCCGGATGACCTCCGCGCCTGGCCCGGGCCCCGCCCCGTCGGTGCCATTCGGCGCCTTCCGGCGGCGGTCATGCTAGGCTGCAGGAGATACGCCTGGCGCCCGGGCCTTTTGGGAACCGCGCGGGATCTGCGCACCGCCGCGCGACACGATGTGGAGGAGAGAGCCAAGGTGAGGACGGTTTTCGCAGGGGCGTTGGCTGGGACATTGGCCGGGTTGCTGGCCTTCGTGGCGCCGGCCGCGGCGCAGGGCTTCTCGCCCGAGCAGCGGCAGGAGGTGGTGGGCATCCTGCGGGAGGCGCTGCGACAGGATCCCGGCATCCTGCGGGAGGCCCTGGCGGCGCTGGAGGCGGCCGAGGTGCGCGACCGCGAGGGCGCCCAGCGGGTCGCCATCGCCGCCCATGGCGAGGCGCTGTACCGCAACGCCGCCGATCCGGTGAAGGGCAACCCGCAGGGCGCCGTCACCATCGTGGAATTCTTCGATGCCCGTTGCGGCTATTGCAAGCAGCTGCAGCCGGTGATGGATCAGATGCTGCGGCGCCAGCGCGACGTGCGGGTGGTGATGAAGGACCTGCCGATCCTCGGCCCCAACAGCGTGCTGGCCAGCCGGGCGCTGCTGGCGGCGCAGCGGCAGGGCAAATACGTCGAGCTCTATGACGTGCTGATGAAGCTGCGGGACGATCCGGCCGAGCCGGTGCTGAAGCGCGAGGCGGAGCGGGTCGGGCTCGACTGGTCGCGGCTGCGGCGGGACATGGATGATCCCGGGCTGCAGGCGCGGATCCAGGGCAACCTCCAGCTCGCCCAGCAGCTTCGGATCGAGGGCACGCCGGCGCTGCTGATCGGCGACACGCTGGTTCCGGGCGCCATCGACCTCGCCACCCTGGAGCGGCTGGTGGCCGAGGCGCGTGTCAGGCCCGGCGGCGGCTGACGCCGATGCCGCATTTCATCTGCCAGGCCTGCACCACGCAATTCGCCGGGAGCGAGGCCCCGCCCGCCCGCTGCCCGATCTGCGAGGACGAGCGGCAATACGTCCCGGCCCGCGGCCAGGCCTGGACCACGCTGGAGCGGCTCCGCGGCAGCCACACCAACGGCTGGCGGCAGCTGGAGCCGGACCTGCTGGCGGTGCAGAGCTACCCCGCGCTCGGGATCAACCAGCGGGCGCTGCTGGTCCGGACGCCGGCCGGCAACCTGCTGTGGGACTGCATCGCCCTGCTGGACGCGGCGACCGAGGCGGTGGTGCGGGGATTGGGCGGCCTGGCCGGGATCGCCCTGAGCCATCCGCACTACTACTCAACCATGGTGGAATGGGGCCGGGCCTTCGGCGTGCCGGTCTGGCTGCATGCGGCGGATCGCCGGCATGTCGCCCGGCCCGACCCCTGCCTGCGCCACTGGGAGGGCGAGTCCCAGACGCTGCTGCCGGGGCTTGCGCTGCACCGGCTCGGCGGGCATTTCGCCGGCGGGGCGGTGGCCCATTGGGCGGCAGGAGCCGGGGGGCAGGGGGCGCTGCTGACCGGCGACATCCTGCAGGTGCTGCCGGACCGCAGGCACCTCGGCTTCATGCGCAGCTACCCCTGCCTGATCCCGCTGCCGCCCGCCGAGGTGCGGCGGATGGCGGCCCATTGCGACCGGCTTGCCTTCGAGGCGATCTACGGTGCCTTCCACGAGCGCGAGATCGTGGCGGGCGGCAAGGCCGCGCTCGCCAAGTCGGCAGCGCGTTACTGCGCCTGGATCGAGGGAATGGTGGAGCCGTAAGCTCCTGCGACCTGCCATCCAGCCCGGTTTGGCCGAGTCCAAGGCCTGCCGGCCCGTGTCGGGAGGCGAACCGGCCTAGCATGCACCGAGGGCAGCAACGCAACAGCCCGCCTCATTGCTCACATTGCGGTGAAGTGCTTCCCGGCTGGTAGCTTGCCATCGGTGTTACTGCCGCCGATCGCCGAAAACAGGCGTGGAGCCGCGACATGGAGCCGCCGACCTCACCCAGGATTGGAAGGCTCCAGCCAGGTCGACCCGGCCGGTGGCGTGGTGCCCCTCCGCCAGGCCCAGGGCAGCAGGGGCCGGTTACGGCCATGCACCGGCATAGGCCGCTGATCCCTCCGGGCTGCTGGCCGGAGGGGATGCGGCCCTATGGCCTTGTCGCCACGCCAATGCCCAGGCACCGCCAGGCGGAATCCGTCGCCCCCGTCTCCGACGCGGCGCGGGCGCTGCGACGCGCGATCCCGGCGAGCTTTCCCGATGCGGACCGTGGCCCCCCGATTGCCCCCCGCGCCACCCCGTATAGACTGCGCAACGGGAGACTTGGGATGACGGAGATCGGCGAGGCCTTGGGGCTGCTCGACCGGCTGGTGGCTTTCGACACCACCAGCAGCAAGAGCAACCTCGATCTGATGCAGGACGTGCAGTCCTGGCTGACGACGCATGGGGTGGAGAGTCGCATCACCCTCGATGCGGCGGGGACCAAGGCCAACCTGCACGCCATGGCCGGCCCCCGCGTCGCCGGCGGCGCGGCGCTGTCGGCGCATGTCGACTGCGTGCCGGTGGAGGGGCAGGCCTGGCTGGCCGATCCGTTCCGCCTGCGCCGGCAGGATGGCCGGCTGATCGGCCGCGGCACCTCGGACATGAAGGGCTTCGCCGCCTGCGCCATTGCCATGATGCCCGAGTTCGCCGCGCTGGACCTGCAGCGCCCGGTGCATCTCTGGCTGACCCATGACGAGGAGACCAATGCCGCCGGCGCCCATCGGCTGGTGACCGAGCTGGATCAGGCACCGCCGGCCGGCTTCTGCGTGGTGGGGGAGCCGACCGGCATGGCGCCTATCATCGCCCACAAGGGCTACGCCAGCTGGGACGTGTCGGTCACCGGCCTGTCCGGCCATTCCTCCCGCACCACCGAGACCGCCAATGCGCTGCAGGCGGCGGCCGAGGGGGTGGCGCTGCTGGCGCGCCGGGCGCGGGCTTTCGCCGCGGAAGGGCGCCGTGCCGCCGGGTTCGAGCCGCCCTTCACCACGGTGCATGTCGGCACCTTCCAGGCCGGCAGCATCCTCAACATCGTGCCCGACCGGGCCGACTTCACCTTCGAGGTCCGCAGCGTGCCCGGGGACGAGGCCGCCGCCGTGCTGGCCGAGCTCGAGGCCTTCATGCGGACGGTGGCGCTGCCGCCGCTGCGCGCGGTGGCGCCCGACGTCGCGGTCCGCATCACGCCGCGCTCCGTGCTGCCCGCCCTGGACCTGGCCGAGGATGCCCCGCTGACCCTGCTGGTGCAGCGCTTGACCGGGCGGAACAGCGCCGGCCGGGTCAGCTACGGCACCGAGGCAGGGCTTTACCAAAACGCCGGCATCCCCACCATCGTGTGCGGACCGGGGCACATTGCCCAGGCGCATCAACCGGAGGAATGGGTGGCCGAAAGCGAACTCGGATCCTGCCTCGAATTCCTGCGCCGGCTTGCGGATACGCTGACGGCCTGACGATGCCGGAGGACAGTATCCTGCATCCGGCGCTCCGGGCCCTCATCGCCGGCAATGCCCAGGGCCGGCCCGGCCCCCCGGGCCTGCGGCTGGACGTGCGCATCCAGGCGCCGGACCTGCGGCCCTTCCTCGGCGGCAATGTCCTGCCGGGGGTGTGGAGCTTCGCCGCGGCCGAATCCGGGCCACATGTCGCCGTGGTGGCGCTGGTGCATGGCAACGAGATCGGCGGCGCGCTGGTGCTCGACCGCTGGCTGCGGGCGGGGCTGCGGCCGAAGCGCGGCCGGCTTTCCCTGGTCTTCGCCAATATCGACGCCTATGCCCGGTTCGATCCGGAAGACCCGACCGCGAGCCGTTTCCTCGACGAGGACCTGAACCGGCTGTGGGAGCTGGATACGCTGGAGGGCGGCCGGCGCTCCCTCGAGCTGCGCCGGGCCCGTGCCCTGCGGCCGCTGTTCGACAGCGTCGACATCCTGCTCGACCTGCATTCCATGCTCTGGCCCTCCGAGCCGTTGCTGCTGGCCGGGCAGGCGCCGCGGGCGGCGTCGCTCGCGCTGCGGCTCGGCGTGCCGCCGCTGGTGGTGGCCGATGACGGTCACCTGAGCGGCCGGCGGCTGATCGACTACGCGCCCTTCGTCGCACGGGACGGCGCCGCCACCGCCGTGCTGGTGGAGGCAGGCTCGCATTGGGAACCGGCGACGGTCGGCACCATGGAGGCGACCGGTGCCGCCCTGCTGCGCACCACGGGGGTCGTGGACCCGGCCGATGCGGCGCTCTGGCCCATGGCCGCGCCCGGGGCGCCGCGCCTGGCCGCGGTGACCCGGACCGTCACGGCGCGCACCTCCGGCTTCGCCTTCGTCCGTCCGTTCCGCGGCGGCGATGTGCTGCCGCAGCGCAACACCCTCATCGCGCTGGACGGCGAAACCGAGGTGCGGTCGCCGCACGACAACTGCCTGATGGTCATGCCCAGCCTGCGCACCATGCCCGGCCAGACCGCGGTGCGGCTGGCCCGCTTCATGGACTAGGCGCGCCGCGCCGGCGCCGCGGCGCTCAGCCCTCGGGCGCGGGTTCGCCCTGGCGGGCGCTGCCGAAGCGGGCGAGCAGGGCGTACATCGCCTCGGCCGCCGCCGCCACCGCCGCCGCCTCGGTCCCCTTGGCCACCAGGGCGACGCCGCCGCCGGTGCCGCGGTAGTAGGGATAGCTGCCGAGATCGAGGCCGGGGTGCTGCGCCTGGATGGCGGTCAGCCCGTCGGCTATCTGCCCTTCGTAGACGTAGTCGGCATGGACCGTATGGGAGAGGATCGGCTGGCCGCGTTCCAGGCTTGGCGCCAGGGCCTCGAACATCGCCCGCATGATGCGCGGCACCCCGGCCATGACATGGACATTTCCCATGCTGAAGCCGGGTGCGGTCGTCTCGCTGCAACGGATCGGCACGGCGCCCACCGGCAGGGTGGCCATGCGCAGCCGGGCGGCGTTGAACTCGACCGGCGGGCTGCGGCGGGCGTAATCCTCCGCCATCAACGCGCGGGTTTCCGCGTGCACCTCCCAGGCCACGCCGAAGGCGCGGGCGACGCATTCGCTGGTGATGTCGTCATGGGTCGGGCCGATGCCGCCGGTGGTGAAGACATGGGTGAACCTGGCACGGACCTCGTTCACCACGCCGATGATGGTTTCCGGCACATCCGGGATGACGCGGACCTCGCGCACGGGGATCCCGAGCTCCCCCAGCCTGGTCGCCAGGAATTGCAGGTTGGCGTCGCGGGTGCGGCCCGAGAGGACCTCGTTGCCGATGATGAGGATGCAGGCGGTGGGGTTGTCGGTCATGGCGGCTCCGGGCCCGGGGGGGGGATTGGCCGGCAGGGTAGACCCAGTCCGGCGCCAGGGGCAGTGGGGGCTGGCGTATCAACCCATGGCGATCGCCTGCGGCAGCTCTCCGCACGATGCCGATCGCCGCCACCCCGATGCCCGCTACTGCTGGAAGTTCAGCCTCAGGCCCGGCTCCGGCCACTGCATCTGGCCAAGCTGGCCGGTGCCCGACAGGGTGACGGTCGCGGTCCGCATGTCCGGGCCGCCGAAGCAGATGTTCGTCGGATGGGTGTCCGGCATCCTCACCTCGTCCAGCACCTGCCCGGCCGGGGAGAAGACCGTGATGGTGCCGGCCACCAGCGTCGCCACCGCGATGTTGCCGGAGGCGAGCACCGCCAGGCTGTCGAAGCGGCAGAAGGCCGAGAGGTCCCCGATGCAGCGGCCGCCATGCGGGGAGGGGAAGGGCTGCTTCCGCAGCACCCCGGGACTCTCGATGTCGAAGGCCCAGAGCCGGGCGGATTCGGTGTCGGCGACGTAGACGACCCGCTCGTCCGGCGAGAGGCCGACACCATTGGCGCTGAGGATGGGATAGGCGATCTCCCGCACCGAGGAGCCATCCGGCAAGGCGTAGTACAGCCCGCCATGGTCGCGCGAATGATCGTAGCGCTTGCCGAGGTCAGTGAAATAGAAGCCGCCCTGGCGATCGAAGACCAGGTCGTTCGGGGCCGAGAGCTTGTGGCCGTTGCACATGTAATAGAGCAGGCGCCGCTCGCCCGTGGTGGGGTCGACCCGCTCCACCGTGCCGGTGACATAGTCGGCGGCCGGGCCCTGGCCCATGAAATGCCCGGGCTCGTAGCGGCTGCCGCCGTTGTTGCAGAGGTAGAGCGCCCCATCCGGCCCCCGCGCCAGTCCGTTCGGCCCGCCGGAGGACGGACCGAGCCGGGTCACCGTGCCGTCGGGCGTGACGCGGGTGACCGCGCCGCCCTTGATCTCGGTGAGGATGATGCTGCCATCGGCCATGGCGACCGGGCCTTCGGGGAAGCCGAGGTCCTTGGCCAGGATGCGGATATCGGTCATGGGGTTTCCTGTCGTCCGGTGGATCAGCGGATGTGGTCCAGCACCTCGGTGCGGAAGCGCTGCATGTCGGCGGCGGCCTTGCCGGCATCGCGGCCCTCGAAATCGAAGTCGAGCCCGGTGACGCCGATGCGGCGCAGCGCGGCGATGTCCTCCAGCACGCGGGCGATGCCGCCGGTGAATAGCCGGCGGTGGCCGTCGCTGGCCGGCGGCGCCTCCTGGCCGTGGCGCTTCACCCGGTAGACCACGCCGATATCGGCCGGGTCGCGTCCCGCCGCCCTGGTCAGCTGGCGCAGCCGGGCGATGCCGGCCTCCAGCCGCGGCAGGGTATCGAGCAGATGCGCGTTGTTGCTGCCGATCGGGTACCAGGCATCGCCCAGCCGGGCGGCGCGGCGCATCGAGGGACCGCTCTCGCCGCCGACCCAGAATGGCGGGTGTGGCTGCTGCACCGGCTTGGGGTCGAAGACCATGCCGGCGCCGAACCGCACGTACCGGCCTTCGATGCTCGGCCGCGCCTCGGTCCAGAGGGTGCGGAAGGCGTCGAGGTATTCATCCGTCACGGCGCCGCGCTCGGCGAAGGGGGTGGTGACCACCGCCTCGAATTCGGATTGCAGCCAGCCGGCGCCGATGCCGACGGTCAGCCGCCCGCCCGAGAGGACGTCGATGGTCGCCAGCATCTTCGCCGCCAGCACCGCCGGCCGGTGCGGCACCACCAGCACCGCGAGGACCAGCCGGATGCGCTCGGTCTTGGCGGCGATATAGGCGGCGGTGGTGAGCTGCTCGTGCCGGTGGCCGGGGTCGGGCGAGTAGAATTCGCCGCTTTCGGAATAGGGGTAGCCGGCCACGCTGGCCTCGGGCAGCACGAGGTGGTCGGTCAGGGTCAGGTAGTCGAACCCCAGGCCTTCGCCGAGCTGGGCGATGCCGACCATGGTCGCCGGCGCCGCCATGGGCCCGCTGACCGGCAGGTTGAACCCGATCTGCATGCGTGCCTCCCCCCTTTTGCCGGGCAGGCTGCACCCGGCGGGGTCAGTCAGTCCAGCGGCGCATCCGGCGCGGTGCACGGGGGCAGGCGGCGCCTCCCCGCGATGCGATTGACACCCGTGCGAGGCGGCACCTACCGTTTTGCCAAGGGATGAACGGGATGGAAATCATGTCCAGCAAGCGGACGCCTCGCTTCGCCTATCAGATCGGCGCGGTCGGGGAGCCGGAGCACGACGACCGCGCGCTCTACCGGGAGGCCCTGGCGGATGCCCGGCTGCTGCAGGAGACCGGCTACGATGCGGCCTGGATGGTCGAGCATCATTTCAGCGACTACTACCCGCAGCCCAACCCGCTGCTGTTCCTCTCCCATGTGGCGGCCGCCTGCCCGGGCCTCGGCCTCGGCACCTCGGTCATGGTGCTGCCGTGGTACGAGCCGGTGCGCTTCGCCGAGGATCTGGCGATGCTGGCCAACCTCAGCGAGGGCGAGCTGCACATCGGCATGGGCCGCGGCACCGCGAAATCCGAGTACGATGCCTTCGGCATCGGCATGGAGACGGCGCGGGACCGCTTCCGCGAGACCTGGGAATTCACCCGCCGTGCCATGGTGGGCGACGCCTTCACCTTCGCCGGCCGCTACGCCACCCTCACCGAGCCGACCCGCATCCGCCCCGCCTTCGGCAACCGCCGGCCGAATTTCTACGGCGCCATCGGCAGCGTCGAGAGCGGCGGCATCATGGCCGACCTTGGCCTGCCGCCGCTCTGCCTCTCGAGCTTTCCCGATGCGATCCTGCGCAAGATCCTCGACACCTGGCGCAGCCGCAGCGCCGCCGCCGGGCATCCGACCGACGTGACCTTCCCGATCTCGATCAAATGCTTCGTGGCGGAGACGGATGCCGAGGCGCGCGAGCAGGCGCTGCGCTACCTGCCGGAGTTCTTCGCGCTGCAGGTGCGGCACTACCAGTCCGATGATGCGCCGTGGGGCAATATCGAGGGCTACCAGCAGTTCAACCGGATGTTCGCCAACCTGCGGCGGCTGAGCGACCCGGCGAACCTCGACGGCTACCTGGCGCAGAACCTGGTCGGCTCGCCGGAGACGGTGGCGAGGCGGGTGCAGGAGATCGCCGAACTCGGCTTCAACTACTTCGTCATCAGCAATGCGACCTACGGCGTGCCGCGGGCGGTGCGGCACGCGACCATCCGGCTTTTCGCCGAGGAGGTGATCCCCCGGGTCCGCGGCATGGCCGTGGCGGCCTAGCCCGCTTTCGGGTGGCGCCGACCTGGGGCCTCGTCGCGGCGTGGCGGGGCAGGCTAGGGTCCCGCATGCCCCATGCCCCCGCCGCCCTGCCGAAAGCCGCCCCGCCGCGGCTGCCCCCCTTGGCGCCGATGCCCTGGGCGCTGCTGGCCGCCGCCTGCCTCGGGATGTTCGCGGCATCCTCCTCCGGGACCACCCGGGCACCTTTCCTGATCGACATGGCACGCGACCTGTCCACCAGCCTGCCGATGGTGGCCAACCTGATGGCCATGACCTCCATCGCCTGGGGCGTGGCTTCGCTGCTGGCAGGGGCGGGGTCGGACCGCTGGGGACGGCGGCCCTTCCTCATCGGCGGCCCGCTCGGCCTCGCGGCCTGCATGGTCGGCGCCGCCTCCTCGGGCAGCTACGCCGGGGTCGCGGCCTGGGCGACGGCCGCCGGTGGCTTCGCCGGCAGCTATACCGGCGTGGTCATGGCGGAGGCCTCGGCCCGGGTGGTCGACCGCCAGCGCGGCAGGGCGCTGGGCTGGGTGATGGCGGGGCAGTCGCTGACGCTGCTGGTCGGCGTGCCACTGGCGGCCTGGATCGGCGCCTATGTCGGCTGGCGCGGCGTCAACCTCTGCGTCGGCGTGGTGGCGCTGGCCGCGGCGCTCGGGCTCTTCGTCACCACCCTGGCGCCGGTCGATGGCCCGCGCGCCGCCGGAACGCTGCGGCCGAGCTACCGCTCGGCCATGTCCGGCCCGGTCATCCGGCTACTGGCGATGGGCGTCGCCGAGCGCATCTGCTACGGCCTGACCGCCGTCTACTTCGCCACCTTCCTGCAGTCGAGCTACAGCCTGTCCTTGGCCGGGGTGGCGGTGCCGCTGGCGACCTTCGCCCTGGGCAATATCCTCGGCACCATCCTCGGCGGGCAACTGGCGGACCGGCTGCCGAACCGGTTGATGACCTTCGCCCTGGCCATGTTCGGCTCCGCCGCCATCGCCCTGGTCCTGTTCACCTGGACCGCCGGGCTGGTCGTCTCGGTGGCGCTGGGCTTCGGCTATGTTCTCGTGAATGCCCTGGCCCGGCCCAGCCTGATGGCCGCCCTGGCCAATGTCCCGGACGAGGTGCGCGGCACGGTGCTCGGGCTCAACGTGACTTCGGCCTCCTTCGGCTGGCTGGGCGCCGCTTCGCTCGGCGGCTGGATGATGGCGGAGTTCGGCTTCTTCGGCTTCGGCCCCCTGGCGGCCGGCATCGGTGTGCTGGGCGGCGCGCTGGCGCTGGTCGGGCGGCGGTAGCGGCCTCACTCCGCCGGGGCGAACAGCTCCTCCACATCCGCCTCGGTCAGCTTCAGCGCCCCGCCGTGCTCGGCATCCAGCACCGAGGCGACCAGCGCCCGCTTGCGCTCCTTCAGCACCTCCATCTTCTCCTCGATGGTGCCGAGGGTGACCAGGCGATGCACGAAGACATGCTTCTCCTGGCCGATCCGATGCGCCCGGTCGGTCGCCTGGTCCTCCACCGCCGGGTTCCACCAGGGGTCGTAGTGGATGACGGTATCGGCGGCGGTCAGGTTCAGGCCGACGCCGCCGGCCTTCAGGCTGATGAGGAAGACCGGCACCTCGCCGGCCTGGAAGCGGCGCACCGGGATGTCGCGGTCCTTGGTCTCGCCGGTCAGCAGCTCGTGCTCGATGCCGGCATCGGCCAGGCGCCGCTCGATCAGCTCCAGCATGGAGGTGAACTGGGAAAAGAGCAGCACCTTCCGCCCCTCCTCCAGCATGGTTTCCAGCATCTCCATCAGCCGGTCGAGCTTGGCCGAACCGGCCCGCGCATCCCGCGCCGCCTTCAGCTTCAGCAGCCGTGGGTCGCAGCAGGCCTGGCGCAGCTTCAGCAGCGCATCGAGGATGATGATGCCCGAGCGCGACATGCCCTTCTCGGCGATGGCGTCCTTCACCCGCGCATGCATCGCCAAGCGGATGCCCTCATAGACGCCGCGCTGCGCCGTCCCGAGCTCCACCGGCTCGGTGATCTCGGTCTTCGGCGGCAGCTCGGTCACCACCTCGTCCTTGGTCCGCCGCAGCAGGAAGGGCTTCACCCGCCGGTGCAGCATCGCCTGCTTCTCGGCATTGCCCGCCTTCTCGATCGGGTTGCGGAAGCGGCTGCGGAAGTCCTTGGCGCTGCCGAGAAAGCCCGGCGCGACGAAGTCGAACAGCGACCACAGCTCGCCCAGGTGGTTCTGCAAGGGGGTGCCGGACAGGCACAGCCTTTGCCGCGCCTGCAGCCGCAGCGCATGCCGCGTCGTCTCGGCATTCGGGTTCTTGATGGTCTGCGCCTCGTCGAGGATGACCACGTGCCAGGACTGCAGCGTCAGCACCGCATGGTCGCGGGTCAGCAGCGGATAGGTGGTCAGCACCAGGTCATGCCGGGCGATGCCGCCGAACTGCTCCGCCCGGTTCGGTCCGTGCAGCGCCAGCAGCTTCAGGTCGGGGGCGAAGCGCGCCGCCTCCCGCGTCCAGTTCGGCACCAGGCTGGTCGGGCAGACGATCAGCACCGGCCGGTCGAGCCGGCCGGCGGCCTTCTCGATCGCCACATGCGCCAGGGTCTGCACGGTCTTGCCGAGGCCCATGTCATCCGCCAGCACGCCGCCCAGTCCGGCGGCGCGCAGCACCTGCAGCCAGCCGACGCCCTGCGCCTGGTAGGGCCGCAGCGCACCGTGGAAGCCCTCCGGCAGCGTCACCTCGGGGATGGCATCGCCGGCCTCGCGCAGCTGCCGCCCCAACAGCCGCAGCGAGTCGCCGCCCAGCCAGGGCAGCCCTGACTCCGCCTCCAGCGCCGCCAGCTCGGCCGCGTCGTGCGGGGTGAAGCGGACCTTGCCGCCCGGCCCCGGGGCGGGGCCGATGCCGCCGCCGGAGAAGATCTCGATCAGCGCCAGCATGATGGGGCGGACCCGGGCGCGCGGCAGCGACAGCAGCCGGCCATCCGGCAGCGGCACCAGGAAGGGTGCATCCTCGTCGCCGTCCTCGGTCCGGGCCAGCGCCGCGCCGGAGCCGTTGGCGATGAGCATGACCAGGATGGGGATGAGGTCGATCCGCTGGCCGCCGACGACCACGCCGAGGTGCAGCTCTAGCCAGTCGATGCCGGAGCCTTCGGTGAAGCCGGGGCCGGCCTCCACATCCGCCACTTCGAATTCGGACGGCTGGTCCTCCTCGATCGTCTCGGGCTCCGGCGCCTTGGCCTGCCCGCCGCCAGGCTCCAGCATCACCTCGAGCGGCCCGTCGGGCTCGACCAGCCGGATCGGGAATTCGGCGGCCACCTCCACCTGCCAGCCGGAATTCCGCAACGCCGGCACCTCGCGCGTCAGCACGTGCAGCCAGTCGGTGCCGTCGCTGTCGTCGTCCAGCACGAAGTCGGTGCCGTGGCGGAAGGCGATCGGCACCGGCGCCACTTGGTTGACCCGGGCGAAGCCGATGCCGGTCATCCGCCGCAGCACCGCCGCCTCGGCCTTCTCGTCCCGCTGCAGCCGGTAGAGCTTGCCCTCATGGGTGATCACCGCCGGCGGCTCCTCCCGGCCGAAGGGCAGCACCAGCGGGCCGTAGCCGAAGGCCAGTTGGGCCAGGGGGACCTCGTAGCTGCTGCCGGAGAAAGGGTAGCGTCGGGTCGACCGCTGCGCCGGGTCGAAGGGCAGGCTCGCCTGGGTCAGGCGGAGGTGCACCCGCGGCGGTCCGCGCAGGGTTTCGGGCGGGCCGAGCGCCGCCGGGGCCGCGACCGCATGCTCCGGCAGCCGGCGGGCGAGTTCGGCGGCCACCTTGGGCGCCGCCGCGGCCGGGATGGGCGGTGCCGCCAGCAGTCGCACCGCGACGCCCTGGGGCACGCCGGGATCGACCGGACCGATCGCGCCGCTGGCGGTATCCGCATACCAGGGGGAAGGGAGCATGAAGCCCAGCAATCCGGGATCGAGCTGCACCGCCGCCCGCTGGTTGCCGTCGGCATCGGCCACCCAGCCGATGCTGCCCTTTCGCTCCGGCGCCTCGGCCACCACCGGGCCGATCACCTCGGCCCAGTGCGCCCGGCCGGTGGCGACGATCCGCCGCAGCAGGTCGGCCGGGTCCTCGTCGCGGTCGAGCGTCGGCGCGCCATAGCCGAAGCGGGCCAGCCGCCGCAGGATCAGTTTGTCCGAGGCCCGGAGGTAGTGCGCCGGCATCTCCACCTGCCGCGGCGCATAGGCCCGCGGCGCGCCGAAGCCGCCGTCACGCCGCAGGGTCACGGTGCAGCAGGAGACCTGCAGCAGGCCGCCGGCAGCCGGTCCCGGCACGACCTCAAGGACATAGAGCAGGCGTTGGCGAATGGTGTCGGGGTAGGCCTCCAACGCGGCGTCCTTCGTATCGTTCAGGGAATCGAGCCAGGCCATGACGTCGTAGGATAGCGCAGCCGGGGCTGCCGCAGGTGGGGATGGGTCGGGCGGTTTTGCAGGACCGGAGGCATCGGGCGCTGTCGCCGCGCCGGTGGCCGCCGCCTGTCGCCGCCGGGAGGCAACCAGCACCGCCGCCACATGCTTGCAGTTCAACCCGACGGGGCAGGTGCAGAGGCCGGTGAAGCCGACCTGGCCCTGGGTATCGGGCCGCAGGGTGATGGTCTGGCCATAGGGCCGCCGCTGCGTCCCCTGTGTCTCGGCCTCGATCCGGCGGCCATCCTCGGCCCAGCTCAGCCGCCGCACCCGGCCCTGGCTGACGTAGCGGTGCCCGGCGACGAGAGCATTCGAGGACATGGCGCGAAGGATCTCGGCATCCTCGACCGGGCGGAGCGACGCCGGGGGGATTGTGTCGCGCTTCTGCATGCCGCGCCATCATGCCGCCCGGCAGGCCGCAGGACCAGCCCGGCGGGGCTGGCCCACCGACGATCGACCGTTGCGTGTGTCGTCGACGGGGCTTCGGGCGAGGCCGACCTTGGGCCTAGGCGCCCGGCGGACAGGCCCGTGCCGGATTGCCAGAGCAAGCTTGCCGCACCCGCCTGCGGCGCCGCGGGCTAGAGGCGCCGCAATGCCTGGATGGCCTGCGCGATATCCGCCGCGGCGCGGCCCACCTCGGCGACGCCGAGGCTCTCCCGCGCCCGCCCGACCGCATCCAGCGCCTTGCCCAGGGCCGGCTGCGGCGACATCGCCCGGCCGTCCTGGCAGCGCAGTTCCAGCTCCGCGTTGTCGAGCTCCACCCAGGCGGCATCGAGTCTGTCCTGCTTCAGACCATCGCCGACCGCCTGCAGGGCATCGATCGCGGGCATGATCTCCGGCGCTGCGGCACCGGCCTCGGTGGAGACCGGCCGGTCGATGCGGACGACGGGACCGCCGCTGCGGGGGCTGTGGGACGCCATGGTGATATCGCACCCTTTCGCTGCGCCGGTGCTTCGGCCTCAACGCCGCAGCATGGCGCGGTACGCCTGACACCCGCCACGGCGGGGCAGTCACATCGGTGCCACCAGGCGGGCGGCATGCATGACCAGCCGAACATGCACGCCAAGGGTCACCGCAAGGTGAAGCGAACCGGCACGGTCAGCTCGACCGGGTTGCCGGCCAGCTCATCGGGCGGCGGCGGCAGCGGCGAGGCGTTCTGGATCATGGTCTGCACCGCCTGATCCAGGGAATTGTCGCCGGTGCTGCGTTCGATCCGGTAGCCGACGACGGTGCCATCCCGCGCCATGCGGAAACGCAGCACGGCGACGCCTTCGGCACGCCGCCAGCGGGCATCCTCGGGGTAGCGGCGATGGCGCTCCAGCGCCCGCAGCAGCAGCGCGGTGTAGCTGGGCGACGGGGCGCCGGAAACCCGGGCCGGCGCCGCCGGTGCCGCGGGTGCGGCAGGGGTCGGCGTGGGGGCAGGGGCCTCGGCGGCCTGCGGCAGGGGTGGGCGCGGGACCGGCGGACGATGCGGCGCGACCGGAACCCGGGGCGCCGGCCTGGGCGGCGGCGGCGGTGGCGGCGGCAGGGGCAGGGCGGCAAGTTCCTCCGGCGGCGGCGGAGGCTCGACCGGCGGCGGCTGCTCCTGCGGCGGTGGCGGCTCCGGCATCGCCTCCGCAACCGGCGGCGGCGGCTGCTCGGGCGGCACCTCCGGCGGCGGGGGCTCCGGCGGGGCGACCTCGGCCGGGGCGGTGGCCGGTTCCGCCACGGGCTCCGGCACCGGCGGCGCCTCTGGCGTCACCGGCATGGGCATCTCGAGCAGCATCACCGGCTGCGGCGCGGCCGCCGGTTCCGTCACGGCGGTCAGCACCGCGGCGCCGGCGGCGAGGTGGACGACGGCCGAGGCAGCCCAGGCCAGGTGGCGGGCATTCGCCATTCCTCAGCGGCCCGTGGCGGCAGGGGACGGCGCGGCCTGGATCGACGGGGACTGCGCCGGTGCGCCCGGAACCGCCGGCGCATCGCCGCCAGGCATCGAGACCAGCGCCACCTTGGCGATCCCGGCCCGCTGCACCAGGCCCATGATGCGCAGCACCTCGCCGTACTCGATGCCGCGGTCGGCCCGGAGATGCAGGGCCCGGTCTGGCGATTCCGTGTGCAGCGCGACGAGCCGCGGCTCCAGCGCCGCGAATTCCAGGGCGTCGGGACCGATGAAGAGTCCCCCCTCGCGGGTCATCGACAGCTCGAGCGGCGGCTGCGGCGGGCTCAGCGGCGCCGCCGCGGTACGCGGCAGGTCCACCGCCACGCCCGCCGTCAGCATCGGCGCGGTCACCATGAAGATCACCAGCAGCACCAGCATCACGTCGACCAGCGGCGTGACGTTGATCTCGGAGACCGGATGCGCGTCGTCGTCCGTGTCGCCGATGGGCTGCATGCTCATGCCGGCTCTCCCGCGGCGCGGCGGCCGCCGGCGATGGCGGGGCGCCGGGCCAGGCGGCTGGCGAGGCTGGCGGCGGCGGCACCGGCCTCCTGGCGGATGCGGGAAAGCTGAACGCTGCAGCGGTTGTAGGCGATGACCGCCGGGATGGCGGCGACCAGGCCGATGGCGGTGGCGAACAGCGCCTCGGCGATGCCCGGCGCGACGGTGGCGAGGCCGGTGTCCTGCTTGGCGGCGATGCCGAAGAAGCTGTGCATGATGCCCCAGACCGTGCCGAACAGCCCGACGAAGGGGCTGACCGACCCGATTGTGGCCAGCAGCGGCAGGCCCGGCTCGGCCTTGCGCAGGGTGGCGGTGACGGCGACGCGCATGGTGCGTTCCAGCCGGTCGCGGAACTCGCCCGCGGTCTCCGCGGTATCGCGCCCCTCGCGCCATTCCGGCAGGCCGACGCGGAGCACCCGGGCGGACATGCTCTCCTCGCCCCGGGCCTCGCCTTCCGGCGGAACGATGCCGCCGGTCGCCGCCAGCGCGGTCAGGGTCCTCGCCTCGCGCTTCAGGCGGCCGAGCACGACGGCCTTCTCGATGATGATGGCCCAGCAGGCGATGGACGCGAGCGCGAGGGCGGCCATCACCGCCTGCACCACCGGATCGGCGTTGAGCAGCAGGCTTTGGATGGTGAAATCGGCGCCATTGTTCATGCGGGGTGCTCCTTCGAGCGGGGCTTGAGGCGGCGGCGGTTGCGGCGGCGTAGCAGCCAGGCGGCAAGGCCGGTGACGAACAGCACCGGCATGGCGAGGCCGGAAAGGAAGACCAGCAGCCGTCCGGTCCAGCCGAGCAGCGCCCCGCCGTGCAGCCAGCGCTGCATCGCCAGCGCCTCCTCGCCGGCGGAGCGGGTGCGCGGGCCGCGCTCCTCCAGCACTTCGCCCGACCAGGGGTCGATGGTGATGAAACTGCGGGCGCGGACCTCCGGGCTGCTGTCGGCCGGGCGGGTGGTGACCTGCCAGGACTGGCGCTGGCGGGTCGGCAGCAGCACCCCGGTCACGACCTGCCCCGGCAGATGGGCCAGGGCGGCGGCGGCGGCGGCATCGGCATCGAGCCGCATCGGCTCGCGGCGCGGCGCCGGGCCACCCTGGCTCGGCGCAGCCTGCAGCATCGGGCTGCCCGGTGCCGGCGAGGCGACGCCGACGAGCGGGCGGAACCAGTTGGGGAAGATCAGCACCACCCCGGAGAAGGCCACCACGGCCAGCACCACCGCCATCCAGATGCCGATGACACGGTGCAGGTCGAGGTTGAACACCACGCTCGGCCGGGTGCGGATGGTCACCAGCGCCCGGGCGAGCGAGCCCTGATTCGGCCACCACAGCCAGATGCCCGAGGCCGAGAACAGCACCATCAGCACGCCGAGCCAGCCCACCGCGTCCCGCCCGCCCCAGTCACGCATCAGCAGCGTGTCGTGCAATTGGCGCGTCACCGCGATGAAGCTGCCGCTGCCGTCGCGTTCGCCCAGCAGGGCGCCGGTGGCGGGGTCGAGATAGGCGGTCGGCGCGCTGGCCCCGCCGCGGACCCGCGGCGGCGAGACGATCCAGACCGGCCAGACCGCATCGGGCGGGCGGACGGTGCCGGCGGTACGGCCGGTGGCCGTCTCGGCCAGCCGGAGGATGGCGCTGTAGCCGAGTTCCGGATTGGCCGGGCCGGTCGGGCGGTACAGCGCGGGGTTCAGCGCCGCGTCGATCTCCCGCTGGAAGGACAGGATGCTGCCGGTGACGCCGATCACGACGAGTACCAGGCCCAGCACCAGCCCGGCCCAGCGGTGCGCCAACAGCAGCGCCCGGCTGACGGTGAGGCTGCGGCGCGCGACCGCGGCGTCCTGGAGGACCGCGCTCACGCGTCGGCCCAGCGGCGCAGGAGGTTGTGGTACACGGCAGTCAGCTCCGTGGGCGCGGCATGGCCAGGCGGCAGGTTCCCGCGGGCCCGGTTGATGGCCATGTCGAGGTCGAACAGCAGCCCGCGCTGGCCGTCGTCGCGCACCATGCTCTGGACCCAGAAGAAGCTGGCGAGGCGCGAGCCGCGGGTGATGGGGGCCACGCGGTGCAGGCTGGTGGCGGGATAAAGCACGGCATCGCCGGCCGGCAGCTTCACCCGGTGCTCGCCATAGGTGTCCTCGACGATCAGCTCGCCGCCGTCGTAGCTCGCGGGGTCGCTGAGGAAGAGCGTGCAGGAGACGTCGGTGCGGATGCGGGTGCCCTGTCCGGGCACGATCCGGATGGCATTGTCCACATGGGCACCGAAGGTCATGCCCGGGTCGTAACGGTTGAACAGCGGCGGGAAGACCTTCAGCGGCAGCACGGCGGAGATGAACAGCGGCGTGCGCTCCAGCGCCGAGAGCACCAGCTCGCCCAGCGCCCGGTGTTCCGGACAGCCCTCGGGGATCTGCAGGTTGTCCTTCACCTGCGCGGATTGATGTCCGGCGGTAACCCGGCCATCGACCCAGGGCGCGCGCGCGAGCAGCGCGTGCGCCTCCGCCAGCGGACCGGCCTTCAGAACCTCGGGGAGCTGCAGCAGCACCGCGTCAGAACCGCGCCGCGACGGTGGCGATGAAGGTGCGGCTGGCGCCCGGCACCACCTGCCCGCCGGTCACCTGGTCGTAGTAACGGCGATCGGTGAGGTTCAGGGCGTTGAGCTGGACCCGCAGGCCGCGGAAGCCGCCCTCCTTCGGCACCCAGGCGAGCGAGGCGTCGTAGCGGGTATAGCCTGGGGCGAAGTTGGTGTTGGTGGTGTTGGAATAGCGCCCGTCCACGTAGAAGGCGCCGCCGCCGAGGGTCAGGTCATAGGGCAGGTCGTAGGTCGACCAGACCGTGGCGGTGTGCTTCGGGGTATTCGGGATGTTGCGGCCGACCTCGGCCGGCACCTTGCTCTGGACGATCTGGCCGTCGAGGAAGGTGTAGCCCGCCAGCAGGTTCCAGTTCTGGGTGACGCGGCCGAGCATCGAGACCTCGAAGCCATCGACCCGCTGGTTGCCGGCGAGGCTGGTGATGCCGCTGGCCGGGTCCGTCGTCCGGGCGTTCTCCTTCTCCAGCCGGAAGACAGCGCCCTTGACCTCGACGCGGCCGGCGATGTCGTAGGAGGCGCCGATCTCGTAGCTCTGGTTGCGCTCCGGCGCCAGGTCGGCGGTGGTCGCGGTCAGGGTCAGGAACTCGCCCGAGGGATTGAACGAGGTGCCGGTCGAGAAGTAGGTGCGCAGCCCGGGGATCGGCTTGAAGACCAGCGCGGCGCGGTAGCTGGCGAGGTTGTCGTTGCCCTTCAGCCGGACATTGTCGAGGAAGCTGCGGTAATCGGTCTCGAAGTGATCGAAGCGGCCGCCCAGCAGCACCTCGAACATCTGGCCGATCTTGATCTGGTCCACCGCGAAGGCGGCGGCGCTGTCCGAGGTGACGCTGACGCGCGAGCGCAGGCTTCGGGTCAGGTTACTGGTGTTGTCGAAGTAGTTGGGAAAGAAGAGGTTGGCATTCGGGCGAGGGCCGAAATACCGCGTGGTATGGTTGGTGTCGCGGCCGAATTCGGCGCCCACCAGCGCCGAATGCTCCAGCGGGCCGGTGCGGAAGTTCAGCACCAGCTCGCTGAGGTTGTTGTAGCCGGTGTCGGTGGCGTCGCGGAACTGCGCCTCCCGCAGCACCGTGGTGGTCGGGATCTGCGCCAGGCTGGTGGGCGTCGCGTTGAAGCGCGGTGCCGTCGCCTGCAGGTCGCGGTCGTAGTTGGAGAAGCGGAAGGTGTTGCGGACGGTGACCTCGTCGCTGAAACGATGCGAGAGCCGGGCCGTCAGTACATCGGTGGTCAGCCGCTCATGGTCGACGCCGGCGGTGCCGTAGTAGTTGTTGCGGTTCACCGCGGCCGGCCGGCCGAACAGCCAGGGCAGGCCATAATCCGGAACGTTGTTCTCGTACTGGTGCAGGTAGTGCACGGTGAACTGCGTGTTGGTGCCGAGCCCGAAGGTGACGGAAGGGGCAATGCCGTAGCGGCTGTTCTCGACATGGTCGCGCCCGGCGACCTGCTGGGTCAGTGCCATGGTGTTCAGCCGGACGCCGACCGTGCCGGCGTAGAGGTTCACGTCGCTGGTGGCGCGAACGCCGGCGGGCGAGAAGGCCTGCAGGCTGAGCTCGCCGAAGTTGCGGGCCTGCGGCAGGCGCAGCGTCTGGTTGATGACGCCGCCGGTGGAGCCGCGGCCGAACTGGATCGAGGAGGGGCCCTTCAGCACCTCGACGCTGTCGAGGTAGAAGGGGTCGCGGGTGTATTGCCCGATGTCGCGCAGCCCTTCGATGAAGAAGTCGCCACGCGCGCTGAAGCCGCGGAGCGTGAGGTTGTCGCCGGAGGCGCCGCCCTCGCCGGCGGCGAAGCTGATGCCGGTGACGTTGCGCAAGGCTTCCCGCAGCGTGGTGCCGGCACGCTCGTCGATCAGCGCGCGGGGGACGACGGAAATGGTCTGGGGAGCGTCGGCGACGGTGGTCGGCAGGCGGGCCGCCGGGACATTGGCGCCGCTGTAGCTGGACGGCGCCTGGGTCTGGACATTCATCTCCGGCAGCGCCAGGTCGGCGGCCGGCGGGGTCTGCGCAGCGGTGGGCATCGCGGCCGCGAGCAGCCCGAGCCCCGCGAGGCCGAGGCTGGGTTCGAGGCTTGGGATGGGGTGGCGGAGCGACATCGCGTGCATCTTCCCGGCTGCGGTGCCGCTTCGATAGAGACGATGAGAATGACTCGCAATAGCAATTCGTAACGCAGTATGACCGGCCGGTGGGTTGGGCCATGCCATGGTTCTAGCCCTGGCCGGAGGTGGCTAGGCGGCCGGCGACCGCCGCGCCGATGGCGCGGAGCTCCGGCTCCGGCCGTGCCGCCAGCCGTTCGGCCATGCTGGCGAGGAAGCCGCCCGGGCTGCCCTCGATCGCCTGGCTGAACCAGTCCACGGCGGCGGCGACTTCGCCACGCGCCGCGAGCAGGGTGCCGAGGTTGAACTTCCCCCGGAAGTCGCCGGCCTCCGCCGCGCGGCGGTAGAGCGCCGCGGCTGCCGCCGGGTCGGGCTCGGTCTCCCAGCCCTCCTCGAGGAAGCGGCCGAGGATGTTCAGCGACTTCGCATGGCCCTGGGCCGCAGCCCGGCGGTACCAGTGCAGGGCCGCGGCCGGATCCGGGCCAGTGCCGGCGCCACGCCAGAGCAGGGCGGCATAATTGTACTGTGCCCAGTCGAGTCCCGCCTCCGCCGCACGGCGGAAGCATTCGAGGGCGGCGGCGGTATCGACCGGCCCGCCCCAGCCCAGCTCATGGCAGCGACCCAGCAGGTTCAGCCCCGCCATGCTGCCGGCCTCGGCGGCGCTGCGGAACCAGACCCGGGCGGTGGCAGGGTCGGCCGGCAGGCCGCGGCCGTCGAGCAGGATCTGGCCCAGCAACAGCTGCGCCTCGACCATGCCGTACCGGGCCGCGGCGGCGATCCAGTGGGCCGCTTCGGCGGGTTCGCCGTTGAAGGCCGCGACCAGCTCCGCCTGGGTGGCGGCTGCCAGCTGGTCGAAGGTGACCGGGGGCGGGCGGTGGCGTTGGGACATGCGGGCCTGGGCCGGTGCGGACCGTGGCGTCGCGCGGATCAGTGGCTGCCGCATCCGCACCGCCGCCGGGCGGCGATGCGGAGGGCGGGAGGGGGGGCAGGGCGGGGCAGGGGGAGGCTCGGCATGGTCGCAATGATCCCGGCTATGGCAGGCAGCCTAGGATTTCTGCGAATAACTCGCAATAGCAGGACGCATCCCCTTACCGAACCCGCCACTCCTCGACCCAAAGCGAGGTCGGGTTCAGGTGCCCGGTCGGCCGCACGCCCTCCAGCCAGCGTGGCCAGATATGGGCATCGGCGCGGAACCACAGGGGCAGCTCCGGCAGGTCCTCGGCAAAGAGGGTCTGGAACCGCGACCACAGCAGGCGGCGCTTGTCGCGGTCGAGTTCCTGCGGCAGGGCTTCCAGCAGCGCGTCCATGGCCGGATTACGATAGCCGCCGTAATTCTGCCCGGACCAGTTGCGCGCCTCGGTCGGGATCTCCTGGGAATGCAGGGTGGAGCGGGGCACGTTCTCGGGCGCGCTGATCCAGGCGAACAGCGCGGCGCCGGTGAAGCGGCGGCGCGACAGGGTCTCACCGAACAGCACCCGCGGCGGCTCGTTGCGGATGCGGGCCTCGATGCCGGCCTGCTTCCACATGGCGGCCATCACCTGCTGCACCGATTCCCGGGCCCGGTTGCCGGCGGTGGTCATGAATTCGAAGCTCAGCCGCTCGCCGGCGGCATTGCGGCGGATGCCGTCGGGGCCAGGGCGCCAGCCGGCCGCGTCCAGCAGGGCGCCGGCGCGGGCGGCATCGAAGGGCCAGTCCGGCGCCGCCGGATCATGCATCGGGTCCAGGGGGTTGACCCCGGTCCGGGCGACCACCTGCCGGCCCTCGAACAGCCGCGCCACGATCTGCGCCCGGTCGATCGCCAGCAGCATCGCCTGCCGCACCCGGCGGTCGGCCAGCATCGGCGTATCGAGCCGCAGGTCGAGGTGCTCGTAGATCAGCCCCGGCTTGTACTCGATCCGGAAGCGCTGGCCGCTGCGGCGTTCCAGCGCCGCCGCCTGCTCCACCGGCAGGCCAAGCTCGCCGGCGATCATGTCGAGCTGCCCGGCCAGCAGCTGCGCTTCCATGGCGGCGGTATTCTCGACCGTACGGATCTGGATGCGGCGGAAGGCCGGGGCGGCGCCGCGCCAGGCCGCGTTGCGCTCCAGCGTCACCCCCGCGCCGGGCTGCACCGCGGTGATCCGGTAGGGACCGGACCAGAGGGCGGGGTTGGCGGTCTCGGTGTCGTAGGCGGTGCGGTTGCGGTAGGCACGCGGATCGGCTTCCCAGCGGGCGCGGTCGACATGCGTCGGCAGCGGCTGGAAATCGCCGAGCGAGGCGAAGTCGAAGGTGACCTTGTCGAAGCGCAGGGTGAAGCTGCGGGCATCCTCGACGATCATCTCATAGGCCGAGCGGAAGAACTCGGCCGGGCCGAGCCCGGTCGTCGCCTCCCGACCCGCGTCGTAGGCGAAGCGCAGGTCGGCCGTGGTCACCCGCGTGCCGTCGCCCCAGCGGGCATCCTCGCGCAGCCGCCAGGTGACGCGGAGGCCGGGCTTGCCCTCCGGCGTGGTCTCCCGCACCGCGCCGCCGTTCTCGAGGCTGGGCAGCGTCTCGCAGGTCATGCAGCCGAGCTGCCAGTCCGGCCCATAGGCGGTGACCGGGCGGCGGGTGAAGCCGAGGACGTAGGATTTCGCCGCCATCGCATCGAAGTTGGGATGGAAGGTGGAGGGGTACTGGCTGATGCCGATGGTCAGGCTGTCGCGCGGCTGGGCCTGGGCCTGGGCTTGGGCTTGGGCTTGGGCGACGGCCGCCGCCCCGAGCAGCGCGAGGGTCAGCATGCTGCGGCAATGCATCGGGCGACCTCCCATTGCGAGGACCGGGCCTGAGCCGCGCTCCGTCGTCCCTCCGGCACCCCGGCGCACAGGCTCGAGGCCCGTGCCCGGGTAGACCGATTGTCCAGGCCCGGCGCTCCGCCCGAGGCCGGGCCGTCGGCTGCTACTCCATCCCCTTCGGCTTGGCCTCGGCCAAGCTGCCGATGCCGCCGTGGGACTGCGACCAGGAGACCGGATTCTCCAGGAATTTGCGCACTTCCTTCAGCGCCTCCTCGGAGAAATACGGCCGCTCCCGGCACACCTCCAGCACGTCCCACCAGGTGCAGAGGTGATGCAGGTTGAGGTCCATGGCCTTCATCGTCTCGAAGCTGCCGGGGAAGACCCCGTAGTAGAAGACGACGAAGGTATGGTTGCAGAGCGCGCCCGCATCCCTCAGTGCCTGGGCGAAGGCGATCTTGCTGGCACCGTCGGTGGTGAGGTCCTCGACCAGCAGGGTCTGCTTGCCCTCCGGCACGTCGCCCTCGATCTGGGCATTGCGGCCGAAGCCCTTGGGCTTCTTCCGGACATAGGCCATGGGCGCCATCATCCGGTCGGCGATCCAGGCGGCGAAGGGGATGCCCGCGGTCTCGCCGCCGGCCACCGCGTCGATCGTCTCGTAGCCGATGTGCCGGCCGATCTTCTCCACCGCCAGCTCGCAGATGCGGGCCCGGGCGCGGGGGAAGTAGATGATCTTGCGGCAATCGATGTAGACGGGGCTCTTCCAGCCCGAGGTGAAGGTGTAGGGCTCCTCGGGGCGGAAATTCACCGCCTTGATCTCCAGCAGGATGCGCGCCGTCGTCAGCGCGGCGTCCCTGTCCCAATCGGAAGCGTGTTGCATGGCCATGGCGCATTCCTCTGCCGGCGGCGGTTGGCGCATCCGTAACCGGGGCGCGGCGGCGCGTCCATGACCGAACCGGAGGTTTGGGTGCTGGCCGATCCCCGCGCCGGCACCGCGGCCCAGGCGTTGGGAATCGCCGAGCGGCTCGGGCTGCCGCACCGGGTGGTGCCCCTGGCCTGGTGTCCGCTGGCCCGGCTGCCCATCCCCTGGCCCAGCCTTGCCGGCCTGACCGCCGGGACCCGCGCGGCCATGCGGCCGCCCTGGCCCCGGCTGGTTCTCTCGGCCGGGCGTCGCTCCGCCCCGGTCGCACTCTGGCTGGCGGGGCGGGGCGCCCGCACGGTGCATTGCATGCGCCCCGGCTTCGGCGCGGGCCGCTTCGACCTGCTGGTGCTGGGCCGGCACGACCGGCCCGGGGATGCCGCGAATATCCTGCCCATCCTCGGCGCCTGCCACCGGATGTCGCCGGACCGGCTGGCGGCGGCGCATGCGGCATGGGCGCCGCTCGAGCTGCTGCCCGGCCCGCGCGTCGCCCTGCTGGTCGGCGGCAAGGTGCGGGCGGAGGGCATGGATCCCGCGACCGCTGCCGCCCTCGGCGCCCGGGTCGCGGGCTTCGCCGGCAGCATCCTCGCCACTACCAGCCGCCGCACGGGCGGCGCGGCGACCGAGGCGCTCGGCGACGCGCTGGCGGCGCGGCCGCACCGGCTGTTCCGCTGGGGCGATGCCGGCGGCAACCCCTTCGCCGGCTTCCTCGCCTGGGCGGATGCCGTGGTCGTCACCGGCGACAGCGTCTCCATGCTGTCGGAGGCTCTGGCCACCCGTGCCCCGGTCTTCATCGCCGACCCCGGTGGCCTCGGCCCGCGGCACCTGCGGCTGCATGCCAGCCTTTATGCCGCCGGCCAGGCCCGGCCGCTGGACCAGGCGCCGGTACCCTTCGCCCGGCCGCCGCTGGACGAAGCCGCTCGCGTCGCCGCCGCCATCCTCGCGCGGGGGTGGGCATGAGCGGGGGTTACCGAAACCCGGCCTGGCGCGAAGTAAGGGCCATGCTGCAAGCCATCCTCCATGCCGCCTTCCCGCCGATGCCGCGCAATCCCCGCGCCCGGCCGCTGCCCATCCGCTGGCCCTGGCGCGACCGCGCCGGCCGCGTCTCCGCCCTGCGCGCCGTGGTGCTCGCCCTGGCCCTGGCGCCGGCGCTGATCCTGGCGGGGCAGGGGGTCCTGCAGGAGCTCGGGCCGGAACCGGCCAAGGCCGCGCTGAAGGAGCTTGGCCTCTGGACCATCCGGCTGCTGCTGGTCACCCTGGCGGTGACGCCGCTGGGGCGCATCCTGGCCTCGCCGCAGGTGCTGAGCCTGCGGCGGATGCTGGGGCTGACCACCCTCGGCTATGCGCTGCTGCATCTGCTGCTCTATGCCGCCGACCAGAATTTCATCCTGCCGCGCATCGCCCTGGAGATCCTGCAGCGCTTCTACCTCACCATCGGCTTCGTAGCCCTCGCCGGGCTGGTAGTGCTCGGCTGGACCTCCACCGATGGCTGGATGCGCAAGCTCGGCCGGCGCTGGAAGCGGCTGCATGGCGTCATTTTCGGTCTGGCCGCGCTGGGCGTGTTCCATTTCTTCCTGCAGTCGAAATCGCAGCTCTGGGAGGCGATCCTGGCGGCGGGCTTCCTCGCCTGGCTGGTGCTGTGGCGATTGCTGCCGCGGGGCGTCCAGGCGCATCCGGCGGCGCTGCTGGCGCTGGCCCCGGCCGCCGGCCTTGCCGCCGCCGGCCTCGAGTATGCCTGGTATGCGCTGGCGACCAACCTGCCGGCCCAGCGCATCCTGGCGGCCAACCTCGACATCGACTTCGGCCTGCGGCCTGCGGTCTGGGTCGCGGTGGCCGCCGTGGCGATGCCGCTGCTGGCCTTCCCCGGCTGGGTGCGGCTCAGAAATAGCGGGCGAGGTTCGCCCGGATCCGCTCCAGCACCGGCTGGTGCGGATCGGGCAGCGGGAAGCGCTGGCCGGTGATGGCCTCAAAGACGCTGATGTAGATCCGGGCGGCCTCGAGGTTGATCTCGGCCGGCACCTCCGGGAGGTCGTCCTTGTAGGGGTCGCAGCGGGCGACCACCCAGGTGCGGACGAAATCCTTGTCGAAGCTCTCGGGCGGCTGGCCGGCGGCGAAGCGCTCCGCATAGCTGGCGGCGAACCAGTAGCGGCTGCTGTCCGGCGTGTGGATCTCGTCCGCCAGCACGATGGCGCCGGCCTCATCGAAGCCGAATTCGTATTTGGTATCGACCAGGATCAGGCCGCGCTCGGCGGCGATCTCCCGGCCGCGGGCGAACAGCTTCAGGGCCAGGGCGCTGACCGCCTCCCATTGCGCCTGCGTCAGCAGCTTGCCGTCGACGATCTGCGCCGGGGTCAGCTCCTCGTCGTGGCCGGCGTCGAAGGCCTTGCTGGTCGGCGTCAGGATGGTCGCCGGCAGCTTCTGGTTCGGCCGCATGCCATCGGGGAAGCGGTGACCGTACATCTCCCGCCGGCCGGCCTTGTACATGGTCAGGATGGCGGTGGAGGTGGTCCCCGCCAGGTAGTCCCGCACCACCACCTCGACCGGCATGATGGTCAGCCGCTTGCAGCGCAGCACGCAGGGGTCGGGGTACTCGAGGACGTGGTTCGGACAGATGTCCCGGGTGCGGTCGAACCAGAAGCGGGCGATCTGGGTCAGCACCTGGCCCTTCAGCGGCACCGCGGTGATGATCCGGTCGAAGGCGCTCAGCCGGTCGGTCGCGATGATGATCCGGCTGCCGTCGGCCAGGTCGTAGTTCTCCCGTACCTTGCCGCGGTAGTGATTCGGCAGCTCCGGGATGGTGGCGTCGCGCAGCACGTGGCCGGCGTAGGGGGCGAGGTCGGCGGTGCTGGTCATGCGGCTGTCCTGAGCGGAATGTCGCCGTCTTATACCGCATGATCGCCCCCGGTTGAGCATGACCCCTCTCTGCGCCATGGTGCCGCCGAGGAGACCCCGCATGAGCACCCGCAAGAAGTACCGCATCGCCGTGATCCCGGGCGACGGCATCGGCCAGGAAACCACGCCCGAGGGCCTGCGTGTGCTGGATGCCGCCGCCCGCCGCTTCGGCTTCGACCTGGAGCTGGTGCATTATGACTGGTCCTGCGAGGTCTATTCCCGGACCGGCAAGATGATGCCCGACGACGGGCTGGAACAGCTCAGGCAGTCGGACAGCGTCTTCCTCGGTGCGGTCGGCTGGCCCGGCGTGCCGGACCACGTCTCGCTCTGGGGCCTGCTGATCCCGATCCGCCGGGGGTTCGACCAGTATGTGAACCTCCGCCCCTGCAAGCTGCTGCCGGGGGCGACCACGCCGCTGGCCAATCGCGGGCCGAAGGACATCGACTTCTACGTGGTGCGGGAAAATACCGAGGGCGAGTACAGCTCGGTGGGCGGAAGGATGTTCCCGGGGACGGACCGCGAGTTCGTCTCCCAGCAGTCCATCCTGACGCGGATCGGCTGCGACCGGGTGATGAAATACGCCTATGAGCTGGCAATGACCCGGCCGCGGCGGAAGCTGACCAGCGCCACCAAGTCGAACGGCATCACCTTCACCATGCCCTACTGGGACGAGCGCTTCGCCGAGATGGGCAAGAACTACCCCGGGGTGACGACCGACCAGTTCCACATCGACATCCTCTGCGCCCATTTCGTGCAGCACCCGGATTGGTTCGACGTGGTCGTGGGCTCCAACCTGTTCGGCGATATCCTGTCGGACCTCGGCCCGGCGGTGGCGGGCTCGATCGGCATTGCAGCCTCGGCCAACATCAACCCGGAGAAGGCCTTCCCCAGCATGTTCGAGCCGGTGCATGGTTCGGCTCCGGATATCGCGGGTAAGTGGATCGCCAATCCGATCGGCCAGATCTGGTCCGGCGCAATGATGCTGGAGCACCTGGGGGAAAAGGCGGCGGCGGATGCCATCGTCTCGGGCATCGAAAGAATGCTAAGCGAAGGCGGCCCCCGCACCCGGGACATGGGCGGCCAGGCTGGCACGGTGGATGTGGGCAAGGCGCTGGCGGAGGCGGTCGGTCGCGCCTAGCGCAGCATTCGAAAGCCGGTGGCGGCGCCGGCAGGAAGGCGCCGCCGGCGCATCCGGTCACGACCTCGCGGGTTCTCCGAGGTTCACGAACTGACCTTCCCCTTGCCAGGCGGCGGGGTTCCCTGATCTACAGGGATATCCCGGCAGCGCGGCAATGAGGCGGAATTGCAACGAACCGGAACAAAGGGGCGAACGACCCTTGAAGGACCGGTCCGGCCCCGTTAGCATGGCCTTCTGTTGCGAGTGGTTCTTAATTGGCTCGCAATCGGAGGATCGCCGGATGGGTCGCATTGACCTCGACTTCAGCATTATTGGCCGTCGCTGTGAACGCGCGGTGGTGACCGCCTACCGGGAGCTGCGCGAAACCGGCAACGACGACCTGTCGTCCTTCCGTGCCTGCACCACCCTCTATCGCGTGCATCATCCGGAAGCCTCGGTGCAGGAAGCCCGCCGGTTGGTGGCCGAATGGATCGACCATCATGTCGTCCGCGGCGACAACGGTCCTACCGACGGCTGCGACTGCGACTGAGCCTCAGCAAGACGGGCTCCGCGCCCAGCCGATCGCGGCGCGCGCCAGGGCATCGATGCTATCCGCCACCGGAAAGGGCAAAGCCGGTCCGGCCGCCATCCCCAGCGGGATCTCGGTGCAGCCCAGCACCACCGCCCGGGCCCCCCGCATCACCAGCCGCTGCGCCACCTCGGCCAAAGGCGCGTAAGCCTCCGCCACCCGGTTGGCCTTCACCAGCGCAATGGCCGGGGTGACCTGCTGCGCCATCTCCGTCGCATCCGGCATCAGGCAGGACCAGCCACGGCCTTCGAGTCCCTGCTGGTAGAGCCGCATCGCCAGGGTCGCCGCCGTGCCCATGACGCCGATCGGGCCGGCAGCGACGCCGAGCCGGATCAATTCCGCCGCGGTGGCGTCGACGATATGCAGAATCGGCCGGTCCGTCGCCGCCTGCATGGCGGCATGCCAGCCATGGGCGGTGTTGCAGGGGATGGCGATGGCGCCGCACCCTGCGGCCTTCAGGCCGGCGATGCCGCGCAGCAGCATCGGCAAGGGATCCTCGCCCCCTGCGAGGCGGGCGGCGGTGCGGTCCGGTACCCGCGGGTCCGACCAGAGCACCGACGGAATATGGTCCTGGTCCCGATCGGCGGGTGTCAGCAGCGTGAGTCGCAGCATGAAATGGGCACTGGCCAATGGCCCCATGCCGCCCAGCACACCCAGGATCTTGCTCACGCGCCCGCCATTCCCGTCCGTCGGGCGGCAGTCTGCCTGATCAGGGCAGCCACATGAAGTTCGCCGTGGCACTGGCGCGGGAAATCAGCGCCCGCATGTCGGGATTGTTGTGGCCATCCTGGGCGATCAGCGCCTCCATCGGGCAGTAGAATTCATGCGCCTGCGCGATCTGGTTACGGGCAAAGCCTTCGTAGTGCCGGTTCTTGAGCCCGAAGACGACGCGAATGTCCCGAACCGGCAGGGTCAGTGGCTGGTGCGGCTCCGCCTTCAGGATTCGAATCAGCCGCCAGCGTGGCGTCGGATCCGGCTCCTGCGCCGGGCCGAGCAGCCAATCCAGCGGGCAACAGGCCATGAGGGACGAGGTCGTGGGCGAGAAGCGGGAACGCTTGTCGAGCAGGTTCTGCAGGGAGGAGCAGGCCTCGATGCAGAGGATGTCGACATAGAGGTCGGCCGGATCGGGGCTGAAATGCAGCCAGAGCCCGTCCGGCAAGGTTCGGAGCCGGTTCGAGCCCGGCAGCTTGAGGAAGGGCTGGTTGGTCGCCGCCAGGTCGCCGGGCCTGCCGCGAAGCCAGGTGCCGGGCTGCTTCGGACTGGCCATGACCCCGGGTGGGCGTTGCGGCCACTTCTTCAGTTGTGTGCGGACCTGCTGATCGAGGGTTTGGAGGGATGCGGAGCTGGCAGCTTCGCCCATTGAATGAGTCCTGGCCTAGATATGCAACTCAGAGCCGTAGTCTTGGTCTGATCGATTCGATATCGCAAGAGATATTCCGGGCAAAACTCGAATTCCTGGAGCCCATGATTTTGCACCATGGCCAAGGCCAATACTGCTCACCCGTAAGTGACGGTCGCTTGGCAAAAAGAAACGCCGACCAGAAAGGATTCTGGCCGGCGTCCTTCATCTTGCATCTTCACTGCGGCGCCCGCGAGGCGCCGCGGTCAAGTCTTGGGCCGGGTCAGCTCCGGCGATCGACCGCGACGTAGTCGCGGGTGCCGGCGCCCCGGTAGATCTGCCGCGGGCGGCCGATGCGCTGGGCCGGATCCTCGATCAGCTCCTTCCACTGGCTCACCCAGCCGACCGTCCGTGCCACCGCGAAGAGCACGGTGAACATGTGCGTCGGGATGCCCATCGCCTTCAGGATGATGCCCGAATAGAAGTCAACGTTCGGATAGAGTTTGCGCTGGATGAAGTAGTCGTCGGTCAGCGCGATCCGCTCCATCTCCATCGCCATGTCGAGCAGCGGGCTGTCCTTGATGCCGAGCTCGGCCAGGACCTCGTGGCAGGTGTCCTTCATGATGGTCGCGCGCGGATCGAAGTTCTTGTAGACCCGGTGGCCGAAGCCCATCAGCTTGGTGTGGCTGTTCTTGTCCTTCACTTCCTTAATGAACTGCGGGATGTTCTCCTTGGTGCCGATCTCGGCCAGCATCTTCAGCACGGCCTCGTTCGCACCGCCATGCGCCGGGCCCCAGAGGGCGGCGATGCCGGCGGCGATGCAGGCAAAGGGATTGGCGCCGGTCGAGCCCGCCAGCCGCACCGTGGAGGTCGAGGCATTCTGCTCGTGGTCGGCGTGCAGGACCAGGATGCGGTCCATCGCCCGCGACAGGATCGGGTTGTTGACGTAGGGCTCCGCCGGCACGGCGTTGAGCATGTAGAGGAAATTCTCCGCATAGCTCAGGTCGTTGCGGGGGTACATGAAGGGCTGGCCGATCGAGTACTTGTAGGCCCAGGCGGCGATGGTCGGGACCTTGGCGATCAGCCGGAAGGCCGCGATCTCACGCTGGCGCGGATCGTTGATGTCGAGGTTGTCGTGGTAGAAGGCGGCCAGCGCCCCGACCACGCCGCAGAGGATCGCCATCGGGTGGGCATCGCGGCGGAAGCCGTCGAAGAAGCGCCGCAGCTGCTCGTGCACCATGGTGTGGTTGGTGACGTTCTTGCGGAAATCGGCCAGCTGCGTGCCGGTCGGCAGCTCGCCCTCCAGCAGCAGATAGGCGACTTCGATGAAGTCGGACTTCTCGGCCAGCTGCTCGATCGGGTAGCCGCGGTACAGCAGGATGCCGGCATCGCCGTCGATGTAGGTGATCTTGCTTTCGCAGGACGCGGTGGCGCCGTAACCTGGGTCGAAGGTGAAGACCCCGAGGTCGCCGTAGAGCTTACGGATATCGGCCACTGCAGGCCCGAGCGTGCCGGTCAGGAGCGGCAGGGTGGTGCTGCGATTGGTCCCATCCAAGGTAACGGTGACGGAGGCTTTCGCCGCCTCTTTTGCCGTGCTGCTCATCTCGCCTGTATCCTCGGATATTGCGGCGCCGTAGTGGACGGGCCGACATGGTGCGGCGCAAGATATCGGTTGGCGGCGAAGCTTGGCAACGCAGCCTTGAACAAATGCTGAACGCCCCGGTGCTTCGGCACGGATCGGAAACCTGGGCGCGAATTCGCGCTCCGGCCGGCAGTGACCAGGCGGCGTTCGCCGCAACGGCCGTTCAGCGCGCCAGGCCGGCGGCGTAGGAAGCGGGTTCGGTCAGCACTGCGCGGGCCATCGCGGCATCGACCGGCCGGCCTTCCGCCGGTGGGCAGGTATCGCGCAGGCTGGCCACCTCGCTGGCCGGCACCGGCGCCCGCGCCGCCCGTTGCCGTGCGAGTGTCGCCGCCATGGGGGAGTCGCCCAGCCGCAGCCGCGCCAGCGCATCGGCCGCGGCATCCACGCCGAGGCTCGTGCACAGTGCCGGCAGCACCCCGAGGCCCTGGAGCGGCCAGCCCAGCGGTGCCAGGACCCGCGACCAGGTCACCAGCAGTTCGCCGCCGTTCGGCAGCGGCACCACCACCTGGATCAGCCCCTTGCCGGTGGTGACGCTCCCGATGACCACGGCCCGGCCCCGGTCGCCGAGGGCGGCGGCGACGATTTCGGCCGCCGAAGCGGAGCGGCCATCCACCAGCACCACCAGGGGCACGCCGGTCGCCTGGTCGCCCGCGGTCGCAACATAGACCCGGTCCGCGTCCGGGTGCCGCCCCGAGGTCCTGGCGACCACCCCGCCCGGCAAGAAGGCCCCGGCGACGGCCACCGCCTGACCCAGCAGCCCGCCGCGATTGCCGCGCAGGTCCAGCACGATGCCGCGCGGGCGGCCTGGGCGGAAGCCTTCCGCCAGGGCCGCCAGCACGTTGCGGTCGGTCGCGGTCGAGAAATTCTCGAGCTGCAGCCAAAGGATATCCTCGCGCCGCTCGGCATGCACCGTCTCCGGCGCCAGCAGGCTCCGCAACAGCCGCGCCTCGAAGCGCCGGTTGCCGCGCTGGAGGCGCAGCACCACCTCGCTGCCGGCCGGGCCTTCCAGCAAGGCGGCGGCACTGGCCAGATCCTGCCCGCTGACCGGGCGGCCGTCGATCGCCAGCACCCGGTCACCCGGCCGCAACCGCGCCATCGCCGCCGGCCCGCCCTGGCTGAGCGCCGCTAGCACCACCGTGTCGCCACGCCCGGCCGCCAGCCGCAGGCCGAGCCCCACCTGGCCGATCCGGCGCGCCCGGGCCGAGCCGGCCTCCTCCGGTGTCAGGTAGCGGCTGTAGGGGTCGAGGTGGTTGAACAATTCCTCGAAGCCGCTGCGCAGCATCCGTTCCGCCCCGGCCTGCCGCAGCAAGGGGGAGGCCTGCCATGCAGCCTCGAACAGTGCGGCCAGACCCTGGGCCAGGGCCGGCGCCGCCGCATCCCCGGCGACCGCCGGGGGGGGCAGGGGACGCGCGGCCAGCAAACGCTCGCCGGCGTTGAGCAGCAGAGTGCCGGACCGCAGCTCGGATTTCAGCAGCGGCTCCAGCACCTCGAGCCCACGCAGGGTCCAGAGCCCGATGTCGGCCGGGGCGGCGCGTTCCAGGTGCCGCTCCAGCACCGCGCCCAGCGCCACCGCCAGCACCGCCTGGACCGGTTCGCGGGGGAAATCCTCCTGTGCCGCCGCCGGCTTCGGCAGCAGCAACAGCAGGGCCAGGATCAGTGCCGCCCGGACCTGCCGCCGCCAGCCGGGCGGCGCCTGGGCTGCAGCGGCGGCAGACCCTGCATCAGGTGGAACACCATCCCGCCGGTGTGCGGCGTGGCCTCGGCGAGGCGCACCTCGACCGCCTGGCCCAGGGCAAAGCGCAGCCCCGTCCGCTGGCCCGCCAGGGCGCGCCTCGGCAAATCCTGCAACCATCGATCATCCGGCAGGGAACCGAGCGGAACAATTCCACTGGCCCCATTACTATCCACGGTGACGAACAGGCCGAAGCGTGTCACCCCGGAAATGCGTGCCTCGAACACGTCTCCGATACGATGTGCCATATGAGCCGCAAGGTAGCGGTCGACCGCGTCCCGCTCGGCCGCCGCGGACCGGCGCTCGGTGCCGGTGATATGCTCCCCGGTATCGGCAAAACGGTCCGCCTCGGGCTCCGCCAGCCCGCCGTCGCCGAGCTTCAAGCCGCGGATCAGCGCCCGGTGGACCAGGAGGTCGGCGTAGCGGCGGATCGGGCTGGTGAAATGAGCGTAGCGCGGCAGGGCCAGGCCGAAATGGCCGATGTTCTCCGGCGCATAGGCCGCCTGGGACTGGCCGCGCAGCACCGTCTCGTTCACCAGCCGCTCATGTTCCGCGCCACGAACCAGATCCAGCACCTGGGCGAAGTGGCGCGGCTGGAGCTGGTCGCCGGGCGGCAGGGTGATGTCGAAGGTGGCGAGGAAGGCGCGGAGCCCCTCCAGCTTCTCGTCCGAAGGCCGGTCGTGCACCCGGTACATGCAGGGCTGGCCGAGCCTTTCCAGCTCCTCCGCGGCGCAGACATTGGCCGCGACCATGAATTCCTCGATCAGCCGGTGGGCGTCGAGCCGGGCGCGCGGCTCCACCGCCAGCACCATCCCGGCCGGGTCGAGGATGACCCGGCGCTCCGGCAAGTCGAGGTCCAGCGTGCCACGGCGGTCGCGGGCGGACAGCAAGGCGCGGTAAGCGCCGTAGAGCGCCGCCAGGGTGCCGGTCGGGTCCTCGCCGGCATCCTGGGCGGCCTGCACCGCCTCGTAGGTCAGGCGGGCGGCGCTGCGCATCAGGCCGCGGCCGAAGCGGTGGCGGGTCTTGCTGCCAGCGGCGTCGATGTGGAATTCGACGAAGAGGCAGCCGCGGTCCTCGCCCGGGCGCAGGCTGCACCAGCCGTTGGACAGCGCCTCGGGGAGCATCGGCACGACGCGGTCGGGGAAATAGACGCTGTTGCCGCGCAGCCAGGCGTCGCGGTCCAGGGCACTGCCGGGGCGGACGTAATGCGCCACGTCGGCGATGGCGACGAGCAGCCGCCAGCCGCCCCCGGACGGCTCCGCCCAGACCGCATCGTCGAAGTCGCGCGCATCCTCGCCGTCGATGGTGACGAGGGGGATGGCCCGGAGATCCTCGCGGCCCTCGAGGGCTGCCGCCTTGGCCGCCTCGGCCTCGGCCAGGGCATCGCCATGGAAGGCATGCGGGATGCCATGCGCATGGATGCAGAGCAGCGAGACGGAGCGCGGCTCCCCCATCCGTCCCAGTCTTTCGATGATCCGGGCGGGGCGCAGGCCCAGCGCCTGGCCGGGCAGGGGTTCGGCCAGGACGATCTCGCCGGGCTCGGCGCCATTGGCCTGGCCGGGGGGGACCTCCCATTCCGCCTTGTGGCGGCGGTCGGTCGGGATGATCCGGCCATGCTCGTAGATGCCGAGGATGCGGGCGGGGGCGGGGCCGGCGACCCGCTTGACCGTGGTGCCGTCGTACTTGCTGCGGCCGGCGGGCTTCAGCCGGGCCAGAACCCGCTCGCCTGGCGCCAGCGCGGGCTGGCCGGGGCGTTCGGGGCGCATGTAGATCAGCGGCATCTCGCCCTGGGCCGAGGTCCAGCCGAGCGGCCGGGCCAGCGGGTCGCCGTCCGGGTCGGTGCCGAAGATCTCGACCACCGCCATCTCGGGCAACCGTCCGGGGGCGGCCAGCCCGTGCCGTCCCGCCGGCATCGCCGAGCCATCCTGCTTCAGGGCCTTCAGCAATTCGCGGAGCGCCGGGCGCTGGTCCGTGGTCAGGCCGAAATGCCGGCTGATCTCGGTCTTCCCGACCTTCCCGGGGGCAGCGCGGATGAAGCGCCGTAGATCCTCCTTCGAGGGCAGCGGCCGGGGCCCGGCCAGGGCATCGCCCGGCGGCCTGGCCTGGCGCCGCGGCACCTCAGGCCTTGCCCTTGGCCGCCGCCTTGGCCGCGGCTGGCTTCGCCGCGGATTTGGCCCGGACCGCTGCCTTGACCGCCGGCGCCTTGGCCGCGGCCTTCTTGGGAGCGGCCTTGGCCGCCGGCTTCGCGGCCGGAGCCTTGCGCGCCGGCGCCGGCTCCGTCGCCGGCGCTTCCGGTGGCGCAGCCCCGTTCGCCTTGGCCTTGGCGGGAGCCTTGGCCTTCGCCTTGCCCTTCCCCCCCTTGACCAGGGGCTTTAGCTCCTTGCCCTTCTCGGCCAGCAGGGTGACCACCTGCTCCAGCGTCGCCTCCTCCATCGCCAGGTTGCGCGGCAGGTTGGCGACGGTCTTGCCGTGCTGGGCATAGGGGCCGAAGCGGCCCTTGCGGATCTCGACCGGGGCGCCGTCCTTCGGATGGGTTCCGAGCAGCCGCACCTTGGCCCGCGCCTTGGCCAGCAGCTCCATCGCCCGGTTCATGCCGAGCGCCAGCACGTCGTCGCCGGGCTCCAGCGACTGGTAGGTGGTGCCGAGCCGGATGTAGGGGCCGAAGCGGCCGATGCCGGCGGTGATCTCCTCGCCGGTCTCGGGGTCGCGGCCGATCGGCCGCGGCAGCGACAGCAGCGCCACCGCCCGGTCGAGGTCGAGGGTCTCCGGGTCCATGTCCCGCGTCAGGCTGGACCTTCGGGGCTTGGTCGGCTTGCCCTTGGCATCGACCCCGGCCTCGCCCTGCTGGACATAGAGCCCGTAGGGGCCGCGGCGGAGGGTGATGGCCTCGCCGCTCGCCGGGTCCTGGCCCAGCTCGCGCTGGCCCTCGGCCAGGCTGGTGGTGTTCTCGCCGTCGGCACCGGGCACCGCCAGCGGCCGGGTGTAGCGGCATTCTGGGTAGTTGGAGCAGCCGATGAAGGCGCCGGTGCGGCCCAGACGCAGTCCGAGCCGGCCGCCCGAGCAGGCCGGGCAGACCCGCGGGTCGGTGCCATCGGCCTTGGCCGGGAAGAAGTGCGGCCCGAGCTCCTCGTCCAGCGTGTCGATGACGTCGCTGATCTTGAGGTCCTTGGTCGCATCGATGGCCTTGCGGAAATCCTCCCAGAAGGCCCGCATGACCGCGCGCCAGTCGATCTTGCCGCCGGAGATGTCGTCGAGCTGACCCTCGAGTCCGGCGGTGAAGCCGGTATCGACGTAGCGCTCGAAGAAGGAGACCAGGAAGGCGGTCACCAGCCTCCCGCGGTCCTGCGGGATGAAGCGCCGCTTGTCGAGCGTGACGTAGTCGCGGTCCTGCAGCACCTGCAGGATGGAGGCATAGGTGGAGGGCCGGCCGATGCCGAGCTCCTCCATCTTCTTCACCAGCGAGGCTTCCGAGAAGCGCGGCGGCGGCTGGGTGAAGTGCTGGCTGGCGGTGACCTCGCCGCGCTTCAGCGGGTCGTTCTCCCGCATCGGCGGCAGGGTGCGGGTATCGTCGTCCGGCTTGGCGTCGTCGGGGGCGGCGATGCCGGCACGGGCATCGGCGGCGCGGTCGTCCTCGTCCTCGCGGTACAGCTTGAGGAAGCCGTCGAAGGCGATGACCGAGCCGGTCGCCCGCAGGATGGTCTTGCGGCTCTCGTCCGCCAGCTCGACCGTGGTCTGGTCGATCTCGGCCGATTGCATCTGGCTGGCGACGGCGCGCTTCCAGACCAGCTCGTAGAGCTTGCGCTGCCGGTCGTCGAGGAAGCGGGCGACCTTCTCCGGGGTATTGGCGACGTCGGTCGGGCGCACCGCCTCATGCGCTTCCTGGGCGTTCTTGGCCTTGGAGCTGTATTCCCGCGGCGCGCTGGGCAAATAGCTCGCGCCGAACTCCTCCTGCACGTGGTCGCGGATCGCGGCGATCGCCTCCCGCGCCATCTGCACGCCGTCGGTCCGCATGTAGGTGATGAGACCGACGGTCTCGCCCTGCATGTCGACGCCTTCATAGAGCTGCTGCGCCGTGCGCATGGTCTGCTGGGCGCCGAAGCCGAGCTTCCGGCTGGCTTCCTGCTGCAGGGTGCTGGTGGTGAAGGGCGCTGGCGGGTTGCGCTTGACCCGGCGCTTCTCGACCGTGGTGACCGCGAAGGTCCCGGCCTCGACCTGCGCCTTGGCGGCCATCGCCTTGGCTTCGTCGTTCAGGTCGAACTGGTCGAGCTTGCGGCCATCGAGGTGGGTCAGCCGGGCGCCGAAGGGGGCGCCCTGCGGCGTCTGGAAGCGGCCTTCCACGCTCCAGTATTCGCGGGCGCGGAAGTCCTCGATCTCGGCCTCACGCTCGCAGATCAGCCGCAGCGCGACGGATTGCACCCGCCCCGCCGAACGGCTGCCGGGCAGCTTCCGCCACAGCACCGGCGAGAGGGTGAAGCCGACCAGGTAGTCCAGCGCGCGCCGGGCCAGATAGGCGTCAATCAGCGGCGCATCGAGATCGCGCGGATGGGCGAGGGCGTATTGCACCGCCCGCTTGGTGATCTCGTTGAAGGTGATGCGGCGGACCTCGACACCCTTCAGCGCGCCGCGGCGGGCCAGCATCTCCTGGACGTGCCAGGAGATCGCCTCGCCCTCCCGATCCGGATCGGTGGCGAGGAAGAGCCGCTTGGCCCCCTTCAGGGCCCGAGCGATCTCGTTGACCTGGCGTTCGCCGCGGTCCTCGGATTCCCAGTCCATGGCGAAATCCTCGTCCGGCCGGACCGAGCCGTCCTTGGGCGGCAGGTCGCGCACATGGCCGAAGCTGGCCAGGACCTTGAAGTCCCCGCCGAGGTATTTGTTGATGGTCTTGGCCTTGGCCGGCGATTCGACGACGACGACGTCCGTCATGGACTCCAGATCCGTTGGCCCACTGCGTTCGGGCAAGGAAGGCGCGATCTTCGGGTCACCCTTCAGGACCTGATCAGGCGGGGCAGGTGAGCGCCACCCGGTTGCCCGGCAGCATCTCCACCCGCCCTGCCAGCTCAAGATCGAGAAGGATCGCCTGGACCGCGGAGGGCGACAGGTGGCAGCGCCGCATCACCTCGTCAACCGCGATCGGGTCACCACTAAGCAATTCAAGCACTTGGCCCGCATCGTCCGGAGGAGGGGACGGTTCCAGCACCGATTCAGCCATTCGATCGGCATCGGTCCAACGCGGCTGGGGCGCGAAGACCGGCCCGTCGTGCGGCGCCTCGGGCAGGTGCTCAAGCACGTCGGCGACGGATTCGGTCAGGTGCGCGCCCTGGCGGATCAGGTCGTTGGAGCCGCGGCAGCGGGGATCGAGCGGGCTGCCCGGCACGGCGAAGAGCTCCCGCCCCGCCTCCAGCGCCAGCCGGGCCGTGATGAGGCTGCCCGAGCGCAGCGCCGCCTCCACCACCACCACGCCGAGCGAGAGGCTGGCGACGATGCGGTTGCGCCGGGGGAAGTGGCGGGCGAGGGGGGCGGTGCCAAATGGCGCCTCGGCGACCACCGCGCCGCCCTCCTCGGCGATGCGGGCCTGCAGCTTGGCATGGTCCGGCGGATAGGGCTGGTCGAGCCCGCCGGCGATGGCGGCGACGGTGCGGCCCCGCCGCAGCGCCCCGAGATGGGCCGCGGCGTCGATGCCCCGCGCCAGGCCGGAGACCACCACCAGCCCGGCCGCGGCGAGCTGTTCGGCTAGGTCCTCCGCCATGCGCCGGCCCCCGGCCGAGGCATTGCGGGCGCCGACCAGGGCGACGGCACGGCCGGTCAGGGCGGCCGGGTCGCCAAGCACGGCCAGGACCGGCGGCGCATCCTCCTGCAGGTCGAGCAGCGGCGGGTAGGGGAGCTCCCCGGCGAAGAGGAAGCGGCCGCCGAGGCGCTGCACCGCGGCCCATTCCCGCCGCGCATCCGCCTCCGGGCAGATCACCAGCGGTGTGCCGCGGCGGGCGGCCAGCCGGGGCAGGGCAGCGAGCGCGGCGGCGGCGCTGCCGTGCCGGGCCATCAGCCGGCGGAAATTGACCGGACCGATGCCGTCGGTGCGGGCCAGCCGCAGGCGGGCGAGCTCCTCGGCCTCGGTCTGGCGCGGGCGGGCTGCGAACAAGGCGCCGGATCCTTCATTCTTGCAGCGCAAGAATAGCCGGTTTTCGCGCCTGGCGCCCTAATCTCGTGAGATGCTCAACTCCGCCGGCCGATCCTCGGCTCCGTCCCCGCCAGCAGCCGCGCAATGTTGCCGCGGTGGCGGATGACCACCAGCGCGGCGATCCCGGCGCTGAAGAGCGCCAGGTCCGGCCGCCCGGCCAGCAGGGCCACCACCGGCGCCGCGGCGCAGGCCGCCATCGACGCGGCGGAGGAGATCCGCAGGCTGAAGGCGACCGCCAGCCAGACCAGCGCCGCGGCGAGGCCGAGCCACCAGCCGGCGGCCAGGAGCACGCCGCCCCCGGTGGCGACGCCCTTGCCGCCCTTGAACCCTAGCCAGACCGGGAAGGCATGGCCCAGCATGGCGCCGAAGCCGGCCGCCAGCCCGGCCTGCTCGCCCCAGAGCTGCCCGGCCAGCCAAAGCGCCAGGGCGCCCTTGCCGACATCAAGCGCCAGGGTGGCGGCGGCCAGCGGCTTGTTGCCGGTGCGCAGCACGTTGGTCGCCCCGATGTTGCCGGAGCCGATGGCGCGGATGTCGCCGAGCCCGGCCGCGCGGGTCAGCAGCAGGCCCCAGGGGACCGAGCCCAGCAGGTAGCCCAGGGCCAGGGCCAGCAGCAGGCTCATGCGCCGAAGACCCGCCGCCCGGCCTTCCAGGTGCCGAGGACACGGCCTTCCAGGGCCCGGCCGTCGAAGGGCGAGTTCTGCGCCTTGCCCGGCAGCGCCCCGGCCTTGACCTGCCAGCCGCGGTCGAGGTCGAACAGCACGAGGTCGGCCGCGGCGCCCTTGGCCAGCCGCCCGGCCTCGATGCCGAGCAGCGCGGCGGGCCGCGCGGTCAGCAGGTCGAGCGCCTGCAACAGGGTCAGGTCGCCGCCATGGACCCGCGCCAGGGTGACGCCGAGCAGGGTGGCGAGACCGGCGCCGCCGGGCTCCGCCTGGGCGAAGGGCAGGCGCTTGTCGTCGGCGTCGCGCGGCTGGTGGTCGGAGGCGATGGCATCGATGGTGCCATCGGCCAGGGCTGCCACCACCTGCAGCCGGTCGGCATCCGGGCGCAGCGGCGGCGAGAGCTTGGCATAGGTGCGCCAGTCGCCGATGGCGGTCTCGTTCAGGTCGAAATAGGGCGGGGCGGTGTCGCAGGTGACGGCGAGCCCCTCGGCCTTGGCGGTGCGGATCAACGCCAGGGCCGCACCGGTGCTGACATGGGCGAAGTGGACGTGGCCGCCGGTGAGCCGGGCCAGGGCGATGTCGCGGGCGACCAGCATGGACTCGGCGGCGGCGGGGATGCCGGGCAGGCCGAGCCGCGTGGCCAGCTCCCCCTCGGTTGCGGCGCCGCCGGCGGCAAGGCTTGGCTCCTCCGGATGCTGCACCACCATGCGGCCGAAGGCGCGGGCATAGGAGAGCGCGAGGCGCATGGTGCGGGCACTGCCGATGGCCCGCCGGCCATCGGTGAAGGCGATGGCGCCGGCTTCCAGCAGCAGCCCGTATTCGGCCAGCTCGCGGCCCTCGCACTGCTTGGTGGCGGCGCCGTAGGGCAGCAGGGTGATGCAGCCGGTCGCCGCGCCGCGGCGGAGGACGAACTCCACCAGCGCCGGGTCGTCCAGCGCCGGATGGGTATCTGGCAGGGCGCAGAGGGTGGTGATGCCGCCGGCGACCGCGGCGCTGGCGGCAGAGGCGATGGTCTCGCGGTGCTCGAAGCCCGGCTCGCCGATGGCGGCGCGGAGGTCGATGAGGCCGGGGGCCAGGCAGAGGCCGGTGGCGTCGAGCGTCGGGATGCCCTCGGGGCGGCCGAAGCCGGTGCCGGTCTCGGCGATGCGGCCGTCCCGGATCAGCAGGTCGCCGGGCGAATCGAGGCCGGTCGCCGGGTCCAGCAGGCGGGCGCCAAGGAACAGAATATCATGCATTGCGGCGAAGGTCCCGGGCCAGCACGTCCAGCACCGCCATCCGGCAGGCGACGCCCATTTCCACCTGTTCGCCGATGACGCTCCGTTCCGGGTCGTCGGCGATGGCGCTGTCAATCTCGATGCCGCGGTTCATCGGGCCGGGGTGCATGACGATGGCGTCCGGGCGGGCCCAGGCCAGCTTCTCCGCGTCCAGGCCGAAGAATCGGAAGAACTCGCGGGAGGAGGGGACCAGGCCGCCGGTCATCCGTTCCTTCTGGAGGCGCAGCATCATCACCACATCGGCGCCGTCGAGACCTTTCTTCATGTCGTGGAAGACCTCGACGCCGAGCCGTGCGGCCTCGGCCGGGATGAGGGTAGGCGGGCCGATGAGGCGGACCCGGGCATTCATCGCCGTCAGCAGGTGGATGTTCGAGCGCGCCACCCGGCTATGCAGCACGTCGCCGCAGATGGCGACGGTCAGGCCTTCCAGGCGGCCCTTGCGGCGGCGGATGGTGAGCGCATCCAGCAGTGCCTGGGTCGGGTGCTCATGGGTGCCGTCGCCGGCATTGATGACGGCGGCGGAGACCTTCTGGGAGAGCAGCGCCGGAGCGCCGGACTGGCCGTGGCGGACCACCAGCAGGTCGCAATGCATGGCGTTCAAGGTGGTCGCCGTGTCGATCAGCGTCTCCCCCTTGTTCACGCTGCTGGTGGAGACCGCCATGTTGATCACATCCGCCCCGAGCCGCTTGCCGGCCAGCTCGAAGCTAGTGCGGGTGCGGGTGCTGTCCTCGAAGAAGAGGTTGATCAGGGTGCGGCCGCGCAGCAGGTCCCGCTGGGTCTTTCCCTGACGGTTGAGCAGCGCATAATTCTCCGCCAGGTCGAGCAGGGCGCCGATATGCGGCGGCTCGAGCCCCTCGATGGCGAGGAGGTGGCCATCGGGGAGGATGGGGAAGGAGAAGGACATTCAGGGACAGCCTGTACCGGGTGGCGGCACCCTAGCCGCCGGGCCCCATCTGTCCAAGCTGGTGGCGTCCAGGGCCGACTGCAGCATCCAGGCCGCCGCCGCTGCATCCACCGCCGCGGCCCGCTTGGCCCGGGTCAGGTCCGCCTCGCCGATCAGCATGCGGTTGACCGCGGCGCTGGACAGCCGCTCGTCCCAGAGCGCCACCGGCAGGCCGACCGCGGCGGCGATGGCCATGGCCCAGTCCTTCGCCGCCTGGGCCGCCGGGCCGAAGCTGCCGTCCATCGACAGCGGCAGGCCTGCGACCAGCCCGCCGACCGATTCCTTGCGGATGATCGCGGCCAGCTCTGCCGCATTGGCGGCCAGCTTGCCGCGCCGGATCACGCCGTAGGGGCTGGCCAGCATCAGCGAGGGGTCGGACAGTGCCAGCCCCACCACCCGGCTGCCGGGGTCGAGGCCGATGAGGCGTTGGCCGCGCGGCAGGCCGGCGCGGAGGTCGATCAGGTTGAACAGGGCCATGGGGGGCCTTATAGCCCTCCGGCTGCGCAAGACTGGAATGGACCATGTCCCTCGATCTCGACCAGGTGAGGCGGATTGCCTCGCTCGCCCGCATCCGGCTGAAGGAATCCGAGCTCGGCCAGGCCCAGGCCGAGCTGAACGGCATCCTCGGCTGGATCGAGCAATTGCAGGCGGTCGATACCGACGGCATCGAGCCGATGGCCGGCGGCGGCGCCGTCGCGCTGCGGCCGCGGCCGGATGCGGTGACCGATGGCGGCCAGGCCGAGCGGGTGCTGGCCAATGCGCCGGACCGGCAGGGCGAATATTTCGGCGTTCCGAAGGTGGTCGAATAACATGCACCCGACCGATTTCACCCTGCGCGGCGCGATCGACGCGCTGAGCGAGGGCATCATCAGCTCAGTCGAGCTGACGAGCGCGCACCTGGACGCGATCGCGAAGCTGAACCCTCGGTTGAACGCCTATATCAGCGTGACCGGCGAGCAGGCGCTGGCCCAGGCCAGGGCCAGCGATGCCCGCCGGGCCGAGGGCACCGCGGGGCCGCTGGACGGCGTGCCGCTGGCGATCAAGGACCTGTTCTGCACCGCCGGCACCCGCACCACGGCCGGCAGCCGGATCCTCGGCAATTTCACCCCGCCCTATGAGAGCACCGTCTCGGCCAACCTGCTGCGGGATGGCGCGGTCTTCCTCGGCAAGGCGAACCTCGACGAATTCGCCATGGGCTCCTCCAATACCACCAGCGCCTTCGGGCCGGTGGAGAACCCATGGTCGCGGCGCAACGACCCGGAGACGCGGCTGGTGCCCGGCGGCTCCTCCGGCGGGTCGGCCGCCGCCGTCGCGGCGCGGCTGGCGCTGGGGGCGACGGCGACGGATACCGGCGGCTCGATCCGCCAGCCGGCGGCCTTCTGCGGCATCGCCGGCATCAAGCCGACCTACGGGCGATGCTCGCGCTTCGGCATCGTGGCCTTCGCCTCCTCCCTCGACCAGGCCGGGCCGGTGGCCCGCACCGTCGAGGATTGCGCCATCCTGCTGAGGTCCATGGCCGGCTTCGATCCGAAGGACAGCACCTCGGCCGACGTGCCGGTGCCCGACTTCGGCGCCGCCTGCGCCCGCGGGGTGAAGGGGCTGCGGATCGGCGTGCCGAAGGAATACCGGCTGGACGGGACGCCGCCGGAGATCGCGGCGCTCTGGGAGCAGGGCCTCGCCTGGCTCCGCGCGCAGGGGGCCGAGACGGTCGAGATCAGCCTGCCGCACACGCAGTACGCCCTGCCGACCTACTACATCGTGGCGCCGGCCGAAGCTTCCTCCAACCTCGCCCGCTACGATGGCGTACGCTTCGGCCTGCGGGTGACGGAGCCGGGCAGCGACCTTAAGGACCTCTATGAGCGGACCCGGGCCGAGGGCTTCGGCGCCGAGGTGCGGCGACGCATCCTGATCGGCACCTATGTGCTGAGCGCCGGCTACTACGACGCCTATTACCTGAAGGCGCAGAAGATCCGGGCGCTGATCAAGCGGGACTTCGACGAGGCCTTCCGGACGGTCGATGCCATCGTCACCCCGGCGACGCCCTCCGCCGCCTTCGGGATGGACGAGAAGCAGGACGACCCGGTGAAGATGTACCTGAACGACGTCTTCACCGTGACCGCCAACCTCGCCGGCCTGCCGGGCCTGGCGGTGCCGGCCGGGCTGGACGGGCAGGGGCTGCCGCTCGGCCTGCAGGTCATCGGCCGGGCCTTCGACGAGGAGACGGTCTTCGCCGTCGGCGCCGCCATCGAGCATGCCGCCGACTTCACCGCCTTGCCGGCTTTGAGGGCTGGGATATGAGCTACACACTCGAGGGCCGCACCGGCACCTGGGAGATCGTCTGCGGCCTGGAGGTCCATGCCCAGGTCACCTCGCAGTCCAAGCTGTTCAGCGGCGCCGCCACGGCCTTCGGTGCCAGCCCGAACAGCCAGGTGTCGTTCATCGATGCCGGCTTCCCCGGCATGCTGCCGGTCATCAACCAGGAATGCGTGGCCCAGGCGGTGCGCACCGGCCTCGGGCTGAATGCCGAGATCCATCTCTGGTCGCGCTTCGACCGCAAGAACTACTTCTATGCCGACCTGCCGCAGGGCTACCAGATCAGTCAGTTCGCCCATCCCATCGTCGGGACCGGCACGGTCGAGATCACCCTGGCCGACGGCAGCACCAAGCCCATCGGCATCACCCGGCTGCATCTCGAGCAGGATGCCGGCAAGTCGTTGCACGACCAGCACCCGCAGAAGAGCTTCATCGACCTGAACCGCTCCGGCGTCGCGCTGATGGAGATCGTCTCCGAGGCCGACATCCGCAGCCCCGAGGAAGCCGGCGCCTACCTCACCAAGCTGCGGCAGATCCTGCGCTACCTCGGCACCTGCGACGGCAACATGGACGAGGGCTCGATGCGGGCCGACGTCAATGTCTCCGTCCGCCGCGCCGGCGAGCCCTACCGCACCCGCTGCGAGGTGAAGAACGTCAATTCCATCCGCTTCGTCATGCAGGCGGTGGAGGCCGAGGCGCGGCGGCAGATCGAGGTCTGGGAGGAGGGCGGCGAGGTCCAGCAGGAGACCCGGCTGTTCGACACCGGCCGAGGCGTCACCCGCTCCATGCGCTCCAAGGAGGATGCGCACGACTACCGCTACTTCCCCGACCCCGACCTACCCCCGCTGGTGCTGGATGCCGCCTGGGTGGAGAGTCTGAAGGCGGCGCTGCCGGAGTTGCCGGATGCGCGGCGGGCGCGCTACGCAGCCATGGGCCTGTCGCCCTACGACGCCCATGTCCTGACGCTCGAGAAGGAGACCGCGGCCTTCTTCGAGGCGGTGGCCCAGGGCCGCGATGCCAAGACCGTGGCGAATTGGGTGACCGGCGATTTCTTCGCCGCCCTCAACCGCACCGGCCACGACATCGGCTCCAGCCCGGTCGGCGCCGCCGGCCTGGCGGAGCTGCTCGACCTGATCGCCGACAAGACGATCAACGGCAAGATCGCCAAGGACGTGCTGGCGCTGATGTTCGAGACGGGCGAGGGCGCGACCGCCATCGTCGATGCCCGCGGCCTGCGGCAGGTCGTGGATACCGGCGCGATCGAGGCGGCCATCGAGGCGGTGATGGCGGCGAATGCCGGCAAGGTCGCGGAATACCGCTCCGGCAAGGACAAGCTCTTCGGCTTCTTCGTCGGCCAGGTGATGAAGGCGATGCAGGGCAAGGGCAACCCGGCCCTGGTCAACGACGTGCTGAAGCAGAAGCTGGGCTGAGTCAGGCGCGGCGCCGGTTGGCAGGCGCCGCACCGCTCCAGTCCGGTCGGTCGCGGCACCCCGGGGGGAGGGAGCCGCGATCGGTCAGGCGCCGGGGACCGGGTCGTTCAATTCGCGGGTCATGCTGGGGATCAGCAGCGCATCGGCCAGCGCCCAGGTGCCGGTGGTGACGAAGCCGAGCAGGCCGAGGCCGCTCCAGATCAGCGGCACCGAGAGGACCGTGATCGCGGCCATGCCGGCGGCCGAGAGGGTACGGCCGAGATAGAGCCGGTGCAGCCCGAACAGGCCGAACAGGGCCCAGAGCATATAGGCAAGGCCTACCGACTTTCGGCGCGGCGCCCGAAGTGTCATCGCCAGCATGAAGATCATCCCCCAAAGGTCGGCGCCGCAACCATTTCCCCAGCCCGGTGCCGCCCTGTTGCATGTGCGGCAGCGCGTCGCGGTTGGGAAGCCGTTTCGCGGGACTCGCTTGTCTTCTTGGCCGCGCGTGGCCCCGCCGCCACAATCGCAGGTTGCTCGCCAGCATGACGGTGCTCGGCTAGGCTCCCCGCCAAGCAAGCGGAGAGAGGCAGCCCATGATCGAGCTACACACCTGGAATACCCCGAATGGCCGCAAGATCAGCGTGGCGCTGGAGGAGATGAGGCTGCCCTATACGGTGAAGGTCGTGAATATCGGCAAGGGCGAACAATTCAACCCAGAGTTTCTTGCCTTCAGCCCGAACAACCGGATCCCGGCGATCGTCGATCCCGACGGCCCGGGCGCGGCACCGATCACCGTCTTCGAGAGCGGCGCCATCCTGCTGTACCTCGGCGAGAAGACCGGCAAGTTCCTGCCCAGCGACCTCCGGGCCAAGGTGCCGGTGCTGGAGTGGCTGATGTGGCAGATGGGCGGCTTCGGCCCGATGCCCGGGCAGGTCCATCATTTCCTGATGCAGCCCGATGGCCCGGCCAAGGACTACGGCGTGAAGCGTTACGGCGACGAGACCAAGCGGCTCTACGGCGTGCTCGACCGGCGGCTGGCCGGGCGGGACTTCGTCGCCACCGAGGGTGAGCCCAGCGTGGCCGACTTCGCCATACTGGGCTGGGCTTGGCGGCATGAGCGGCATCTGGTGCCCTTCGACGACCTGCCGCATGTCGCCGCCTGGTATGCGCGGATGATGGCGCGGCCGGCGACGACGAAGGGCTTCGAGGTGGCGCTGGGCTGACGGCTGCGGCCGGGAGGATGCCGCCTCCCGGCCCCACCCGGCCTAGAGCCGATCGATCAGGGCTGCCCCGCCCTTCATCACCAGGGGGATACGCTCCCCCTGGCCGGTCAGCACGCCGATGTCGGCCAGCGGGTCGCCATCCACCAGGATCAGGTCGGCCAGTGCCCCGGGCGCCACCACGCCCAGCTGCCCCTCCTTCTGCAGCAGCGCCGCATTCACGCTGGTCGCGCTGCGCAGCACCGCCGCGGCCGGCAGCACTTGCCGGCGGATGATGAATTCATCCGACTGCCGCCGGTGCATGGCGCCCAGCAGGTCGGTGCCGAAGCCCATCCGCACCCCGGCCCGGCCGAGGATCTCGAGGCTGCCGAGGCCGGCCTCCCTGACGCTGGAGAGCTTGGCCATGCTCTCGGGCGGCATGCCCAGCGCCGGGCCTTCCTCGGCCAGCGCGTCGTAGGTCACCAGCGTCGGCACCGCGAAGGCCTGCTTCTCCGCCATGAAGGCAGCGGTCGCCGCGTCGATCAGGTTGGCATGCTCGATGCTGCGGACCCCGAGCCGCACCGCCCGGTGGATGCTGTCGGGCGTATAGGCATGGGCGAGGACGTAGCTCCGCCAGGCCTTGGCCTCCCAGACGGCGCAGGCGATCTCCTCGTCGCTGTACTGCAGGGCATAGATCGGGTCGGAGGGGGAGGCGACGCCGCCGCTGGCCATGATCTTGATGGCATGGGCGCCGCGCTTGAGCTCGCCCCGCACCGCCTTGCGGACCTCGTCCACCCCGTCGGCGATGACGGCGATGGCCTGGGTGGGCGCGCAGCAGCCGCAGAACTGGTCCAGCATCACATTGGCCCGCATGTCGCCATGCCCGCCGGTCGGCGACAGCGCCCGGCCGGGATAGAAAAGCCGCGGTGCGGTGATCAGCCCGGTTTCGCAGGCGATCGCCAGGCCCCAGTCGGCGCCGCCGGCGTCGCGGATGCTGGTGAAGCCGCGCTTCAGCGAGTCCTTCAGCCGCTCCGCCGCCTGCAGCGCCTGCAGGCTGCGCGGCAGCTTGTCCAGCCGGCCCAGGTCGGCATCGACGCCATAGGCATGGACATGCGCATCGATCAGCCCCGGCATCAGCACCCGGCCGCCGCAATCCACCACCCGCGCGGCGCTGCTGGCGATGGGCCGGTCCGCGACCTCCTTGATCCGCTCGCCCTCGACCAGCACCTCCATCCCCTCCGCGAGGGAATCGGCCAGCCCGTCGAACAGGCGCAGGTTGCGGAACAGCGTGGTGGCCATGGCGGACTCCCGGAGTAAGTCCGCCCAGCTTGCCGCCGCCCGCCGGTTCTGGCGAGGGTTTCATCCGCGTCGGGTACCGGCTGGGGCATATGGTGGCGGCATGATCCTGCGCCTGTCCTGGGTGGCCCTGCCGCTGCTTCTCGCCGCCTGCTCGCTGAGCGGCACCATCACCGACCACAGCATCGCCTACAACGCCACCGTGGAGACGGCGACGGATACGCTGCTGGTCACCAATATCCTGCGCGCCCGCGACCGGGCGCCGCTGCACTTCACCACCATCGGCGCCATCCATGGCTCCTTCAGCCTTTCGGCCGGTCTCGGCTACGATCTGACGGCGGTGAACAACGGGACCCAGCCGGCCCTGCTGGCCGCGAGCAGCCCGAGCTTCGATATCGGCCCGCTCGACCGGCAGGAATTCGCCCGCGGCCTGCTGCGGCCGATCGACCCGGTGCTGCTGCGGCTGCTCTCGGATCGCGGCCTGCCGGACCAGCTGCTGCTGCACCTTCTGATCTCGAAATTCGACGAGGGTCCCGGCGGCCGCATCATCACCAACGACCCCGCCGCGCGGCAGGCGCTGGACCCCGCTGCCCAAGCGGCCTGCGCCGCGGCCGGCGCCGCCGCGCTGCCACCCTGCGACCGCTTCCAGGCCGTGGTGGACCAGCTCACCCGCTTCGGGCCGCTGCGCTTCAATGGCTACACCCGGCTGATCCCGCTGGGCCCGCCGCTCAGCCGGGCGGAGGCCTCGGCGCCGGAGCGGCTGGCGATGCTGAAGGAGGCCGGCGTCAGCCTGCGCCGGTCCGGGCCGGGCTGGCAGCTCTACCGCGCCGTCAACCAGCTCGTCATCTGCGTCCCCGGCCGGCCCGGGTCGCGGCCGCCCTTCACCGCCCTGGCCCTGGACAACGAGCCGCCGCAAATCTCGCCTATCACCCAGGAGGGTGACCCCTGCAACGCCGACGAGGTGGCGGACCATGCTATTCCCGCGGGCCACGCCGCGCCCACCGGCCTCGCCTGGTACCTGCGCTCGGTCGAGGAAGTGCTGCACTACCTGGGCGCGGTGCAGCGGCGGGAGGAGCAGGGGATTCCCTATCGCTTCGTGGTGCCGCGCGCCGGCGGCGGCACCGTGATGCCGCGGCTGTTCCGGCTCTGGCCGCAGCCGCCGCCTCGGTCGCGCATCGGCACCGAGTACCGGGGCGAGCGCTGGTTCGTCGCCGAGCAGGATGATGCGGAGGACCAGACGCTGCGGGTCCTGGCGCTGACCACGCAGTTGCTCAACCTGCAGAAATCGGCCGGCGAGATCCCCTCGTCGGGGACGCTGCGGCTGGTGCGCTAGCCGCTGCTCAGAACAGCAGCCCCTTCTTCAGCAGCCCGTGCACGCCCTTCTCGCCGTTCACCGTCTGGGTCACGTGGAAGTCCACCGCCAGGGAGCAGAAGGCATAGGCCTGTTCGCGGGATAGATTGGTGCGGGAGACGATGAAGGCGATCATCTCCCGCAGCGCGCCCTGCATCGCCCGATCGAGATCCTCGTGCAGGCCCATGGTGATGTGGTGGGTCGGCGTCTCCGCCCGCGGCCGGGCCAATAGCGGCGTGCCACCCTCCGCCTTGTGCAGGATGAAGGTGAAGGCCCCGGTCAGGCAGGTCTCGAGCGCGGTGACGCAGACCTCGCCGTCGCCCTGCACGCCATGCCCGTCGCCCACCGAGAAATTCGCTCCCGGGACGAAAACCGGCAGGTACAGCGTGCTGCCCGCCGTCAGCTCCTTGTTGTCGAGGTTGCCGCCATGGATCCGCGGCTCCTTGGAGCCGATCCGCCCGAAGGCCGGCGGCGGCGCCACCCCCATCACCCCGAAGAAGGGCGCCAGCGGCAGGTCGAGGCCCCAGGGCAGCCGGCAGGTGCGGGCCGCCCGGTCGATCGGGATGATCATCAGCGAGGTTTCGTGGAAATCCTCCGGCAGGGTGCCGGCCAGCGGCCGGATCATGTTGTAGCCCCAGTCGGCGCCAGGCTCGATCGCCTCGATCCGCACCTCCAGCATGTCGCCCGGCATGGCGCCGGCGATGGCGATGGGACCGCTGCAGATATGGCCCGGGACCATGCCCGGATTGGCCGCGATGATGGCCGTGAGCTCCGGCGGCACGGCCAGGCCGCTGCCCGGGGGCGGCAGCACCTCCTCGCGGCCGGAGACGCATTGCACCTGCACGGTATCGCCCGAGGCGACGGTCATCACCGCGGGGAAGCGGGCGTCGAAGGCGCCGATGCGGACGGTCTCCGGGGTGGCGCGAAGGCTATGCTGGGCCATGGCAGGGTCTCTCGGGCAGGAAGCCGGCAGTCTCGGCATGCCGCTGGGCCATGGTCAACCGACCGCCGCTGTGGGGTAGTCTGTCGCCCAGGAGGAAACCAGCCATGTCCGACCAGTCCGAGGCGTCGCGCCTCGTCGCCGAGCTGAATGCGCTGTTGCGGCTGAAGACCACCGTGACGGCCATGAAGATGTACGAGACGGTGGCCGAGATGGAGGCGATTCCCCGCATCCGCCGGCCGAAGACCGTCCATGCCACGGACCAGATCGTCAGCATGGCCTCGCGGCTCGGCTGGACCGTCGGCATCACCGGAGCCGACCTGGTCGGCAGCCAGTGCCGCGCCGTCATCGGCCTGGCGCCCCATGACGAGGAATGGCGGCGGGGCGAAAAATATGTCGGCATCTGGCATGGCACCCAGCCGGATGCCCAGGCCCGGCAGGAGGCGCTGGATGTGGTGCCCTATGGCCGCTACCAGGCGATGGCGGTCAGCCCGTACGAGAGCGGCCGCATTCCCGACCCCGACATCTGCCTGGTCTATGCCACCCCGGGCCAGATGATCATCCTTATCAACGGGCTGCAGTACCGCAATTACCGGAAGTTCGAATGGAGCGTCGCCGGCGAGAGCGCCTGCGCCGACAGCTGGGGCCGGGCGCTGAAAACCGGCGAGCCCAGCCTCTCGCTGCCCTGCTACGCCGAGCGCCGCTACGGCGGGGTGCCGGACGAGGAGATGCTGATGGCGCTGAAGCCGGCCGACCTGCGGATCGCGGTGAATGGCATGCAGGCGCTGGCGAAGAACGGGCTGCGCTATCCCATCGCGCCCTATGGCATCCAGAACGATCCTTCCGCCGGCATGGGGGTGAGCTACGCCAAGCCCTGAGGATTTCTCTTGAAGCTTGCCCGGACGGGACGCGATGCTCCGGGCAAAATCAGGGAGAGGTCCGATGGGGTTCCTGACGGAGGACGAGGTCGCCGCGCTGCGTCCGGCGCAGGAGGCGATGTTCCGCTCGCCGATCCCGACCCAGGTGGTCTCATCGGATGAGTTCGCCCCGGTGCCGCAGACCGCGCAGCAGCGGCAGGTCGAGGCCCGGATCAAGTCCATGGCGGATGAGCTGGGCGGGCACCAGGGGCTGGACCGCCGCCGCTTCCTGGCCACCGCCGCCGGCATGGCGGCGGCCTTCGTGGCGATGAACGATGTCTACGGCCCGGTCTTCGGCGTGAACCGCGCCGAGGCGGCCGAGCCCGACCGTGCGGAGGCCCGGTCCGCCGCGCTGCGCGACCAGTTCATCATGGATGTCCACACGCATTACCTGCGCGAGGACACAAGGCTGATGGGCTTCGTCGAGATGCGGAAGGCGGTGGGACGTGCCGGCTGGAACCCGGCACTGAATCCGCAGGACCAGAGCATCGACAGCCTGATGTATGCCAACTGGTTCAAGGAGGTCTTCCTCGACAGCGACACCAAGGTGGCACTGATCAGCGGCGCCCCCTCGGACGAGCCGGCCGACTGGTTCCTGACCAACGAGATGAAGTTCAATGCCCGCCGCCGGATCAACGAGGCCGCCGGCACCCGCCGGGCGATGAGCCATGCCATCTTCACCCCCGGCCAGCCCGGCTGGCTGGAACAGGTCGACCGCGCCATCGAGGAGCTGAAGCCCGATAGCTTCAAGGGCTATACGATCGGCGACAATACCAACAAGAACCTGGCGCAATACCCCTGGCGGCTCGACGACGAAACGCTGCTCTATCCTTTCTACGAACGCCTGCTGAAGGCCGGGCACGACATCGTCTGCGTCCACAAGGGGCTCTTCCCGCCGAGCATCGAGGCGCGATTTCCGCATCTGCGGCCCTATGCGACGGTGGATGACCTCGGCCGCGCGGCGAAGGACTGGCCGCAGATGCGCTTCGTCGTCTACCACTCGGCCTATCGCTTCGCCGGCGGCGGCACGGCGGAGCAGGGGCTGGAGCAGTTCGACCGGACCGGCCGGGTCGAATGGACCAGCGACCTCGCCGAGATCCCGGCCAAATATGGCGTCAGCAACGTCTATGGCGACCTTGGCCAGATCTTCGCCCAGACCACGGTGGTGCAGCCGCGGCTGGCGGCGGCGCTGATGGGCATATTGGTGAAGGGCCTGGGTGCCGACCATGTGGTCTGGGGCACGGATGCGGTCTGGACCGGATCGCCGCAATGGCAGATCGAGGCGCTGCGCCGCCTCGAGATCCCCGAGGACATGCAACGCCGCTACGGCTACGCGCCACTCGGCGCCGCGGATGGTCCGGTGAAGTCGGCCATCTTCAGCGAGAACTCGGTGAAGATGTACCGCTACGACACTCGCCGCGCCGCCCTGGACGGCGACGGCGTTTCCCGCGCCAAGGCGCAATACGCCGCCGCCGGCGGCGAGCGCAGCAACCTCGCCTACGGCTACGTCGCCGCCGGCTAGCCCTGGATCAGGGAGAGCAACTCCCGCCGCGTATCGGGATTGGCGCGGAAGGCGCCCAGCATCCGGCTGGTGACCATGGTCACGCCGGTCTGGTGCACACCGCGCGTGGTCATGCACTGGTGGGCGCTTTCGATGATCACCGCCACACCGCGCGGCTGCAGCACCCGCTCGATCGTATTGGCGATCTGCGCCGTCAGCTTCTCCTGGATCTGCAGCCGCTTGCCATAGGCCTCGACCACCCGCGCCAGCTTGCTGATCCCGACCACCCGGCGGTCCGGAAGGTAGGCGACGTGGCAATGTCCGATGATGGGCACCATGTGATGCTCGCAATAGCTCTCCAGCCGGATGTTCTTGAGCAGCACGATCTCGTCGTAGCCCTCGACTTCGGCGAAGGTACGCTCGAGCATCGCCACGGGGTCGGTGGCGTAGCCGGCGAAGTATTCCTCGTAGGAGCGGACGACACGGGCCGGCGTGTCCAGCAGGCCCTCCCGCGTCGGATCGTCGCAGGCCCAGCGGAGCAGGACGCGGACGGCGGCTTCGGCTTCTTCCCGGCTCGGACGGCCGGTTGGGGTGGCGGGCAGGGTCATAGTGGTCCTCCTGTGGATGCCAACGCGCGTGGAACCGCATCGTTCGGATACTGATGTTCCAGCCCGTACCGGTCGCTCCGCTGGGGCGGCGGCTGGAAAGTCCTGATTGCCGGGCCAAACCTCAGCCGGCGCCGCCGGCAGCGCCATCCAAGGCTCGTCCTGCCGCTTGCCTGCGCCACGTCCACGGCTATTCGGCCGGCGCCAGCGTTGCGGCCGTCCGCTGCCGCTTCCGGCCAAAGCCGTCGAGTGCCAGATAGACGACCGGCGTGGTGTAGAGCGTCAGCAGCTGCGACAGCAGCAGGCCGCCGATGATGGTGACGCCGAGCGGCTGGCGCAGCTCGGCGCCGGCACCGGAGGCCAGCGCCAGCGGCACCGCACCGAAGACCGCCGCCAGGGTCGTCATCAGGATAGGCCGGAACCGTTCCTCGCAGGCCGCCATGATGGCCTCCACTCCGCCGATGCCCTGGCTCCGCTCATGTTCCAACGCGAAGTCAACCAGCATGATGGCGTTCTTCTTCACGATGCCCATGAGCAGGATCACCCCGATCAATGCGATGACGGTGAAGGGGGTGCCGGTGACGATCAGTGCCAGCAGCGCGCCGATGCCCGCCGTCGGCAGCGTCGACAGGATGGTGATGGGGTGCAGCAGATGCTCGTACAGTACGCCAAGGACGATGTAGATCGTCAGCAGCGCCGCCAGGATCAGCAGCGGCTGGTCCCGGGCGAAGGACTGGAAGGCCTTGGCATTGCCGGCGAATTCGGTCCGCATCCCATCCGGCAGGCCGACATCGATCGCCGCCTGTTCCACCGCCGCCGCCGCCTGGCCGAGCGACATGCCCGGCGCCAGGTTGAAGGTCAGCGTCGCCGCCGGGAACTGCCCCTGGTGGGTGACCGCCAGCGGCGCCGTCGTCCGGCTGAGCTGCACGACGCTCGAGAGCGGCACCTGGGTGCCGCCGGCGCCCGGGACGTAGATGTCGTCCACCTGCTCGGGGTACTGCTGCAGCCCAGGCTCCAACTCCAGCACGACCCGGTACTGGTTGCGGGCGCGATAGATGATGGAGACCTGCCGCTGCGAGAAGCCGTTGTTCAGCGCGGTCGCCACGGCCGAGATGCTGACGCCGAGCCGCGCCGCGGCCTCCCGGTCGATCACCAGCCGGGTCACCAGCCCGGCCCGCTGCTGGTCGGAGGAGACATCGGTGAGCCCCTCGACCGTCCGCAACCTCTGCACCAGGATCTCGGACCATGTCTCGAGCCCCTCGAGGTCCGGCGAGAGCAGGACGAACTGGAACTGCGCATTCCCCGCCCGCCCGCCGATGCCGATGTCCTGCACCGAGCGCAGGAAGACCTGCATTCCCGCCATGCCCGCCAGCGGCCGCCGCAGCCGGTCGATCACCTGGCTGGCGGTGGCATTGTCCCGTTCCGCCAGAGGCTTGAGGCTGACGAAGAGCCGCCCCTGGCTGACCGAGGAATTGCCGCCGCCGCCGCCGACGGAGGAGGCGATGCCGGCCACCGCCGGGTCCCGCATCACGATCGCCACCACCCGCTCCTGCATCTGCTGCATGGACTGGAAGGAGGTCTCCGGCGGTCCCCGGGTGGTGCCGATCAGCAGGCCGGTGTCCTGGTCCGGGAAGAAGCCCTTCGGCACGATCATGTAGAGCCAGACGGTAAGCCCGATCAGCGCCAGGGTCACCACCAGCATGATCCGGCGGAATTGCAGCACGTGCTGCAGGGACCAGAGGTAGCCGCGGGTCAGCTTCGCCATGGACCAGTCGACGCCGCGGTTGATGACGCCCGGCTTGGGCGGGGCCGTCCGGGCGAGATGCGCCGCCATCATCGGGGTCAGCGTCAGCGACACCACGCCCGAGATGGCCACCGCGATGGCCAGCGTCGCCGAGAACTCGCGGAACAGCCGCCCGACGATGCCGCCCATGAACAGCAGGGGGATGAAGACCGCGATCAGCGAGACGGTGATCGAGACCACGGTGAAGCCGATCTGCTTCGCCCCCTCCAGCGCCGCCTCGAAGGGCCGCATGCCGCGTTCCATCAGCCGCGCCATGTTCTCGATCATGACGATGGCATCGTCGACCACGAAACCGACCGAGATCGTCAGCGCCATGAGCGACAGGTTGTCGAGCGAGTAGCCCAGCAGCCACATCACCGCCAGCGTCCCGAGCAGCGACAGCGGCACCGAGGCGCCGGCCGCCGCGACGGCCGAGGTCCGCCCGAGGAAGAGCGCCACCACGGCGATGACCAGCGCGATCGAGATCAGCAGGGTCTGCTGCACGTCGTGCACGCTGGCGCGGATCGTCTCCGACCGGTCGCGGATCGTGCTGATCACCACGCCGCCCGGCAGCCATTTCTGCAGTTGCGGCATCAGCGCCTGGATGCCGTCCACCACCTGGATGACGTTGGCGTCCGACTGCTTGAAGATGATCATCATCACCGCCGGCCGGCCATCGACCGACCCGCCCTGGCGGCGGTCCCGCACATCCAGGGAGACCCGGGCGACCGAGGAGACGCGGACGATGGAGCCATTGGCCGATTTGACGATGATCCGGCCGAAATCCTCGGGCGTGCTGAGGCGGTCGTTCACCATCACCGCCGCGGATTGGTCGGTGCCGTCGATCAGCCCGGTCGCCTGGGTCACGTTGTTGGCGGCGATGGCGCGGCGCAGGGCCTCGAGGTCGACGCCGGCGGATTTCGCCGCCGCCGGGTTCACCGTCACCCGGATGGCCGGCTGCTCGGCGCCTGCGATGATGACCTGGGCGACGCCGCGGACCTGGGCGATGCGGGGCGCCACGACGCTGTCGGCCGCGTCGTAGACCGCGCCGGGGGAGACGGTCTCGGAGGCCATCGACATGATGAGCACCGGCGCATCGCCCGGATTGGCCTTGCGGAAATTGGGCGGGGAGGGAAGCCCGGCCGGCAGGTCGCTGCCGGCCGCGTTGATCGCCGCCTGGACGTCGCGCGCCGCTCCCTCCACGTCGCGGGAGAGGTCGAACTGCACCACGATGCTGGTGCTGCCAAGCGAGGAGGTCGAGGTCATCTCGGAGACGCCGGCGATGGCCCCGAGCCGACGCTCCAGCGGTCCCGCGACAGAGGAGGACATGGTCGCCGGATCGGCGCCGGGCTGGCTGGCGGAGACGACGATGGTCGGCAGGTCAACGCTCGGCAGGGGTGCCACCGGCAGGTTGAAGTAGGCGACAAGCCCGGCAAGCGCCACGCCGATCGACAGCAGCGCGGTGGCGATCGGCCGGCGGATGAATGGCTCGGAGACCGACACGGCTATTCCGCCGGCAGGGTGCGGGCGGGCCGCGCCAGGCGGATGGCGAAGGCCCGCACCTCCTCCATCGCCAGGTAGATCACCGGCGTGGTGTAGAGGGTGATCACCTGGCTCAGCAGCAGCCCGCCGACCACCGAGACGCCGAGCGGCAGGCGCAGCTCGGAGCCGGTGCCGCTCTCCAGCACCAGCGGCAGCGCCCCCAGCAGGGCTGCCATGGTGGTCATCATGATGGGCCGGAAGCGCTTGAGGCTGGCCTCGACGATCGCCTCGCGCGGCGCCAGGCCGTGGTCGCGCTGCGCCTCCAGCGCGAAGTCGATCATCATGATGGCGTTCTTCTTGACGATGCCCATCAGCAGCACGATGCCGATCAGCCCGACCACCGACAGGTCGAGGCCGAAGAGCTGCAGCGCCAGCAGCGCGCCGATCCCGGCGGAGGGCAAGGTCGAGAGGATCGTGATCGGATGGATGAAGCTTTCGTAGAGCACCCCCAGCACGATGTAGATGACGATGAGCGCGGCCAGGATCAGCCAGGGCTCGCCTTCCAGCGACCGCTGGAACTCCGCGGCGTCGCCGGCGAAGCTGCCGCTGATGGTATCGGGCATGCCGATCTCGGCCTCGGCCGCGCGGATCGCCTTGACCGCGTCGCCCAATGAGGCGCCATGCGCTAGGTCGAAGCCGATGGTCACCGCGGGGAACTGCCCCTGCTTGGTCACCGTCAGCGGCCCGGCGCCGCGGCCGATGCGGGCGATCTCGGACAGCGGCACCTGGGCCGTGCCGGTGCTGGTCGCCGGGGTGCCCTGGGCGGTCGCCTGCTGCCCCGCCGTCGCCGGCACCCGCAGCAGGCCGATCATCTGCGGGTCGTCGCGGATTTCGGGGGAGGCCTCCAGGACCACGCGGTACTGGTTGTTCTGGGCATAGATGGTGCTGATCTGCCGCTGCCCGAAGGCATCGTAGAGCACGTCGTCCACCGCCTGCATGGTCACCCCGAGCCGCCCGGCCAGGTCGCGGTCCACGTCGACCGTGACGCGGATGCCCCCGTCGCGCTGGTCGGAGGCGATGTCGCGCAGCATCGGCAGGGTGCCGAGCTTCGCCTCGAGCAGCGGTGCCCAGCGGCCCAGCTCCACCGCGTCGGGGTTCATCAAGGTGTACTGGAACTGCGTGCTGCCGGGGCGGGAGCCGATCTGGATGTCTTGCACCGGCTGCAGGTGCACCACCACGCCGACCAGCGCATCCAGCTTCGGTTGCAGCCGGGCGACGATGGCCCGGACATCGGCGGCACGCTCGTCGCGCGGCCGCAGCACGGCGCTGATGCGGCCGGTGTTCTGCGCCGAATTGACCACCCCGGCCCCGACCACCGAGGCCACGCCGATCACGTCGGGATCGGCCCGGATGACCTCCGCCACCAGGGCCTGCAGGCTCGACATGCGGCCGAAGGAGACGTCGTCGGGCGCCTCCACCGTCGCCACCAGCTGGCCGGTGTCCTGCTGCGGCAGAAAGCCCTTCGGCATGGTGACGTACATCCAGACCGTGCCGGCGACGGTCAGCGTCGCCAGCACCAGCATCAGCCCCTGATGGCGCAGCGCCACCTGCAGGCTGCGGCCATAGGCATCCCGGCTGGCATCGAAGAAGCGCTCGGTGGCCTGGCTGATGCGGCCCGGCTGGCGGTCGTCCTGCGGCCGCAGCATGTAGGCGCACATCATCGGCGTCAGGGTCAGCGAGACGACCATCGACACCAGCACGGCGATGGTGAGGGTGAGCGCGAACTCCTGGAACAGCCGCCCGACCACCCCCGGCATGAACAGCAGCGGGATGAAGACCGCGATCAGCGACACGGTCAGCGAAACCACGGTGAAGCCGATCTGCCGCGCGCCCTCGTAGGCGGCCTCGAGCGGCTTCTTTCCCTCCTCGATCAGCCGGACGATATTCTCGATCATGACGATGGCGTCGTCGACCACGAAGCCGGTGGCGATGGTCAGGGCCATGAGCGAGAGGTTGTCGAGCGAGAAGCCGCAGAGCGCCATGACGCCGAAGGTGCCGACGATCGAGAGCGGCAGCGCCACGCCGGGGATGATGGTGGCGCGCAGGCTGCGGAGGAAGACGAAGATCACCGCGACCACCAGCACCACCGCCAGCGCCAGGGTGAACTGCACGTCGTGGACCGAGGCGCGGATGGTCTCGGTCCGGTCCGACACCACCGCCAGGCGCGCGCCCTGCGGCAGGCCGCGCTGCAGCGCCGCCAGCTGGCCGCGGATCTCGGCCACGGTATTGACGATGTTGGCCCCGGGCTGGCGCTGCACGTCGATCAGCACGGCCGGATGGCCGTCGTACCAGGCACCGGTCAGGGTATTCTCCAGGTCCTGCACCGCGGTGGCGACGTCGCTCATGCGCACCGGCGCGCCGTTGCGCCAGGCGACGATGAGGCCGGCGAAATCCTCCGGCCGGGTGATCTGGTCGTTCGCCATGACGGCGCTGGCCTGGCGCGGCCCGTCGACGCTGCCTTTCGGCGTATTGACGTTGCCGGCGGAGACGGTGGTCCGCACGTCCTCGAGGGAGAGCCCGTAGGCCGCGAGCCGGACGGGGTCCGCCTGCAGCCGCACCGCCGGCCGCATGTTTCCCTGCACCAGCACCCGGCCAACGCCGCTCACCTGGCTGAGCCGCTGGCCGAGGAGGGTATCCGCCGCATCCGACAGCCGGTAGATCGGCAGTGTCTCCGAGGTCAGCGCCAGGGTGATGATCGGCGGATCTGCCGGGTTCACCTTCGCATAGGTCGGCGGGTAGGGCAGGTTGGCCGGCAGGGTGCCGCGCGCCGCGTTGATCGCCGCCTGCACGTCCTGCGCGGCATCGTCGATGTTGCGGCCGAGGTTGAACTGCATGGTGATGCGGCTGGTCCCCGGCCCGCTGGTCGAGACGATGTCGGTCAGCCCGGCGATCATCGCCAGCTGCCGCTCCAGCGAGGCGGTCACCAGCAGCGCCACCGTCTCGGGCGAGGCGCCGGGCAGGCTGGTGGTCACCTCGATGGTCGGGAAGTCCACCTCCGGCAGCGCCGAGACCGGCAGCCGGAGGTAGCCGAAGAGGCCGCAGAGAAGCACCGCGATCGACAGCAGCATCGTGGCGATCGGCCGGGCGATGAAGGGGGCGGAGATGTTCACCGCGGGGCAGGCGCCGCATCCGCCGCCTGCCGCGGCCGCAGGCGCCGCTGACCTGGCGCCGGTGCATTGGTCGGCGGCGCCTCGTCCGTCGGGTTCACCGCCGTCCCGGCGCTGAGCCGCAGCGCGCCCGAGGTGACCACCTTCTCCCCCGGTTCGACTCCGCGGCGCACCACCGCCTCGCTGGCCGTCAGCACGCCGAGCTGGAGCGGCCGCTGCTCCACCGTATTGTCCGCCTTGAGGACGAAGGCATAGGCGCCGTCCGGGCCGCGCTGCACCGCCACGAGCGGCACCGTCACCGCGTCGTTCACGGTATCGACCCGCAGCCGCACGGTGACGAAGGCACCCGGCCAGAGCCGGCCGTCCTCGTTGCCGAAGGTCGCCTTCAGCTTGATCGTGCCGGTGGTCGCATCGACCGCGCTGTCGATGGTGAGCAGCTCGCCGGTGATCGGGGCGGCATTGCCGGCGCCGCCGCCGGCTGGCCGCAGCGCCTCGACGGGGACCGAACCGCGCCCGAGCGCTTCCAGCACCCGGCCGATCTCCTGCTGCGGCAGGGTGAAGGTCGCCGCGATGGGCTGCAGCTGAGAGACGGTGACGATGCCGGTCGCATCGCCCGACCGCACCAGGTTGCCCTGGTCCACCAGGCGCAGCCCGACCCGACCGTCGATCGGCGAGCGAATGGTGGTGAAGGAAAGCTGGGTTTGCGCCGCGTCGATCGCCCCCTGGTCGGAGGCGACCAGGGCCTCGAACTGCGCGACCTGGGCGCGCTGCGTGTCCTGTTGCTGGCGCGAGACGCCCTCGTTCCGCGCCAGGGTGACGTAGCGCTGCAGGTCAAGCCGGGCATTGGCGAGCTGGGCCTCGTCCTGCGCCTTCTTGGCGATCGCCTGATCAAGCGCCGCCTGGTAGCTGCGGGGGTCGATCCGCGCCAGCACGTCGCCTCGCTTGACCATCTGCCCCTCGATAAAGCCGATCTCGACCAGCTGGCCGTCGACCTGGGCCCGGATGGTGATGGTGTTGAGCGCCTGCACCGTGCCGATGGCGTCCAGCATGATCGGCACGTCCTGGCGCTGCGCCGGCGCCACCGTGACCGGCACCACGCCGCCCCGGGGCCCGCCCCGCGGCCCACCGCCGCCCCGCGGCGCCTCCGCCGTAGGGGCGGCCTGCCGGCCGGGCCAGTATCTCCAGGCGGCATAGCCGGCACCGCCGAGCACTCCGATGGCCAGCAGCAGGATCAGGAAACGGCGCATGGAAGATCGGCTACCTCGAGACAAGGGGCTAACGTACTACGCCCGGCCTGGCACCACCCCATGAAAGGGCTCGGTGACGAACCGCAACCTCATCGCCGTGATTTCTAGGAGCCGGGCGTGCCCCAGCCGCCGCCGAGCGCCCGGAAGAGCCCGACCGCCGCCTGCAGCCGGGCCAGCCGGGCATTCGCCAGCGTGGTGCGGGCGGAGAACAGCGTCTGCTGGGTGTTCAGCAGGGTCACGAGGTCGATGGTGCCGGCCTGGAGCTGGGCCTCGCTGATGCCATAGGCGCGCTCCGCCATCCGGACGGCCGCCGATTGCAGGCGTTCCTGCTCCGTCGTCTGGCGCAGCGCGACCAGGGCATTCTCGGTATCGACCAGGGCGTTCAGGATCGTGCCGCGGTAATTCGCCAGCAATTCCTCGGCCCGGGCTTCGTTCACCCGCACCTGGCCCCGCAGGGCGCCGCCGCGGAAGATCGGCTGGGCCAGCCCATTGGCGATGTTGAAGACGACCGCGCCCGGGCGGAGCAGGTTCTCGAGCGCCAGGCTGGTGAAGCCGCCGGTCCCGGTCAGCGTCACCGAGGGGAGCATCGCCGCCCGCGCCACGACGATATTGGCATTCGCCGCGGCCAGGGTCGCCTCGGCGGTCAGCACGTCGGGCCGCCGCACCAGCACCTCGGCAGGCAGGCCGGGGATCACCACCGGCACGTCGAGCCGGTTGAAGACGCCGCCTTCCACCACCAGCGTCTCCGGCGGCCGGGCCACCAGCGTGCCGAGGGAATTGCGGTTCTGCTCCAGCTGCTGGAGCAGCGGCGGGATCTGCGCCTGCTGCTGCGCCACCACGGTTTCCTGCTGGGCGAGGTCGAGCCCGGTCCCGGTGCCGACCGCGACCCGCTGGCGAATGACCCGCAGCACGCGGGAGGCGATGTCGAGGTTCTGCTGCTGGATCGCCAGGGTTTCCTGCCCCGCCAGCACGGCGAAATAGGTATTGGCGACCGAGGCCTGGGTGGTCAGCGTCACCGTCCCGGCATCGAAGCGGGTGGCCGCGACGGATTGCTGCGCCGCCTCGACCTGACCCCGGTTCTTGCCCCAGAAATCGACCTCATAGGCCGCGCTCAGGCTCAGCTGGTTGCTGGAGCTGACGCGGATGCGCTGGCTCGTTCCGCCGACGCTGGCGATCGCGGCGCCGCCGGTCTGCTGGCGGGTCGCCCGCGTCGCCAGGTCCAGCGTCGGCAGCAGGGAGGCCCCGGCGATGCGCAACTGGCCGTCGGCCTGGCGGATGCGGGCGACGGCGGCGGCGATGTCGGTATTGGCCGCCATGGCCTCGGCCATCAGCGCATCCAACTCGGGCGCGCCGAAGCCGCGCCACCAGACGGGGTCGGGCCATTGCACCGGCAGCGCCGAATCGACCGCCGCCAGCCGCCCAGGCAGGGCGATGCCGGAGGAGGTCCCGGGCGGCGTCAGCCAGGCACAGCCGCCGAGCAGCAGCGCCGCGGCGGCGGGTGCCGCGCGGCGGACCAGGCGAGGGAGCATGCTCAGCCGCCCGGCCGGCGGGCGGCGGCAACCTTGGCGCGGCCTTCGGGCGACACCGCCCCGAGGGCATCGGCCAGGGTGTCGCCGAAGGCGGCGTTGAAGGCGGTCATCCGATGGGACCATTCCTGCAGCGCGACGCGCAGCGCCTCCGGATCGTAGGGGGTGCGGCGCATCACCGCATCCACCTCGGCGCTGGCGGCGCGCATGGCGGTGAGCGCGCCGGCATAGCGGTCCCGCTCGGTGGCGAGCACCTCGCGGAAGCGCGGCCGGTCCGGCTCCGGCAGCGCCGCCTCGATCCGGCCCACCATGCGATCGAAGCCGCGCGCGGCGCGGTTGGGCTGGCCGGGGCGCCAGAGCAGCAGCCCGCCCAGCACCAGGTTGAGCGCCAGCGAGGCACCCAGCACCGCGGCCAGCAGGGTCCGTGCGGAGGGACGCGGCATCAGAAGGATTCTCCGGCAAGCGGCAGGGTCTGCAAGGGGCCGAAGGGATCCTCGGGCGCCGGCCGGGGCGGCGACAGGCTGAGCCACAAGGCGCAGGTCGCCATCGCCGCCAGCGCGCCCCAGCCCGCCGGCACCGCCGGGCGCAGCGCCTGACGCAGCCGGGCGAGCGGGCCGGGCCGGGCCGGCAGCGGCACCCGGGCGATGCGGCGTGCCACGGCCTCCTGCAGCCGCGCGACCGCGGCGGGGTGGGGTTGCGGCAGGTCACGCCGCAGGCGCATGTCCAGGGCGGCGGCGGCCTGCAACCGGCCGCGGGCCTCCGGCGAGGCGGCGAGCAGGGCGGCGGCGGCGCTGCGCTCGGCGGCGGGCCAGGCGGCCAGGGCCGGGCCATGGCGGTCGAGCAGGCGGGTGAAGCGGTCCAGGCTCATGCGGGCGGTGGTCATGACCCCTCCAATCGGCTGCGCAGCAGCAGCCGGGCCCGGCGCAGCAGGCCTTCCAGCGCCCGTTCGGAAATCGACAAGGCCGCGGCGGCCTCGGCCCCGCTCAGCTCCTGCTCATAGGCCAGGGCGATCGCGGCGCGCTGCCGCGGCGGCAGGTCGGCCAGGGCCAAGGCCAGCGCGGCCCGCGCCTGCGTGGCGACGGCCGCGGCCTCCGGCCCCGGTGCCGGGTCGGCCAATTCGCCGACGGCCTCGAGCCCGGCCGGGGGGAGGGGCGCCCGCCGCCGGGTGCGGTCGATGGCGAGGTTCACCACGATCCGGTGCAGCCAGGTGGTGAAGCGGGCCCGCGCCGGGTCGAAGCCCGCGGCGGCCTGCCAAGCCCGCAGGAAGGCTTCCTGGGCCACTTCCTCGGCTTCCGCCGGATCGCCCAGCACGCGCAGCGCGAGGCGCAACGCCCGCGTGCCATGCCGGCCGACCAGCAGGTTGAAGGCGGTACGATCGCCGGCGCCGGCACGCGCCATCAGGGCGGCGTCATCCAGCTCGCCCAGGTCGGGCGCGGCATCGCCCCTGCCGGCCGGCCGGGCATCGGTCATCGTCCGCGGCACCGGTGCGGAGCGGGTGACCGGGGCGCCCGCGGCGATGCGGGGAAGAGAGAGGAGGAACTGCATGAGAGGGCTGGCGATGGTACGCACCCGGGCCGCTCCCCCCACGGCCTATTGCTGTCCTTCCGGGAAGCGCTGGTCACCCGCCATCGGTCCAAGCCATCCACCGAACCTTGCATGGCCCGGCCGTAGCCAACCTCAAATCGCCTGGCCAGTGACGGAGTGTAAGCGTTGCCTCCCCCCGGCCGTCATGGGCCCGGGAAGACGGCGCCCATCCGCCCCATCAGGCGGTAGGACAGCAGCCCGACCCATTCCCGGGTGCCCCATTCGAACTCCCGCAGCCGCTCCGGAAAGGAGGCATCCAGCCGGACCGCGGCGGTATTGCCGGTGCGATAATTCACCGGCCAGGGCGTGATGTCCCAGCCCGCCTGGCGGAATACCCCCGCCGCCCGCGGCATGTGGCTTGCCGAGGTGACCAGCAGCCAGGTTTCGCCGGGCTTGGGCTGCACCAGGCGGTGGCTGAGGACCGCATTCTCCCAGGTGTTGCGGGCCTCCCGCTCGAGCAGCAACCGGTCTGCGGGAACGCCGAGGTCGCGCCAGAGCGCTGCGGCGACATCGGCTTCGGTCACCCCGCCATGCACCAGCGAGCCTTGGCCGCCGGTAAAGACGAGCTTGGCCTCGGGGTGGCGCCGCAGCAGGGCGACCGGTTCGGTCATCCGCTCCGCCGCGCCGTTCAGCGCGGGGATGCCGCGCGCCTCGGTCAGGTTCTGCTCGACCGCGCCGCCGAGCACGACGATGCCGGCGATGGTGGCCGGCTCGGTGGCCGGGCGGGGGAAGCGGTCCTCGAGCGGTTGCTGCACCCATTGGTGCAGCGGCAGCAGGTTCAGCAGCACGAAGAAGCCGAGCCCGGCCAGCGCCGGCCAGCGGCCCCAGCGGCGCCCCCGCCAGAGCAGCGCCAACCCGAGGCAGGCCAGCAGCAGCGCCGCCGTGCCTGGCCGGGCCGGGATCCACAGCAGCTTGGAGATCACGTAGGTGACGTCGTCCATCGCCTAGAACTCCAGGATGCGGCCGGGATGCAGCCGGCCCCGGATGAGGTCGGCCAGCGCCAGCATATTGCCGCGGAACCGGCCCCAGCGGTCGGCCCAGGGCTCGGGGAAGGGGCTGCGCGCCAGATTCATGGCGCAATGCCGCGCCATGCTGCGCAGCGCCCGGTTCCAGGGATAGGTACCCTTGCGGGCGAGGTAGATGGAATTGGCGATCTGCGAATAGCCGAGCTTCAGCCCCGGCGTCCGACCGACCTTGGCGCCGAGGTGGACGCCCCGCGCCCCCGCCAGCCGCAGGATGGCGCCGTGGCGGCCGAGCAGCCGGGTGACGTCGAGATCCTCGTACCAGCCATAGGCGGGCAGCGCCTCATCCACCCGGATGCCGTGGACGCGGACGGTGGCCATGCGGAAGGCCATGTTGCAGCCATATCCGTTGAAATGCGGCGTGGCGGCGGCGGGGTGGGCCGGCGGCCGGTCCGCGGCCAGCATCGCCCGGCCTTCCGGTACGGAGATGCCCGGGCCCGTCGCGCCATCGGCGATGACGGTGCCGGTGGTGACCACCACCTCGGGCCGCGCCGCGAAGGCCGCCTCGGTCACCGCGCAATAGGCGGGCGCCGCCAGGAAGTCATCGTCGAGGAAGAGCAGCAGGTCGCAATCGGCGACCGCGTCCATGATGGCATTGCGCTGGCGCGGTAGCCCGGCCGGTGCCGTCAGGTATTCGATGCCGGGCAGCGGCTCGCCGATATCCTCCGGTCCGACGTGGCAGACCAGGATGCGGTCCGGCGCCCGGGTCTGGCGGCGCAACTCCGCCAGCACCTCGGCCAGGATCGCCGGCCGGCCACGGGTGGCGATGCCGATGGCAAGCCTCACCGCGGCGCCTCCGGCAGGGGCGGCAGCGGCAGTCCCGCGGCGGGGGAGGGCGCCAGGAAACCGGCCAGCCGGCCGCGCAAAGTCGCCCAGTAGTACCGCGCCGCCAACCCGCGCAGGCGCAGCGCGCTCAGGACCGTCCCGCCGAGCGGGCGAATGAGGAAGGGCAGCCAGACCGCCGCCGGCACCGCATGCCGCCGCAGCACGAAGCCCATGCCCCGGCCATAGAGCAACGCCCGTTCCACCGCGACCGGCGTCAGCCGCTTGTCCGGATGGACGATCCGCAGCGCCGGCTCGTAGCGCGCCGCATGCCCGGCCTCGACCGCGCGCAGCACCAGGTCGTTGCCCTCGGCGGAGCCGAAGGCCGTGCCCGGCCCCAGACGCTCGTCGAAGCCGCCGAGCGCCAGCGCCACCGGCCGCCGCAGGAAGAGGTTGAACTCGATGACGCTGGTCCAGACATTGGCCGGGGTGATCGACCCGGCTTCCTCCCGCCAGCGGCCGGAGCCGAGGCCGCCCTCGGGCGAGGCCGCCGGCCCGGTCAGCACCGCCAGATCGGCATCGGCCTCGAAGGCCGCCACGACCTGGCCCAGCACCCCATGCGGCAGCAGGCAGTCATCGTCCGGGAAGCCGACGATCGCACCCCGGGCCAGCGCCAGCCCCAGGTTTCGCGCATGACAGGCATTGGCTACCGCCGAGCGGCGCCAGAGCAGGGGCAGCCGGGCTTCATAGGCCGCGATGACGGGTGCCAGCCGGTCATCGGCATTCTGGTCGACGACGATCACCTCGAGCGCCGCTTCCTGCGCCAGCAGGCTCTCGAAGAGCTCGGCCAATTCGCGGTCCCGGCCGCGGGTGGCGACCACCAGGGAGAAGGTCACGGCAGCAGCGCTTCGACATGCGTCCGCATCCGTTCGCGGAAGGCGGCCTCGGAAAAGCGCAGCGCATTGGCGCGGCAGGCGGCGGGGTCAATTGCCATGGCCTCGAACTGTCCGACCGCGGCGATGATGGCCGCGGCGCTCTGAGGCTCGAAGAGGATGCCGGTCGGCGTCGACCCGGTCTGCACGATGTCCCGGGCGCCGCCCCGACCGAAGGCGATCAGTGGCGTGCCGCAGGCCTGGGCTTCCACCATGGCGATGCCGAAATCTTCCTCCGCCGCAGCCAGCACCGCGCGTGCCGATTGCGTCAGAACCACCAGTTCGGCCTGCGGTACCCGGCCTCGGAATTCGATATTGGATGCGCCGGCCGCGGCGGCCCGCACCAACGCCTCGGAGGGGCCGTCCCCGGTCACCACCAGCCGCCGGTCCGGCATGCGCCGGAAGGCCTCCACCACCAGCTCCACCCGCTTGTAGGGCACCATGCGGGAGGCAATCAGGTAATGCCCCGACCGCTCCGCACCCAGGCTGAACCGCGTCACGTCGACGGGGGGGTGGATGACTGTGGAGTCGCGCCGCCAAACCTTGCGGATGCGGTCCGCGATATAGCTGCTGTTGGCGACGAGGCTGTCGACCCCGGCGGCCGAGCTGCGGTCCCAGAGCCGCAGCCGATGCAGCAGCCAGCGGGTATAGGCCCCCTTCAGCCCATGCTCCATGCGCGCCTGCCGCAGGTACTGGTGCTGCAGGTCCCAGGCATAGCGCATCGGGCTGTGGATGTAGCTGACATGCAGCTGTCCTGGACCGGTCAGCACCCCCTTGGCGACGGCATGGGAGGAGGAGACCACGAGGTCATAGCCGGAGAGGTCGAATTGCTCGACCGCCAGCGGCATCAGCCCGAGGTAATTGCGGAACATCCGCCGGGCCATCGGCAGGCGCTGGATGAAGCTGGTCGTCACCTTGCGGCCGCTGAGGAAGCCGCGTTCCGCCGCCGGCAGGAAGTCACAGACGGCGAAGAGGTCGGCCTCCGGCCAGATCGCCAGCAACTGCTCGACCACCCGCTCGGAGCCGGCATAGCTGTCGAGCCATTCATGCACCACCGCAACCTTCATATGGGGGCACCCGGCAACAGCGAGACCAGTCGTTCCGCTGCACCGCGCCAGGAGAAATCCCTGGCGCGGGCGAGGCCGCGCGCCGTCAGGGTCGCGGCAAGCCCGGCCTCTTCCAGGAGACGCGCCAGCGCATCCGGCAGGCGGCGGGGGCCGTCGTTGTCGAACCACAGCGCGGCGTCGCCGCAGACCTCGGGCACCGCGGCGGCCTCGGCGGCGACCACCGGGCAGCCGCAGGTCATGGCCTCCAGCGGTGGCAGGCCGAAGCCTTCGTAGCGGGAGGGAAAGATCAGGCACAGGGCCGCTTCGTAGAGTGCCCGCAGCTCGGCATCGCTGACCCGGCCGAGCGGCACTACCGCTTGGCCGGCAGGGTCGCCGCCCTGGCGGAAGACCGCCCCGTCGGTCGCGCCGGCCACTGCCAGCGTCAGCCCCCGCGAGGCCAGCATCACCTGCGTCTCGACCAGCCCGCCGAGCCCCTTGTGCGCCGCCTTGGTGCCGACGACGAGGGCGAAGCGTCCAGGCACCAGCCCATGCCGGGCCAGCACGGTTGCATCGGCCGCTTCCCGCAGGATGTGCTCCCCGCCTTCATGCACCACGCCGATCCGCTCCGGCGCGATGCCGATGTTTGCGGCAATCCGCTGGCGGGAGAATTCGGAAACCGTCAACAGCCGCGCTCCCGCCCGGGGCAGTGCCCAATGCAGGCTGCGGTACCAGGCCCTGAAGGCCGCGGAATAACTCTCGGGCGTGTCGAAGGCGCCGGCATCGTGGATCACCACCGCCTGCGGCCGGCCGGGCGCCAGCGGCGCGGTATTGCCGAGGTTCACCAACACGTGGCGTCGGGCACGGGTGGGCAGTTCAAGCTGTTCCCAGGCCTGTCCGCGCAGCCGCCCGAAAGCCTCCTCGGCTAGATGCGGGAAGGGGGAGGGCGGCCCGCCTGGCGGCCGTAGCAGTCGTGCAGCGGGGAGGTCGCCTGCGGCAGCCATAGCATCCAACGCGTGGGTAATCTCGGTTGCGAAGCGCTGAACGCCGGTAACGCGTTGTGTCAGGAAGCGGCCATTGATGGCGATTGGGTTCATGTAAGCTCCGGCCGCAGCAGCAGGGCCGGGTGGCGGACCATACTGCCGAGCTGGTTGCGCTCCATCGGATCGAGGGTTCGAAAGGCAGCCGTCAGGAAAGCGGCGAAGCCGAAACACCCCGCCACCACCATGCCCGGCAGCCCGGGCATTGGCAATAGCAGCAATAACCCGGCGCCGCCGGCCAATAATGGCAGCGCCAGCTGCCGTGCTGTCGTCGCCGCCGGCGGATAGAGCCATCCCACCAGCCAAAGCTTGCCCAGGCAATCCGTCGCCGCCCGCAGAGCCCAGGCGATGGCCGCACCCTCGATGCCGATCAGCCGGATCAGCAACATCGCCAGCGGGATGAAAACCAGCGCCTGCAGGAGTGAGAATTTTGCCGTCGCATCTGGCCGGCCGATCGCATCGATCAGCGCATTCGGGGCGAAGGCGACACAGCTGAAGAAGATGCCGCAGCCAAGCCATTGCAGGACCCGGCCGCTACCCTCGGCGAAGCCCTGGCCGAGCCAGAGGGAGAGAATTTCGTGGGCACCGCCCACCAGCACCAGGCAGGCCGGCAGCACGAGCAGCATGACCAGCAACCCTCCGCGCCGCAGCAGCGCCGCGGTTGGTCCCGGCGCGGTGACGAAGGCGGAGGCGAAGGCCGGCAGCAGGGTTTGCGCGACCGCCACCGGCAGGATCCAAACCCGCATCACGAGATCCAGCGGTGTGGCATAAAAGGCGACCGCCGAGAGAGTGAGGATGGCGCCGATCAGGAAGCGGTCTGCATAGAGCAGCGCCTGGGTCAGCAGGCCGGAAAAGGTCATCCAGCCGCCGAGCCGCAGCAACGGCACCACCAGCGCGAGCCGGGGCCGGTGCAGCCCGAGGCCCGGCAGCAGCGGCCGCACCAACCAGAGGTAGGAAAGGGTATTCGCCAGCCGGCAAGCGACCAGCGCCAGCATGACCCCGATCAGGCTGTCCCAGACCAGCAGCACCAGCACCGGGCCTAGGTAGTAGAAGAGGTTGACCGGGATGGTGGCCAGATTGGCCGCACGGAACTTCTGGTATGCCGCCAGAACGCCCCAGAGCGCGGCATTCAGCACCACCAGCGGGGCCGCCGCCGCCAGCACCCGCATGGCGCCGATCGCTTGGTCGCGCAGCCCCAGCGGGACCTGCAGGATGCGATCCACCAGGACCGGCACGAAGATCCAGAGGCCGATGGCGACCAGGATGCTGATGCCAAGGAGTGCGCCGATCGCCGCCTCGACCAGGGCGGTCGCATCGGCGTTCCGCCCCGTACCGATTCGCTCGGACAGCGCCCGTGTCAACGCCTGGCCGACGCCGAAGTCGAAGACGCCGAAAACACCGACCATGGCCAGTGCCAGGGTGAACAATCCCCAGCGCTCGAGCCCGAGCTGCTGGACCAGAATAGGTGTGAGAACAAGGGCCAGAAGCAGCGGAAGGCCGCGCCCAAGACCGTTCCACACAACCCCGGAGACCATCGTACGAGTATGGGTGCGGGAGGCTGCCGAATGAGACATGAGATCCCTTGAACCTGTCTACAGCGCCGAAACAACGTCGCACCCAAAGACCAAAATCTTGGTGCGTACATCGCATTGCCGGATGGTCAATAGGCACCGCGCCGCAACAGCACCGCGGCCGGAGTCCGCAGCAGGATGCGGAGATCCTCCAGCAGGGAGGGGTTGGTGGCATAGCGCACATCGAGCGCCACCCGGGTTGCGTAGCTGGTGCTGGACCGGCCACTGACCTGCCAGAGACCCGTGATCCCGGGGCGCACCGAGAGGTAGTGCTCGGTCGCCGCACCGTAATGCGCCGCAAGCTCGGCGGCGATGACCGGGCGGGGACCCACCAGGCTCATGTCACCGCGCAGCACGTTGATCAGCTGCGGCAACTCGTCCAGGCTGCTGGCCCGAAGGAAGCGGCCCACCCAGGTGATGCGGGGGTCGTGGCGCAGCTTGCGGGTCGCATCCCATTCCGCCCGCGCGACCGGGTCATGGGTCAGCAGCGCCTCGAGCCGGGCCGCGCTGTCGGTCACCATGGAGCGGAACTTGAGGCAGCCGAACCGCCGGCCACCAAGGCCCACCCGCTCATGCGCGTAAAAGACCGGGCCGCCATCCGCCCGCACGCACAAGGCCAGCACCAGGAAGACGGGCAGGCTCAGCAGCAGCAGGCTGCCCGCACCGGCGATATCCAGCGCCCGCTTCATGGCTGGCTGCGCCACCCGCGCCACCTGTGGGCGGACCGGAAGAGACAGGCCGCGTCCGGCGGATTGCTGATGCGCCAGACCCCGAAAGGATTCAACGCTGAACATGGACAACCTCGACCGCTCGATGGGTGCCGGCGCCAGAAGATCGGGACGCCGCTTGGTCCTGCCCAGGCGGATCGACGCCGGTCACCGACCGTCCGCAATCCTTCCGAACAGGCGCATCATGGGGGAAGGGTCGTGCGGGAATGCGACGTGGTTGCGGCCGGATTGTGGCATCGCACAATTATCCGATAGCGGGACGATCAACCATTGCGCGAATTGATGTCCATTTGCCCGCGAGGAACGGGCTTGGCGGCAGGAAAGCAACAGTCGAACTGCCGTCAGTGCCTGATTGACCGGACTCGGCGGTAACATGCCCTTATGGGAAGGAGGCCTGGCTGCCCAGCATGTAGCGCAGACCCAACGTCCTTTCCCACCATCCCTTGACGGACTGCTTGCGGCAGGACGGTTCCGCGTCAGGAAACCTCAGTTGGCCGGCGGCGTCACGCGAATATGGATCCGCCCACTGCCCAGCAGCAGAGGCCTTGGCACCACCGCGCTGATCCGACCCTGCAGGGGCAAGGCGCCACCCTGCAGCAAACCGTCGAGTGCCTCACGCTCTGCTGGCGGTAGCCGTCCAAGCCGGATTCCGGTGGTGGACCAAGCCTCGACCTCGCGCCCGCCGCGCAACAGGCGCAACTCAACCGAATCGCCGACGCGCGGCTCGCTCAGGCCAGGGACCGGCAGGGACGCATCGGTCAAATAGGTCAGCATTTCGGCATCGGCGACGGCAGACACAGGTTGCACGGCTCGGTCCTTCCTCGGTGCGGCGGCCCAATGCGGGAAGGACGGGATTCGATCCATCGCAGCGGTATGACACCTGAGCGAAAACCCAGCTTATGCCACCCCACTTACGAAAAGGTGAACTTTTCAGGCTATAAAATGCCCAAGACTTCAACCGTAAGCTGCGCCAGCGCCAGCGAGGCGGTCAGCCCCGGACTCTCGATGCCAAACAGATGAACCAGTCCGGGCACGCCATGCGCGGCGGGACCCTGGATGGCGAAATCCTGACCGGCCGCCCCCTTCGGCACGGTCTTCGGCCGGATGCCGGAATAGCCCGGCGCCAGGGCTCCATCCTTCAGATCCGGCCAGTAGCGTCGGATGGCGGCGTAGAAGCTGTCGCCGCGGCGGGGATCGACCTCGTAGTCGAGGCTGTCGACCCATTCGACATCGGGCCCGAAGCGTGCCTGGCCGCCGAGGTCGATGGTCAGATGGGTCCCGAGCCCGCCCGGCACCGGCACCGGGTAAATCAGCCGGGAGAAGGGATTCTTGCCCGTCAGGCTGAAGTAGTTCCCCTTGGCGTAATAGGCGGTCGGGATCAGCTGACTAGGCATCCCAACCAGCCCCCGGGCAAGCTTCGGCGCATGCAGCCCGGCGGCATTGATGAAGCTGCGGCAGCGCAGCGCCATCGGTTCGGCACCGCCGACCTCGATCTCGATGCCGTCCTCGGTCACCCGCCCGCCCAGGACCGGGGCATGGAAGACGAAGATCGCCCCGGCATTCGCCGCATCGCCTTGCAGGCTAAGCATATAGGCGTGGCTGTCGATGATCCCTGTCGAGGGCGAGAGCAGCGCCGCGGTGCAGGCCAGTGCCGGCTCCAGCGCCAGCGCCTCCGCCCGCTCGAGCCGTCGCAGGTCCGGCACGCCATTGGCCGCCGCCCGCGCCTGGATGGCAGCAAGCCGCTCGGCCTCCTCGGCATCGGTCGCCACGATCAGCTTCCCGCAGTTGGCATGCGGCAGGCTTCGCTCGGCGCAATAGGCGTAGAGCATCTGCTTGCCCGTGACGCAGGCCCGCGCCATCAGGCTGCCGGCAGGGTAGTAGATGCCGGCATGAATGACCTCGGAGTTGCGCGAGGAGGTCTCGGTGCCGATGCCTTCGGCGGCGTCCAGCACCAGCACCTCGCGGCCAGCAAGGGCGAGGGCCCGGGCAATGGCCAGGCCGACGACGCCGGCACCGGCGACGACGCAGTCGAATTCTTCCATGCGACCCTCAGATGCGAGTTCGGGGGAGACGGTCACCTCCCCTACTTCAGGTGGGGACTCAGCGGCCCTTGAACACCGGTTTGCGCTTTTCCTGGAAGGCCATGAGCCCTTCCTTGATGTCCTCGCTGTCCTTCGCGGCCTTCATTCGGGCCTCCAGGTCCGGGACATCCAGCGCCTGATGGCCGATCTCGTTGATCGCCCGCTTGGCACCCTGCACCGCCAGCGGCGCCAGCTCGCCCAGCCGCGCCGCGATCGCATCGATCCGGGCATCGAGCTGATCCGGCGTCACCAGGTCGGTCAGGTAGCCGATCCGCAGCAGATCCTCGGAGGACTGCTGCTCGGCCAGCATGAAGAGCCGCTTGGCATCGTTGAAGCCGAGCCGGGAGACATAGCGCCGCAGCCCGCTCTCGTAGTAGTGCACGCCGATCCGCGCGGCCGGCATGAACATGACCGTCGCCGGCGTCACGCCGACCCGGAAATCGCAGGCCAGCGCCATGTCGGTACTGCCGCCGTAGACCCCGCCATGCAGCCGGGCGATGGTCGGAATCTTGAGCATTTCCAACCGGTTGACAAAGTCCTCGAAGCTGTTGCCAGGGGCATCGCTGATGCCGCCGCTGTTCGCTTGCTGCGCCATGTTCCCGAGATGCGCCCCGGCCGAGAAGGCCTTGCCGGTCGAGGCGATCACCAGCACCCGCACCGTGGGATTGGTCTCGACCTCGCTCAGGATGCGCAGGATCTCGCGGATATCCTCGGGCTGCACCCGGTTCATCACCAGCGGCCGGTTCAGCAGGAGGGTGGCGCGGCTGCCCTGGATGCTCAGGGTCGGCAGGCCGCCCTCGTCCTTGGGGCTGGTATCCGTGGTCCTGGCGGCAGCGCTCATGGGTTCGTTCCTCCGGCTCTGCCGGCTTTGTGCCGAGGCGCAGGCGCCGCGGCAAGGGTCTGGCGCCACAGCGGGCTGCCCGGGCGCTGGCGCTCCGGCGCTGGCGGGGGCACCATTGGCCGAAGCGAGACAGCCAAAACCTGAACGGGAGCAGCCCCATGGCCGACCTGCCGCCGCATGTGGACATCTTCGAGGAGGGCCCGCGCGAGGGCTTCCAGATCGAACCCGGCCCAATCCCGACCGCGGACAAGGTCGCGCTGATCGAGGCCCTGGCCGAGACCGGCCTGCGCCACATCCAGATCTGCTCCTTCGTGAACACCCGCCTGGTGCCCGGCTGGGCCGATGCCGAAGCGGTGGCGACGGGCTTCCGCCCGAAGCCGGGCGTCCATTACGCCGCCCTCTGGTTCAACGAGACCGGGTTGAACCGCGCACTCGCCTTCGCCGGCAAGCTGGCGATCTCCGGCTCGATCTCGCTCGCCGCCTCGAATGCCTTCTCGATCAAGAACCTCAACCGCGGCCATGCCGAGAACCTCGAGGCCATGCGCAAGCAGACCGCGGCGCATCAGAAGAACGGGGTGAAGGTGACGCGGGTCGGCGTCATGGCCGCCTTCGGCTGCAACTACCAGGGCGATATCGCGCCGGAGCTGGTGGTGCGGACGGTGGCCGATGGCCTGGCCGTTGCGACCGAGTTCGGCGAGACCATCACCGACGTCTCGCTCGCCGATACCATGGGCTGGGCGACGCCGACCCGCATCGAGCGCGGCGTGGCGGCGGTGCGGGAGCGCTGGCCGGAGCTCCGCATCGGCCTCCATCTGCATGACACCCGCGGCCTGGCGGTCGCCAATGCCCATGCCGGGCTGCGGCTGGGGGTGACCAAATTCGACAGCACCGTGGGCGGCCTCGGCGGCTGCCCCTTCGCCGGGCAGAAGGGCGCCGCCGGCAATATCGCCACGGAGGAGCTGGCCCTGCTGTGCGAGGAGATGGGCATCGATACCGGCATCGACCTCGATGCGCTGATCGAGGTGGGACGGCTGGCCGAGCGCATCGTCGGCCATCAACTCCCGTCCGAGCTGCTCCGCGCCGGCAGCCTGGACGCCTTCCGGCGGAAGGCGGCATGAGCTTGTCCGATGATCGCGAAGCGCGGCCCGAAGGCCTGGATCGGCCGGCAGAAGCAGCCAATCCGGCACCGCTGAAGGGCCTCAGGGTCCTCGAATTCTCCCATACCATCATGGGGCCCTGCGCCGGCCTGGTCCTGGCGGATCTCGGCGCCGACGTGGTGAAGATCGAGCCCGCTCCGGCCGGCGACCATACCCGCCGGCTGCCGGGCTTCGCCGCCGGCTTCTTCGCCGCCTTCAACCGCAACAAGCGCAGCCTGGCGCTGGACCTGAAGTCCCCCGAGGGCCGCGCCACCGCGCATCGGCTGGTCGCCCAGGCGGATGTCGTGCTCGAGAACTACGGCCCCGGCACCATGGAGCGCCTGGGCTGCGGCTGGGAGGATCTGAAGGCGGTCAACCCGCGGCTGGTCTATCTGGCACTCAAGGGCTTCCTGGCAGGGCCCTACGAGCACCGCCCAGCGCTCGACGAGGTGGTGCAATTCCAGTCCGGCCTCGCCTACATGACCGGCCCGCCGGGCCGGCCGCTGCGCGCCGGCGCCTCCATCGTCGACATCCTCGGCGCGGTCTTCGGCGTGGTCGCGGTGCAGGCGGCGCTGCGGGAACGCGATACGACGGGGCAGGGGCAGCGGGTCAGCGGCGCGCTGTTCGAAAGCGCGGTCTTCCTAATGGGCAGTCACATGGCCGGCCTCGCCGCCACCGGCGAGCCGCCGCCGCCGATGCCGGCCCGCCGCGGCGCCTGGGGCATCTACGATGCCTTCGCCACCGCCGGTGACGGCCAGCTCTTCGTCGGCGTCACCAGCGACCAGCAGTGGCTGCGCTTCACCGAGGCCTTCGGCCTCGGCAACCTCGCTGCCGATGCCCGCCTGGCCACCAACGCCCAGCGCAGCCGCGAACGCTCATGGCTGATCCCCGCCCTGCAGGAGGTCTTCGCGCAATACCCGCAAGCCGAGGTGGCCCGCCGCTGCGAGGCGGCCGGCATCTCCTGGGCACCGGTCGGCCAGCCCGCCGATCTCTTCGAGGACCCGCACCTGCTCGCCGGCGGCGGCCTGCTGCAGACCGCCATCTCGGCGCTCGGCGGCGGTGGCGCCCTGTTCGGCCTGCCGGCCCTGCCGGTGGAATTCGGCGAAGGCCGTACTCGCGCAGGCCTCACCCGTCAGCCCCCGCGGATGGGGGAGCACAACGGCGAGGTGCTGGCCGAGGCGGGCTTCGCCGCCGGCGAGATCACCGCGCTTGCGGCCGCGGGGGTGATCGTCGCCGCCCCGCTGGCCGCTGCCTCGGCCTGAGGCGGGCGCCCGAGGGAGGCTGGGCCCCCCTCGGGCGCGCCTCAGGTCGCTTCTGCTTCCAGCACGAAGAGCAGCACCGACCGCCCGGTGACGCCGTAGTTGTCGCCGAAGCCGAAGACCTCCTCCTCGCCATCGGGCTGGTTGGTGTCGATCAGCCGCTTCCAGCCCTGGCCCGCCGGGCTCGGCGGCAGGGTGAAGCCGACAAGGTCGTGGTAGGAATTCAGCACCAGCAGCAGCGTCGCATCGCTGCCGCGCTGCCGGATGCCGGTGGTCTGCGCCCGCCCGTCCATCAGCATGCCGAAGCAGCGGGTGGACTCGTCTTCCCAGTCGGCGGCCTGCATTTCGGACCCGTTGGCATTCACCCAGGTCACGTCCTTGACGTCGAGTTCCTCGTTGTAGGCGCCGGTCAGGAAGCGGCTGCGGCGGAGGATCGGATAGGTCCGCCGCAGGGTGGTCAGCCTCTGGGTGAAGCTGATCAGTGCTTGGCCTTCCTCCTCGATGTCCCAGTTCAGCCAGCTGATCTCGTCGTCCTGGCAATAGGCGTTGTTGTTGCCGCCCTGGGTGCGGGCGAACTCGTCCCCGGCCAGCAGCATCGGCGTGCCCTGCGAGAGCAGCAGCGTCGCCAGCATGTTGCGCATCTGCCGCTGGCGCAGCGCGTTGATCTCGGGGTCGTCGGTCTCGCCCTCGACGCCGCAATTCCAGGACCGGTTGTGCGAATGGCCGTCGTTGTTGTTCTCGCCGTTCGCCTCGTTGTGCTTCTCGTTGTAGGTGACCGTATCCTTCAGCGTGAAGCCGTCATGGGCGGTGATGAAGTTCACGCAGGCCCAGGGCCGGCGGCCCTGGTGGGCGAACATGTCGGCCGAGGCGCAGAGCCGGGGTGCCAATGCCGCGGCGGAGGCATCGCCGCGCCAGAAGTCCCGGACGGTGTCGCGGTAGCGGTCGTTCCACTCCGCCCAGCCCGGCGGGAAGCCGCCGACCTGATAGCCGCCCGGGCCGCAGTCCCAGGGCTCGGCGACCAGCTTCACGGTATTCAACACCGGGTCCTGGCTGCAGGCCTTGAGGAAGCCGGACTGGTTGTCGAAGCCGTTGGGCTCGCGGGCCAGGATGGTGCCGAGGTCGAAGCGGAAGCCGTCGACATGCGTCTCCTGCACCCAGTAGCGCAGGCTGTCCGTCACCATCTGGATGACGCGCGGATGCGAGAGGTTGACCGTGTTCCCGGTGCCGGTGTCGTTGATGTAGTACCGCGGGTTGTCCGGCATCAGCCGGTAGTAGCTGGCGTTGTCGATGCCCTTGAAGGACAGCGTCGCGCCACGCTCGTTGCCTTCGGCGGTGTGGTTGTAGACCACGTCGAGGATGACCTCGAGGCCTGCGTCATGGAAGCGGGCCACCATCTCCTTGAACTCGCGCAGCGTCTGCTCGCGTTCCCAGGCGTAGCGCGGATCGGGGGCAAAGAAGCCGATGCTGTTGTAGCCCCAGTAATTCCGCATCCCCTTGTCTTGCAGGTAGTCGTCGTCGATGAAGCTGTGCACCGGCAGCAACTCGACCGAGGTGACGCCGATCGACTTGATATGGGCCAGCACCTCCTTGGTGAAGCCGGCATAGGTGCCGCGCAGCTTCTCCGGCACCTTGGGATGCAGCTTGGTGAAGCCCTTCACATGGGTCTCGTAGAAGACCGTCCGGTCCCAGGGCACCGGCTTGCGGTTCGGCTCGCCGTTCCAATTGAAGTCCGGGTCGACGACCACGCATTTCGGCATGAATTTGGCGCTGTCGCGCGTATCGAAGGACAGGTCCTCGTCGGCATGGCCGATGGTGTAGCCGAACAGCGCCGGGTCCCACTTCAGCTCGCCGGTATGGCCGCGGGCATAGGGGTCGAGCAGCAGCTTGTTCGGGTTGAAGCGATGGCCGGCGTCGGGGGCATAGGGGCCATGGACGCGGTAGCCATAGACCTGGCCCGGCCCGAGGTCGGGCAGCCAGCCGTGGAAGATCTGGTCGGTGTATTCCGGCAGCTCGATCCGCTCGAGCTCGGTCTGCCCCTTGGCATCGAAGAGGCAGACCTCGACCTTGGTGGCATTGGCGGAGAACAGGGAGAAATTGACACCTCTGCCGTCCCAGCTCGCTCCTCGCGGATGGGGCAGGCCTTCACGGATACGGCTTTTGGGAATGGCGGCCACCGGCATATGCTCCTGGGCATTCGGGAATTGCGCGAAGGCAACGGACAGGGCCGCTCGCGGTTTCGCTGCGATGCGAAATCAGCGGCCCGACCGCGTCAGAGGTTGCCTTGTTCCTCGACCGGCACCGCCTCGTCCGGCTTGTGCAGCAGCGCCGTGCATTCCCGCTTCAGGATGCCGCCTTCCAGGCTGATGTCGTCCCGGAAGGCATCGACGACGAAGTCGATGGTGTCGAGCTGCGCCCCCTCGAAATACATGTGGTGCACGTCGTCCCGCCCGGCGCCGTAGACGATGCGACCGATCTTGCCCCAGATCGATGCCATCGAGCACATGCCGCAGGGCTGCAGCGTGGAATAGAGCGTGGCCCCGCGGAACTCGGAGGTGCCGAGCCGCTTGCCCGCCCGGCGCATGGCGACCATCTCGGCATGGGCTGTCGGGTCGTGGAGGATATCCACCTCGTTGTGCGCCTCGCCGATGACCTCACCATCGAGAACGATGACGCAGCCGATCGGCGAGGCGCCTTCGGTGCGGCCGCCCGCCTCGGCCAGGGCGACGGCACGGCGCATGTAGTCTTCATCCTGGGTCATCGGCATGTCCTCGGTGCGCCGACCGGCAACTGGATCGGACGTGGCGAGGTGGAACACCGGACCCGGGCGGGCAGTTGCAGCGGGCTGCCTGGCGAAAGCCCTTACCGCGCGCTGCGCCAGGCGAGGATCGCGCCCATCCCCGGCAGCAACGCCAGCAGCCCGAAGGCCAGCGCATAGGACCCGGTCAGCGCCACCGCCAGCCCGAACAGCGACGGCCCGACCACCACCCCGGCGAAGGCCACCGCCAGCACCCCGCCCGCGGCGTCGCCCGCCTTGCCCGGCGCCGCCAGCCGCGCCGCCTCGGCCAGCAGCAGCCCGTTCCAGCCGGCCGCGCAGGTGCCGAGTAGACAGAGCAGCGCCACCAGCGGCACCTCGGGCCCGGCCAGCGCCGGCGGCAGCAAGGCCCCGCCGAGGCTGGTCAGCACCCCGATGGCCGCAAGGGTCTTCATGCCCGAGCGCCACCAATCCGCCACCACGCCCCAGGCGATCCGGGCGCCGATGCCCACCCCCTGGCTGACCGCGGCCACCAGGCCGGCGGCAACCGGCGCCCAGCCCGCCTCCTCCACCAGCATGGTGACGGTGCAGGAGCCGAGGGCGAGCTGGAAGCCGGAGAAGGCGGCCGAGATCAGTGCCAGCACGGGCAGCCCCGGCCGGGTCCTGAGGGCGATCAGCCCGCCGGTGGCCCCGGCGGCGATCGGGAAGCGCGGGTCGCGGTCGCCGTCCCAATGCCGATGGAAGACCCCGAAGCCCAGCGCCGCGCCCAGCAGCACCACCCCGACCAGCACCACCGCCGGCCGCCAGCCGAGCGTCCCCGCCAGCCCCGGCAGCAGGGCCCCGGCCAGCGCCCCGCCGATCGGCACGCCGGTCTGCTTGATGGCGAAGACCCGGTTGCGCCGCGCCGGCGTCGCCAGCCGCGCCAGCACCTGGGACGCCGCCGGATTGGTCAGCCCGTAGCCCACCCCGATCAGGAAGGACCCGAGGATCGCCCCGGCCAGCCCGGTCACCATCAGCAGGCAGGCGAGCCCGGCCGCCGCCAGGGCGAGCTGGGTGCAGCGGGCCGGGCCCAGCCGCCGCAGCACCCCGGCCGAGAGCAGCGAGGTGATCGAGGCCGCCAGGTAGATGCAGGCCACCTGCCAGCCCAGCCAATGCGGCTGCGCCCCGAGGTCGCGGGCGGCGAAAGGGGCCAGCACCGGCAGCACGAAGACCGTCAGCGTCGCCAGAGACTGGGCCGCGGTGGTCGCCGCCAAGGCCGTGCCCAGCCCGCCGGCATGCCGGCGGAGAGCGGCTACCGCTTTGGCATCCGGCACGCGGTCAGCGAACCCGCCGCAGGTACTCGGCCGAGAGCTGGCTCAGCTCGGTGATGCCGAGCATGGCCATGTTCCGGTGGATTTCCTCCCAGAGCAGGGTGATGGCATGACGCACCCCGGCTTCCCCGCCCACCGCGGCGGCATAGAGGAAGGGCCGGCCGACGAAGACGAAATGCGCCCCCAGCGCCAGCGCCTTCAGCACGTCGGTCCCGCGCCGGATGCCGCAATCGAGGATCACCGCCATCCCGCCGGCGACCGCCGCGATCTCCGGCAGCATCCGCAGCGGCGCGATGGCGCCGTCGAGTTGCCGGCCACCGTGGTTGGAGACGATGACGCCATCGGCGCCGCAGTCGCGGGCGATCTTCGCATCCTCGGGCGAGAGCAGACCCTTCACCAGCAGCGGCCCCCGCCAGCGTGCCCGGATCAGCGCCAGATGCTCCCAGGAGAGCCCGTCCCGCCGGCCGATCTTGCGGATCAGGTTGGCCGAGAGCACCGGCGGGCCGCGGGTCGCGTCCATGTTCTCGAAATGCGGCATGCCGTGGTTCTTCAGGGTCCGCAGCGCCGTCCCGAACAGCCAGCGCGGATGGCTGATGCCTTCCCAGGCCAGCCGCAGGTTGGGCTTCAGCGGCAGGCTATAGCCGTTGCGGACGTTGTTCTCCCGGTTGGCCGAGACCGGCACGTCGGCGGTCAGCACGAAGGTGTCGTAGCCGGCGGCGGCGACGCGGTCGACCAGCGCCTCGATCCGCGGGGCCTCGCCCGGCAGGTAGGCCTGGTACCAAGCGGTCGGCCCCTCCGCCCGCACCTCCTCCAGGCGGATGAGCGAGGAGGCGCTGAGGATCATCGGGATGCCCGCTGCCGCCGCCGCCCGGGCGAAGACCAAGTCGCCGCGATAGGCCGACAGCGCCGAGGCCCCCATGGGCGCGATGCCGAAGGGCGCCGCATACCGTCGACCGAGCAGGGCGGTGCCGGTCTGCCGCGCCGAGACATCCGCCAGCACCCGCGGCACGAAGCCCAGCTCCTGGAAGGCCGCCCGGTTGTCGCGCAGCGCCGCATCGGTCTCCGCGGCACCGGAGACGAAGCCGTAGAGCATGCGCGGCAGGTGGCGCCGCGCCGCGGCCTCGAAGTCGTCCAGGGCCAGGAAACGCCGCAGCCCGGGCGGCACCTCCGGGCCGGGCGGCACGGTGGCCACGGAGGCCGCGCTCACCGACCTGGCGCTCACGGGTTGGGCGCTGGCCTGCTTGTCCTGCAATGCCGGGACGGAGTCGCCCGGGATCTCGCCATCCGGTGGCATGCCTCGTCTCCATTGCCAGTACTGACCGGGGCGCAGGGTCGGGCGAAAGCGCCGGCGGGTCAACGCATCGGCGGCACGGGTCAGCCGGCCGGGCCGGATCCCGGATCGGCATAGGCGAAGACGATCCCGGTCACCGCGATCGACAGCAGCCTGTCGTCGCCGCTGACGCCGTCCTCGGCCGGGCTGCCGCCGGCCAGGGCCTGCAGCCGCAGCACCTGGCATGGGGCGGCGCCGCCGGGTGGGGTGATCCGCAGCCGGTAGTGGTGCGGACCTTCGGGCGATACCTCCACCAGGCAGGGCTTGGCATCGAAGCTGGCCTCCAGGGCCGGGGCCGGGGCGCCGTAGAGATGCCCGACCGCCACCTCCACCCAGTCCACCGGGCGCATGGGCGCCGGGTTGCGGACCAGGCCCTGCAGGCTCATCCAGCGGAAGCCGCCCTCCGCATCCTCCTCGGCGGCATGCCAGCCGAGGTCGAAGCCGGCATCCGATGGCGCCAGCATCGCCTCGCCACCCGCCACCGGCGGCGGGGCTGGCGGCGGGCTGACGGCACCGGCGATCAAGGCCCGCAGTGCCGCGCCCGCCGTCTCCTCCGGCCCTTCCAGCAGAAGGCGGTCCAGCAGCAGGCTGGCCGCGGCCTCGATGAAGGCGTCGATCCGGTCCTGCTGCTGCTCCAGCCGGCGGTCGAGCATCGCCTGCAGGCCGGCCAGCGTGGTCTGCCCCGCCTGCTCCAGCCGCAGCACCCGCGCCTCCAGCGCGGCCAGCGGCTCGGCGCCGGGCAGGGCAGGGGCCCAGGCGAAGCGGGCCAGGGGCGCCTCGGTGCCGGGTGCGTGCAGGGCGATGTCCAGCCCGCCGCCGTTCAGATCCGCCGGCTCCAGCGCCATGGCGAAGCGGAAGGCGCAGCCGCCCTCGGCCAGCGGCACCGGCCGCTCCACCTGGACCGCCCGGACGGCGCTGCCGTTGAGGATCGCATGCAGCACCGGCCGCACCAGGCCGTTCCGACGCTCGATCCCGGTGCCGCGCAGCATCCCGGACTCCAGCCGCAGATCCTCCAGCACCGGTGCCCCCGGGCCAAGCAGGGCCAGCGCCGCCTCGGGCGAGGCGATCGGCCAGGGCGCCGCCAACTCGGGCCCCGCCGCCGCGGCGGCGATTCGCAGCGAAGCCGGCAGGGGGACGCAGGGCAGCCGGGTGACCGGCAATTCGAGAATGTCCCCTGCCGCCAGCACCCCGGCCAGCGGCAGCCGGCCGACTTCGATCCCGCGGCACCAGGCCTGCAGCGCCGCGCCCGGCGTGCAATCCCGCAGCGCCCGGAGCCGCAGCCCGCCGGCGCCGGCACCCACCACCAGGAAGGGAAACTCTGCGAGGGCGGGCCTGTCCATCGGGTTCCGCCGCTAGCACGGGCCCGGCCGGCCCAGCAAGCGACCACGCTTGGCGCCACCCGCCGAACAGGGGAGATTGCCGGCGATGGATGCCCTGCTGCCCTCGCTGCTGCTCGTCAGCCCGCTGCCGCCGGCGCGGAACGGCATCGCCGACTACGCCGCCGCGCTGCTGGACGGGCTCGCCCCGCACTACCGCTGCACCGTCGCCTGCGAGGATTGGCTGGCGGCGGCGCCCGGCGCCGCCGTGGTGGACCCTGCCTTGGCGCATCGCCTGCCGGAAGCCGGTGGCCGGGTGCTGCACCAGATCGGCAACAACCCGGACCATGGCTTCGTGTTGCGGGCGCTGCGCCACCTGCCCGGTGTCACCACCCTGCACGACCCTGGCCTGCTGCACCTGCATGAATCGACGGGCGAGAGCCGGGCGACCATCCTGGCCGGCCTCCGCCATGCTGCACCGGGCATGGCCGCGACCTTCGGGGCACAGCTGCGCGACCATGGGCTGTCGACGCGCTCCAACCATCTGCTCTTCGACCTGGCGGGGGAGGTGCTGGCGCGCTCCCGCGCCGTGGTGGTGCATTCCCGCTTCGCCCAGCGCCGCCTGCGGCTGACCCATGGCGAGGCGGCCACTGCCCATGTCGCTGTCATCCCGCACCCGCTGCCGCCCGGAGAGCCGCCCGCCCGCGGCGCCGCCCGGGCCCGGCTCGGCATCCCGCCCGGGGATTTCCTGCTGGTCACCGCCGGCTTCGCGGCCCGGGCGAAGCGGCTGGACTGGGTGGCCGCGGCCCTCGCGGCGCTGCCCGGCATCCGCTGGATCCATGCCGGTGGCGCCGATCCGGAGCAGGCGGCGGCCGTGGCGGACCGGGCCAGGGTCACCGGCCACCTCGACGCCGCCAACTTCGCCGATCACATCGCGGCGGCCGACGTGCTGGTGACCCTGCGCTTCCCGTCGCAGGGTGAAAGCTCCGGCCCGCTCGCCCGCGGCCTCGCCGCCGGGGTCTGCTGCCTCGTCTCCGATACCGCCGCCTACGCCGAGCTGCCACGCGACGCGGTCATCCACCTGCCGCTGGCCGGCGGGGCCCGGGCGCTGGCGGCGGCGCTCGCCGGCCTCCTGGCCGATCCGGGAAGGGCCGCGGCCATCGGCGCCGCCGGCCGGCGCCACGCGCTGGCGGAGATGGCCCTGCCCAGCGTCGCCGCCCGCTACCGCGACGTCATCGAGGCAAGCCGCGACCGGCCGGTGGCGCCCCTCGCCGGCAGCGCCGCGCCGCCGCCGCTGCTGCGGGCGCGGCCGGAACGGGCCGCCATCGCGCAGGTGCTGGCCGGGCGGCAGGGCGCGTGCCGGCTGCGGCTGGATGTCTCGGAGCTCGCGGCGCTCGCCGACCTCAGCCTGGCGCCCACGGGCCTGCTGCCCGGCCTGCTGCCGCCGCGGGCCGCGGTCCGGGCGTTGCGGGTGGAACCGGACGGGCTGCTGCTCGACCTCGACCTGGCCGGGCCCGGTTGAGCGCGGCGCCCGTCCTGGCAGCCTTGCTGGCGCGCGCCTTCCCGGGGCTGGCCGCGCGCGACCTCAGCCTGCCCCATGGTCGGCTGCTGCCCTGGCTGCCGGGGACGCGGGCGGGCCTCGCCGCCCCGGTGCCCGCGGCGGAAGCCGCGCTGCTGGCCCGCTTCCGCCAGGCCGGTCGACCGCTGCTCGGATTGGACCCGGAGGCCGACCTGGCGGCCGATCCGGCCTGGGATGCCGCGCCCGAACGCCTGGCCTGGCGGGAGCGTCCCGGGCCGGCCGACGGCGCCACGCTGACGCTGCTGCAAGGCGGCTCCGGGGAGATGCCGGCGCACCCCGGCCAGGCGCGGATCATGCTGCTGTTCGGCCGCAATGCTGCGCCGGAACGGCATGTCCTGCTGCTGGCCGAAGCCCGCCTGGCCGAGGTCTTCGGCCGCCTGCGCGACGCCGCCGCCGGGCTCGCCGGCATCGGCTGGCAGGTGGGCGGCCGGCTGGTCTCCCCCCGCCTCGCCAGCCTGGGCGCTCTGGCGCCGGAGGGGGCGGTGCGGCGGATGGCGGTGCCGGCGGCCGGGCTGCCGAGCGACCTGGCGGACCCGGCCACCCTCGGCGGCACCCGGCAGGCGCGGCTGCTGCTCGGCGCCCTGCCGCCGCAGCCCTGGCAGCTCCGGCTCGGCTTCGCCGGCGCGGCGCCGGGACCGCTGGCATTCTTCCTCGACGGCCGCCGCCACCCGGCCGGCCTGACACAGGCCACGACCTCCGGTGAGGCCGGCGGCACGCTGTCGGTCCGGCTCGCCGCCCCGACCGGCCAGGCGCAGGTGCTCGGCCTCGCCTGGCCCGGGGCGGCACCCGCCGGGCTGCGCCTGACCCTGCTGGAGCTCGAGGGATGAGGCGCCCGCCCCGCCTGCTGATCGTCTCGCCCATCGCCTCGCATCCGGCCGACCAGGGCAATGCCGCCCGCATCCAGTCCCTCGGCGGCGCCCTCATGGCGCGCGGCATCGCCTGCGAATTCCTCTGCTTCGCCACCGAGGGGCTGGCCCCGAGCCAGCAGGCCGCCATGGCCGGATTTTGGCATGCCCTGCACGTCGAACCGGGGGTGGTTACCGGAGAATCCTCCATGCCGGGCTGCTGGGGTCTCGACGACTGGTGCCCGCCGGCTCTGGTCGAGCGGGTCGCCGGCCTGCAGCGCGCCCGCCGCTACGACGCGGTGCTGGTGAACTACGTCTGGCTCTCCGCCGCCCTGGCCGGGAGTGGGGGAGCCCTGCGCATCCTCGATACCCACGACCTCTTCGGTGGCCGCGACGCGGTGGCCCGCGACCAGGGGCTCGATCCCTCCTGGTTCTTCACCAGCGTCGCGGAAGAGTCCCGCGGCCTCGACCGGGCCGAGCTGGTGCTCGGCATCCAGGCCGAGGAGGCGGAGGTGCTGCGCCGACGCTGTACGGTGGAGGTTGCGGTGTTCGGCCACATGCCGCCGCTGCGCTTCCTCGGCGCCCCGGCCCCGGCGCCGGCCATGCCCTTCGGCTACCTTGGCAGCGCCAATCCCTGGAACCTCGCCGCCGTGCGCACCCTGGATGCCGCCCTGGCGCCAGCGCCGGAGCTGCCCTGGCTACTCGCCGGCCGCATCCTGCGCCGGCAGGACCTGCTGCTCGCCTCGCGCCCGCGGCTGCTGCCGCAGCTCCCCGATGCCGCCGCCTTCTATGCCCAGGTCGATTGCGTGCTGAACCCGATGGCCGGTGGCACCGGCCTCAAGGTCAAGACGGTCGAGGCGCTGGCCTTCGGCAACCCGGTGCTCGGCACCCGGGATGCCTTCGCCGGCCTGCCGGCCGAGCATCACGGCCACGCTTGCGCCGATGCCGCCGGGCTGGTCGCCTGCATGCGCGAGTTCCTCCGCAGCCCCGCCTTCGCCCGCGAATTGCGCCTGGCGTCCCGCCTGCTGGCCCTGCGCCATGCCGCGGCGGTCACCGCGCAGCAGGATGCGCTGGCGGCCCGGCTGCGCGCCGCCGCGGCTTGACGCGGGCGGCTGGCCGGGGCGCAGTCCTTCCCGACCGGCTGAGGGGTGGCACGATGGACGGATTGACGCTGCAGGCACGCCTGCCCTTCGCCGAGGGCCAGTCCTTCGGCGCCACCGGCCCCTACGAACTGCTGCTCGGCCGCGCCCGCTACGCGGTCGACCCGCGGGCGCCGGGCAATGCCCCGATCACCGATCTCGCCCTGGCGCCGCGCGACGCCGACGGGCTGATCCGCTTCGAGGGCGACGTGCAGATCCTGCGCCCGGTCGACCTCGCCCGCGGCAACCGCCGGCTGTTCTTCGACTGGGGCAACCGCGGCAACAAGCGCTGCCTGCAGTATTTCAACGACGCCCCGGGGTCCAATCTGCCGCTGGCCGAGGAGCACGCCGGCAACGGCTACCTGATGCGCCGCGGCTACAGCATCGTCTGGGGCGCCTGGCAGGGCGACCTGCTGCCGGGCAACGGCTGGGTCATCCTGGATGCGCCGGTGGCCATGCGGGACGGCGCCCCGGTCACCGGCACCGTTCGGGCCGAGTTCATCGGCCAGGAGGGCGTGAACACCTTCCCCCTCGGCGTCTACACCAGCACCTACAGCCATCCCGCGGTCGATGGCCCCGCCACGCTCACCCGCCGCCGCTATCCCTGGGCGCCGCGCGAGGCGGTGCCGGCCGGCGAATGGCAGTTCGGCCGCCACGAGGCGGGCATGGGGCTCGAAGTCTTCGGCCGCGACTCGATCGTCGCCCCCTCCCGGCGGCACCTGCACATGCCCGCCGGCTTCCGCCCCGGCTGGATCTACGAACTGGTCTATACCGCCGAGGCGCCGCGCGTGCTGGGCCTCGGCCATGCCGCGGTGCGCGACCTGGTGAGCTGGCTGCGGCATGACGCGACAGCGGCCAATCCGCTGCGTGGCGCGGTCGACAAGGCCTATGGCTGGGGCCGCAGCCAGACCGGCCGGACTATCCGCGACTTCCTCCATGCCGGCTTCAACGCCGATGCCGCGGGGCGCCGGGTCTTCGACGGGCTGCTGCCGCATGTGGCCGGCGCCGGGCGGCTGTTCATCGGCCGCTTCGCCAACCTCACCGTCCCCGCCGGGCAGCAATACGAGGATCATGACAATGCCGCCGATGCCTTCCCCTTCAGCTATGCCGAGACCACCGACCACCTGACCGGCGCCACCGACGCCATCCTGAAGCGCCCGGCGACCGACCCGCTGGTGATGCACAGCCAGAGCGCCACCGAATACTGGCAGCGCCGCGGCAGCCTGGTGCACACGACCACGCAGGGCGAGGATCTGCCGCAGCCCGAAGGCGTCCGCATCTACCACTGGTGCAGCAGCCAGCATGCCGCCAATCCGCGGCTGACGAAGCCCGCCACCGGACCCTTCCTCAATACCGAGAACGTCGTCTGGACCAGCATGCTCTTCCGCGCGCTGCTGGAGGCGATGGACGCCTGGGCGACGGATGGCACGCCGCCGCCGCCCTCCGCCATGCCGCGCCGGGCCGATGGCACCGCCGCCACCATGGCGGAATGGCGCGGCCGGTTCCCTGCCATTCCCGGCGTCGCCGTGCCGCGCGGCCCGAGCGACTTCCCGCTGTACGACTTCGGCCTCGAGGCCGGGGTGCAGACCATCCTGCCGCCGCGCGTCGCCGATGCCGCCGGCTATGCGGTGCTGGTCCCGGCGGTCGATGCCGATGGCAACGACCTCGGCGGGGTGCGCGCGCCGATGGTGGCGGCGCCGCTGGCGACCTACACCGCCTGGAACCTCCGCGCCCGCGGCAATGCCGCCGGTGCGCTGCACGAATACACCGGCAGCACCATCCCCTTCGCCGAGACCGAGGCCGAGCGCGATGCCACCGGCGATCCGCGGCCCTCGGTGCAGGCGCGCTACGGCGATGCTGCCGGCTATGTCGCCGCCATCACCGCGGCGGCGGAGGCCCTCGTCGCCCAGCGCCTGATGCTGGCCGAGGACCTGCCCCGCGGGGCGCGAGCCGCAGCCCGCTGGCATGCGCCGCGGCACGATGTGGGGCTCGGATGAGGGGCCGTCGTTCAGCCGAGGCGCAGCTGCCGCAGCAGCCCGGCGCTGCGCTGGCATTGCGCCATGCTGAGGCCCCCTGTGGCTTCCTGCGCAATGCGCGGCGTCCGGCCCTGCCGGTGGTCCTCCAGCAGCGCCAGCACCGCCGGCACCGCGCCGCAGCCGAGAAGAAAGAGGCCCAGCGTCATCCAGGTCGTGTCCATGGCGATCTCCCGCATCGGTTCCGGGCACCGGCGGCGCCCCTGATTGCGCCACCATGGGGGAGGCCGCCTGAACCGGCGCTGAGCCGGCCGTTCAGCCAGGGTTCAGCTTCGCGGCAGCAGGCTGGCGGCATGAAACGCGCCCTGCTCGCCCTTCTCCTCGCGCTGCCGGTCCTCGCCGCGCCGTTGGCGCTGGCCCCGGCCGCCCGGGCGGACGACGACCACGAGCGTGCCCGCGCCGCCGTGCTGGCCGGCGAGATCCGTCCCCTGACCGCGCTGCTGGCCGAGGTCGAGCGGCGCTTCATGGGCCAGGTGGTCGATACCGAGCTGGACCGCGAGGATGGCCGCTGGGTCTATGAATTCAAGCTGCTGCCGCCCTCCGGCCGGATCTACGAGGTGGAGCTGGATGCCGCGACCGGCGCCGTCCGCCGCACCAAGGGGCCGGTGCAGGAACGGTCCCCAGGTCAGCCCCCGGCCTCGCGCTGATGCGCGTGCTGGTCGCCGAGGACAGCGTGGAACTGGCCGCCCAGCTCCGCGACGCCCTGGCCGCGGCGCATTTCGCGGTGGACGTCGCCCCGGATGGCGAGGAAGCCCAATTCCTCGGCGAGACCGAGCCCTACGACGCGGTGGTGCTCGACCTTGGCCTGCCCCGGCTCGATGGCCTGTCGGTGCTGCGGCGCTGGCGGGCGGCCGGGCGGGGCATGCCGGTGCTGATCCTGACGGCGCGCGACAGCTGGACCGAAAAGGTGGCCGGCCTCGATGCCGGGGCCGATGACTACCTCGCCAAGCCCTTCGCCATGGCGGAGCTGCTGGCCCGGCTGCGGGCGCTGGTCCGCCGCGCCCACGGCCGCGCCCAGGCCGAGATCGCGGTCGGCGACCTCCACATCGACCCTGCCGCCGGCAGCGTCGCGCTGCGCGGCATGCCGGTGCGGCTGACTGCGCTGGAATTCCGCCTGCTGGCCTATCTCGCCCATCGGCCGGGCGAGCTGGTCTCGAAGACCGTGCTGACCGAGCACCTGTATGCCCAGGACTTCGACCGCGATTCCAACACGCTCGAGGTGGTGATCGGCCGGCTGCGGCGGAAGCTGGATGCGGCGCTGATCGAGACCGTGCGGGGCCAGGGCTACCGGCTGGTCGCGGGCTGAATGCTGTTCCGCTCGCTGACGCTGCGCCTTGGGGTCCTGTCGGCGGTCTGGGTGGCGCTCGGGCTGACCCTGGCCGGCTGGCTGGTGCTCGGCATCGCCACCGAACAGGTGCGGCGCAGCTTCGACAGCCGGGTCACCACCCTGCTCGATACCGTCGCCGGCGCCGCGGTGCTGGGCCCGGACGGCAGGCCACGCCTGGAGCGTGCGGTCTCGGAGCCGAATTTCGGCCAGCCCTTCTCCGGCATCTACTGGCAGGTCGCCACGCCGGCCGGGGCCCGCGCCGGCTCCCGCTCGCTCTGGGATGCGGTGCTGCCCGGGTACGACCGGGCCGAGGGGCCCGGCCCGCGGCTGCGCGACGCGCCCGGCCCGCGCGGCGAGCGGCTGCGGCTGGCCGAGCGCGAGGTGGTCCTGCCGGACAGCCCCGCCCCGTTGCTGGTCCAGGTGGCGGTCGCCCGTGGCGCGATGGATGGCGAGGTGCGGCGCCTCCGCCTGCTGCTCGCCGTCGCCTTCGGCGTGCTCGGCATCGGCCTGGTGGCCGGGGTGGCCGGGCAGGTGGTCTGGGGCCTGCGCCCCCTGCGCCGGGCCCGCGACGCCCTGGCCGAGGTCCGCGCCGGAAACCGCGCCCGGCTCGCCGCCGTCGCCATGCCGAGCGAGATCGCGCCGCTGCTGGAGGAGATCGATGCGCTGATTGAGCAGAACCGCGCCACGGTCGAGCGGGCACGGGCGCATGTCGGCAACCTCGCCCACGCGCTGAAGACCCCGATCGCCATCCAGCGCGGCGCGCTGGACACCGCCCCGCCCGACCTGCCGACGGCGCTGGCGCAGAACCGGGCCATGGAGCGGCTGGTCCAGCATCACCTGACCCGCGCCCGGGCCGCCGCCATGGCCGGTGCCGCCGCGGCGGAATCGGTGCCGCATGCGGTGGGGGAGGAGCTGGCCCGGGTTCTGCGCCGGCTGTTCCAGGACCGCGGCATCTCTATCACCGTCGAAGGCGACCGCCGGGTGCGGGTCCGCGTGGACCAGCAGGACCTGACCGAGATGCTGGGCAACCTGATGGAGAATGCCTGCAAATGGGCCGGCAGCACGGTGACGCTTGAGGTCGCGCGGGAGGCGGCGGAGGTCGTCGTCGCCATCGCCGACGACGGTCCCGGCCTCACCGGGCAGCAGCGCGCCATGGCCCTGGCCCGGGGCGTCCGGCTGGACGAGGCGGCGCCGGGCAGCGGGCTCGGCCTCGCCATCGTCGCCGATCTCGCGGCGCTCTACGGCGGCTCCCTGACGCTGGAGCCGGCAAGCCTGAGCGGCCTGCGCGCCGTGCTGCGCCTGCCGGGTCGCTGAACGCCGCTACACCACCCGGAAATTCTGGAACTGCCAGGGGTCGTCGGTTGCCAGATCCTCGGCGAAGAGCTGCGCCCGGTCCTGCAGCGGGGTCCAGCCGGAATATTCGCCGACGACCTCGCCGAGGTAGGGCCGCATGATCTCGAGGCAGCGAGCATGGTCCAGCTCATCCGCCTCGACCACGCCGGCGCGCGGATTCTCCAAGGCCCAGACCATCCCGGCCAGCACCGCCGCCGTCACCTGCAGCGAGGTGGCGTTGTTGTGCGGCGCCAGCGCCCGGGCTTCGTCGATGCCGAGGCGCGAGCCGAACCAATAGGCGCCCCTGGCATGGCCCATCAGCAGCACGCCGAGCTCATCCATGCCGCCGGTGATCTCCGCCATCATCAGCCGCTGGCGCGGCAGCATCGCCCAGTTCTTGCCCGCCAGCTCGTGCACCGAGAGCACCGCACCGTCGCAGGGGTGGTAGGCGTAATGCGCGGTCGGCCGGTAGGCCACGGCACCCGCCGCGTCGCGCACGGTGTAGTAGTCGGCGATCGAGATCGACTCGTTGTGGGTGATGAGGAAGCCGTGGAAGGGCCCCTCCAGCGGGGTCCAGGACCGCACCTTGGTGGAGGCGCCCGGCCGCAGCAGATAGATCGCCGCATCGCCGCCGAATTCATGGCGCCGACCATCGGCCGGCAGCGCCCGCTCATGCGTGCCCCAGCCGAGCTCGGCCGGCTGGCAGCCCTCGCCGACGAAGCCGTCGATCGACCAGGTATTGACGAATTCGCCGACCTGCTTCGGGCGGTCCGCCACCTGGGTGTCGCGCTCGGCGATATGGATCACCTTGACGCGGAGCCGCTGCGCCAGGGCCGCCCAATCCTCGCGGCTGCCGGGCGCGGCCGTGGCGACGCCGGTATCCCGCGCGATGTTCAGCAGCGCCTCCTTGACCAGATGCGAGACCAGGCCCGGATTGGCGCCATGCGTCATCACCGCGGTCGGTCCGCTGCCGGCCTTCAGCGCCAGGGCGCTCTCGCGCAGCGCGTAGTTGGATCGTTGCGACGGGCTCAGCGCCGGGTCGGTATAGCCGCCGGCCCAGGGCTCCACGCAGGTATCGAGGTAGAGCGCGCCCAGGTCCTGGGCCAGCGCCACCAGCGCGACCGAGGAGACGTCCACCGACAGGTTCAGCAGGAAATCGCCCGGCGCCAGCAGCGGCGTCAGCACGTCGCGGTAATTGTCCCGCGTCAGCGCCTGCTGCACGAAGCGCACGCCGTATTCGGCGGCGACCTCGGCCCCGCGCGGCTCGGCGGTGACGATGGTGATCCGCTCCCGCGGCATGCCGATATGGCGCAGGATCAGCGGCAGGACCCCCTGGCCGATGCTGCCGAAGCCGAGCATGACCAACCGGCCGGAGAATTGCGCATGAATCATCGGTGGGTCCTTCCCAGCATGGCGGCCGGCCCCGGCAAGGGACCGGCCGCCATGAATTGCGGCAGCCGCGTCAGGCGGCCAGTGACACTTCGGCGGCGGCCGGCTCGAGCATCGGCCGGTCCCGCACCTCGACCAGCCGCGCCCGGTCGAAGCCGTTGAAGGCGGTCCGCAGGCAGGCGCCATAGGCGCCGAGCTGGCCGAGCTCGATCCAGTCGCCCTCGGAGACGTCCTCGGGCAGCCAGAAGGGGCCGGCCATGCGGTCGGCGCTGTCGCAGGTCGGGCCGAACAGCACGAAGCCCGCTTCGGTGGTGGCCGGTGGCTTACCCTCCGGACGGATCAGCCGCACCGGGAAGGTGAAGCCCGGCGCACCGGCATCCGACAGCGCGCCGTAGACGCCGTCGTTGACGAAGAGTTCCTGGCCCCGCCGGCCCTGCACCTGCACCACCACCGAGCCGCCGGCGGCGACCAGCGCCCGGCCCGGCTCGGCCCAGAGCACCGCCCCGGGCAGCGCCAGCGCCTCGAACCCCGCCTCGATCTCGGCGAAGAAGGCGCCGAGCGGCGGCGGCTCGATCCCGGGATAGGCGACCGGGAAGCCGCCGCCGACGTCGATGACATCGACCGCAACGCCCGCCTCGCGGATCACCTCGCCGGCCAGCGCCAGCGCCTGGCGCCAGGCCAGCGGGTCCAGCATCTGCGAGCCGACGTGGAAGCAGAGGCCGAGCCGGGCGGCGGAGGGCCGCGCCGCCCGCAGCAGCGCCGCCGCCGCCTCCGGCGTCGCGCCGAACTTGCCGGAGAGGTCGTGCATCGCCGTGCCCTTGGGCAGCGCCAGCCGCACGAAAAGCCCGAGGCCGTCGGTCGCGGCGGCACCGGTCTCGGTCCGGATCTTCGCCAGCTCCTCGGCGCTGTCGAGCACGAAGTCGCGCACCCCATGCTCGCCCCAGGCGGCGCGGATCGCGCCACGGGCCTTCACCGGGTGCATGAAGTGGATGCCGGCCTCGGGGAACATCGCCCGCACCAGCGCCACCTCCGCCGCCGAAGCGCAGTCGAAGTGCTGCACGCCGCCCTCCCAGACCGCGCGCAGCACGGCGGGTTCCGGATTGCACTTCACCGCATAGAGCGTCTCGCCCGGGAAGCCGGCGACGAAGCCGGCCGCCGCCGCGGCGATGGTGGCCGGGCGCAGGCAATGCATCGGCTCCTCCGGCCGCTCGACCGCGACCAGGGCATCCACCGAAGGCAGCACGGCGTCGTCGAAGCGGCGGCGCAGCGGGGTCACCGCCGCACGGGTGCGGAGCAGGCTCATGGCAATATCCTCAGGGCATCGCAGGCGGGCAGGGAAGGGGAGACGGCGGACCGTCTCAGGCGATGCGGTCAGGTCTTCGCATCACCGACAGGCGTTCGAGCAACATAGGCAGATCCCTTGCGACCCCGGCCTCACGACCGGCATGGACGAAAAGGACGCGTCCCGTCGTTGCTGTGCCCCTTCACGGCAGGGCTCGCGGCACGTGCGATAGCGCCAGTGGCAGGCCTCGGCCAACCACGGCAGGATAAATAGTGCCTCCTGGCCCGGATTGCCATGTTTTTTTGCCGGGGCTCGGGCGATCCACCGGCATGGCCGCCTGAAACCCGGCAGTGTTGCAGGAAAGTTACCGGTCCAAGGCCTGCAAGGCCAGATATTCCCAGGCCAGCGTCGCCGCCGCCAGGGCGGTGATCTCGGCGACGTCATGGGCCGGCGAGACCTCGACGATATCCATGCCGCGGAAATCCACCGCCGCCAGGCGCCGCAGCAGGCCCTGCGCCTGCCAGCTCGCCAGCCCGCCGATCTCCGGCGTGCCGGTGCCCGGGGCGAAGGCGGGGTCCAGGCAGTCGATGTCGAAGGAGAGATAGGCGGGCGCATCGCCCAGGACGCCGCGCACCCGCTCGGCCAGCGCCGCCGGCCGGAGCTCCTGGGCCTGCTGCCCGGTCACGATGGTGACGCCCTGGCCGATGGTCCAATCCCAGGTCGCGCAGTCGACCGGCGAGCGGATGCCGATCTGGATCATCCGCCGGGGGTCGACCAAGCCCTCGTTGATGGCGTGGTAGAAGGGCGAGCCATGGGCGAAGGCCTGGCCGAAGTTGTCCGCCCAGGTGTCCACATGCGCATCGCAATGCAGCAGGCCGAGCGGCCCGCCGAGGCGCTTCGACAGCGCCCGCAGCAGCGCCAGGGTGATGCCATGCTCGCCGCCCAGCGCCACCAGGTGCCGGCATTGCGCGGCCTGTTGTTCGATCAACGCCAGGCTCGCCGGGATATCCCCTAGCGCGATGGCGAAATCGCCGATGTCGGCGATGTCGAGGTCACGCGGGTCCACCCAGTGTTCCGGATGCACGCCGTCGACGAGCATGCGGCTGGCCCGGCGGATCGCCGCCGGGCCGTCGCGCGTGCCAGCGCGGTTGGTGGTGCCGATATCGAGCGGCACCCCCGCGACGACATAACCGGCCCCCGGGTCCTGCCGCCCGATCCCGAGGAAGCCCGGCGGCGTGGCGAAGGTCGGGGTGCCGGCCATGCGCGCTATTTCACCGAGGAGAAGCTGGTCGGCGTCAGGAAGGAGTTCTCAACCACGGCGACGATCTGGCCGTCCTTCTCGGTTTCGGCCCGGGCCGCCAGCCATTCGGGATCGGTGCCGAAGGCGGTCCACTTCGTCTCGCGGTCGGCGAGGCTGTCCCAGGCGAGCAGGTAGTACAGGTCCTGGTTCGAGGAGCCCACCAGCACGGTCCAGAAGCCGGCCTGCTTGATGCCGTGCTTCTCCCAGAGCTTCAAGGTGATGGTGTCGAAGCGCTTCAGCAACGCCGGCAGGCGGCCGGGCAGGCAGTGGTAGACGCGGAGTTCGTAGATCATCCTTGGGTCCCTCCCTTTGGGCCGGGGGATGCTAACCCGGGCTGGCGGCGGGCCATAGGGGCGGTATGCTGCGGCGAGGGAGAACGTCCATGTCGATCACGACCGCCGTCGAGGCTGGCACCGACCTCATTGAGTATTACTTCGCCCAGGGCTGGACCGACGGCCTGCCCGTGGTGCCGCCGACGCCGGCCAAGGTGGAGGCCTTCGTCGCGGCGCTGGGTGGCGAGCCTGACCATGTCGAGTGCAAGGTCGCCCCGCGCTGGGGCCTGCTGACGCGGGAGGTGCTGGCGATCAACGCTGTCATGGCCGGCTGCCTGCCCGCCTATGCCCCGGTGCTGCGGGCGGCGATGCTGGCGCTCACCGACCCGGCCTTCAACCTCAACGGCGTGCAGGCGACGACGCACATGGCGGCGCCGCTAGTCATCGTGAACGGCCCCATGGCGCGCGAGATCGGCATGAACGGCGGCGCCAATGCCTTCGGCCCGGGCAACCGCGCCAATGCGACCATCGGCCGCGCCATCCGGCTGATGCTGCTGAACGTCGGCGGCGCGCATCCGCCGGACCTCGACAAATGCACCCTTGGCAACCCGGCCAAGTACAGCTTCGCCATCTGCGAGAACGAGGCCCACAGCCCGCTCGCGCCCTACCACGTGGAACACGGCTACCGGCCCGAGGACAGCACGGTCTTCGCCATGGCGGCCGAGGCGCCGCACAGCGTGACGGACCATCAGTGCAACGACCCCGAGGGCATCCTCGACACCATCTGCTCGGCGATGAGCACCATCGCCTCGAACAACGCGGTGCTGTCGGGCCATTGCGCGGTGGCGCTGGGGTTGGAGCATGCCCGCAGCATCGCCAAGGCAGGCTGGACCCGGCACGACATCCGCCACTACCTCTGGATGCACAGCGGCAATGCCTTCCGGCAGATCACCCGGGACCATCGCTACGGCGCGGTCTACAATCGCAACCTGCCGAAATGGTACAAGCGGGACCCGGACAGCCGCATCCCCATCGTGCCCAGCCCGGACAACGTCCATCTCTTCGTGGTGGGCGGCGATGCCGGCCGGTTCTCCGCCTTCATCCCCGGCTGGGGCCATATGAACATGCCGGTGCTGCGGCCGGTCGAGGCCGGCGTCGCCGCCGCCGGGTCGGACTGCATCGGCGGCGTCTGCGCCATCTGAGGGAGGACCAACCATGCTCGACCGTCTCGATGCCGGCACTGCCTTCGTCTTCGATCCGCGCGGCCGGGTCGAATCCGCCGATGCGCCGATCGCCCCCCGCCCCGTCGCCCTGGACGGCCTCCGGCTCGGCATCCTCGACAACAGCAAGTGGAATGCCAACAAGCTGCTGCGCGGTGCCCAGGCGGCGCTGGGCCAGGACATCCGCTTCGTCGCGGTGAATTACTACGTGAAGCACAGCTTCTCGAAGGATGCGGCGCCGGAGCTGATCGCCCGCATCGCCGCGGAGTGCGACATCGTGCTGACCGCCATCGGCGATTGCGGCTCCTGCTGCTCCTGCTGCGTGCGGGACAGCATCGCGCTCGAGCGCCTCGGCATCCCCGCCGCCTGCATCATCACCACGGAATTCGAACGCGAGACCGAGCTGACCCGCACCGCCGTCGGCATGACGGGCCTGCGCCCGGTGGTGATCGACCACCCCGTCAGCTCCATCACCGCCGCGGAAGTCGCCGCTCGCGTCGCCGTCATCGCGCGAGAGGCGCAGGCGGTCTGGCTTGGCCTATGACGTCTGGAAGCTGGTCCACCTGCTGGGGGTGATCCTGCTGGTCGGCAATGTCACGGTGACCTCGATCTGGAAGCTCTACGCGGACCGCACCCGCGACCCGCGCATCATCGGCTTCGCCCAGCGGCTGGTCACCGTGACCGACTGGTTCTTCACCTTCTGGGGCATCCTGCTGCTGGTCGCTGGCGGCTATGGCGCCGCCTGGGTGGCGGGGATGGATCCGCTGCGCGATGGCTGGCTGGTCTGGTCGGAGGTACAATTCGTCGCCGCGGGGGTGATCTGGCTCACCGTCCTGGTGCCGATCCAGGTGCGCCAGGCCCGCATGGCCCGCGTCTTCGCCACCACCGGGGAGATTCCGGCGGAGTACTGGCGCGCCGGCCGGCGCTGGATCATCTGGGGGCTGATCGCCACCATCCCGCTGGTCGGCGCGCTATGGACCATGGTCGCCAAGCCCTGATGCGGCTATCCTCGTCCGGAACGAAGGGTAGGGGAGGTTGCCAGTGTTGCTCTATGATTCCGTCGGACCCAATCCGCGCGTCGTCCGCATCTTCATGGCCGAGCGTGGGATCGAGCTGCCGAAAACCACCATCGACCTGCGCGGCGGCGAGAACCGCCAGCCGCCCTACCTCGCCAAGAACCCCGTCGGGCAGATGCCCTGCCTCGAGCTCGACGACGGGAGCGTTATCGCCGAGATCACCGCCATCTGCGAATACCTCGACGAGATCACCCCCGGCCCCTCGTTGATCGGCGCGACGCCCCGGGAGCGGGCCGAGACCCGGATGTGGACCCGGCGCATCGACCTCAACATCCTCGAGCCCATGACCAATGGCTTCCGCTTCAGCCAGGGGCTGAAGCTGTTCGAGAACCGCATCCACTGCATCCCTCAGGCCGCCGATGACCTGAAGCTGACGGCGCAGAAGGGCCTGGCCTGGCTCGACCGGCTGATCGCCGGCCGGAGCTTCATCCGCGGCGACAGCCTGAGCCTCGCCGATATCATGCTGTTTGCCTTCCTCGACTTCGGCGCCAAGGTCGGCCAGCCGATCGACCCGGCGCTGAAGGCGGTCACCGCGCATCATGCGATGATGGCGGCGCGCCCCTCGGCGGCCGCCTAGACCGGCGGGGCATCCGGCGTCGGATGCCCCGGGCTGGCCTCAGCCCCGCTTCGGCAGCAGCTGCTCGGCCAGCGTCGCCCAGTAGCTCGCCCCGATCGGCAGCACCGCGTCGTTGAAGTCGTACTTCGGGTGGTGCACCTGCGGGTCGCCCGGCCCGCGCGCGGCGCCGAGCATGATGTAGCTGCCGGCCTTCGCGTTCAACATGAAGGAGAAATCCTCGCCGCCCATGGTCGGCTTCGGCATCTCCTGCACCTTGGCCTCGCCAGAGACGGTCCGGGCGGCGGTGACCGACATCACCGTGCTCTCCGGCTCGTTCACCGTGGCCGGATAGCCGCGGTCGAAGACCGCCTTGGCGGTCGCGCCGAAGGCGGTGGCGATGCCGGTGCTGATCTCGAGGAAGCGCTTCTCCAGCAGGTCGCCGACCTCCGGCTGGAACCACCGCGCAGTGCCGCGCAGGGTGACCGTCTCGGGGATGACGTTCCAGGTGTCGCCGCCCTGAATCTGGCCGATGGTGATGACGCCCGATTCCGCCGGATCGACGTTGCGCCCGACGATGCTCTGCAGCGCGGTGACGATCTGCGCCGCGATCACCACCGGGTCATTGCCCTGATGCGGCATGGCGCCATGCGCGCCCTTGCCGGTAACCTCGACCAGGATCTGCGCGGTCGCTGCCATGATCGGCCCCTCGCGCCACCAGAAGCTGCCCTCCGGCGCGCCGGGCCAGTTGTGCAAGCCGAAGACCCGTTCCATCGGGAAGCGCTCGAACAGGCCTTCCCGCACCATCACGTTGCCGCCGCCGCCGTTCTCCTCGGCCGGCTGGAAGATCAGGAAGACGGTGCCCTCGAAGTTGCGGGTCTCGGCAAGGTACTTGGCCGCGCCCAGCAGCATCGTCGTATGCCCGTCATGGCCGCAGGCGTGCATCTTCCCCGGCACGGTCGAGGCATGGGCCACGCCGCTCTGCTCCAGGATCGGCAGCGCATCCATGTCGGCGCGGAGGCCGATGGCGCGGGACGTATCCCCCTGGCCCCGGATGACGCCGACCACGCCGGTGCCGGCGATGCCGGTGACGACCTCGTCGCAGCCGAATGCGCGCAGCTTCTCGGCGACGATGCCGGCGGTCCGCACCTCCTCGAAGGCGATCTCGGGATGGGCATGGAAGTCCTGCCGCCAGGCGGTCATCTCGGCGTGGAAATCGGCAATGCGGTTCAGGATCGGCATGTGGTCTCGCTCGGCTTCTGTGGCCGCCAGCTATGGGTGCCGGCGGCCGTTTGTCCAGGCTTCAGACGCCCTCGGGCCGCAGGAAGGCGAGGTCGGCGCCATCGGGGGCCTGCAGCACCTGCTCGAACATCAGCTTGTCCCAGCCGCGCTTCGGCGCCACCGGCGCCCGCCACAGCGCCCGCCGACGGTCCAGCTCCGCCGCATCGACCAGCAGGTCGAGCCGCCGGTCCTTGACCGAAAGCCGCACCCGGTCGCCGGTCTCGACCAGCGCCAGCGGCCCGCCGGCCGCCGCCTCGGGTGCGATATGCAGCACGATGGTGCCGAAGGCGGTGCCGGACATGCGGCAGTCGCTCATCCGCACCATGTCCTTCACCCCCTGGCGGCCGAGCTTCTTCGGGATCGGCAGGTAGCCGGCCTCCGGCATCCCGGCCGGGGTCAGCGGCCCGGCGTTCTTCAGGATCAGGATGTCCTCGGCCTTCACGTCGAGGTCGTCGGCATCGATCCGGTTGGCCAGGTCGGCCAGCCCGTCGAAGACCATGCAGCGGGCCTCGGTCTCGAACAGGGCAGGGGTCGCGGCGCTGCGCTTCAGGATGGCGCCGTCCGGCGCCAGGCTGCCGAACAACGAGACGATTCCGCCGACCGGGCTGATCGGCTTGTCGCGCGCCCGGATGATGGCGCGGTCGACGAAGGGCGGCGCGGCATCGAGCTGCTCGGCCAGGGTCTGGCCATAGAGGTCCTTGCAGTCGAGGTGCAGCAGGTCGCGCAGCTCCCGCAGCAGGGCGATCATGCCGCCGGCGGCATGGAAGTCCTCCATATAGCCCTCGCCGGTCGGCTTGAGGTCGACCAGCACCGGCGTCTCCTCGCTCAGCGCATCCAGCCGCTTGAGGTCGATCTTCACCCCGACGCGCCCGGCGATGGCGGTCAGGTGGATCAGCGCATTGGTCGAGCCACCGAGGGAGAGCAGCACCCGCAGCGCATTCTCGACCGATTTCTCGGTGATGATCTCGGAAGGCTTCACGGGATGGCTGATCAGCCGCACCGCCAGCGCCCCGGCTTCCTCGGCGATCCGCAGCCGGTCGGAATGCACCGCCGGAGCGGAAGCCGCCATCAGCGGCATGAAGCCTAGGGTCGCGGCGATGCAGGCCATGGTGGAGGCGGTGCCCATGACGCCGCAGGTGCCGGAGGTGGTGGCCAGCTTGCCCTCGATCTTGCCGATCCGCTCGGCCGAGACCGTGCCGGCGCGGTACTGCGCCCAGTAGCGGCGGCAATCGGTGCAGGCGGCCAGCCGCTCGCCCTCGAAGCGCTGCGCTAGCATCGGGCCGGTGACGAGCATGACGGCCGGCACGTCGGCGCTGGCGGCGGCCATGAGCTGGGCCGGCACGGTCTTGTCGCAGCCGCCGATCAGCACCGCCGCATCCATCGGCTGGGCGGTCAGCATCGCCTCGGTATCGATCGCCATGAGGTTGCGGTAGTGCATCGAGGTCGGCACCAGCGAGGGCTCGCAGAGGCTGACCGTCGGGAAGGCCAGCGGCAGGGCGCCGGCCGCCAGAACGCCGCGCTTCACCGCCTCGACCAGCTCCGGCACCGAGCGATGGCAATTGTTGTAGTCGGACGCCGTATCGGCGATCCCGACCACCGGCTTCTCCAGCATGACGCGCGAATACCCCATCGAGGCCGCGAAGCTGCGCCGGAGGTAGAAGGCGAAATCCGGGTCGCCGTAATTCGCCGCGTTGCGCGACAGGCCGTGCGGGGGCTTGGTATTGGACACGCTGGCTTACTCCGGCTTGAAGCCCGCACGCTGCAACAGCCTGCGGTGCAATGGCAATTCATGCTCGATACGCCGGATGGCGGCCTCCGGGCCCATGGCCGAGGGGGCCATGCCCTGGGTCGCCATGAAGGCCTGGATCTTGGGGTCGGCGAAATGCTCGGCCAGCGCCTGGCCGATCCGCGCCTGGATCGGCGCCGGCGTCGCCTTCGGCGCCTGGACGCCGTACCAGCCGGTATAGATGAAGTCGGGGATGCCCAGCTCGGCGAAGGTCGGCACCGCGGGGAGGGAGGCGGGCCGCGCCGCGGTCGGCACCGCCAGCCCGCGCACCCGGCCTTCCTCGAGATGCCCCTTGCAGGCCGCCAGCAGGGCGAACATGCAGTCGGTGCGGCCGGCGATGGTATCGGTCAGCGCCGGCGGGGCACCGTTGTAGGGCACGTGCAGCATATCCGTGCCGGTACGGGCCATCAGGTCGAGCATGGGCAGATGCGCCGTGGTCCCGACCCCCCAGGTGGCATAGGAAAGCTCGCCCGGTCGCGCCTTGGCCGCCGCCAGCATCGCCTCCAGGCTGGGCCAGCGGGGATGGGCGACCAGCACCGACAGCGTCTCGCAGACCTGGCTGATATGGGCGAAATCGGCCAGCGGATCGTAGCCGGGGTCGCGGAAGGCGATGGGCGTCAGGGTGAAGGTGGCGATGGTGCCGAGTAGCAGGGTCAGGCCATCCGGACGGGCCCGCGCCACCAGCCGCGCGGCCAAGCTGGTCGAGGCGCCGGGCTTGTGGTCCATAACGAAGGTGCCGCCGAGCTTCTCCGACAGGCCCTGGGTCACCAGCCGACCGACCACGTCCGAGGCGCCGCCCGGCGCATAGGGCACCACGACGGCGACCGTCTGCCCGGCGGGCCAGGGTGCCTGCGCCAGGGCCGGGGCGGCCAACAGGCCCCCGGCGCCGATCAGCCCCCGCCGCCCCATGATCCCACGCTGTTGAATCGTCTGGCGCATCCGCCCCCCGTCCGGTTTTTGCCAGGGTGACAGGCCCCGGGCGGCGCTGGCAAGCCACCCGCCCGACATGTGGTATCGGGATACCGCAAGCCGAAACCCTGCTTTCTGCTTGACCTTTCGGCCACCTGCCGCCATACGTCCCGTCTCTTTTCAGACCGGATACGCCCCACCCCATGCAGTTGCAGACCCAGACCCGCTCGTTGAAGCCGGCGGAGGTCAAGAAAGGCTGGTTCGTGGTCGATGCGGAGGGCCTCGTGCTCGGCCGCCTCGCCACCATCATCGCCAATCGCCTCCGCGGCAAGCACAAGCCCCAGTTCACCCCGCACGTCGATTGCGGCGACCATGTCGTCGTCATCAATGCGGAGAAGGTCCGGGTCACCGGCCAGAAGGCCGAGAAGAAGATCTTCTACTGGCACACCGGCTACGCCGGCGGCATCAAGGAGCGGACGATCCGCGAGCGGCTCGAGGGCAAGCACCCCGAGCGCGTCGTCGAGAAGGCCGTGGAGCGCATGATCACCCGTGGTCCGCTCGGCCGTCGCCAGATGGAGAACCTCCATGTCTATCCCGGCGCCGAGCATCCGCATGCCGGCCAGCAGCCAGTCGCCATCGACATCGCGGCGATGAACCGCAAGAACGTCGCCCTCGGCGGCGAGAAGAAGGGTACCGCGGCATGAGCGAGCAGATCACCGGCACGCTCGCCGATCTGAAGACCCTGGTGCAGACCGGTCCGCTGCCGGGCGACATGGTCGCCGTGCTGCGCGAGCAGAAGCGCGATGCCCAGGGCCGTTCCTACGCCACCGGCCGCCGCAAGGATGCCGTGGCCCGCGTCTGGGTAAAGCCCGGCAAGGGCGAGATGACCATCAACGGCCGCCCCGTGGTGACCTACTTCGCCCGGCCGGTGCTGCGGATGCTGCTCTCGCAGCCCTTCCTGGTCGCCGACCGCTACCAGCAGTTCGACGTCGTCGCCACGGTCACCGGCGGCGGGCTCTCGGGCCAGGCCGGCGCGGTGCGCCACGGCATCAGCCGCGCGCTCACCAACTACGAGCCGGAGCTGCGGCCGATCCTGAAGAAGGCGGGCTTCCTGACCCGCGATCCGCGCGTCGTCGAGCGGAAGAAGTACGGCAAGGCGAAGGCGCGACGTTCGTTCCAGTTCAGCAAGCGCTGACCGCGGCGGGCGCCGGTCGGCGCCAGCCACATGGCTGCCATACAGGGGGGCGGGTCCGCATGGACCCGCCCCTCTTGCTTTTTGCGCCGCATTCCACCGCAAATGGGCGCGGTTGAGGGGACCAAGGACATGGCGAAGATCCCGACGGTTTTCATCGATGGCGAGGCCGGCACCACCGGCCTGCAGATCCGCGAGCGGCTGGCCATCCTGCCGGATATCGCGGTGCGATCGATCGACCCGTCGCGCCGCAAGGACCCCACCGCGCGGCTCGCGCTGATGGCCGAGGTCGATCTCGTCGTGCTCTGCCTGCCGGACGACGCGGCGAAGGAAAGCACCGCCATGGCCGCCTCGCTCGGCGCCGATGCGCCGCGGCTGGTCGATGCCAGCACCGCCCACCGGGTCGACCCCGACTGGGTCTATGGCCTGCCGGAGCTGACCCCGGACCAACCCGCGCGGATCGCCGCCGCCATGCGGGTCTCGAACCCCGGCTGCTACCCGACCGGAGCCATCCTGCTGCTGCGGCCGATGATTGAGGCCGGGCTGCTGCCGGCGGATCACCCGATTTCGGTGAATGCCGTCTCCGGCTTCTCCGGCGGCGGCAACGCGATGATCGCGGCGTATGAATCCCGCACCGCGCCGGATTTCGAGCTCTATGGCCTCACGCTCGAGCACAAGCATGTCCTCGAACTGCAGCAGTATTCCGGCCTGACCCGGCGGCCGATCTTCGTCCCCTCCGTCGGCGACTTCCGCCAGGGCATGATCGACAGCATCCCGCTGCACCTCGACACCCTGCCGGGCAAGCCGAAGCCGGCCGATATCGAGGCGCTGCTCGCCGCCCGCTACGCCGGCAGCGACTATGTCCGCGTGGTGCCCGGGACGGCCAAGCTCGAGCCGCAGGCGCTGAACAACACCAACCTGCTGGAGCTGCGCGTCCATGGCAGCGAGGCCCGGGGCCAGGCCATCCTCACCGCGCGCTACGACAACCTCGGCAAGGGCGCCTCGGGCGCCGCGGTGCAGAACATCGGGCTGATGCTCGGCATCGCGGTCGAGACGCGGCTGCCGGCCGCGGCCGAATAAGGGAGAACCACCCATGACCCACGGACCGCTCTACCCCTTCGAAGGCAAGCTCCCGGAGATCCATCCCGAGGCCTGGATCGCTCCCACCGCCGCCCTCATCGGCGACGTCACCATCGGGGCGAAATCCAACATCTGGTACCACTGCGTCCTGCGCGGCGACACCAACTTCATCCGCATCGGCCGCGGTACCAACATCCAGGACGGCACCATCATCCACGTCAATGCGGGCAAGCAGGCCACGCAGATCGGCGATGACGTGACGGTGGGCCATGCCGCCATCATCCATGCCTGCACCCTGATGAACCGCGCCTTCGTCGGCATGGGCGCGACGGTGCTGGACGACGCCGTGATCGAGGAGGACGGCATGCTGGCCGCCGGCAGCGTGCTGCCGCCGGGCAAGCGCATCGCCGCCATGGAGCTCTGGATGGGCAACCCGGCCAAGCTGGTCCGCATCCTGACCCCCGAGCAGCGCGCCGGCTTCGACAAGACGGCGCCTCACTATGTGGAGCTCTCGGGCCGCCACCGCGCCTCGCTCGGCTAGGCGCCGGGAAGGCCGGGGGCCACGCTTCCGCTTGATCGCGCCGCCACGGCACGCGACATAGGATCGATCCGGGACCGGCGGGCGGAAAGCGGGATGGGTGGTGATTGAGCTGTTCGGGCGCGGGGAGGTGACCGCCCCGCCGTGCGGGATGGGGCCGGCGCGCCGGTGACGCCGCGCCCGCTGTCCCGGCGCGGCTGCGCCGCCGCCCTGCTGGCCCTGGCCGGCTGCACCCCCGTGGTCATGCCGGCGGGCCCCGCGCTGGCGCCGACCGCCATCGCCACCGATGCCTTCGTCATGCCGGACGGAGCCCGGCTGCCCTACCGGTCCTGGCTGCCGCCGGAGCGGCCGCGGGCCATCATCCTCGCTATCCATGGGTTCGGTGATTACTCCCGCAACAGCCTCGACATCCCGGCGCCGCTCTTCCTCGCCCAGGGCATCGGCGTCTATGCCTATGACCAGCGCGGCTTCGGCGCCGCCCCGAACCGTGGCTACTGGCCCGGCGCCGAGACCCTGGCGGCGGATGCCACGGCCGCCGCCCGGTCGCTGCGCGGCCGCCACCCCGGCATTCCGCTCATCCTGCTGGGCGAGAGCATGGGCGCCGCCGTGGCGCTGGTCGCCTCGGCCGCCGCCGAGCCGCCGCCGGTCGACGGATACGTCCTGATGGCCCCCGGCATCCGCGGCCGCGCGACCATGAGCGACTTCAGCAAGCGGGTGCTCGAATTCGCCGCCCGCGCCATACCGGCGGTCGGCTTCTCCGGCTCGGCGCCGGGCTTCACCCCGACCGACAACGACGCGGCGATGCGGCGCTGGGCCGAGGATCCCCTGACCACCAAGAGCTTTCGCGTCGATGCGGTCTATGGCCTCATCAACCTGATGGACGCGGCCCTGGCCGCGGCGGCCGGCTTCCGGGGGAGGGTGCTCATCCTCTACGGCGGCCACGACCGGATCGTCCCGGCGGCGGCCATACGCGGCCTGCTCCAGGTCCTGCCGGCGACGGGGTCCCGGCACTTCGCCTTCTACCCGGAGGGCTACCACCTGCTGCTCCGGGACCAGCAACGCAGCTTGGTCGGCGCGGATATCGCGGCCTGGATCCTGGCGCCCGGCGCGGCCTTGCCGTCCGACGCCGAGGCCGCCGGCCAGCAATGGCTGCATGAAGCACCCGCTGCGGCGCGGACGCCATGACCGGTGCACCGGCCCGCCCTGGGGTGCCGTGCCCTGTCCGATGACCTGACCGACCGGCCCCGGCGCGGCCCGGGCCGCCTGTCGCCTGCCGCCCGCCTCGCCGCCCGCCTTGCCCCCCTGCGGGCCTGGTCGCCCGCGCCGGTGCCGCGCGCCTCGCTCTGGCTGCATGGCGTCGCCGCGCTCGGCATCGTGGCCGAGCCGCAGCACTGGCCGCAGATGCTGGCGGTCCTGGCCGGCAACCATGCCGTGCTCGGCGCGCTGATGCATCCCCGGAGCACCCAGCTCGGCCCGAATCTGGTCGCCCTGCCCGGCACCATGGGCAAGGCCGTCGCCCTGACCTTTGACGACGGCCCCGACCCGGAGGTGACTCCGCGCGTCCTCGACCTGCTCGACCGGCATGGTGCGACCGCGAGCTTCTTCGTGATCGGCCGCAAGGCCGCCCGCCACGGCGCCCTGCTGCGGGAGATCGGCCGGCGCGGCCATACGATCGAGAACCACAGCTACCACCACGCCAAGAGCTTCGCCTGCCGCGGCCCCTGGGCGCTGCGCCGGGAGGTCGTGCTGACCCAGCGGGCCGTCGCCGAAGCCACCGGCGTCGCGCCGCGGTTCTTCCGGGCGCCGATGGGGCTGCGGAGCCCCCTGCTGGACCCGGTCCTGGCGCTGGAGGGGCTGCAACTGGTGTCCTGGACCCGGCGTGGCTACGACGGGCGGGGCGACGATCCGGGACGGGTGCTGGACCGGCTGACCCGCGGCCTCGCCGCCCGCGACATCCTGCTGCTGCACGACGGCACCCCCGGCACCCGGCCGAGGGGCGAGGCCGCCGTGCTCGCGGTGCTGCCGCCGCTGCTCGCCCGCTGCGCCGCCGCCGGGCTCAGGGTCGGGTCACTGGCGCCGGTGGCGGCGCGGGCGTCCCCCGCCGCAGCCGCCGGGCGATGAGCCAGGGCAGCCGCAGCAGCATGCCCAGCACCAGCCGGATGTGCATCCAGGTCAGCAGCGCATTGTCCCGGCCGTAGCGGAAATGCGAGACCCCGCCGTCCTCGGCCTTGAGGTAGCGGACCGGCGCCGGGATGTTGGCCAGCGGCAGGCCGGCCCAGGCCAGCCGGACCGCCGCCTCCGGATCGAAGTCGAAACGCCGCATCCGGCCGCCGCGCCGCATCACCCGCAGCAGCGGCGCGATCGGATAGACGCGGAAGCCGAAGAGCGAATCGCCGATGCCGGCGCCCAGGGTCTCGAGGTTCGCCCACCAATTGGAGATGCGCCGGCCGCGCACCCGCAGCTGCGGCGCCTCCGGCCCGAAGACCGGCCGCCCCAGTATCAGCGCCGCGGGGGCGGCGGCGGAGGCGGCCATGAAATGGCCGATGGCGGCGGCGGGATGCTGGCCGTCGGCGTCCATGACCAGCGCATGGGTGAAGCCGGCCGCCGCGGCTTCCTGCAGCCCCGCCAGCACCGCGGCGCCCTTGCCGCCATTGGCCGGCAGCCGGATGAGGCGACACTCCGGGTCGTCCTGCACCGCGGCGCGCAGCAGCGCGTCGCTGCCGTCGGTGCTGCCGTCGATCACCACCCAGACCGGCGCCCAGGCCGCCCGGGCGGCGCGCACCGTCTCCGGCAGCAGCGGTCCGGTATTGTAGCTGGGTATCAGCACGAGCTGTCGCGCCCCGGGCGCCTCGGCCATCAGGCGGCCCGGCCGGCGGAATGCCCCGGCCTTGGGGATGCGGCCGGGATGGCGAGCCAGGCGGCCGGCCGGCTGGCCGGCAGCTCGGCCCGGTAGTGCCGTTCCAGCCAAGCGACGCAGGCCTCCGGAGTCCCGCCGACGGCGAAGCGTTCGCCCAGCCGCACCCGGAAGACCAGCGGCAGCACCGGGCGGCGGAACAGCGGCCAGCCCTTCGCCAGATAGGGGCTGTCGGCCTCGATCAGCACCGCCTGCACCGGCGCGCCTGCCGCCTTCGCCATGACGGCGAAGCTGCGGTGGATGGGATCGACCGGCGGCGTCGCGGTGCGCGAGCCCTCGGGGAAGATCAGCAGCTGGTTGCCGGCGCGGACCGCCAGGGCGGCACGGCGGATCATCGGCAGCGGCGCGTCGTTCGGCATGTAGCCGGCCAGCCGGATGCCGCCGCCCAGCGCCCAGTTGTCCCATAGCGCCGCCTTGGTGATGCAGACCAGGCGCGGCAGCCGCGACAGGATCAGCACGGCATCCAGCATGGTCGGATGGTTCGGCGCGATGATGAGGCTGGGGTCGCGGCGGAGCACATCCAGCGCCCGCAGGTCCACCCGCAGCACGCCGGTGAAGCGCATCACCCCGATGAGCCAGCGGAAGCCGAGCATGATGGCATATTGCCCGAGCGGCTCGCCCAGACGTCGCGGCAGGATTCGGTGCAGCAGCGCGGCCAGCAGGCTCCAGCTGAGGCAGCTCACGCCCCAGACCAGCAGGCAGAAGTAGAAGGCGATTCGGTAGTAGCCCGCGGTCAGCCACCCCGGGGAAGGCGGCACGGCGGTTGCCTCGGGGCTGTGCATACGGGCAACCATCCTGGCGTGGTTGGGGATTCAGGCTAGCGGATGGTACCATGGGGGTCCAGGGAGAGGGGGGCTAGGCGTGCCGGCTGGGCAGGATTCCGAAGCATCCGGGGCCGCGGCGACGAAGGGCGGGGCAGGGGCGGCGGACGCCGAGGCCGCGCCGCCGCATGCGCCCCTGCTCGCCTACTATCCCACGCCCCAGGCGCATTCCGGCTTCGTCCGCGGCCTCTTCAACCGCACCGCCGGCTCCTACGACCGGATCAACGCCGCCTTCGCGCTGGGCTCCGGCCCCTGGTACCGGCGGCGGGCGCTACGCCGGGCCGGGCTGCGCCCGGGAGCCCGGCTGCTCGACGTTGCGATCGGCACCGGACTGGTCGCACGGGAGGCGGCCGCGATCCTCGGCGACACCCGCGGCATGGTCGGCCTCGACCTGAGCGAGGGCATGCTGGCCGAGGCCCGGCGGTCGCTCGGCCTGCCGCTGGTGCAGGCCCGGGCAGAGGCTCTGCCCTTCCCCGACGCCAGCTTCGACTTCGTCAGCATGGGCTATGCGCTGCGCCACGTCGTCGACCTCGGCCAGCTCTTCGCCGGCTACCGCCGCGTGCTGCGGCCCGGCGGCCGGCTGCTTCTGCTGGAGATCGCGCCGCCCGAGAGCCGCCTGGGGCAGGGGCTGCTGAAGGCCTATCTCGGCGGCGCGGTGCCGTTGCTGAGCCGCCTGGCCGGCAGCGGCAGCGCCACGCTGATGCGCTACTACTGGGACACCATCGCGGCCTGCGTGCCGCCGCCCGAGATCCTGCGGCAGCTCGAGAAGGCGGGCCTCTCCGAGGTCCGCTGCGACACCGACATCGGCATCATGCGCGCCTATTCGGCCCGGCGGCCGCCGGCCTAGCACATCGAGGGGAGGGGCCTGCATGCCCGCCGCCGTCACCGCCGCGCCGCCCGGCCTGTGGGGGCTGACCCGGAAGGTCGCCGCCCGCTATGCCGGCGCCTCGCATTTCTCGCGCAATTTCGTCCGCGGCAAGCTGCTGACCGATCCCGCCACCCCGGCCGTCCTGCGGCTCGCGGCGGCCCGCGGCGGCTTCGGCTCGATCACCGACCTCGGCTGCGGCCGCGGCCAGGTCGGGATGTCGCTGCTCACCGCCGGGCTGGCGACGCGGCTGCAGGGGCTGGACCTCGATCCCGGCAAGATCGCCGACGCCACCCAGGCCGCCGTCGGACTGCCCGCCAGCTTCGCCGTCGCCGACCTCACCGCGGCGGCGGTGCCAGCGGCCGATACCGTCCTCATTTTCGACGTGCTGCTGCAGCTCCCGGCCGAGGCGCAGCAGCGCCTGCTGGTGCGGATGGCGGCGGCGGCACGGCGGCGCATCGTGATCCGTGCCTTCGACCCGGCCCGTGGCTGGCGCAGCGGCATCGGTATCGCCATGGAACGCCTGGGCTGCGCGGTCCGCAGGGACGGCTCCGACTTCCGGCCGCTGCCGTTGAAGGAGTTGGGCGCGCCGCTGGTGGCGGCCGGCTTCGTCCTGTCCGTCACGCCCTGCTGGGGCTGGACGCCGCTGCCCAACGTCATGCTGCTGGCCGAGCGGGACGAGCCCTGAGAGCGCCGCGGTCGCCCGCCCGGCTGGCGGCGCTCCGGTGTCGCTTTCCTGCCGCAATGCTATGCGCGAATAGGCTGCGGTGCCTTTCGATTGAATGGCTTAGCTTGCCGAGCGATCCGGCGCTCTGCTAATCAGCCGGGCACGGGATGAGTGGCCGTGACACGCAAGACAGTTTGCCCGGAGGGAAAGTGATGTCAACCGGGAGTTTCACAGCGCCGGCAGGAACTATCGGTCCTGTGGTTCATCCCGACACCGGGCTCGAGCAGGACCTGGCGAGGCTCATCGTCGCTTCGCTCTCGCTCGAGACCACGGCCGAGGAGATCGTGCCCGAGGCGCCGCTGTTCGGCGAAGGGCTGGGGCTCGATTCCATCGATGCCCTCGAATTGTCGCTTGCCATCGCCAAGGCCTACGGCGTGCAGCTGCGCTCGGACGACGAGCGCAACCACCGCATCTTCGCCTCGCTCCGCAGCCTTGCCGGCCATATCGCCCAGCACCGGGCGCGGTAAGCGATGGCCCTGCCGGTTGCGCGTACCGCCGCCATGGCCAGCCTCTGGCCGGGCGTGTGGCTGGTCGCCCTCGGCCTCGAATTCGCAGTTGGCGGCCTGGCGACCTGGCTCGCCGGGCAACATGGGCCGGCCCTCCTCGGCACCGCCGCCAACCTCCTGGTCGCCTGGCGCTTCGCCGCCACGCTGCGGCCGGGCGCGGTGCCGCTGATCACCCGCTATGCCCGACACGACCCGGCCGGACTGCCGCCGCGGGCCGAGCGCTATACCCGCCGGCTGACCGCCGCCTGGGCCATCCTGCTCGGCCTCTTCGCCCTGGCGCATGCGGCGGCGACGGCCGGCCTGTGGCCGCTGCCGGCGGTTTCCCTGACGGAGGCCGTCCTGTGCACCGCCGGCTTCCTCGCCGAGCATCTCCTGCGCAGCCGGCTCTTCCCCGAGCTGGGCCGGGCCACCCCCTGGCGCACCTTCGGCGCGATCCGCGCGGCCGGGGCACGCCATGCCGGTTGAGGGTCTGGCCGCGGACACGCCCGGGCTGGCGCTGACCACCCGGGATGCGGCCGAGATCATCTGCCATCGTGCCGGCGGCCCGGTCAGCGTCGGCCGCTTCCTGGCCGAGGCCGCGGCGCTGGCCGCCGCGCTTCCGGCCGATGGGCATGCGCTGAACCTCTGCGCCGACCGCTACGCGGCGCTGCTCGGGTTCGCCGCGGCGCTGCTGCGCGGCCACCCGACCCTGCTCGGCGCCCGCTCCGGCGGCGGGTTCCTCGCCATGGCGGCGGCGCGCTACCCCGGCGCCTACCTGCTGGCCGACGAGCCGGGGGCCGCGGCGCCGCTGCCGGTCTTCCGGGTCGACGCGCCGCGGGCCCTGCGGCCCGCCGCGGCACCGCCCCCCATTCCGGCGGAGCGGGTCGTCGCCATCGGCTTCACCTCCGGCTCCACCGGCACGCCGACCGCGCATGCCAAGCCCTGGGGCGCGCTGGTCGCGGCTGCGGCGGCGGCGGCGGCGCGCTTCGGGCTGCGGCCCGGGGACGGGCCGCCGACCAGCATCGTCGCCACCGTGCCGCCGCAGCACATGTACGGCTTCGAGACCACGATGATGCTGCCGCTGCGGGCCGCGGTGGCAATCCACGCCGGCGCCAGCTTCTACCCCTCGGAGGTGCAGGAGGCCCTGGCCGCGGTGCCGCCCCGCCGCCTGCTGATCACCACGCCGCTGCATCTCCGGGTGCTGCTGGCCGATGGCCGCCGCCCGCCGGCGCTCTCCGCGGTGATCTCCGCCACCGCGCCGCTGGCGCCGGAAATGGCGATGGCGGTGGAGCGCGACTGGGCGGCACCGATGCTCGAGATCTACGGCGCCACCGAGGCCGGCTCCGTCGCCAGCCGCCGCACCGCGCGGGAGGAGGGCTGGCTGCCCTATGCCGGCACCACGGTGCGGGACGGCGTGGCGGAGGTGCCGGGGCTCGGCGCCGTCCCTCTGGCCGATGCGGTGGAACCCCTGGCGGATGGCCGCTTCCGCCTGCTGGGGCGGCTCGCGGATGTGGTGAAGCTCGGCGGCAAGCGCGCTTCGCTCGCCGAGCTGAACCGGGTGCTCGCCGGGGTGCCGGGGGTGGAGGACGGGGTCTTCCTCGCGCCCGGCGACATGGAGAACAACCCGGCGGCGCGGCTCAGCGCCCTGGTGGTCGCCCCCGGCCGCACCGCGGCGCAGATCATGGATGGGCTGCGCGGCCTGATCGACCCGGCCTTCCTGCCGCGCCGGCTGGCGATGGTGGCGGCGCTGCCGCGCGATTCCGTCGGCAAGCTGCCGCGCCAGGCCCTGGCCGGCCTGCTGCCCGGGGCGGAGGAGGCCTGATGCAGTCGAGCTTCACCATTCCCGCCGACCACCCGTCCCTGTCCGGGCACTTCCCCGGCCGGCCGATCGTCCCCGGCGTGCTGCTGCTGGATGCGGTGCTGCAGGCGGTGGCCGCTGCCGCGCCGGAGCGTGGCGCCCCGGCCAAGTTGATCCGGGCGAAATTCCCCGCCCGGGTCGCGCCCGGCGCCGCGGTCGCGGTCACCCTGGCGCCCCGTGGCGACGACCGGCTCGGCTTCACCTGCCGCTGCGGCGACACCATCGTCCTGCTCGGGGAATTCGGATGGCCGGCGCCAGCGTGACCCCGCCCGCCTGGGTCCAGGCGCCGGAGCGCGGCAATACCTTCTGGCTGCGCTTCATGGTCGGCGTCGGCCACCGGCTCGGCTGGCGGGCGGGGCATGCGCTGCTCTTCCCGATCACCGCCTATTTCCTCGCCTTCTCGCCGCGGCAGCGGGCGGCGGCGCGGCAATACCTGGGCCGGGTGCTGGGCCGGCCGGCCGAGCTCGGCGACCTCTGGCAACTGTATTTCACCTTCGCCGCGACCATCCTGGACCGGGTTTGGCTGGCCGCTGGCCGGTCCGCCGGCTTCGAGGTCACCCTGCATGGGCTGGAGGCGCTGCGGGCCCGGGTCGACCGGGGCCAAGGCTGCCTGCTCTTCGGCGCCCATCTCGGCAGCTTCGAGGCGCTGCGCGCGGTCGGCGACGCCGGTTGCCCGGTGGAGGTCGCGGTGCTGATGCACGAGGCCAATGCCGCCCGGGTGAAGGCCGTCTTCGATGCGCTAGGCGGCGAGGGACGGGCCGCGGCGGTCATCGCCCTCGGCGCGCCGGATGCGATGCTGCGGGTGCGGGAGGTGCTGGAGCGCGGCGGGTTGGTCGGCCTGCTGGCGGATCGCGCCCCGGCCGGGCAGCGGCTGCACCGGGTGGCCTTCCTCGGCCATCCGGCGCCGCTGCCGACCGGGCCGCATGTGCTGGCGGCGGTGCTCGGCGCGCCGGTCATGCTCGCCTTCGGCATCCGCACCGGCCCGCGCCGCTATGCGGTGCATTTCGCCCCCTTCGCCGAGCGTATCGGCGACGGCAGCCGCGCCGGGCGCGAGGCGGCGGTGCTGGCCTCGGTCGAGCAGTATGCCCGGGCGCTGGAGGCGATGTGCCGCGCCCATCCCTACAATTGGTTCAACTTCTACCCCTTCTGGCAGGAGGAGGCGGCATGAGGGCCTCCCGCCGCGCGCTGCTGCTGGCCCCCCTCGCCGCGCCGGCCCTGGCGGCGGAACCGACGCTCGAGCAGGTCATGCAGGCCCTGGCCGCGGTGCCCGCGCAGCGGTCCCGCTTCACCGAGGACAAGGTCATCCCCGAGCTTGAGGTCGGCCAGCCGAACGAAGGCACCCTCTCATGGCAGGCGCCGGACCGGCTGGAGAAGCACACCACCTGGCCGATCGACGAGCGCGTCACCGTCGCCGCCGGCCGCCTGACCTACGAACGCCGCGACCGCGGGGTGCAGCGCGAATTCGCGCTGGGCGACCAGCCGGAAATGCAGGCGCTGGTGGAGGCCGTGCGCGGCACCCTGGCCGGCGACCTGGCGGCGCTGCGGCGGCACTACGGCGTCGCCTTCGCCGCCACCGCCGCGGGCTGGCGCATGGTGCTGACGCCGCTCTCGCTGCGGGTGCTGGGCGCGGTGCAGCGGATCACCGTCACCGGCCAGGGCAATGAGTTGCGCAGCGTCGAGACCGAGGGCGGCGGCGGCGTCGACCGGATGCAGATCGCGCCTGCGCCATGACCCGCGTTTTGGCGGTGCTGGCACTGCTGGCCGGGCTCGGCGGCGCGCTGGGCTGGCTGGCGCCGCCGCGGGCCAACCTGGCCGAATTCCTGCCCCCCGGCCGCACCCCGGCCAGCGCCTTCCTGCTGCGGGAGCTGCAATCGGGCGCCGCCACCACCCTGCTGCTCGCCGCGATCGAGGGTGCACCGAAGGCGGAGCTGGCCCGGCTGTCGCGGGAGACGGCGGCGGGGCTGCGCGCCTCCGGCCAGTTCGGTTTCGTCGGCGACGGCACCCTTCGGCTGGGCGAGCCGGAGGAAGCGCTGCTCTTCCGCTACCGCTACCTGCTCTCACCCGAGACTCGGCCCGAGGCCTTTACCGCCGCGGCGCTGAGGCCGAAGCTGGAGGCACTGCTGGATGGGCTGCGCTCCGCCGCCTCGCCCATCCTCGCCCGCTACGGCTTCGCCGATCCGACCGGGGCCTTCCTCGGCCTGGCCGCGGCCTGGCTCGGCGAGAGCAGAGTGGCGACCGAGGATGGCGCCTGGTTCGCCCCGGGCGACAACCCGCGTGCGCTGCTGGTCGCCCGCGGCCAGGGCGCCGGGTTGGATGCGGCGGCGCAGCGCCTCGCCATGACCGCCTTCCACCAGGCCTTCGCCGCCGCCACCCCCCCCCCGGGCGCCCGGCTGCTGCTCAGCGGCCCCGGCGTCTTTGCGGCAGAGGCGGCGGCCGGGATCGAACGCGACGTGCAGCGGCTGACCCTGACCGCGACCCTGCTGCTGGCCGGGTTCCTCTACTGGCGCTTCCGCTCCTGGCCGGTGCTGGCCCTGGTCGCGGTGCCGCTGCTGGCGGCGACTTTGGCCGGCTATGCGGCGGCGGTGGCGCTCTACGGCAGCGTGCATGCCATCGCGCTGGGCTTCGGCGTGACCATGCTGGGCGTGGTGGTGGACTACCCGATCCTGCTGCTGACCCTGCGGCGGCCGGACGAATCCCTCGCCACGGCGGCGGCGCGGATCTGGCCGACCCTGCGGTTGGCGGCGGTCTCGGCCGCGGTGGGCCTGCTGGCCATGGTCGGCTCCGGCCTGCCCGGGCTGGTGCAGACCGGGGTCTTCGCCGGGGTCGGGCTGTTGACGGCCGCCGCGACCACACGTTGGCTGCTGCCGCGGCTGGTGCCGGCCGAGACCCGCATCCTGGCCCGGCCGCTCGGCCTCGGGTCGCTGGCCGCCCTGCGCGGCCGCCCCCGGACGGCGCTGGCAGTGCTGGCGGTGGCGGTCGCGGTACTGGCGGCCACCGGCGGCCCGGACCGCCAGCGCGACCTCGCCGCCCTCAGCCCGGTCCCGGCCCGGCAGCAGGCGCTGGATGCCGAGCTGCGCGGCCAGCTCGGCGCGCCGGATGTCCGCAGCCTGTTCGTCCTCGGCCCGACAGCCTCGGAGGGTGAGATGCTCGGCCGCTCCGAGGCGCTGGCCGGCGCGGTGGAGCCGCTGGTCGCCCGCGGCCTGCTGGCCGGCCTCGACCTGCCCAGCCGCTACCTGCCCAGCCCGGCGCTGCAGGCCAGCCGGCAGGCGGCGCTGCCCGGCGATGCCGCCCTGGCCGAGGCGCTGCGGGAGGCGGCAGTCGGCCTGCCCTTCCGCCCCACTGCCTTCGCCCGCTTTACCGCCGCCATGGCCGAAAGCCGCGCCCTGCCGCCGCTCGACCTCGCCATGCTGGCGGCAGGCGCGCCGACGATCGCCGCCCGGCTTTCGCCCCTGGTCAGCCGGCACGGCGCCGAGGTCTGGGGCATCGCTCCGGCGACCGGCGTGGCCGAACCGCGGGCGCTGGAGGCGGCGGCGGCGGGGCTCGGCCTGCCCGGGGTACTCTTCCTCGACGTCAAGCTGGAAATGGAGCGGCTGCTGGCCGATTATTCCCGGGCGACGCTGGCCTGGGCGCTTGCTGGCGGGGTCGCGGTGCTCGGCCTGCTGGCGATCGGGCTGCGCAGCCCGCGGCGGGCACTGGCCGTCGCCGGGCCGATCGGCGGCGCCGTCCTGGTCACCCTCGCGGTGCTGGGCCTGCTGAGGGAGGCGCTGAGCCTGTTCCACCTCGCCGCCCTGCTGCTGCTCGCCGGACTGGCGATCGACTATGCTCTCTTTCTCGCCGCGGGCGGGACGGCGGATGACGCCACGACGGGCGCCGTCTTGACCTGCGCCGTTTCGACCCTTCTTACCTTCGGGATGCTGTCGCTGAGTGAAACCCCCGTGCTGCATGGCATCGGCCTGACCGTCGCCACCGGCGTCGCCGCCGCCTTCCTGCTGGCCTGCGCCTTCACGCCGCGCCAGGTGCGCAGCGCATGAGGGCGATGTGGCCGCTGCGGATCAGCGCCGGCACCGCGGTCACGGCGCTCGGCGCCGGCCTGGCGCCGTTGCGGGCGGCGCTGCGGGACCGCCGCGGCGGGCTGCTGCCCTGCGCCTTCCCTGGCGCCCCACCGGATATCTGGATCGGCGCCGTGCCGGGGATCGAGGCCGTCGCCCTGACGCCCGATCTCGCCGCCTACGACTGCCGCAACAACCGCCTGGCCGAGCTGGCGCTGCGGAGCGACGGCTTCGCCGAGGCCGTGGCCGCCGCGCGCGAGAGGCACGGGGCGGAGCGCATCGCCGTGGTCCTCGGCACCAGCACCGCCGGCATCGAGCAGACCGAGCAGGCCTATGCCGGCCGCACCCCGGGCGAGACGGCCCTGCCGGCGGATTTCGACTACGGCCATACCCACGACCTGAGGGCACTGCCGGCCTATCTGCGGGCCCGGCTCGGCCTGCGCGGGCCGGCGCTGGTGGTCTCCACCGCCTGCACCTCCGGCGCCCGGGCGATGATGGAAGCGGCGGCGCTGATCGCCGCCGGCCTGGTGGATGCCGCGGTGGCGGGCGGGGTGGATAGCCTCTGCCGCCTGACCCTGCATGGCTTCAGCGCGCTGGAACTGCTGAGCCCCGGCCCCTGCCGGCCCTGCGCCGGCGACCGCGACGGCATCACCATCGGCGAGGGTGCCGGGCTGGTGCTGCTGGAACGGCCATTTGATTCATCCCGCGGCCCGCTGCTGCTCGGCGCCGGGGCCAGCAGCGACGGGCACCACATGTCCTCCCCGCATCCGGAGGGCCTGGGCGCGGTCAATGCCATGCGGGCGGCGCTGGCCGCGGCGGGCCTCACCCCGGCGGAGATCGACTACGTGAATCTGCACGGCACCGGCACCCGCGCCAACGACGCGATGGAGGACAGCGCCATGCACCAGGTCTTCGGTGCCACCGTCCCCTGCAGCTCCACCAAGGGCTGGACCGGGCATGCGCTCGGCGCCTCCGGCGCGATCGAGGCGCTGGTCGCCGCCCTTTGCATCGAGGAGGGGCTGGTCCCGGGCTGCCTCGGCATCGCCGCCGCCGACCCGGCCTTCCGCACGGATGTGGCGACCGGCAACCGCGCCCGGCCGGTGCGCCGGGTGCTCAGCAATTCCTTCGGCTTCGGCGGCAGCAATTGCAGCCTGGTGATCGGCCAGGGATGAAGGCCTTCGTCACGGCGGCATCGGTCTTCGGCCCCGGCCTGCCCGGCTGGGCCGCGAGCGAGCCCATGCTGGCCGGCACCGCGCCCTGGACCATGGCGGAGGCGCTGCCGCCGGTGCCTGCCATCCTCGCCGCCGGCGACCGCCGCCGGGCCGGCGCCACCGTGCGCTTCGCCCTGGCCGCCGCCACCGAGGCGACCGCGGCCGAGCCCGACCGCGCCGCGCTGGAGACCTTCTTCGCCAGCGGCAACGGCGATGGCGCGGTGGTCGGGGGCATCCTGGATGCGCTGCAGGATCCGGACGGCGCAGTCTCGCCGACGCTGTTCCACAACTCGGTGCACAACGCCGCTGCGGGCTACTGGCATATCGCGGCCGGCTCGACCATGCCGTCACTCAGCCTCGGCGGGCATGACGGTGCCTTCGCCGCCGGGCTGCTCGCGGCGATGGGGGCGGTGGCGACGCGCGGGCGGCCGGTGCTGCTGGTGGCCTACGACACGCCCTTGCCGGCGCCGCTGGATGCGGTGCGGCCGACCGACTTTCCCTTCGCTGCCGGCCTGGTCCTGGCTCCCGGCGCCCAGGGCGCGTGGGCGGGGCTGGACTTGCGCTACGTCGCCGAACCGGCCCCGGCGGACTCCCCCACCGAGGGTCTCGATGCGCTGGCCGCCGGCAATCCCGCGGCGCGCGCCCTGCCGCTGCTGCGGGCGCTGGCGGCGCGGCGGTCCGCGCTGGTGCGACTGCCGCTGCTGGAGGATGCGCATCTCGAGATCCGGGTGACGCAGTGCTGAATGCGGCGGAAATCGCCGCGCTGGTGCCGCATCAGGGCCGCATGTGCCTGCTCGACCGCGCCCTGGCCTGGGACGCCGCCGGCATCACCTGCACCACCGGGCGCCACCGCGATGCCGCCAATCCGCTACGGCGGGACGGCCTGCTGCCGGCGATCTGCGGCCTGGAATTCGCCTTCCAGGCCATGGCCCTGCACGGCGCGCTGAGCAGCGGCGCCCCGCAGCCGCGCGGCTTCATCAGCAGCCTGCGGGAGGTGGCGCTGGACGCCGAGCGGCTGGACGATATCGCGGAGGATCTGCACATCGAGGCGGTGGCGCTGGTGGCCGAGCCCGGCGGCTCGATCTACCGCTTTGAGATCAGCGCCGAAGGCCGCAGCCTGCTTGGCGGCCAGGCGGCGGTGATCCTGGCGCGGGAGGCCGCATGAGCCGCGGCCGCGCCCTGGTGACCGGCGGCGCCAGCCCGATCGGCGCCGCCATCTCCCGCGCCCTCGCCGCCGAGGGCCATGCCGTGCTGATCCACGCCCATGCCGGGCTGGACCGCGCCGCGGCCCTGGCCGCGGAGATCCGCGCCGCCGGCGGCGAGGCCACGGCCTTCGCCTGCGACCTGGCCGACATGCCGGCCACCGCCGCGGCGCTGGAGGCGCTGCTCGAGGCCGGGCCGGTGCAGATCCTGGTCCACAATGCCGGGACGCATGACGACGTGCCGCTGGCCGGCATGTCCGAGGCGCAGTGGCGGAGCGTGGTGGATGTCTCGCTCAACGGCTTCTTCGCCGCGCTGCGGCCGCTGATCCTGCCGATGATCGGCACCCGCTGGGGGCGGATCATCGCCATCAGCTCGATCTCGGCGCTGCTCGGGAACCGAGGGCAGGCGAATTACGCGGCGGCCAAGGCGGGGCTGATCGGCGCGGTGAAGTCGGTCTCGCTCGAATACGCGTCGCGCGGGGTCACCGCCAACGTGGTGGCGCCGGGGATCATCGCATCGCCGGCGGTCGCGGCGGCGATGAGCCCGCAGCGGATCGCCGAGCTGGTCCCGGCGAAGCGGGCCGGGACGCCGGAGGAGGTGGCGGCACTGGTCGCCTTCCTCGCCTCCGACCGGGCCGGCTATATCAGCGGCCAGACCATCGCGGTGGGCGGGGGCCTGGGCTGAGGCTAACGGGTCCGGTCGCGCATCCAGTTGCCGGCTCGGCCGATGGCGGCGCCGGTATCGTTGGCGGCGCGGCCCAGCGCTTCCCCGGTGCGGCTGCCGGCCCGGTCCAGGGTCTCGCCCGCCCGGGTGGCCGGCTGGCGGGACTCGCAGGCCGCCGCCGCCAGCAGGCCGAGGGCGCAGGCGCCCAGCAGCAACCGCCTCATTCCGCCGCCATCACTGCCGGGGCGGCGGCCCGTTCCTCCGGCATCGGCGGGCCATACCCGAGGCGGTGCAGCGCCGATAGCACATGGAACACCGTCTTGAAGGACAGGATCGGCAGCACCGCGCGCCAGTCGCCCCGCAGGTTGCCGGCCAGCATGTTGATGATGCCGTCCCGCATCCAGAGCGTGTTGCGTGGCGCCATGAACAGCGAGCGCATGACCGGGTCGTTGATGCGGTAGATCAGCCAGCCGATGCGGTCCATCGCCGCGGCCAGCTCGGCGTTGGTGCGTGCGGCCAGCTGCTGGCCGCGGACGGGGTCGTCGAGCCAGGCATCGGCGGCCTCGGCGCCCAGCTCGCCCGCCGTCATCGCCATGAGCACGCCGGTCGAGAACATCGGGTCGACGAAGCCGTAGGCGTCGCCGATCATCAGGTAGCCTTCGCCGTGGCCCTGCCGGGCGCGGTAGCTGTAGTTGGCGGTGCTGAAGATCTCGGAGGCGATCTCGGCGCCCGCGGTGCGGGCGGCGACCGTGGGGCTGCCGGCGATGCGCTCGAGGAACAGCTGCTCCGGCGTGCCCTTGCGGCCCTTCCAGGCGGCCTGGTTGCCGACGAAGCCGATGCTCATCAGCCCATCGGGGAGGGGGATCAGCCAGAACCAGCCATCCTCGGCGAGATGGATGCTGATGTATCCGTCGAGCTCGCCGCTGCGGCGGGTGACACCGCGGAAGTGCGCGTACATCGCCGCGGTGTTGTTGCGCTTGTTCGAATCCTTCAGCCGCATGCGCCCGGCGAGGAAGGTGTCGCGGCCTGAGGCATCCAGCACGTAGCGCGGCCGGTATTCCAGCACGGTGCCATCGGCATTCTGCGCGGTCACCGTCGCGGGTGCGCCGGCGGCGCCGAAGGCGATGTCGGTCACCCGGGTATCCTCCCGGGCGACGGCGCCGCGGCGGCCGGCATTGGCGAAGAGCAGCGCATCGAAGTCGGCGCGCTTGACCTGCCAGGCATGGGTGCGGGCCCGGTTCAACGCCTTGGCGAAGGGGAAGGCGGCGCTGCGGCCGGTGCGGTCGGAGACGAATTCGGCGCCCGGCTTGTGCACGCCGATGGCCCTGACCTCCTCGAGCACGCCCAGGCGCTCGAAGATGTCGAGGTTCCGGGGCAGCAGGCTCTCCCCGATATGGAAGCGCGGATGGCGTGCCTTCTCGAGCAGCACCACATGGCGCCCGCGCATGGCGAGCAGGGTGGCGGCGGTGGACCCGGCGGGGCCCCCGCCAATGACCAGGACGTCCGGAGCCGAGGTGTCGCGCATGGCCGGAGTTTTCGGGCCCCGGCGGTGCAAGTCAAGCTGGTTGCGGACCGGGACCGGATGGCGGGACGGGCTGCGCGCTCCGGCCGCACCGCTTCGGGGAGATTACCGATTTGGTGACGCCTGGCCCGCGAGAGTGCCGGCGGCCGGACCGCCGGCCCTAAGCCACGGGATCATCATGCAGGCAGCCCGGTTTGGTGCGTCGATCCTCCTCCTTGGCATGGCCTTCGGCCCAGGGGCCGCGGCGACGGAGGATGACTGGACCGCCTGCGCCGCCGCCATCGCCGTGGCCGAGGTCGAGGCGAGGCTGCCGGGTGGTCTGCTGGGAGCCATCGCGCGCACCGAGAGCGGCCGCCGCGACCCGGCGACCGGCCGGGTGGAGCCCTGGCCCTGGGCGCTGAACGTCGAGGGGGCCGGCTTCCACGCGGCATCGCGGGCGGAAGGCCTCGCCAGCATCCGTGCCTGGCGGGCGCGCGGCAGCCGGTCCATCGACGTCGGCTGCCTGCAGGTCAACCTGCTGCACCATCCCGCCGCCTTCGCCACCCTGGAGGAGGCGCTGGATCCCCTGGCCAATGCCCGCTACGCCGCCCGCTTCCTGGCCGCGTTGCAGCAGCGCGCCGGCGGGGACTGGGGGCTGGCCACCGCGCGCTACCATTCGGCGACGCCGGATCGGGGCGACGCCTATCGGCAGCGGGTGCAGATACAGCTCGCCGGCGGGACGATGCCGGCGGCGCCGGCCGGCGGAGCCATGGCGCCCGGCTGGGCGCTGCCGGTCTTCACGCCGCAGGCCATTGCCGCGCCACGCCTTCTCGGGCAGCCCATCGCGCCGGCCTTCCCCGCCGGGCGTGGCCTGCCGAGGGTCTTCACCCCCTCCAGGCGGTAGTCGGGCATGGTTCCGGGAGGGGGGTCTCAAATCTGATATTGCCGCCTGTCTTTCAGCCCGCCGTAGGTTTTTTTCTTAACCTTTAGGGCGATAACTTCAGTTTGTTATGACAACCCACCGGTTCTACGCCGTAGCGGATATGGGGCCGGACCGGGGTCTGACAGTCCCTGGAAATACTCCTGTCGCAAAGGAATGATCGATCCATGAACATCCTGTCCTGCTACGCCAATGCCCGCGCCCTGATAGCCGACCGCAGGGGCGTCACCGCTCTCGAGTACGGCCTGATCGCAGCGCTGATCGCCGTCGTGATCATCGGCGGCGTGACCGCCGTGGGCAACAATGCTGCGGCCGTCTTCACCGGCGTCGCCACGAAGCTGGTGGCGCCGTAAGCCTCGTCCTCGCCTGGCCGATGGTGCCTCGTCACCATCGGCCACAGCCGGGGGGTCACCCGATGTCCTATCTCATCCCCATCGTCGCCATCCCCGCCCTGCTCGCCGCGGCCCTGCACGATGTGGTGGCCCGCACCATCCCGAACCGCCTGTCCCTCGGCATCGCCTTGCTCGGGATAGGCTTGCACGTGAGCGCCGGCGATCTCGGCGTGGCCTTGGCCGCGGCGGTGCTGGTCTTCCTGCTCGCCGCCCTGGCCTGGTGGTTCCGCGCCATGGGCGGTGGCGACGTGAAGCTGCTCGCGGCCTGCGCGCTGCTGCCGCCGCCGGCGGCGGTGCCCGGCATGATCCTCGCCATCGCCCTCGCGGGCGGCGCCCTCGGGCTGCTCTACCTGGCGCTGCGCGGGCTGCCGGCGGCACCCCGGCCCAGCCTGTCCCGCGCCGCCGCCCTGCCGCGCCGTGCCTTGCGGGCCGAGCTCTGGCGGATCCGCCGCGGCGGCCCGTTGCCCTATGCGGTGGCGATCGCCCTGGGCGCTTCCCTTTCGCTCCTGGCCTGAAAGTCGGCGCACATGGCCCTTCGCATCCTGCTCATCGGCATCCTCCTCTGCGGCGCCGCCGGCTTCGGCGGCATCGTCTGGTTCAGCCTGCAGCCGGCGCCCGGCCCTGAAGCCGCAGCGCCGCCGCCGCCGGCCAAGGCCGTGGTGCTGGTCGCCGCCCACCCGCTGCGCGCGGGCACGCTGATCAAGCCGGAGGACATCATCGGCGTGGAGCAGCTGGTCGACACCCTGATCGAAGGCACCCGCCGCGACACCCGCGAGGCCAGGACCGAGCTCTTCGGCGCCATGGTCCGGCGCAGCCTGCCGGCCGGCGACCCGATGCTGGCCGCGGATGTCCTGCTGCCAGGCGACCGCGGCTTCCTCGCCGCCGTGCTCGGCGCCAACATGCGGGCGGTCTCGGTCGCGGTCGATGCGGTCTCCGGCACCGCCGGGCTGATCTGGCCCGGCGACCGGGTGGACGTGGTCCTGACCCAGCAACTGAACGACGAGACCCTGCCGCTCTACCGCCGCATCGCGGGCGAGACGGTGCTCACCGATACCCGGGTCATCGCCATCGACCAGGCGCTCATGCAGGGCGCCGTCGGGGATGGGCCGGAGAGCTCCCGCCAGGCCCGGACCGTCACGCTCGAGGTTTCGCCGCGGCAGGCGGAGCGGGTCTCGGTGGCGACCCGGCTCGGCCGATTGGCGCTGGTTGTCCGCGCCGCCACCGGCACCGCCACCATGCCCGATGCCGCCCCCGCCATCACCTGGGGCGGCGACGTCTCGCCGGCGCTGCGGGCCGGGCATGCCGCCCCGGGGGCACCCCCGCAGGCCGTGCAGATCTTCCTGGGCGCGTCGAAGCGTGAGGAGTTCCGGTTCTGATGCGTATCGCACCCTGCCTGTCCGCCGTGCTGTTGCTGCCCGCCCTGGTCCAGGCTGCGGAGACGCCGCCCGCGACGCCCGCGGCCTTCGTCCCGCTCAATGCCGCGCCGATGCGGCAGCTGACGCGGGAGAACAGCGCAACCCTGCAGGCCGGCGTCGGCTTGGCGATCGAGGCGGGTGCCGGCCGCATCCTGCAGCTCGGCCGCCCCGCCGGCTCGGTCTTCGCCGCCGATCCACGCGTGGTCGAGGTGCGCCCGGCCAGCCCCACCAGCCTCTTCCTCTTCGGCGTGGCGCCCGGGCGGACCACCGTCGCCGCCCTCGATGCCCAGGGCAACGCCGTCGCCCAGTACGAGGTGACGGTCCGCGCCTCCGGCTTCGGCGCCGCTGAGGCGCAGTCGACGCTCGCCCGCCTGCTGCCGGGGCAGCGCATCCGCGCCGAGGCCCGCGGCAACGGCATCGCCCTGCTCGGCGAGGTGGCGACCCCTGCCGATGCGGATCAGGCCGTCAACATCGCCCGCGGCTACCTGGCCGACGGCCAGCAGCTCGACAACCGGCTCTCGGTGCTGGGCCAGATCCAGGTGAACCTGCGGGTCCGCATCGCCGAGGTTTCCCGCGAGGTGACGCGCCAGCTCGGCATCGACTGGCAGGCGCTCGGCACCATCGGCCGTTTCTCGCTCTCGCTGATGACCCGCAACGCCATCGCCGATGCGGTCAATCCCTCCAGCCAGCTGGGCGCCAGCGTGGTCAGCGGCGCTTCCAATGCCAATGCGATCATCGATGCCCTGGCGCAGGACCGGCTGATCACGGTGCTGGCGGAGCCGAACCTGACGGCGATGAGCGGCGAGGCCGCGAGTTTCCTGGTCGGCGGCGAATTCCCCATCCCGGTGGCGCTGCGCGACAACGTCGTGACCATCCAGTTCAAGCAGTTCGGCGTCAGCCTGGCCTTCGTGCCGACGGTGATGAGCCAGGACCGCATCAGCCTGAAGGTCCGCCCCGAGGTCAGCGAACTGAGCGACCAGGGCGCCGTGCGCATCGCCGCCGGCAATGCCTCGATCCAGATCCCGGCTCTGACGGTGCGGCGGGCGGAGACCACCGTGGAGCTCGGCAGCGGCCAGTCCTTCGCCATCGCCGGGCTGCTGCAGGACGGCTCGCGCAACCTCGGCCGTGCCCTGCCCGGGGTCGGGGAGGTCCCGGTGCTGGGAGCGCTGTTCCGCTCCGACCGCTTCCAGCGGAACGAGACCGAGCTGGTCATCGTGATCACGCCCTATGTGGTGCGGCCCGTCAGCAGCCCCGTCGCGCTGCGCGCCCCGACCGACAACTTCGTGCCGCCGGGCGATGCCGACCGGATCCTGCTGTTCCGCCAGATCGCCCGGCCACGCGGCCTGCCGGTACGCCTGCCCGGCGATGCCGGCTTCGCCTTCCACTGACCCGGAGCCGCCTGGCATGCCCCCCGTCCTGCGCCCCCTGCTGCTGCTGGCCTCGCTGGCGGCGATCCCGGCCTGCGCCTCGCTTGATCCTTTCCACCGCGACAGCGCCTGGCGTCCCGGCGGCAGCAACGAGGCCAACCTCGCCGCCATGATGGCCGAGCCGCGGGAGAGGGTCGACGGCACCGCGCCGGCCCGCGCCGGGGGCCAGCCTGCCGCCGCGGCCATCGACCGCCTGCGGACCGATCGGGTCCGGCCCCTGCCGGACAGCGGCATCGCCCGCATCGTCACCGTGCCCGGCGGCACCGCGGGAGGGGCCAACTGATGCCGGACGGCCCCCAGACCAGCTACCAGGACCGGGCGGAGGCGCTGCTGCACCGGCCGGACCGCAAGCAATTCGTCTGCTTCTGCGCCGATGCCGCGACCGAGGAGGCGTTGCGCGCTGGCTTGGCCGAGGCGGCCCTCACCGACGCCGAATTCATCCGCGCCGACGCGGCACAGGCGATCGCCTTGCTGCGGGACATGCCGACGCCCTGGACCCTGCTGGTCGACGTGACCGGCCATCCGCAGCCGCTGGCCGCGCTCGATGACCTCGCCCATGTGGTCGAGCCCGACGTGCGAGTGCTGGTCGTCGGCGATCGCCAGGATGTCGGCTTCTACCGCCAGCTCACCCGCAGCCTCGGCGTCGTCGACTACCTCTACAAGCCGCTGTCGGCCGGCATGGTGGCCGAGCATTTCGGCCCCATCGCCACCGGCCGCGGCCCCCAGGCCCAGCGCAACCACGGCGGCCGGCTGCTGAGCGTTACCGGGGTGCGCGGCGGCGTCGGCGCCTCGACGATCGCCGCCAATCTCGCCTGGTACCTCGGCAACGTCGCCGACCGCCACACCGTGGTGCTCGACGCCGACCTGCACCGGGGCAGCCAGGCCCTGCTGCTGGGCGCGCAACCGGGCGCCGGGCTGCGCAACGTGCTCGAGCACCCGTCGCGGGTCGACGAGGTCTTCGTCGACCGCGCCGCAGCCGGGGTGACCCCTCGGCTGCACCTGCTGGCGGCGGAGGAGGCGCTCGACTCCCCCATCGCCTATGCGCCGCAGGCGGCGGAGCAGCTCCTCGCCCTGCTCCGCCGCCGCTACAATTTCATCGTCGCCGACGCGCCCTTCGAGGCCGACGCCCTCGGCCGCGCCCTGTTCGCGCTCGCGCAGCATCGCATCCTGGTGCTGGAGCCGACCCTGGCCTGCATCCGGGATACCCTGCGGCTGCTGCAGCTTCCGTCGGGGCCGCACCAGACCTTCCGCCCCCTGCTGGTGCTGAACCGCGCCGACCGCAAGGGCGGGCTGCCGACCGGGCGGGTCGCCGAGGCGCTGAAGCTGCAGCCCGACATCATCATCCCGGACCAGCCGAAGCGCCTCGAGGAGGCGGCGACCCTGGGCAAGCCCGCGGTGGCGACGGTCCGCGGCTTCCGCAACGTGATCGGCCAGCTGGCGCAGGCGGCCGGCGGCACCGGCAACGAACCCCGCCGGCGCCGCGGCTTCCCCTGGTGGCGCCGGTGAACCCCGAGCCGATGCCGAGCTTCGGCCGCCGGCCGGCCGAGGCAAGGCCCGGGCGGCCGGTGCCGGAGGCGCCCGGTCCTGCCGCGCCCCGCCCGCTGCCCACCCCTGCCGCGCCGCTGGCCGAACTGCGGGCCCTCTGCCTGGCCCGCATCGACCCCGCCGCCGTCGCCAACATGGCGACCGACCGGCTCGCCGCCGAGGTCGAGCGGCTGCTCGCCGAGGTCGCAACCGACCAGCGCCTGCAGCTGAATGCCCGGGAACAGCGCCAGCTGGCGCTCGACCTCGTCGATGACATGCTGGGGCTCGGCCCGCTGGAGCCGCTGCTGGACGACGAGACCATCACCGACATCATGGTGAACGGCCACGACCGGGTCTTCGTCGAGCAGCGCGGCCGGGTCGTCGCCTCCTCGGTCCGCTTCCGCGACAACCAGCATCTGGCCAACATCGCCCAGCGCATTGCCGCCGGCATCGGCCGCCGGATCGACGAGAGCAGTCCCATGGTGGATGCCCGTCTGACCGACGGCAGCCGCGTGAACATCATCTTCCCGCCGCTGGCGCTCGACGGTCCCTGCCTGTCGATCCGCAAATTCTCGCGCCGGGCCATCGACTTCGACAGGCTGGTCGACTTCGGCGCCCTGAGCCGGCCGATGGCCAGGATGCTGCAGATCGCCGCGCGCAGCCGGCTCAACGTCGTCATCTCCGGCGGCACCGGCTCCGGCAAGACCACCATGCTCAATGCCATGAGCCAGATGATCGACCCCGGCGAGCGCATCGTCACGGTCGAGGATGCGGCCGAGCTGCAGCTGCAGCAACCACATGTCGTCCGGCTCGAGACCCGGCCGCCCAGCCTCGAGGGCCGGGGCGAGGTGACCCAGCGCGACCTGGTCCGCAACGCGCTGAGGATGCGGCCCGACCGCATCATCCTCGGCGAGTGCCGCGGGGCGGAGGCCTTCGACATGCTGCAGGCGATGAACACCGGCCACGACGGCAGCATGAGCACGGTCCATGCCAATACCACCCGGGACGCGCTGATCCGGATCGAGAACATGGTGATGATGGGCAATTTCGGCCTGCCGACCCGCGCCATCCGCACCCAGGTCTGCAGCGCCATCGACCTCATCCTGCAGGTGGAGCGGCAGCGCGACGGCGGCCGCCGGGTCGTGCAGATCACCGAGCTGGTCGGGCTCGAAGGCGATGTCTTCACCCTCAACGACATCTTCGCGCTGGAGCATGAGGGCGAGGATGCCGAGGGTCGACTGAAGGTGCGCTGGCGGGTGAGCCGCACCCGGCCGGCCTTCCTGCAGCGGCTCTCCTATTTCGGCCAGGACCGCGCCTGGGCCGCCGCGCTGGAGGAAGCGGAGCGATGAACATGCCGCCGTCCGGCCTCCTCGGCGCCGGCGCCGGGCTGCTGGCGCTGGGCCTTGCGGTCACGCTCGGGCTTGGCGCGCTGAAGCGGCAGGAGGCGCGCCGCGGCCGGATGCAGGCGGTGCTCGGGCCGCTGCACCCGGCCAGCCCCGTCGCCACGCCACGCCGCACGCTCCTGCAGACGATGGCGGAATTCGCCCCGCTGCGCTGGCTGGCCGGCTGCCTCCGGCTGCAGATCAACCATGCCGCGGACTATCCCATCCGGTGGTGGCTTGTCCCGGTCATCGCCTTGCCGCTGGCCCGCGCCGCGGCGGGGCTGCTGGCGGTCCTGGCCGGCGATGCGGCACTGCTTGCGACCCTGCCGGTCTGGCTGCTGCTGTGCCGTTCGATCTACGAGGCGCTCGACCGCCGCCGCCGGGAGATCCTGTTCCGGCAGTTCCCCGATGCACTCGGCATGATCACCCGCGCCATCCGGGTCGGCATCCCGATCGCCGAGGCGATCCGTGCCGTCACCCGGGAGATGCCGAAGGAGACCGCCGACGAATTCCGCCGCATCGCCGACCGCCTGGCGATCGGCCTGTCGATGGAGCAGTCGCTGAGCGAGACCGCGCACCACAACGGCGTGCAGGAGTACCGCTTCTTCGCCACCGCCCTGTCCTTGCAGAGCACGACCGGCGGCGGTCTCGGCGAGACGCTGGAGAACCTCTCCGACGTCATCCGCAAGCGGGTCGCCCTGAAGGAGCGGGGCTTTGCGCTGGCCGCCGAGGCCCGTACCAGCGCGGCCATCCTGGCAGCCTTGCCCTTCTTCACCACCGGGGTGATGGCGATCATGAATCCCTCCTATGTCGGGGTGCTGTTCCATGATCCGGGCGGGCAGCGCATCCTCGCCATCGCGGTCGGGCTGATGCTGCTCGGGATGGCCATCATGCGCGGCATGATCCGGAAATCGCTGGCATGACACGGGAGCTGCTGGTCGGCCTCACGGCCGGCCTCCTCGCCTTCGGCCTGATCGTGCTGGCGCTGCTGCGGCTGATGGCGCGGGAGGATCGGCTGTCGGCAAGGCTGCTCGCGGTGCAGCGCAGCGCCGGCGTCGACCAGGTCACGCTGCCGCGGTCGCCGGGCTGGATGGTGCTGCAGGGTTTCGGCTGGATCGGCCGGCTGCTGATCCGCAGCGGCACCCTATCGGCCTCGACCGTCGCCGACCTGGAGCAAACCCTGAAAGCCGCCGGCTTCCGTGGCGACCACGCCCTGAGCGTTTTCATTGGCGCCAAGGTGCTCCTCCTCCTCGCCATGCCGCTGCTGGCGGCAGCGGTCTTCCGGCTGGTCGAGGTGGGGACGCTGACCTGGCGGCTCGGGATGCTTGCCGCCACCATCGGCGGCCTGCTGCTGCCCGACCTCATCGCCCGCCGGCTGCGCAAGCGCTACCTGCGGGAGCTGGAACGCGGCCTGCCCGATGCACTCGACCTCATGGTCATCTGCAGCGAGGCGGGCCTCGCGCTCGAGGGCACGGTGGAGCGCGTGGCGATCGAGATCCGCCCGGCGCATCCCGCGGTGGCTGCCGAATTCGCCACCTGCTCCAGCGAGCTCCGCATCCTCTCCGACCGCCGTGCGGCGCTGATCAACATGGCGGAGCGCACCCGGCTGGAGGCGCTGCGCCGTCTCGGCACGACCCTGGCGCAAACCCTGCAGTATGGCACGCCGCTGACCCAGGCACTGCGGGCGCTTGCCGCCGAGATGCGGCACGAGCAGCTGGTGCGGTTCGAAGCCAAGGCGGCCCGGCTGCCGGTGCTGCTGACGGTGCCGATGATCACCTGCATCCTGCCGACGCTCTTCCTCGTCGTCGCCGGCCCGGCCATGCTGCAGGTGATGCGGCTGTGGTAGGCCGGTGCCGGCTCGGCCAGGACCGATCCGGCGCCGCCGCGGTCGAATTCGCCGTGGTGGGCGCCTGCTTCTTCATTTTGGTCCTGCTGCTCATCGATCTCTGCTGGCAGGTCGCGGTGGCGGCCGCCCTCGAGAGCGGCGCCCGCAGCGCCTTGCGCTGGGCTGCCACGGGCGAGGCGGCGCCAGGGAACCAGAGCGCCGCCGGCCACGTCGCGGAGCTGGTGCTGCGCAGCTCGGGCCTGCCGCTGCAGGCCGCCGGGCTGACGGTGAGCGTCGACAGCTTCCCGGGCTTCAGCACGCTCTCGACCCCGGCCGCCGCCCGGTCGGGCCTGGGTGGCCCGGGCGACGTGGTGCGCTACTCCATCGTCTATGCCGCCAGGAGCCTGACGCCCCTCGGGCAGGCGCTGCTGCCAACCGGCCTGCTGCAACATCATCTCGTGGTGCTGGCGAAGAATGAGCCTTACCCGACGAACTGACACCCGCAGCGGCGTGGCGGCGGTGGAATTCGCCATTCTGCTGCCGCTGCTCATCATGCTCTTCGTGGCCACGGCCGAGCTGGTTCTGCATATCCGGACCTGGTTCAGGCTGGAACGGACCGCGGCCGAGGTCACCAACGCCGCCTCGCAGGCCGAGGCGCTGACGGTCAACGACGTCGCCGGGCTGTTCGACGCGGCCCGGGCGATCGCCGCGCCGGTGCTCGCCTGGTCGAGCGGCCCCGGGCTGCCCCGGGCCCGCACCATCATCGGCGTGGTCAGCGGCACCGCCGCGGGCAATGTCGTGCGCTGGAGCTGTTCGCGCGGCGACGCCGGCCTGGCCAACCTGATCGCCGGCAAGGCGGCCTTGCCGAACGGCTTCCAGGTGCCGGCCGGGCAGAGCGTCCTGGTGACGGAAGTGGTCAACAGCGCCACGCCCTGGTCGATCATGTCCGCCGCCGCGCCGGTCTTCTTCGGCAGGGTCGGCCCGGGCCCGATCCGGACCTATGCCATCATGCGGCCGCGCCAGGCCGAGCTGACCTCGATCGGAGGCGCCTGCCCATGACCGGCCTCGGCCGGCGCGGCGCCGTCGCGCTCCTCACCGCCTTGCTCGCCGTGCCGCTGGTCGGACTGGTCGGCATCGCCACGGATGGGGCCAGGGCCTGGCTGCTCAAATCCCGCCTGTACACCGCGCTGGACGCCGCGGCGCTGGCCGGCGCCCGCAACTTCGGCCTGCCGGCCAGCCAGCGCGACGCCGAGGTGGCGGCGATGTTCTGGACCAATTTCGGCATGCACGACGCCGGCTTCACCACGGCCGGCGCGACCGGCCGGCCCTGGCGCGGGTTCCTCGATGCCCGCACCACCCTGGACATGCCGAGCGGCCTTGATTCCCAGACCATCCAGGTTTCCGCCCGGGCGGTGCTGAACACGACCTTCGCCACGGTGCTGGGCTTCAACACCATGGCGGTTGCCGGCGCGGTCCAGGCGCGCCGCGCCGATGCCGGCATGGAATTGGCGCTGGTACTCGACGTCACCGGCTCCATGGACACCAATTGCGGGACACCCAGCGACCGCACCGCGACGAACTGCGGCGTCACCACCGTGCCCCGGGTGCCGGACACCACGCTGGCGAGCCTCAACAACAACATGGATCTGCTGCGCCTGGCGGCGGCAGACCTGGTGAACATCCTCTACGGGACGCGCGAGACGGTAGCCAACCTTTGGGTCGCCGTCGTGCCTTTCGCCAGCACGGTGAACCTGGGGCCCAACCGGCAGTCGTGGCTGGCCGCCGACAGCGCCGCCAACCTCACCGGTGATTTCGCGCCGACCACGTGGCGGGGCTGCGTCGAGGCGCGGGCCGGCTATGCCGGCGCCCCGGCCGATGGCGACGGCAACGACGACACTCCGCGGGAGGCGCCCTTCCGCCCCTTTCGCTACCTCTCGACCCTGGGGCAGTACACCCTGGCCGGTGCCGCGGTCGCGGGCGACAACGACTGGGCCCGCAAGCTCTGGACGCCGACCACCACCGGCGGCAATGCGATCACCGAGAACTGGTACTTCTGGCGCGGCAACTATCAGGTCGGGCCGAATGTCGGTTGCCCGGCAACCGCCGTGCTGCCGCTGACCGCAGCGAAGACGACCGTGCTCAACGCCATCCAGTCCCTTCGCCCGAGTTTCCGCGGCGGCACCATGGGCAATCTCGGCCTGCAGGCGGGATGGTTCGCCCTCAGCCCGCGCTGGCGCGACAGCTGGGCGCTGGGTCCCGCCCCCGCGGGCCAGGCCACCGGCCTGCCGCTCGATTACGGGATACGCTACATGCGCAAGGTCATCGTGATGATGACCGACGGCACCAACACATGGTTCGACGCCCCGCACGGCCTTCCCGGTGCCTGCACCGAGACCACGACCACGGCGGCAAGCTATCCCTCCGGCGCCAGCGCGCCGGGGCCGGCGCAGGCGGTGCATCCGCTGGCCTGCCCGGCCGCCAACCGCCTGGCCGGCGTGCAGGCCGCCGCCGGTGCGCCGGCCATCGCCAACAATGCGGACTACACCGCCTACGGGCGGCTGCGGGACGGGAGGCTTGGCGCCGGGGTGACCGACAATGCGAGGGCCCAGGCCGAAATCAACAGCCGCGTCGCCGCCCTTTGCGCCACCATCAAGGGGAAGGGCATCACGATCTATACCGTCGTGCTCGATACCTCAGGCGCCGCCACCAGCGCCGAGACGCGGACGCTCTACCAAAGCTGCGCGTCCGTTCCGGACAACTACTTCTTCGTCAGCCAGCCGTCCGGCTTGCGGACCGCCTTCCAACAGATCGGGAGCCGCCTGGCCAATCTGCGCATCCTGAAATGAACGTTATCAAAACGATTTCGTCCCTATAGCCTTCGAAGGAAGGAAACCCTGCCATGATCGCCTTTCCGAAGCTGCGTCGATCGGCTGCCTGCCGCCTTTCCGCCCCGGCGCGGACCGCCGCCGCCCGTCTTGCCGTGGCGGCGCTGGGCCTGGTGGTCCTGGCCGGATGCCAGGGGCGGCCGCAGCCGGCGGCGCTGTCGCTGGACAGCCGGCTGCGGCTGGCGCGCACGCTGGAGGCGGGCCAGGGCGGCGACGCGGTGGCGGTATTGAAGGACGCCGTCGCGCAGCGGCCAGGCGACGCCTCCCTGCAGGGGCAGCTCGCCGTCGCCGCCGAGCGGGCCGGCGAGTATGGCGAGGCGGTTCAGGCCTCGCGCGCGGCTGCCGCGCTGCAGGGCACAAGCCTCGAGCCTTGGCTGGAGCTGGGCCGGCTCGAGCTGCGCAACGACAATGCGGCGGCGGCCGTCGCCGCCTATCGGCAGGCCAGCCTGATGGCGCCCGGCAGCGTCGCTGCGCTCGGCGGGCTGGGCCTCGCGCAGGACATGGCGGGTGATCACGGCCTGGCGCAGGCGGCCTACCGGTCCGCCCTGGCCATCGCACCCCGCCATTGGACGATCCGCAGCAACCTCGCCATGTCCCTGATGCTGTCGCAGCAGGCGGCGGCGGCGGCCGACAGCCTGACCGAAGCGGAATTCGCACCGGGCGTGCCGCGCCAGGCGCGCCACAACCTTGCCCTGGCCCTGGCGGCCCTGGGCCAGCAGGACCGCATGCTGCGGGTCCTCCGGCTGGACATGGGCCAGGCCGAGGCCGTGGCGATGGGGCAGGAACTCGTCGCGGTCGCGGCGCAGATCAGCCCCCGGGACCGGGTATCGCAACCCCAGATCCAGCGTCAGGCCTTGGCCACGCCGCGACGGGCCAGGCGATAGCGTCGAGACAGGCTCCTGAGGGGTGGGGTCCCGACTTGGGCGCTGGGCGGGAGGCTCACCGGCGGCTGGGCCTGCATCCGGGCGAAAGGTCGATGGGTCGGTTTCCAGTCCGGGTGTCCACGGGTCCCCAGAGGCTCGCCGCGCGTGGCGCTCCATGTGTCCCGAGCAACTGGGGAGAAACGGCCGAAACCGACTGCCTCACGGCCCGATCGTCGCCTCGCCGGCATGGTTCGGGTGGAGGAACCGCTGGTCGGTCGAGAACAGGTCACCGAAAAACCTGAGGGCCGCAACCGTGGTGCGGCCTCGCGGCGTCAGCTGCAGACCACCCGGCGTCACTTCGATGTTGCCGCTTGCCAGTTGCTCGGCGATGCGCCGGTCGATGGCGCGGTATCGTTCGATGTAGATATCCTGGAACGCTTGGTCCAGTTCGGATCTTGTTGCTGAATTGTTCTGTTGTTCGTCCATCCAGGACAACAGGAATACACTAATCGACCGATCGATGTTGACTGGCACCAGCACGAACACCGAGAAATTCAGCACTGCGCTCAGAAGCTGTACGCGAAATGAGTTGGGATGGTCGGGTCGG
>NZ_JAUFPN010000207.1 GCF_030409335.1 Paeniroseomonas aquatica
CAGCGGGGCGCCCCACTCCGGGGACGGGCCGCCCCGCGGATAGCCATCCAGGGACGAGAAGCCGACGAAGTTCCGCGAGCTGATATCGCCCGGCCGGGTGCGCCAGGCCGCGTTCCCGGGGAGTTGCGCCCAATAGGCGGCTTCCGTGCCCAGATCTTCGACAGCCACGCCGGCCCCGGCGTTGGTCAGGGCGGCGCGGACCTCGCCTGCGCGGCGTTCCAAGTCGGGCAGGGTGTCGCAATGAAGAGCGATGGAGATGTGGTGCGAGCCCATCGTGGCCTGGTTGGAGGCCACGTCGTCCATGGCATCGTGCAGTGCATCCATCTGACTCAGGGCACGGTCGCCGGCGTTGGCCATCTGCGCCTGCTTACGCGCCAGACTGCCGGTCGCCGCGGCGCGTGAATGAAAGCGGAATGAGTTGGTCAGCACCACCCGGCAGTCGGCCGAGAGCAGGTCGTTGAGCATTCCCGGCCGGGTGCGGTCGGGGTATTCCTTGAACCCCATG
>NZ_JAUFPN010000208.1 GCF_030409335.1 Paeniroseomonas aquatica
ATACCAAGTCTCCGAGAGCGTGACTCGTTTGGGATTCCCAAAGTGGCGGCGGGCTGATTCAACATGGCGACCAGGGGAGGTTTGCCATGCCCATCGCACTTCGGGCGGATTTTGCTGCGGGCGGGCTGCGCGCCGCAGCGCGGCAGACGAAGGACGCGGCGCAGGCTCGGCGCCTGCTGGCCTTGGCCGCGATCTATGATGGGGCATCGCGCACCGAGGCCGCCCGGATCGGCGGGGTGACGCTGCAGATCGTGCGCGACTGGGTGCTGCGGTTCAACGCCGAAGGGCCGGCCGGGTTGGTCGACCGCAAGGCGCCTGGCCAGGCGGCGCGGCTGAACGACGCACACCGGACGGCCCTGGCGGCGGCGCTGGAGAGCGGCCCGATACCCGCCATCCACGGGGTGGTGCGTTGGCGGCTGATCGACCTCTGCCAGTGGCTGTGGGAGGAACACCGGGTCACGGTGGCAAAGCAGACGCTGAGCCGCGAGGTGCGTGCGCTGGGCTAC
>NZ_JAUFPN010000209.1 GCF_030409335.1 Paeniroseomonas aquatica
CGCGACCCCAAGGGAGCGACGCCCCTCCCGGCCCAGGGCCAGTCGGACGTGACCATGCAGCAAACGATCCAGGAGACGCACCAGGGCGTGCAAGCGCTGCAGATCCTGATCGAGCCTCCACCGGCACCCAGCCGAATGGACACGGTTCTGCAGCTGATGGAATCGATCGACGACAGGACGTTCCGGATAGAAGAGCGGCAGAAGGGCATCGAGTTGATGCTGATCGCGGTTCTGCGACATCTGCACATAGCCACCCCGACGAAATAGGCTGGGGTTGGGCCAGTATTGAAGTTGGCGTCACTGTCGGCGTCTCCGTACGCATGCCCAATCGCCGGCCCCAGGACTGGTACGAGCTCGCCCGGCTCTACCGTAAGAACCTGGCCCCGGAGGTAAGCTGCCGGGTTCGCGCGGTCCGCACTGACCCCGACGTCGGCGCCGTGCGGGTGCTGCTGGACGACGGCACGCATATCGTCGACACGGGTGACAGGATCACTGGCCATTGGCCGGG
>NZ_JAUFPN010000021.1 GCF_030409335.1 Paeniroseomonas aquatica
AGGAGGGCATCAAGATGCCAAGTCGCTGGAGAAGTTGCCAGCCCGGCTGAAGGTCATCCGCCATGTCCGGCCCCGCTACGCCTGCCGGTCCTGCGAGGCCGTTCTGCAAGCCCCGGCGCCCGACCTGCTGGTGGAGCGCGGTCGCCCCGGCCCCGGGCTGCTCGCCCATGTGCTGGTCTCGAAATACGTCGACGGCCTGCCGCTGTACCGGCTCTCCGGCATCCTGGCGCGCGAGGGCGTCGAGATCGAGCGGCAGACCCTGGCCGACTGGGTCGGCCATGCCGCCTGGTGGCTGCGGCCGCTGGCCGAGGCGATCGGCCGCCATGCCCTGGCGCAGCGGGTGATCTGGACCGACGACACGCCGATCCGCGTCCTGGCGCCGGGCCGCGGCAAGACCCGCGAGGCCANACCGGGCCACCCGTGGCCCTCTACCGCTACTCGGCGGACCGCAAGGGCGAGCGGCCCCAGGGCCACCTGGCCGGGTTCCAGGGCTGGGTCCATGCCGATGGCTTTGCCGGCTACAACGCGCTCTGGCGAGCCCATCAGGGCCAGCTGCCGGTGGTCCAGCATGTCGCCTGCCGAGTAGGTGGGGACGTTGCCGCC
>NZ_JAUFPN010000210.1 GCF_030409335.1 Paeniroseomonas aquatica
ACACGAGCAGGTCGTAGACCTCCTGCGCCGTCGCGCCGCCGCTGGCGAGCTCCCGGACCTCGGCGAGCAGCGCCGCATCACGAGCGGTCTCAGCAGCGGCGGCCGAGTCGATCTTGGCGAGCACGGCCTTAGTGTCGAGGCCCTTGACCGCGGCGAGGATCGCCTCCTCGCGGAGCCGCGCGGCCTTCTGCCCTGCGAGGAGCTCCTGGCCGAACTTCATCGTGTAGTAGTGGTCAGAGGCGAGGAGGAAGCGCGCCTTCCACTTGTCGCCCTCGTAGGACACGCCCTGCCCCGTGATCAGCTTGATCTCTTCGTCCCAGCTCATGTCCTTGTCCTCCTTCGTTGCGGCCCACTGGCCGAAGTTCGATGTGGTAGCGCGATTCAGGTCGACGTCGGCACCGGCGACTCTGACGCCGTTCTTGTACTGCTGGAGCTGCGCCCCGGGGTGCCACCGGCCTCCCGCCCACGCGTAGGTCTGCCACAGCCACTTGACGCCCCGGCCGTGCATGTAGGCGAT
>NZ_JAUFPN010000211.1 GCF_030409335.1 Paeniroseomonas aquatica
CCTGGCCACCCCTGCCCCATGGGGCTATAGGCGCGGCCATGCTGGACCAAGTGTCGCGCCCGCCGGGCCGCCCCGGAACGCTCTATGTCTTCGATGCCGCCACGCCGCGGCGGCGGTCGGTGGCGCTGGCCGACATCGCCACCGGGCTGCGGCGCTGGCGGCTGTCGGTCGCGCTCGGCAACCTCGACATCCGCAACCGCTACCGCGGCTCGGTGCTCGGGCCCTTCTGGCTGACGCTCTCGACCGCGGTGATGATCGGCGGGCTCGGCCTGCTCTACTCCTCGCTGTTCAAGCTGCAGCTGGCCGAGTACCTGCCCTTCCTCGCGGTCAGCCTGATCGTCTGGAACACCATCGGCTCGATCGTCACCGATGCCTGCACCAGCCTGACCAGCGCCGAGGGCATCATCCGCCAGCTGCCCCTGCCCTATTCGGTGCACGTGCTCCGCTGCGTCTGGCGCAACGCCATCATCGCCGCCCACAACCTGCCGATCATCCTGCTGGTCTTCCTCGCCACCGGCACCTGGCCGGG
>NZ_JAUFPN010000212.1 GCF_030409335.1 Paeniroseomonas aquatica
AGGGCGGTGCCCTGTGACCGGATACGTTGGCGTAGACTGCTCAGACTAGACTGTGAAATCCACTTGCGGACGGGGCGGGCCATACGTTTTAAAAGGACTTTCCCGCCCGCCTGGCGGAAGTCGCGCGCGAGAAGGGCATCGCCGCCAGCGCCATAGAGGTCTGGTTCGCCGATGAGGCCAGGATAGGCCAGAAGAACAAGATTACCCGGCGCTGGGCCCGACGCGGCACCAGGCCCACCGCGCCGCAGGATCAGCGCACGGCGTCGACCTACCTCTTCGGCGCCATCTGCCCCAAGGAGGGCAAGGCGGCGGGCCTCGTCCTGCCCTACTGCAACACCACAGCCATGAGCCTGCATCTCGCCGAGATCTCGGCCACGGTGGCGCCCCATGCACATGCCGTGCTGCTGCTTGATCAGGCCGGATGGCACCTGTCGGACAAGCTCGAGGTGCCGTCCAACATCACGCTCATCCCGCTGCCGCCGAAGTGCCCCGAGTTGAACCCGGTCGAGAACACCTGGCAGTTCATGCGGGA
>NZ_JAUFPN010000213.1 GCF_030409335.1 Paeniroseomonas aquatica
CGTGCGTCGATGGCCGTGGCGAGCGCCGCGAGCCGGTCGGCCCCGGCGGCGACCTGCAGGAAGATGACCGGCGTGGGCGGGGTGTCGGTGCGGAAGTCGCCGATGCCGTCGAGTTCGATGGCGATCGGGCCTCCGGTGCTGAACTCGCCCGCGTCGAAGGCCTCCCGAATGGAGTCCGTGTCGGTGACGGGGGCGGGGCTGACGATGCTGATGTGCGGGCGGACGTCCTCGCGGGGGTTGGGCAGGAGGTCGGCGATGTGGTTGGGCAGCGGGGCGCTGACGAGCACATAGGTGCGGGTGGTGGAAAGGATGGTCATGGGTGGCCTTTCGTCATCGGTGGCGGTTGGATTCGGGGAGCCGGGTGAAGTACTTCATCGGGTCGGCGCCGTGGTCGTTCTCATCGAAGTCGACCACCCACTCGTCGAAGAGGTCTTCGCCGAGGCGATCGAACAGCTCGTCCTGGAGCCAGGTGCGCAAAAGTCCGATCTCGGGGGTGTAGTCGGCGACTTCGGCGGTCATCCACGTCAGCGAGAGCGCTTC
>NZ_JAUFPN010000214.1 GCF_030409335.1 Paeniroseomonas aquatica
AGCTCATTTTACGGACCTCAGCCGAGGTCGAGACGTGCTGCCGCGCGACCGGCAGTAACAGGCCGAGCGCGCTCTCGGCCTCTGCCAGCTCTTCAAGTGTCGCCCGCTCAGCCAGACCGCGGGGGTTCCAGGCCATGGGCACGAGCACATAAGGGATGATGCGCCGAGCTGACTTGCCGCAGGCCAAGACCTGCTTGGCTGTCTTGATCGCCTCACGAGCGGTCCCCCGATCTGCCATCAGCGGAATAAGGACAGCGTCGGAGGTGGCGATTGCCATCGACGCGGTCTGGTTTGCAAAGCCAGCTGTATCGCAGATCGCAACGTCATGGCTCTCGGCCTGAGCCTGAAGTGTGTCCACCACCTCGATGTGCCTGATCTCGGTCAGGCAGGTGAGGGAAGGGCCCTCGTAGCCAAGCCCGTGCCAAGTCGCAAACGACGCGTTGGGATCCGCGTCCGTCACGCTGATGCGGAGACGCGGTGCCAGGTTGGCGACCAGGAGGGTCGTGAGAGCCGTCTTCCCGCCGCCGCCTTTGCTCGTCGCAA
>NZ_JAUFPN010000215.1 GCF_030409335.1 Paeniroseomonas aquatica
CGGCGCCTTCGCCGGCCAGCAGGTCGTCACCGTCGGCGGCCAGTGAGGCCAAGGGCGCTCCGGCCCCGATCCCCCGGGGCCGGAGCAGCCCCGCCCGCCGCACCAGAGGAGAGCGCCATGATGCGTCCCATGCTTGCCGCCGCCGCCCTGCTCGGCCTCGGCGCCCTGCCCGCCACCGCGCAGGACCTCGGCGGGGTCCGGCTGCGCGGCCCGGAGGCGGTGCTGAGCCGGGTCGAGCAGGCCAGCGCCAGCGGCTGCCGGCTGTCCGCCACCAGCGTCACGGTCGGCGTCAACCGCGCCACCGCCGCCGGCGCCCGGGCCAGCCAGCAGCTCGGCACCGACGGCTCCGGCGGCTGCCGGCCACTCGTCAGCACCCAGGTCACCGCCGGGGTCAACCTGGCGCTCGGCCGCGGCTCCCAGGCGGAGCAGTCGATCGAGACCCGGGCGCCGCGCGGACTGCTGGCGACCAACACCGTCGCCCGCGGCGTCAACTACGCCGCCGGCACCCGCAGCGCCGCCACCCAGCGCATCATCGCCCAGGCGGGGCGGTGA
>NZ_JAUFPN010000216.1 GCF_030409335.1 Paeniroseomonas aquatica
CCGTCTACATCGATGCTGGCGCCGAACTCGGCATCATGTTCCGCACCTCGCTTGAGGTCGAGGAATAGCCGGCGGCATTCGCGCCGCGGCCCCGGACATTCGGCTCACAACCAGCGAGGTTCCGTCATGGATATGCATGCCAGCCACCTGCGCCTGCCGAGGGAGGAGCCAATCGAGCAGACGGCGTCCCCGGCACCGGCGCCGCCTCCCCCGGAGGCCGCGGATAGCCTAAGCCTCTGGCGAGCGCTGCCTGCCTTCGTGTCCCAGCGCAAAGCGTTCTGTGCCACGACGGCCCTCGCCGTCTGTGGCGTGGCAGGCGTCCTGACTGTCGGGATGCTGCAGCCAGGGCCGGCCGAATTCGGCCTGTCGGTGGATGCCCCGGCCGTCGCCGCGACCGCGCCAGTGTCGCCCACCCTCGATCGCTACGGCGTGCTGCCCGCGGCACCACAGCCCGTCGTGAGCCTTGGTGACGCACCGGTCCCTGTCGTCGCGCCGGTTGCCGCCCTTCCCGCACCGGTGCCGGTGGTGACTGTGCCGCCGCGCGCTGAGCCCGATCCCCTGGCGGAGCAGC
>NZ_JAUFPN010000217.1 GCF_030409335.1 Paeniroseomonas aquatica
AAGCGCCGGTACCAAGGGTCCCGAAGCTGCGCTTACGCTGTTCCGGGATTTTGCCGCGGCTTTCACCGCCGAGTGGAATCGGCTGCAGGCCGAGACCTCGGCCGGTCTCTCGGGCAAACGGCAGGAGTTGGAGCGGGTGGAGCGACAACTCGGCAAGCTGGTGGATGCCTTGGCCGAGGGTGCCCAGGTGAGCACTGTCAAAGCCCGCCTGGTGGAGCTGGAAAACCGCAAGGTGATTCTGACCGAGGCATTGGCTGGCTCCGCGGCTCCAGCCCCACGGCTGCACCCCCGGCTGGCTGACGTGTACCGGGATAAGGTGGCGTTCCTGATCGGGGCATTGGATGCCGATGACGGCGCTGAACTGCGCAAGCAGGTTCGCAGCTTGGTCGAGACCATTCAGCTGATCTCCGAGGCCGGCAGTTTGCGACTTGAGGTGCGCGGCGCGTTGGGCGCGATCCTGCGCTTTGCCTCGGGACCCGGAATTGACAAAGGCGCCGACCGTTTGGTCAGCGCCCTGTGGGTGCAAGTTAAGGGAGATGCGGGGACAGGATTTGAACCTGTGACCTTCAGGTTA
>NZ_JAUFPN010000218.1 GCF_030409335.1 Paeniroseomonas aquatica
CAAGAGGCCGGACGCGTCCCGCGATTGGACGCGTCCGACCCCGGACTAGAAATGTCCAACGATTGGACATATTATGGATGGCGGACCGTCCGGACGGACGGCGAAGGGCCCCACCGGTCACTACCCGATGAGGCCCCTCTGACCACCAAGGGAGATGACCCCCCGATGGCTACGACCACTGTACAAGCACCCCCTGCGCCCGCGCAGACCCGAGAGATCGACACGGCCGCAACCGAACGGGCCGCCTCCGAGGCAGAGTCGAAGGCCGCCGCGAAGGTCCGCAAGGTCGCCGGCACCACCGAAGCCCGGATCGCCGAGCGCGACGCCGAGTCCGTGCGGAAGCTCCGCGAGCGAGAGGTCTCCATCGAGCTGCGCCGCAAGGAAATCGAGGTCGCGCGTCTCGAACGCGAAGCCAAGGCCGCCGCCAAGGAGACGCGCCGCAATGCCCGCGCTAAGCGCCGCAACGACAAGCGCAAGGCTCGCCTCGACCGCCTCAACGCCGCCGCGCTGCGTGTCTACCTGTTCATCGCCGGGAACATGCCCTCGGTCTACTCCTCCCTCATCTACGGCATGTC
>NZ_JAUFPN010000219.1 GCF_030409335.1 Paeniroseomonas aquatica
CCGACGCTTGCTGTCGGCCTCACGAATTATCCAGGCTAACAGAACGGGGTCTGGCGCGTTCTGGGTGGCATGAGCAGACCCCTTGTCCCTGATGCGCTTTGGGCGGTGGTGGAGCCGCTGTTGCCGTCAGAGCCGCTGAAGCCGAAGGGCGGCCGGCCTCGCCTGCCCGACCGTGCAGCCCTGACCGGCATCCTCTTCGTTCTGCAGTCGGGCATTCCGTGGGAGATGCTGCCCCAGGAGATGGGCTGCGGCTGCGGCATGACGTGCTGGCGCAGCCTGCGTGACTGGCAGGAGGCTGGCGTGTGGGACCGGCTCCAGCGTGCACTCCTCGACCGCCTGGGACGACACAACGTCATCGACTTTCGGCGCGCCGCCCTCGACAGCGCGTCGGTTGCGGCAAAAAAGGGGGGTGCGCAGACGGGGCCGAACCCAACGGACCGGGGCAAGCCGGGCTCGAAGCGCCACATCCTCACCGATGCCAACGGCATCCCGCTCGCGGTTCGCCTGACGGGGGCCAACGTGCATGACAGCAGAATGCTGGAAGAGGTGGTCGATGCCGTACCGCCGATCCGGCAGTCCTGGGGCAGGC
>NZ_JAUFPN010000022.1 GCF_030409335.1 Paeniroseomonas aquatica
CGCGGGCCATGGCGAGCGCAGCGCCGAGCGGGTGAACCAACGGAACGGCTATCGGGAGCGCGACTGGCAGACCCGGGCCGGGACGGTGGAACTCAGGATCCCAAAGCTGCGCCGCGGCTCCTACTTCCCAGCCTTCCTGGAGCCGAGGCGGCTGGCGGAGAAGGCGCTGACCGCGGTGATCCAGGAAGCCTACGTCCAAGGCATCTCGACCCGCTCGGTGGACGACCTGGTCCGGGCCATGGGGATGGAGGNGCCGAGATCGACGGGCGGGTGCAGGACTTCCTGGGCCGTCCCATTGAAGGCGACTGGCCGTACCTGTGGCTGGACGCCACCTACGTGAAGGTCAGGGAGGCGGGCCGGATTGTCTCCGTGGCGGTCACCATCGCGGTCGGCGTCAATGGCGATGGCCGGCGCGAGGTGCTCGGCATGGCGGTCGGTGCCTCCGAGGCGGAGACCTTCTGGACCGACTTCCTGCGCAGCCTGGCCCGGCGCGGCCTGCGTGGCGTCAAGCTGGTCATCTCCGATGCCCATGAGGGGCTCAAAGCCGCGGTGAGCAAGGTGCTGCGGGCAACCTGGCAACGGTGCCGCGTGCATTTCGGCCGCAACGCCGCCGCCCATGCC
>NZ_JAUFPN010000220.1 GCF_030409335.1 Paeniroseomonas aquatica
GCCTGCCCCAGGACTGCCGGATCGGCGGTACGGCATCGATCACTTCCTCCAGCATCATGCTGTCGTGCACGTTGGCGGCCGTCAGGCGAACCGCGAGCGGGATGCCGTTGGCATCGGTGAGGATGTGGCGCTTCGAGCCCGGCTTGCCCCGGTCCGTTGGGTTCGGCCCGGTCTGCGCACCCCCCTTTTTGCCGCGACCGACGCGCTGTCGAGCGCAGCCCGCCGGAAGTCGATGGCGTTGCGTCGTCCCAGGCGGTCGAGGAGCGCATGCTGGAGGCGGTCCCACACGCCAGCCTCCTGCCAATCGCGCAGCCGGCGCCAGCACGTCATGCCGCAGCCGCAGCCCATCTCCTGGGGCAGCATCTCCCACGGGATGCCCGACTGCAGAACGAAGAGGATGCCGGTCAGGGCAGCACGGTCGGACAGGCGGGGCCTACCGCCCTTCGGCTTCGGCGGCTCAGGCGGCAGCAGCGGCTCTACCACAGCCCAGAGCGCATCAGGGACAAGAGGTCTGCTCATGCTACCCAGAACGCGTCAGACCCCGTTTTGTTAGATGCTCTAAGCTGGACTTTGGCCATTTCCTTGGGCTGAGGCGGC
>NZ_JAUFPN010000221.1 GCF_030409335.1 Paeniroseomonas aquatica
CAGCCTTCGCGCATAATCCAGGCTAATCGGCAGGCTTTACATCCGGGGAGCCGTTAGCGACGGCAGCTGCAATCCTGGCAATGATCGCCGACACCATGATTCCTGAAGCATTCGAGACAGCGCATGAATATGCAGGCTTCATCACAGTGGCCGGGTTCCTCTGCGCCTCTGCTCTTTCAAAGTTATACCAAGCGCCTGAAGGTCTGACTCTTGGGGCTTGAGCCGACGCGGGCGGACGTGATTCATCGGCAGGCATGGCATCTGGGGATGGACCATGCCGGCTTTGATGATCCGGGAAGACTTGCCACCTGGCGAGCTACGACGATTGGCGAAGGCGGAGCGTGACCTGCGGGTGGCGCGTCGCCTGCTGGCGATCGCGGCAGCCCTTGAGGGCCTGAGCCGAGAGGCTGCGGCGCGGGTGGCTGGGATGGACCGGCAGACCCTGAGGTTCAACGCATGCGTTGAACGGGTCATCCGCTACAACCGGGGCGGGCCAGCTGGGCTGTCGGATCACTGGGGCGATGGCCGCCCCTGCCGGCTGACGGCGGGTCAGCAGGCGACGCTGAAGGCGATCGTGCTGCAGGGGCTGCGGATTCCGACGAAGGCGGCCACCAATTCCAATCTC
>NZ_JAUFPN010000222.1 GCF_030409335.1 Paeniroseomonas aquatica
CCAGCCACGCCCAACCCCGATGTGAGCCAGGCCACAGCCGCGGCGGATTTCCGGGGCAGATGGGAAGGGCTGGGCCTTTCCGGTGGCACCGAGCCGGGCTTGGGCTTGGCCCCGCGGCCATGTAGGGGTAGGGCAGGGCCCGCGGCCCGTGGCCGACAGGGCGGGCGGTCACGGCGACCGCCCTGCACCGAGGATCGAATATGGTTGCCCCGGGGACCCAACCCGAGATTTAACGGGATCGTAATCGTCAACCGATTCGGCCCACCACCCGCGACAGACACCGCCGGCATAGCCGCGACATTGGAGTACAAGCCATGGCAGCCAAGCAGCCCACCACCCCGGCCAAGCCGCCGAGCGCGGCCACGGTGACCCTCAAGCAACTGGCGCCCGACCTGGCGGCGACCCATGGCCTGACCAAGAAGCAGACCGAGGAGATGCTGGCCTCCCTGGTCGAGGTGGTCACCACCCGGCTCAAGGCCGGCGACAAGGTCAGGCTGACGGGTCTCGGCATCCTGCAGGTGCGCGCCCGTCCCGCCCGCACCGGCCGCAACCCGGCGACCGGCCAGCCGATCGAGATCAAGGCCAGCCGCAAGATCGCCTTCAGCGCCGCCAAGGAACTCAAGGACGCCGTCTGA
>NZ_JAUFPN010000223.1 GCF_030409335.1 Paeniroseomonas aquatica
CCGCCGACGGTGACGACCTGCTGGCCGGCGAAGGCGCCGCGGGCGGTCGCGGCATTGCGGTTGCCGCCGCCGTAGACGCGGTCCTGGGCGCCGCGGCCGATGGCGGAGCCGCCCATGGTGAGGACCTGCTGCTCGGCCTGGCTGTTGCGGCCGGAGGCGAGGTTGGAGTTCCAGCCGCCGGAGACCGAGCTATGGGCGCCGCGGCCGATGGCGGTGCCGCCCATGGTGGTGACCGACTGGCCGGCGACGCTGTTGCGGCCGGAGGCGAGGTTGGTGTTGTAGCCGCCGGTGACGTAGCTGCTGGCGCCGCGGCCGATCGCGGTGCCGCCGACCGTGGTGGTGTCCTGGAAGGCCTGGGCGTTGCGGGCGGTGGCGCGGTTGGTGTTGTTGCCGCCGTAGGTGGCGCTATAGCCGTGGCCGCGGGCGATGCCGCCGATGGTGGTCGCCGACTGGCCGGCGAAGGAGTTCACGCCGGAGGCGGTGTTGTGGTTGCCGCCGCCGCGGGTGATGGAGACGCCGCCGCGCTGCAGCGGGTCGGCCGCGGCGATGTTGCCGAGACCGGCGACGAGGGCGAGGGCGGCGACGGGGAGGATCATGGCACGCATGGGACTGGCTCCTTCTGGGCTGCGGCGCCGTGCCCC
>NZ_JAUFPN010000224.1 GCF_030409335.1 Paeniroseomonas aquatica
TTCGCCGCGCTGATCCTATGCTTCGCGCCACTCTTCCAGCAACGGAGTTGGCGGCATGCCGAGGTGCTACTGCTCGGTGCAATCCTGACACCGGGCCGGCGCACGGTGGCCAGCATCCTCCGGATTACTGGGCTCTGCCGGGAGCGGCGGTTCGTCAACTACCATCGCGTCCTCAACCGTGCTGCCTGGAGCGGACGGGCGGCAGCGCGGTTGCTGCTTGGGTTGCTGCTGGATGCTTTTCTGCCGCGGGGATCGGTCCTGCTGGGCCTTGACGACACCATCGAGCGCCGACGTGGCAAGCGCATCAGCGCCAAGGGGATCTACCGGGATCCGGTCCGCTCCAGCCACGGTCACTTCGTCAAGGCCAGCGGCCTGCGCTGGCTGAGCCTGATGTTGCTGGTGCCGATCTCCTGGGCTGGGCGGGTCTGGGCGCTGCCCTTCCTGACCGCCCTTGCCCCGTCCGAGCGGTACTGCCGCGAGCGCCGGCGGCGCCACAAGAAGCTCACCGACTGGGGGCGGCAGCTGGTCCTGCAGGCTCGCCGCTGGATGCCGGATCGGCAGGTCATTCTGGTGACCGACAGCGGCTTCTCCGCCCTCGAGTTCCTGGCCGCGCTGCGACGCCAGGGAGTCACCTGCGTCACC
>NZ_JAUFPN010000225.1 GCF_030409335.1 Paeniroseomonas aquatica
AAGCTCACCAGCCTCCGGCGAACCTGGAGCGGTTCACTCTGGTATCGACTTCCGGGTGGCCGAGGTCACGGCGTTGCCGTTCTCGAATGGCGCGTTCGATGCTGTGTTGTGCAATTTCGGCCTTGGCCACTTTCCAGCACCCGAGGCCGCGCTGAACGAGTGTGTGCGCATCTTGGCGCCGGGCGGCAGGCTAGCCTTCAGTTGGTGGGATCAACCCGTGCGTCAGCGGGTGCAAGGGCTCTTCCGCGAGGCAATCGCCGAGTTGGGGCTGGCACCTCCGCCTGAGCTGCCCGAGGGCCACGACACGCTACGCTTTTCCGACCCGGACGCCTTCGCCACGCTGCTGCGCAGCGCGGGGCTAGATACAGTGCGGGTGGCGGCACATAGCACCACTCACGTCATGCCGGATGTCGAGGCACTCTGGCAGGCGGGCATGGGTGGAATGGCGGTAACGGGAAGTGCAATTGCGGCTCAAGACGCGGCCACCCGGGCTCGGGTGCGTGAGGCTATTGGGCGGCGCGCCGAAGCATACCGTGGCCAGCACGGGCTCGATATTCCGATCGCCTATTTCGTTGGCACGGGACGCAAGCGCTCCACAACAAGGAGCTAGCCTGGATTATGCGCGAAGGCTGACGGGCATGGT
>NZ_JAUFPN010000226.1 GCF_030409335.1 Paeniroseomonas aquatica
TGGGACCTTAGCGCCGTTAATCTGGCGAAGCCGAGAGGGGACGAACCATTGCGTTTCGTGTGAGCCGATGAGGGATACATTGGAAAAACAGAGCACCAACCCATTTTTAGCATTTTGCAGGAAAATCCGAACGTATCTGACGAGAGCCTACTTGGCTAGATTCGGCCTAATCAAGCCATAAAGCTCGATGAAGGCGAACAAATTGTAGGAAATTTGATGCAAGAACAAAACCAGAATGATAATTCTGCTGAATATAGGCCAGCATAGTCCGGATTGATGCTGTTTTCAGTCTTGGATCGCAACCCTCGAAATTATGCGGACACGCATCGAAGTGACCCCCGAATTCCGTTATTTCATTGAGCACGGGAAAGGACCCACCAGCCTGCGATTCGCTGGAGAAGCGGATTGGGTGCGGGGTGCTACGCCCCACGAGACGGCACGGCGATAACCTGCCAATCTATATGCAAGCGGCTTTGCCTTGCCTGAAAAGCTGGCCTATTCCCCAGCAGTACCACTCCGGTCCCGCTCGGTAGCGACCGCCTTGGATGTGCGTCTGGGCCCTGCCTTGGCGGCCCGCCCCACTGGTGGTGTCCAGCCCTGCCGGTCGCGGGTTGCCCAGCCGAATCGGTGGTCACCCTCCAGCAGATGCAGGTGCTCGCGCAGCCGGTTGCGGCCAAGCCATTCCAACGCCGCCTCC
>NZ_JAUFPN010000227.1 GCF_030409335.1 Paeniroseomonas aquatica
CCGCCACAGCTACGAAGACGCGCAGCTGGTCCAGGGTCATTCTCATCGCGCCCGAGGATATCTGACCGCGTCAGGGTGATGAAGCCTCAGACCGCCGGGGCGTGCCCTGGAGATTCCTCGCTTCCCTGACTCGGACCGCTGTCCGGTAAAGCGAGGCCAGCACAGCCAATCGATCGCGCCGTCCTTGGCCACTAGCGCCACCGTCTGGCCGTCGCCAATCAGCGCGTAATCCTCGATCGGCTTGGACACGGTCATACTATCCGCCCGTGCAGGTTGAACACGACCACCGCGCGCCGCCAACCATCAGGGCGACGATCGGAGGTGCGCGGTGCCGGGCAGGGCTTCTGCTACAACGTCGGCCGCGCCCTTGGGGCTTTGTTTCCGGCGTGGTCGGCTTCTTGTCATAGAAGCTGCCGTTTGAAACCGACATCGCAATATTCGCCTTCACGGCCTATGGCTTCGTGGTGCTGGCGCTGCTGCTGTTGCCGGAAACCCGCGGCCGGTCAGTGGCGGATATTGCCACAATGCGTCAATAGATGCTGAAGCGGCCGGACAGATTAGGCTGAACCAGCATGCTCCCAAAGACGTCGGCCAAGGGGTAATTGGGGCTTTCGCATCGCCAGCCGTCCGGAAAAATATCGACATGGCCGGGAGGTTAAACCAAGGCGCTGCGTGCTTCATGCAATAGACAGTGCAGCCGACAGGCA
>NZ_JAUFPN010000228.1 GCF_030409335.1 Paeniroseomonas aquatica
CAGGAAAGTCCTGGGAAGGAGGATGGATGTAACTTGAAACCTTTCATCGCAGTCCAGAGGGTTCGACCCCCTCCCGGCAAAGGCGCAGCCCGCCAGCCGGAAGCGAGCCTTGCATGGGCGACGGCAACGCCGCTCGTGAAGCGTAGGCAGCGGACGCTAAAGCCCTGGGGTAGCCCCGATATCATGTCCCGCTGGAGCCTTCGGAGTGTTGGGACCGGGGGCAGCATCGACAGGACCGTAAGTGGCGAGGTCCTGCCGGTCCGGCCGGGGTCTGGGAACAGGGCAAAGGCGTGGGACGGACTGCCAGGAAACCTGAGAGATCCCGTGCGTGCCCATTTGCGAGATGCCGGAGACGGGGAGACCGGCTGACCAAAGACCCCAGGCCCGGTTGTGGTCCTCCGCCACACCGGGAGCGCCTCGGCGAGCACGAACATCGGAGGGAGCAGATGGAGCCTGGGACCGAAACCATAAGGCACCAGGAACGCGCGTGCGGGAAGTCGTAGCGCCCTCGTAGTACCGCTGAAGGCGGGGAACCGGGCTCGCCGGGACCCACTGGAGGAAAGGGGGGCGCCGTGAGGAGAGACCCATCGACGGGAAACACGGGAGGGAACCCTGAGTCCCACAAACCTGTCCACGAAACGGCGATGGATAGCCGACATGGCGAGGACGCACCGCGACCGGGCGTTCGCCTCGCTGCACCATGTCCTCGA
>NZ_JAUFPN010000229.1 GCF_030409335.1 Paeniroseomonas aquatica
ATCGTGGGCCTCACCCACTCCACGACCGCTGACTACCGGATCCGGTTCAAAGTCCAGGGGAGCTGGTTGTTCGCGAAGGTGTGGAACGCTGCCAGCTCGGAGCCGACGCAGTGGACCGATTGTGCCTGGGACACGGCGATCACCGCGGCCGGATCGTGGGGCATCCGCACGGCCTTGACGTCGGGGAACACCAACACGTTGCCGGTGTCCGTCCAGTTCGACACCGACGCGACCACCCACCCGCAGGCGATTTCCGTCACCCGTTCGGTCAACACGGTCGTCAAAGCCCAGGCGGCCGGCGCGCCGGTCGGGCTCTTCCAGCCGAACTACCTGGGGCTGTGAGATGACGTTCTACTACCGGGCCCTGAAACCCGGCGACGTCATCACGAAGTCCCTCCTGGACGACCGGGAGCTGCTGTCGGCGGTGAAAACCGGGAACCAGACCGTGAACAACTCCGCGACGAACGTCACCGACCTCCACCTGGTGCTTCCGTTGGCGGCGAACACGAACTACCACGTGTCTGCGGTCTTCATCGTCTCCGGGCCGACCGCCGCGGACTGGAAGCAGCAGTGGACCGCACCCGCCGGCGCGGCCGGGACACGGTTCACCCACGGCCCCTCAACAGCGACCACCACGGTCCGCAACGTGCCGATCCAGTTCAGGTCGGCGCCACTCACCACGAGCCTGTCCTACGGCACCGACGGGACCGAGC
>NZ_JAUFPN010000023.1 GCF_030409335.1 Paeniroseomonas aquatica
GCGGGTGGACCCCCATGCCGGACCCTATGCGGCGCAGCGTGCCCTGGTCTTCCACCCCGACGACCCGCTGTTCGCGCGGTTCCGCTGGCGGATGGAGCGCGAGCAGGGGGGCCAGCTCCGCAAGGACCCGCGGCCGCCCCGCCAGCCCGCGCCCGAACTACCGGACTGGCTGGAGGGCGAGATCGCCGAGACGCGTCAGCGCCAAGCCATCGTCCCGCTCGAGAGCAACGCGCTNCCCTGATCTGGCGGCGGCGCGGGAGCCGGAGCCGCAGGGGGACTTCCTGACCCCCTCCGGCGCCGAGCGGCAGTTGCGGCACCAGCTGAGCGAGCAGGTGGCGGCGCAGGCGGTGGAGGATGCAGCGGAGGGCGTCTCCGGCGCGGTGGCGCCGCCGCGGGGGCGGGTCTGTACCATGCCTACAACGCGGCGCTGAAGCGCGCCCTCGGCGACCAGGCCCGGCACGAGATGTCGCTGGCGGAGCTGGAGGCGGCGCTGGAATGGCTCGGCCGCAATCGGCTGCGCGAGCATCTGCATCTGCTGGAGGGCGACCACCGCTTCGGCTGGGCAACCCGCAACCGGCAAGGGTGGACCCCACCAGTGGGGCGGGCCGCCAAGGCAGGGCCCCGCGGCAGGACGGGAACAAATGGTCCGCAGACCATGAAGTGAATGAGCCGGCATGAATTCAGCGATGGCACGCATTCGTGCGTGATTGGTGCCCAAGTCGGAGGCAGCTGATGCAATAGATCGACCTGAGAATCGCACTTGCGGGCGGGGCTGACCAGGGGGCGCCATCCTCGCTGGCGGTGCTATGATCCAAGCGCGATGAGCGTGAAAGCGACACGAGCAAGGAAGCCGCCGGACGTCGAAGATTTGTACGATCGTGGCAGATGAGTGTTATGGCTGGCAGTCGATGTAGGAGAACAAAGCTCGATGGCGAAGTCAGAAACATCCGCTCCGCGCGGTACCAACAAGGTCATCAAAGCCTTCTTCGAGACCTTGGATTCTACTCCGGATGCTGGCCGGTCGCAGGTCGCCAGAGCAGCGCTTGCCGCAATCCGCGAAAAGCTGACTGCCCGCAAAGACAAGGAAAAAGCCACCCGCCAAAAAGAGAAAGCCAAGTCGGCCCGTGGTCGGGCAGCGCCTGTGCCCCGCAAAGCAGCTTCGTCGTCGCGTGTAACAAGTGCCCGTAAGACTGTGACTGCCGCTGCTAAACCGGCCCGTTCGAAAAGGGTGACTGAGGCCTCTGCACCGAAGGCCACGAAGCGCTCACCTGCACGTCGAGTTGTACCCAAGGCTACTGAAGCACCCCCGCAGCCAAGGAAGGCTGTCACCCGCCGGTCCAGCACTCGGAAAAAGCATGTATCAGAGGCGGCCCCAATGGATGGCCCGACCGCGCAGGATGGCCGTCCCACGAATGGCGTACCGCCTGATGGCGCGACTAACGCTGAATAAGCCGAGCCTCAAACGGCCATTCTGCTTGGAAAGCTGATCTCAGCTTTGACCAACAGGCAGGACACGATCAGGATCCTGCCTGTTGACTACCGCCAGAGCTTTCTCGGTGCAGTGGCAGGCCCTATTGCAGAAGTGCCCTGCTCCAGCTTCTGCTCCATGGTGGCTTGGAACAGCGTAGATAAGTGGCGTCTGCTGCGATTGACTAGGGCCCGTCAATCACATCAGGCGTTCGCCGTCGTCTTATCAAAACTTCAGATTTGGTCGTTGCTTGCTGCGACAGCAGCCGGCTTGTCCGCCCTATGGTGCAGAGCTTGATTCATCAAGAGCAGACCTGCTGACAGCCGCGCCAGGTACCGCGCGGCTCGTGCTCGTACGGCCTGCTGATCGTCCTGGTCATCCGGCAGGGTGCAGCCAGCAAGCGTGATGGCGGTGCCAACGATGCGGGCTTCCAACGCCGCGATCGCCTCATCGCACGACTTCGACCTGGCATAGACCCGATCTGCAAGCTCGCCAGCCTGATCAATCTCCGCCTCGACCTGATCGCCATCAGTCAGCACCGAGCCGATCTCACCTGGCGGATCAGGTTCCTCGCCTGCGAGCATCGCCATCAGACCGATGGAGGCAACCAAGGTATGGACTGGCCCATTGTCACCACCACGTGCGGCGAAGGCACCAAATGCCACGGCCATGGCTGCTTCGCCCAAAACCTCCCCACCCTCCGCATCCAGCTGGCCAATGAGGTCCCGATCGTCGCCGGCGGCCGGCGGCTGGTCCGCTTCGTCCGTGGGATACGGTAGTTTGCCGGCGGCGATCGCCTTGGCAACCACGGCGAGGGCCTCGTGGAGCTTCGGGTCAGGTGACAGCGCCATGGAGGATCCTTGATCTGAAGATCACCGGCATCTGGGGATCTTCAGACGCCTCAGCAACACCGACCTGGCAAGCTTGCCCTCAGCGGCTGGCGCGGGGGCTGGCATAAATCCTCACGTCTGTGACCACCATCGATCAGCGTTGGTTTGTCCTGCTGCCATTCGCCAAAACGATACGCTGAACTGAATGATCGGCGCGGTGCCGCAGGTTCTTCATGGCATCGCCGCGGATGGGCGCGCCGTAGCGCTGCCAATCGAGCCCGCGGCCCCGGGCGACGCGGTGCTCGACGGCGTCTTGCTGCGGGACAGCTTGGGCTCGACGATGAACCAGGCCACGGCCGGTGGCCATGGAGGCGGGGCTAAGCCGACACCGGCAACCACGGCACCGCGTGTCATCGGCATTGGAGGTGGGGGCGGCGGAGACGACGCCCTGGCTGACAGCTTCCGCGGCGACATTGTCCAGCTGGTGCCATCAGTGGTGGCAGCGCGCCGCGCCGCCGGGTAAGGCGGATGGACCCACCTGCCGCACAGGACGCCACTTGCCCCAGCACCACCCCCAGCTGATCGCCACCCTCGCCGTCGGCCTGGGTCTCGCCTTCCTGTTCGGCGTCGTCGCGCATCGCCTGCGCGTCTCGCCGTTGGTGGGATACTTGCTGGCCGGCGTCGCGGTCGGACCCTTCACGCCCGGGATCGTGGCGAACCAGGAGATGGCGAACCAGCTGGCCGAGATCGGCGTAATCCTGCTCATGTTCGCAGTCGGGCTGCACTTCTCGCTCAAGGACCTGACGGCGGTCTGGCGGATTGCGATACCGGGATCGCTGGGGCGGATGGCCGGCGCCACGCTGATGGGAATGGGGCTGGCCTGGATGTTTGGCTGGGGCATCGGCGCCGGCCTGGTCTTCGGGCTGGCGCTGTCGGTCGCTTCCACTGTGGTGCTGGTGCGGGCACTGCAGGAACGGCGGATCGCGGATACCGAGCGCGGTCATATCGCCATGGGCTGGCTGATCGTGGAGGATCTGGCGACGATCCTCGTGCTCGTGCTGCTACCATCGCTGGCGCCAGCCCTCAAGGGCGACGCCGGCGCCTCGGCGGGGGATCTGGTCGTCACCATCCTGATCACCTTCGCCAAGGTCGGCGGCTTCATCGCCATCATGCTGGTAGGCGGTCGCCGGGTGATCCCCTGGATCATGCACCACGCCGCCCACACGGGTTCGCGGGAGCTGTTTCGGCTGGCCGTCTATGCCGTGGCGCTCGGGGTGGCCTTTGGTGCGTCGGAGCTGTTCGGCGTTTCCTTCGCCCTCGGCGCCTTCCTGGCGGGGATGGTGATGGCGGAAAGCCCGCTCTCCCAGCGCGCGGCGGAGGAGGCGCTGCCGCTGCGCGACGCCTTCGCCGTACTGTTCTTCGTCTCGGTCGGGATGCTGTTCAACCCCGGCATCCTGCTGGTGGCGCCCTTCGCGGTGCTGGCGGTCCTTGCGATCATCCTCTTCGGCAAGTCGGCGGTGGCCTACGGCATCCTGCGCGTCTCCGGACAGGACCACGGCACAGCGCTGAGCATCTCCGCCAGCCTGGCGCAGATCGGTGAGTTCTCCTTCATATTGGTAGAGCTAGGCGCCGCGTTCGGGCTGCTACCGCCCGAAGGGCGAGATCTCGTGCTGGCCGGGGCGATCCTGTCTATCCTGCTCAACCCGGTGTTGTTCGGCCTGGCGGAGCGCTGGCGAACCGCGACCTCACGGCCAGTACTCCCGCCAACCACGCCTGCCCAGATGCCGGAGCCACCCCCACCACGCATCCCTATCTCGGTGACCGCGCTGGGCGACCATGACGTGGTGATCGGCTATGGGCGAGTGGGCTCTCTCGTCACAGCAGGGCTACGCGCTGTCGGGCGCCCTGTGCTGGTGCTGGGGGACGCAGAGGATTCTGTCATGGCGGCGCGGGCGATAGGTGTCGAGACCGTGCAGGGCAACGCGGCCGACCCCAAGGTGCTGGCCGCCGCCAACCTGCCCGCCGCACGCCGCTTGTTCGTGACGGTGCCGGAGATGTTTGAGGCCGGGCAGGTGGTGCAGCAGGCCCGTGCCGCGAACCCGGCGCTGGAAATCCTCGCTCGTGCCCATTCCGAGGCCGGTGTGAGCCATCTGCGGCGGCTGGGCGCTGACCGCGTGATCATGGCGGAGTGGGAGGTCGCCCATCGGATGCTGGACGACACTGCGGGGGCCCAGGTGATGCTCCACCCCGGCTTGGGCCCGTTGCGACCGACGCCGCCGGGTGTCTGATCCCGCATAGATGTTCGGTCCCGGGATTTGATGGTGCGGGTCATGGTTGAAATTGGACGGCTTTTCCGTCCAAGTTTTGCAGGTGGCTTCGAAGTGGGTGGTGCGGTGGTGCGGCATCGAACCAGCCGATACCTCAACAATCGTGCCGAGAACTCCCATCGCCCGACCCGGCGCCGGGAGCGCCAGATGCAATGCTTCAAGTCGCCCCGGCAGGCACAGCGATTCCTGTTAGCGCACAGCATGATCTACGGTCACTTCCGACCGCGGCGGCACCTCATGACCGCATCCCAGTACCGGCTTGCCCGCGCTGAGGCTTTTGGAGTCTGGCAGCAGGAGACCTGCGCCCGGACAACGCTTTGAAAACGCATGCGGTCACGTGATGCGTCCCAGCGCGGCTGTTGAGCAAACAAGTTGGCAATGCCTGCGAAGCGCCTGGGAAGGGGCCGAAGAGGGTCGCTCGAACACGCCCCCCCCGTTTTTGGCATTGGTGATTGCCTACCGACACTGTCGATTGAACTCGCGGCCGCCTTCAACCACGATCGGCCATCCCCGTCAGAAGCTCTCCTCCAGCGCCGCCAGGTCGATCGGCTGTATGGAGAACCACACCGGTTCCGAGCTGCGTGCGGCCATCCGCAGGATCGGCTTGGCGGCCGACAGCAGCTCCTCGAGCGATCGGAAGGGATGGATGGCCTCCTCCCCGTCGATGGTGCGCATCAGCAGGCCGTAGCCTGCCTTGGTGGCCGGTAGGGTGGGTGCGGGCAAGGGCAGCCTAGCTGGTGCCTCCCTGCGCCCGCTCCGTGGCGGTGGCGGTGGCACCAGGGCAGGACGTGCCGCAGGGCTGGCGGACGACGCCACGGCATGCTGCTCTGGCGGGCCAACAGAGGCCGTGGGCTCCGATGCCACGTCGGTCAATCCGCTGAGCAGGTCCGCCGATGCCGCGTCTGTCGCCTGGACTTCGGTGATGCTGGCGGCGGCCACCGCCTGCCCAGCGCCTGGCGTCTCCTGCCGGCGCAGCCTGGCGAGGATGGCGTAGATATTCGCCGGGGTGCAGCCATAGGCGGCCGCCACCTCGGCGACCTTGTGTCCCTTGATGTCAATCCGATGGCGGATCGTTGCATGATCCTCGCGGGCAATCCTCGGCATGCGGCCCCTTCCCTGCTGGCGTGCTGATGTCAGCGGCCAGGGAGCATCGCATGTCAGCCCGCTGGGGTCAGGAGGGATTCAAATTTGAATTTCAAGTTTGACTGCCGCCGGTACCCGCCAAATGGCTGCAGCAGCGAGGACCGCGGCTGCGATATGCCCGGGTGGCTCAACCACCGGGGAGGACTGGCGGGGAAGAGGTGCTGGCTTGCTGGCGGCTTTGGTAGGCCTGCCCTACAGCGCCTCTTTGACCAACCGACACCCACCGCCAAGCCGAATTGGTGCAGCTTTTGCTCCTCTTTCTATCAGTTCGTTTGGGGCCAACGGATAACCGTGGCCCGAAAGACACTGTAGAGCGGCAGTAGGCTCAGCATCGCGGCGGCGGCCAAATAAAGCGGTGCCGCCGTGTTCTGTGTCCTTTCCTGCAACCATCCGGCCAAGGGCGGCATGGAAGTCTGCGCCAGGTAGAGCCAGAGAAAGAAGATGCCCATGCCGAGCCCGCGGTTTTCGGAGCGCAGTACCTGGGAGGGCAGCGACATGATGATGCCGGTCGTCAAACCCATGGCAGCAACTGCGAGGAACAGAGCGGGCATGGGCCAGGTCAGCGGGATGGCGAGGAGGAACACCGATATGGCGCCAAGGCAGACCTTCATGGCGGTGTCGACATTGCCGAGACGCTGAGCACCGTAGCCACCGAGGTAGCCCGAGGCGACGATGAGCCAGGACGCCAAACCGGCCGCCACCCCAACCGAAGCAATGGGCAGGCCGCCAGCGACCAGATAGCTGGGCACGAAGCCGAAGATGATGGCGAGCACCCCGTTAAGACCGCCCCAGATGGCCCCCGCCACACTCACCATCAGCACCTCATAGCTGCTGATACTGCCTTTTGCGGCAGCTTGGCCGGTGGCCTGGGCTCTGTCATTCGGATGCACCCGGTACAGCAGGGCGACCATGAGCAGGGAGATAACCGTGAGCCCACTGGTGACAAACATCGCCATGGGCCAGCCATGCGTCTCTGCCAGCCATCCCAGCGTGAGAAGCGCCAAGCCGAGGCCCACCGGGAACGAGTTGATGAAGATGGCCATCGCCAGGACAATCTGGCGGCTCCCGGCAAACCAGTCGGTCACCATCTTGGCCATCAGCACGTTGAGCAGGACCGAGCCTATGCCGGAGACAAGGCGGCCGCCTGCGAGACCGGTGAAGCCTGTCGCCATACCCATGATGACAGCGCCTGCTGCCATCAGCACGAGGCCCGTCAGCACCACCCGCTTGTCGCCGAACAATCGGCCGAACATGCCCGCGGGAATGGTTAGCGCGATGCCAGGCAGAAAATAGAGGCCGATGAGGGTGCCGAGGTCGACGTAATCCAGCCCAAGGTCGGGTAACAAGACAGGCGAGATGGAGCCAACCGACTGGACTTGAAAGCCGAGACTGGTTCGGGCAGCTGTCAAGACCACCAGAGCTTTCCATCGTTGCTGCACGGCCACCCCCTAGAGCATTTCAGGTTTAGTCGAACGCATATCCTGA
>NZ_JAUFPN010000230.1 GCF_030409335.1 Paeniroseomonas aquatica
GTGAAGTCGGCGGGGTGGGAGAACAGCAGCAGCCAGCGGTCCCGGTAGTCGTCGAGGCTCCGCATGCCGAGTGTGGTGCGGACGCGGAACGGCACCGCTGGCTCGCCGATGCGCGGCAGTCGTGCCGGACCGGGGGGCAGCACGGCATCTTGGCCGCTCATGCGAGCTCGCCCCAGTGATGAGGGTGATCAGCTGCAACCCTACCTCGACGGCATGTCATCTACTGCCTCCAGCCTGATAACACTTTATAAAATACTATTTAATATAAAATCAAGTGTTTTATGATGAGGTCCATCGAGGTCGAACATTCCCAGGGTTGGGATGCGCGGCTGCTATATCGGGCAGGACCGAGGTGCACGGGTAATGAGGCGACGACGCCACCAGGCGCGTCGTCGGGTTCGAGCGCTACACCTTGATCGACGCCGATGGGCATGTGCTGTTTGCAGCTGCCTCACACACAAACCAGCAAAACAGCTGTAGCGAGTTTGTACTGTTGGGGAGCTTGCGCCGCCCTTCGCCGATGCTCACTGGTTCGCGTCGAAATCGTCGGACCGAAGCCAGGCCTGCATAGCTTGGCCATTTAGTGTCACCACATGGCTGCTCCGTCCCATAAAGCTGAGACAATGCAACGCATTGAACCTTATCCGACTTTTCACGCGATCTATAAGTTCGCTACGCGAGCCGTATCCAGCGGGCGAAGGCGCTGTGCAGGGTGG
>NZ_JAUFPN010000231.1 GCF_030409335.1 Paeniroseomonas aquatica
GCTGGCGCTGGAGGCGCCCGAGCTGGACCTGACCAGCGCGGCGAGCATCGCCGCCGCCATGGCCGGCTTCCGGCCGGAGGCGATCATCAATGCCGCCGCCTATACCGCGGTGGACCGCGCCGAGGACGACCGCGCGCTCGCCTTCGCGGTGAACGGCACCGGCCCCGGCCTGCTGGGCGAGGCGGCGGCGCGGGCCGGCATTCCGGTGGTGCACTACTCCACCGACTACGTCTTCGACGGCAGCAAGCCCACGCCCTATACCGAGGCCGATGCGCCCAACCCGGTCGGGGCCTATGGCGCCTCGAAGCTCGAGGGCGAGCAGCGGCTGCATGCGGCGCAGCCGCGCTCCGTCACCTTCCGCACCGCCTGGGTCTGCTCGGCGCATGGCAACAACTTCGTCAAGACCATGCTGCGCTTCGGCAAGGAGCGGCCGGAGCTGCGGGTGGTCGCCGACCAGCAGGGCGCGCCGACCTTCGCCGACGACCTGGCCGATGCCGCCATCGCCATCCTGCCGAAACTGGTCGCGGCCAAGGCGGGCGAGGACTGCTTCGGGGTCTTCCACCTGACCGGCCAGCCCTTCACCACCTGGCACGGCTTCGCCGAGGCGATCTTCGAAGGCGCCGCGGCGCGCGGCCAGCCGGCGCCGAAGGTCACCGCCATCACCACGGCGGAGTATCCGACCCGGGCCAGCCGCCCGGCCAATTCCCGGCTCGACTGCTCCCGCGCCGCCGCCGTCCTCGGC
>NZ_JAUFPN010000232.1 GCF_030409335.1 Paeniroseomonas aquatica
CGCTCGCCACGGCCATCGACGCACGGTTCGGACTCCGGAGGCGGTTCCCGTTCCACCCGCACGTCACCCTCACCTACTACAAGCCCGACGAGGAACTGGACCGCGTCGCCGAGGCGCACAAGGGATTCCGGGCCGTCTGCGAACTCACCGCCATGACCGTGTCCTTCGGGGCCAGCCCCGACACCATGCCGCCCGTCATCACCTGGGGTCCCGGCACCACCTACGCACTCTGATCGGAGCACCGGCATGACCACCCCTGACGAACTCCAGCGCCGCATCGACTCCCTCCGCGGCACCACCGCCGACATCCGCACCATCGCCGGGCTCCTCCTCCTCGCCCCTGGCGGGGCGCTCGCCGGCGCCGGGATCCTGGGTAGCCTCCACGGCACCGCTCACATCCTTGGGTCGTGGGCACTGATCACCGCAGTCTCCATCGCCGCACCGATCGGAACCGCGATCGCGCCCCGCAGGCCGGCCACGCGCCGCCAGTCCCGCGCCGAGATCATCACTGCCGCCGAGCAGCGCGCCGCCGGAGCCTCAGAGGCGATCGAGCAGCAAGCCGCTGAGATTGAACAGCTCCAGGACATCGTCGATGCCAAGTGGGGGTGGATCGGTGTCGCGCTCGGGCTCGGAGGGCTCGCGTTGATCCTCGCCGCGGCCGCCGTCATCACCCACACCATCTGACCTCGACCGCCGGAGTGCCCCTGCCTCTTAGAGGAAGCGGGGGCACTCCGGCATCCGTCAGACCTACGCTCATGTAGTGGAC
>NZ_JAUFPN010000233.1 GCF_030409335.1 Paeniroseomonas aquatica
CAGCCATCATCTCAAGGCGGGAAACAGCTGACGGTTACGATCTACCAGCGGCCGCGGACCACGGTGCCGAACCCCGAGCACCGGATCTTCCCCTACCTGCTGCGGGACCTTGTGATCGATCGGCCCAACCAGGTCTGGTGCACGGACATCACCTACCTGCCAATGCGCCGCGGCTTTCTCTACCTGGTTGCGGTGATGGACTGGGCGACGCGGAGAGTGCTGACTTGGCGCGTATCGAACACCATGGATGTGGAGTTCTGCCTCGAGGCTTTGGAGGAAGCCTTGGCCCGGTTCGGGCGGCCACAGATTTTCAACAGCGATAGTAAGTATGTCCCGGCAAGCTGTTCCTGGGCGGCCTGACGCACAGCGATGGGCCTTCTAGGATTGCTGGTGCCGCAAGTGCCTGGGTGGCCTGACCCCAACAGCGATCGACCGCCAGCCGTGTCTTTCCCTGGATCTGTCGGCCGCCCAGGCACCCTTCGCGGTGAGGTTCCACCTCGCCATTGCATGTGACCCGAGAAGGGCCTGACGCTCTGTCCCGTTACTGTCTTGTCCATGCATCCGGTGCCGGTGGGATCGCCAAGGCATTCCAGCATCCGGAGAGTTGCAATGAATATCGTGGAAGGTAGCACTGGGCCCTTTGTCATCGGCGGCGTCGATACCCATAAGGATCTCCACGTCGCCGCCGTCGTCGATAATCATAACCGGCTCCTCGGAAGTCAGTCTTTCGCCACCACCCGGCATGGCTACAAACGGCGGATTCAACATCCGTAGCGAACACCACCACCGTTC
>NZ_JAUFPN010000234.1 GCF_030409335.1 Paeniroseomonas aquatica
ACGGCAGGTGTTTCGCTGGGTCAATGGCAAGGACCCCCGCCAATATGGTCTGGATTTCGGCCTGTGGACGCGATCGGTCGTGGCGGAGCTGATCGAAGGGAAGTTCGGCATCCGGCTCGGCCTGACCGCTGTGGGCGCCTTGCTGGCCAAGCTCGGCCTGACACCGCAGAAGCCGTTGCAGCGGGCCTATCAGCGCGATCCCGACGCGATCGAGCGGTGGCAACGCGAGACCTATCCAGCGATTGCGCGTCAGGCGAAAGCAGACGGCGGAGAGGTGTTCTTCTGGGATGAGTCTGGGTTTCGCGCCGATGCCGTGCACGGACGGACCTGGGGTGTTCGCGGCCAGACCCCTGTGGTGGAGCGTCCTGGCCAACGGCAGTCAATCAGCGCGGCCTCGGCGGTGAATGCAAAGGGTGGGTTTTGGCACTGCACCTACGAGGGTGGGCTGACCGCAGAGTTGTTCGTCAGCCTGCTGAGCATGATGATGCGGCATCGCAAAAAGCCGGTGCATCTGGTGGTGGACGGCTTGCCAGCGCACAAGACGAAGCTGGTGAAAGACTATGTGCAATCGACCGAGGGGCGGCTGACACTGCACATCCTGCCGGGCTACGCGCCGGAACTGAACCCTGACGAAGCTGTCTGGAGCCATATGAAGCGCACCGGGGTGGCCCGCGCGCCGCTGCGTAAAGGCGAACGACTGCGCGACAAGATTGATGGGCAGTTGGCAGCCATCAAGGCTGCACCCAAGCTGGTCCGGTCATTCTTTCGGGCGCCAAGTGTCGCCTATGTTACCGACTGGTGAGTA
>NZ_JAUFPN010000235.1 GCF_030409335.1 Paeniroseomonas aquatica
TGAGCGGGCCTGTGTTGCGGCTTCAGGCTGCGGTGTGTGTGCTGGCCTCGAGCCTGTAGCAGCCTGGCTCGGTGAGGAGCAGGCGGGGCTGGGTGGGGTCGGCCTCGATTTTCTGTCGCAGGCGGTACATGTGGGTCTCGAGGGTGTGGGTGGTGACGCCGCTGCTGTAGCCCCAGACCTCGTGCAGCAGGGTCTGGCGCGGCACCGGCTTGCCGCCGGCGCGGTAGAGGAACCTGAGGATGGCGCATTCCTTGTCGGTGAGGCGGACCTTGCGGTTGCGGGCCGGCTCCTGGAGCAGGCGGACGCTGGGTCGGAAGACGTAGGGCCCGATGAGGAAGGCGGCGCTGTCGGAGTTGTCGAAGGTGCGGAGCTGGGCGCGGACGCGGGCGAGCAGCTCGGGCAGGCGGAAGGGCTTGGCGAGGTAGTCGTTGGCGCCGGCGTCGAGGCCGCGGACCACGTCGCCCTCGGCGTCGGCGCCGGTGACCATGATGACGGGCATCTGGCGTCCGTCGCGGCGGAGCTTGAGGCAGAAGTCGCGTCCGTCGCTGTCGGGCAGTCCGATGTCGAGGAGGATGGCGTCGTAGCGGGTGTTGTCGTTGGCGAGCAGGGCCTCGGCGGCGGCGGCGCTTTCGGCCTCGTCGGTGCTGAACTCGCCGCCGGAGAGGATCTGCTCGGCCATGGTGGCGCGGAGGTCGGCGTCGTCTTCGACGATCAGGATGCGGCGCAGGGCGGACATGGGAGCCTCCAGGGGAACCGACGGGGCTGGTTGGCGTCCGCCCCTACCGTCCTAAGGTTGATAACACGGCATGCAAATTCGTCAAACAAGA
>NZ_JAUFPN010000236.1 GCF_030409335.1 Paeniroseomonas aquatica
AAGCCCCGCCCGTGCAGCACCTCACGGCGGATCTCGGCGAGCCGGCGGGCCAGCCGTTTGAGCGGGAAATGGGCGAGTTCGAGACGGTGGATCTCTCGGCCACTCGCCCCGGCGAACTGCACCGCTTGGCGCAGTTCCTCCTGCTCCTCAGCCGTTACCTCGTAAATCCAGTCCGTGCGACGGACCAGGTCTTCCCCATACCAGGCCTGGGTGTTGTGGTACTCGGCTAGGCTGGCACTTTGTTCCAGGTTCTCAGCCATTTGCATGGACATTCTGATTCCTCCTTTTTGATTGGCTCTATGGCAAGCTCGCGCAGAGCGACGTCGGACCTACTGCATGCTGGGTGTGCTCGGCCCGAGTTCATGGAACAAGATCCGGTATTCGGTCGTGAGATCGCGCAACACCCGGCCGAGATCGTCCGGTGTGGAGCCCCGTGGCTCCACGCCTATTTCGGTAAACGCCGCGGCCACATCGCGGTCCTCGGTAAAGGCTCGGGTCGCCGTGGCCAGACGCTCGATGATTTGGCGTGGAGTGCCGGCCGGCACAAAGATTCCGTACCAGCTCCCGCTTACAGCGTTCGGCTCGCTCACCTCACGGAAGGTCTGCACGTTTGGGAGAACCGGTGAACGCTCGGCCCCTGTCACACCTAGCGCGATAAGGTCGCCGTTTCGCACCGCAGGCAGCAGCACAGGAACCAGTGCATAGACCATGTCCACTTGGCCCGAGATTGCGTCGGTCATTGCCGGCGCCCCGCCGCGGTACCCCACATGCTCCAGGCGGATGCCAGTCCGATGCGTGAGTAGCGCTACCTGGAAGTCGAGCTGGGCGCTCCCGATCGTATGCTTCCCGGGGACCTGCCGCGCCA
>NZ_JAUFPN010000237.1 GCF_030409335.1 Paeniroseomonas aquatica
AGCCCTGGTCGGTATTGCCGCCGGTGATGACCACTCCGTACACGCCGGTACCAGCCTCCAGCAGGAGGCGCTTGCGGCGCTGCATTGAAGGCTGCGGAGGCGGGGAGGCCGCCTGCATCAGGCCCCCGGCCGGCGTGCTGCTGCCGGGCGGACGGGCCTGGCCAGGGCGGGCCCTGGCGGCATCCTCGTAGATATTCTGGCTGCTGTCTTTGCCCCGCCAGGAGGCCAGCAGGGCATTCATGGCATCAAGTTTGGCCTTGGTCTCGGCCTCCGTCGCCACCCGAGGCGGCGGCGATCCGGTGGCCGGGGCTGCGGGCTGCGACGCGATATGGGTGGTGGTTTCCTCCAGACGCACGGTGGCGGGGGCAATCTGTGGCCCCACATCACCCGGCTCCCGGGTGACAAATCCGCCCATGTCGGGGGTGTAGCTCTGCCCGCGGTTCGTCGCTGCATTAGCGTCACGGGTAGCAGCGGCCAGGCGCAGCCGTTCCTGTTCATCGGTGCGGTGAGGACCGGCGAGACTGCCGCGGATGGACGGGGGCGTGCTGGGAGCGGTCGAAGCCTCGAGGTCCGGCTCGGATGCGCCGGGCCGTAGCACCAAATAACCAACAACCGCGACGGCAGTCAGGGCAGTGGCACTGATGGAAAGCAGCCGCGCCGTACCGGTGCGCGGCATCATCTGGGGAATGGCCGGGAGTGCCATCTTAGTTCGTCCTCACGCGTACGATGCTGTTTCGGATGCCGGTCGCCATGGAGATCGCCATGTCTCCAGTCGCGGTGTTGATCGGCAGGCGATAGATCCGCACGCCGCCTTCGGCCGACATCTGCGCGCTCGGCTCCGGGGCGAGGATCGGATAGGGCGAACGCAGATAGAGATCGCCGCCA
>NZ_JAUFPN010000238.1 GCF_030409335.1 Paeniroseomonas aquatica
ACTCAGGATATGCGTTCGACTAAACCTGAAATGCTCTAGTTCGTCATCTTGCGCTTCTGTCTGGGGAAATGGTGGCGGCGGTCCTCGTTCAGCTTGAAAAGCGAGTTTGGTATCTGGGGTCAAAGAATAGCAGTCCTGCTACGTCGGCCCGGCCTGCAGCACCACTAGCCGGGTCCGTGCAACAACGTCTCGCCGCTTCGAAAAAGCCGGTGCTACGGTGTGGTGGACACCACCTGCGGGTTTGGCGGAATTCCGCCGCGAGAACGAGACGCGCTTTGCGCCGCTGGTCCGGGCTTCGGGTGCCCGGGTGGAGTGAACAGCGGTAGGAACGTCGCTTCCGCTACCTGGACCCGGCGCTTCAATAGGTCCCAGTCTTTGCCGCCTGGGGCGCGGGGGCCATCGCCGCCTCACCCGTCAGCATAGCCCGCATACCGGCCCCGTTTGTGCGCCACCAGTTGTACAGAATCCGCACGTCCCACCCGATGCAAAAATGCTTCACCCCCATCTCCAGGTACGGCTTCGCGCCCGAAATATCCGCCAGTTCCACACGCGGGTGCTTGCCCATTCTCAGCGCCATTTCAATCGTCTTGCGCTCCGCATTCACCACGTCCGGGTGCGATCGCTGCCCGGTCAGCCCCAGGCTCATCGAGTAGTCGGATGACCCGAACTGCACCATGTCGATGCCAGGGACAGACAGGATCGCCTCCAGGTCCTCCACACACTCACGCTTCTCGACCATGATGGCGATCACCACCTCATTCAGCGCATCGACATATGCCTGCGAGCCGCCCTCCAGCACAGTGCCCACATCGCGTCGCATGCCGACACCAAGCCGCCCACCGGTGCCGAGGGTCTCGGCGCGCACCGCGGCGACGCACGCCTCGGCATCGGCC
>NZ_JAUFPN010000239.1 GCF_030409335.1 Paeniroseomonas aquatica
CGTGCTGCTGCTCCCGGCCCCGCCGCCGGAGGCGCAGGCGGTGGCCGCGCCCCCGGCCGCGCCCCTGGCCGCGCCTATGCCGGACTCCCGGCCCGCGCCGCCCGCCGCCGCGGCGGCAGCGGAGCCCGAGCTGGCGACGGTCGCCGCCGTCGTCGAGGCGCTGCCCTGCAGCCTGCTGCAGGTGAGCCTGCCCGGCCGGGTCCTGGCGGTCACCGGCCTCGCCCGCGGCGCCGAGGCCGAGGCCATGCAGCGCGCCATCGCCGCCTTCGGCGTCCCCGCCGCCGCCCAGTATTTGCAGGTCGAGCGCTTCGCGGGGGATTTCTGCGCCGCGCTCGATGCCATCCGCCCGGTCGCGGCGCTGGCCGGGGAGGCGCCGGGCCTCGGCTTCGCCAGCCCCACCCCGCTGCGCGGCGGCCAGGCCCTGCGCTTCACCGTCGCCCTGCCGCCCTGGGCGGCGCGGCTGCACGTCGCCTACGTCACCGAGGCGGGTGAGGTCGCGCATCCCGTCCAGGCCGGGCCGGCGCATGCCGCCGGCGCCAGCCTCGGCTTCGGCGAGGCCGGCCGCTGGACCGCGGCGCCCCCCTTCGGCACCGACCTGCTGCTCGTCATCGCCTCGGAGCGGCCGCTCTTTGCCCAGCGCCGCCGCGGCGAGCGGCTGGAGGCCTTCACCCCCGCCCTGCAGGCGGCGCTGCGGCAGGCGCAGGCCGGTGGCGGCCGGGTCGCGGTCCGCGCCGCCCTGCTGCAGACGGTCGCCGGACCATGAGGAACCCTGCCATGCCACTGCCCCCGCGCCTCCTCGCCCTGCTGGTCCTGGCCCTGGTGCCGCCCGCATCGGCGCCGGCCCGGGCGGCGGTCTCCTTCGAGGAGGAGGCGCCGGCCGCCCCGGCCCAGCGCGCGGC
>NZ_JAUFPN010000024.1 GCF_030409335.1 Paeniroseomonas aquatica
CCGGCCGCTTTCTGGCCCCGCTTTTCAGCAGCCTGCTAGTGGCTAGAGGATGTAAAAGGCTTCTCTAGCCGGTGAATGATTCACTTGTGCTGGGAGTTGAGCCTCGATGCGCTAACTTTCCGTTACGTTGCGCGTTGAAGGTATTGGGCGAGGACGTACTACCCCGGCACGTGGTCGCTCCCGTTGAAAACAGACAAGACTAAGGAAGCAGTCATGCCGCAAGAGAAGTCTGGTCAGCACCATGACCACCCTGGCCACAAGCCCGGCGACCTCGATCAGCACGGGCACCGAGACAAGGCGGCGCAGGAGAAGCCCGGTCAGCACCATGACCACCCTGGCCACAAGCCCGGCGACCTCGACCAGCACGGGCACCAAGACAAGGCGGCGCAGGAGAAGCCCGGTCAGCACCACGACCATCCTGGCCACAAGCCCGGTGATCTTGACCAGCACGGGCACCGCGACAGCACCACGCAGGAAGTTGCCGGTCAGCACCATGACCATCCCGGCCACACCCCCGGTGACCTCGACCAGCATGGGCACCGCGACAAGGCGGAGCAAGAGAAGCCTGGGCAGCACCACGACCACCCTGGCCACAAGCCCAGTGACCTCGACCAGCACGGACATCGCGACAAAAGCGCATCGCCAAAGCCCTGAGGGACTTGCCTGACGACAGGGCCGCGTTCATGCGGCCCTGTCGTCTTTCCAAGGTTAGTGCGACCGTTCGGCATAGAGGCCAGAAACGTAGGATCAGCAGATGAGCGATTCGACCACCGAACGGCCTGCTGTCGGCATGCCCTGCCCGCGTTGCCGCGTGGACCTGATCATGAGCGACCGGCAAGGTGTCGAGATCGACTATTGCCCGCAATGTCGCGGCGTCTGGCTCGACCGCGGCGAGTTGGACAAGATCATCGAGCGCAACGCGCAGTTTCAAGCGCCTTCCATGCCAGATACGGCGGCTTCCCAGCCCCAACCCCCCTCTTCCGGCACAGCGAGCCCGTGGCTGGCTCCCAGTCAGGGAGCGCCCGGCTATGCCCCAGCCGCGCCGCCTCCTGGCGGTTGGGGACCGGGCTACGACCAACGTAGCGGCTCCGGCGGCTACGGTAGTGGCCATGGAGGAGGACACGGCGGCGGACATGGTGGTAGCCGCGACGGGCACAACAATTCGTTCCTCGGAAGGCTGTTCCGCTGAAAAGAGTTGCGATACCAGAAACTGTGTCCCATCGGGAACAGGGTAAGCTTGGCGAGCCTAACCGAAGTGGTCAGGTGCTGAAGCCGGGCACCACCTGCTGGCGCTTGGCTCATGCTGACCGCATGGCCGTAATTATCGATGCTGCAGCCTACTTTTTGCACCTCAAGGCGGCGATCCTGCGGGCACGGCATTCCATCCTTCTTGTTGGTTGGGATTTCGACGCGCGCATCGAACTCGACCGCAGCGGCGGTGCCCCGGACTCTGTGCCAAATCGGATTGGCTCTTTGCTGGACCACGCTGTGCGGTGCAATCCTGGGCTGCGCGTCTATGTGCTGCGCTGGGACCTCGCCTTTCTCAAGATGCCGTTTCGTGGCACGACGCCGTTCTTCCTGCTCGAATGGCTCGGCGGGCATCGCCTGCATTTCCATCTGGACCGGCACCATCCGCCGGGCGGCTGCCACCACCAGAAGATCGCGGTAATCGACGATGCGGTCGCCTTTTGCGGCGGCATCGATGTTACCGGAGGCCGCTGGGATACGCCTGCCCATCGCGACGACGATCCGGCTCGCCTGTGGCCGAACGGAACGCCGCACGGTCCCTGGCATGACGTGACGACGGCGGTGGACGGCGAGGCCGCACGCGCCCTCGGCGATCTCGCCCGGGATCGCTGGTTTGCCGCCAACGGCTGGCGGCCCGACCCGCCGCAGTCCGACCGTGACTGCTGGCCCGAGGGGCTGAAGGCGGCATTTCAGGACGTGGATGTCGCAATCGCCCGAACCCAGCCTGCCTATGACGGCCTGCCGGAGGTGCGCGAGATCGAGGCGCTTTATCTCGCAGCGATCGCCTCGGCCCGTCGCAGCATCTACCTGGAAAGCCAGTACTTCAGCGCGCACCGGATCAGCGAAGCCCTGGCGCAACGGCTTGCTGAGCCGGACGGACCGGAAGTTGTCATCGTCAATCCCGATCAGGCGAAAGGCTGGCTTGAGGAGGAGGTGATGGGGGCGGGCCGCGCTCTTCTGCTCGAGAAGCTGCGCGAGGCGGATCTTTACGGGCGGCTGCGGTTCTGCACGCCCGTGACTGCGGGCGGCGGCGCCATCTACGTCCATGCCAAGGTGCTGGTGGTCGACGACACGCTGCTGCGGATCGGCTCGTCCAACATCAATAACCGCTCCATGGGGGTGGACACCGAGTGCGACCTGGCAGTGGAGGTTCGGCCGGAGGATGCAAGGGCATCGGAGGTGCGTGCCGCCATCCTGCGGGTACGCGACAGCCTGCTCGCGGAACACCTGGGTATCGGGTGCGACGAGTTCCGGGCGGCGTTGCAGGCGGCGGGTGGGTCGCTTGTCAGGACGCTCGACCGGTTGGCACGATCGTCCGGCCCCACCCTGTTGCCCTTCGACCCGCCGGAGCTGTCGGAGGCCGAGCGCGAACTGGCGGAGACTCACGCGCTTGACCCGCACCGGCCCGAGGCCATGAACGAGACGTTCATCCGCGCGCTCCGCCTCCTGCCGCCCGTCCAGGTGGCCGTTGCTGCTGCCCTTGTCGCGGCCGGCGCCGGCGCGATCGCCTGGTGCTGGAAACGCGCAGGCAGACGCCCCAAGGGGCGGATTGGGCAGTAGGAGGAGGCGTGATGTTCGACTGGATCGTGGGTTTGGTGGAGCAGGGCGGCTACCTTGGCATCGCCCTGCTCATGCTGGCCGAGAACCTGTTCCCGCCGATCCCCTCCGAACTGATCATGCCGCTGGCGGGGTTCTCGGCCGCACAGGGCAAGCTGGACGTCGTGCTGGTGGTCCTTTCCGGCACAGTCGGCTCTGTGCTAGGGGCGCTGGCCTGGTACTGCCTGGGGCGATGGCTGGGACCGGACCGGCTGCGGCGCTTTGCCGACCGTCATGGTCGCTGGCTGACCCTCTCACCGGTGGAGGTGGACCGCGCCCGGGCCGCCTTTGCCCGCTGGGGAGTGCCGGCGGTGTTCGCTGGGCGGCTGGTGCCGGCTGTGCGCACGCTGATCTCCGTGCCAGCCGGCATTGCCGCCATGGGCCTGGGCCGCTTTTTGGTCTGGACCACGCTGGGCACAGCGCTCTGGGCCATTTTTCTGGCGGGACTAGGCTACTTGCTCCAGGAGCAGTACCAAGCCGTGGCATCCTGGGTAAATCCAGTTTCGAACGCCGTCGTAGGCGCACTGGTGCTCGTCTATGTCTATCGCGTGGTTACCTTCCGTTCTCAGAAGCCCCTGGCCGGGCGAGGAACACGCTGATGCATGGCAGTCACTCGCAGGCACCCACAACTGCTTCGGCCGCGGCGCGGCACAAGCGCCGGATGGCCTGGGCACTGGGCCTAACGCTCACCTACATGGCGGCCGAGGTGGCCGGGGGGCTGATTACCGGCAGTCTTGCCCTGCTCGCGGACGCCGCGCACATGATGACCGACGCCGGCGGCCTCGCGCTCGCGCTAATGGCAATCCGCTTCGGTGAACGGCCGGCAACTCCGCAGCGGACCTACGGATACCTGCGCGCGGAGATCCTTTCCGCACTCGCCAACGCCGTCGTGCTGCTGGTCCTTACCATCTATATTCTCTACGAGGCGTATCGCCGCTTCGTGGATCCGCCGGAAGTCCTGGGCTGGCCCATGCTGCTGGTGGCCGCAGTGGGGCTTGCCGTCAACCTCATCAGTATGCGCCTGCTCTCGGGCGGGTCGTCCGAAAGCCTCAACGTCCAGGGCGCCTACTTCGAAGTACTGAGCGACATGCTCGGCTCGCTTGGGGTCATCGTGGCCGCGCTCGTCATCATGTGGACGGGTTGGGAGTTGGCGGACCCCATCATCGGCGCCGGCATCGGTCTGTTCATCGTGCCGCGGACCTGGAACCTACTGCGGCAAGCCACCCACATCCTGCTGGAAGGCGCGCCGCCGCGTGTGGACGTAGGCCTGATGGAACGAGGCATCGCCACCATCCCAGGCGTCGTAGCGGTGCACGATCTGCATGTCTGGACAATCACTTCCGGCCTGGATGCCATGAGCGCGCATGTCACCGTGCAAGATACAGCCGAGGGCATACGGGTGCTGCGCGACGTGCGGATCCTGGTCAAGGAGCGGTTCGGGATCGACCACATCACGGTGCAGGTCGAAGACGAGGGCCTGCGGGGGACAGAAAAGGCGACGCAGGTATGACCGTGTGGCCGACCGCCCAGGTGAGGAGAGCGACGTGACAAGCTCTTTATGGGGTGTCTGGGGCGATGTCACGAACCACCTCGTGCGCATGGCTCTGGCCTTCCTGTTCACCTTGCCTATCGCCTGGAACCGCGAGCATGGAACCAGGAGCGCCGGTCTGCGCACCTTCCCCATCGTCGCGCTGGCAAGCTGCGGCTTCGTGGTGCTCGCAATCGAGGTGCTCGGGGAGCGATCGCCGGGGCAGGCGCGCATCCTGGAAGGCCTGATCACCGGCATTGGCTTCATCGGTGGCGGGGCCATCCTCAAAGCCGGTACCACCACGCACGGCACGGCGACTGCGGCGAGCATCCTGAATACCGGCATTGTGGGCGGCGCGGTCGGATTCGGCTTCTACGACATCGGCTTCGTGCTCGCGCTCGCCAACTTCCTTGTCCTCGTCGCCCTCGGCAAACTCAAGCCGGACAACGAAGACAAGCCTGCCGGAGGCGAGGCTTAGCCTTCAGCCTTACAAAGTTTGCAACCCAGCTATTGTACAGGAAGGTGAGTAACGGTCATGGTAGAGTCACACCGCAGGCCGTTCGCACCATTTCTACCCTGCGGCCAGCCAGGCGCCGCATGTTGAGCGGGGCCGTCGCCTACACGCTGATCCCGTTCGCCGGGCTGCTCCTGGGAGCCTTGGCGGCGGTGTTCAGACCGCCTGGGCCAAACGCCAAGAGCGCGATCCAGCACTTCGCCGCGGGCGTGGTATTCGCCGCAGCCGCGAGCGAAATCCTGCCGGGTTTGAAGCATGAGGGGGCGGCATTGCCCATCGCCCTGGGCGGCGGACTAGGCGTGGCTGCGATGCTGCTGGTCAAAGAAGCAGGGCGACGGGCCGGGGGCTCGACGGGGCTTGCCGCGATCGGTGCAGTGGACATCCTGATTGACGGCCTCGTGCTTGGAGTCGGCTTCGTTGCCGGTCAGCAGCAGGGATTGCTGTTGACCGTCGCGCTTACTCTTGAGGTGGTGTTCCTTGGCTTGACCACCACCCTGGCGTTGCGCGAACGGATCGCCTCCCGCGTTGCAGTGGTCGCGGTGGCACTCGGCATCGGGTTGCTGCTGCCGATCGGTGGCTTCCTCGGCGGCTTGGCCGGCGGGCTGCCACGTCCCTATCTCGACGCCTTCTTCGCGTTCTCCCTCGTCGCGCTGCTCTACCTCGTGACGGAAGAATTGCTGGTCGAGGCACACGAGCAGCCAGAAACTCCGCTGATCACCGCCGTCTTCTTCGCGGGCTTCCTCGCATTACTCGTACTGGAGGAAGCACTTTGACAGTCGTCGCCAACCGTTGTTTCATTCCGCAATAAATACTTTCGGTACAGAGCACTCGCCGTGACCAAAGGGCTGTTCGTCATCGGTGCCCTAGCGGCGATAGCGCTACTTGCGACGGATGCCGCGCTCTTCCTGAAGCGCCTCTTGCCGGACAGCCTCGCCCCAAACTTTGTCGGGCCGATCCTGTCGGTCGTGGGCGCCCTTCTCTTTACGTGGTATGTCAGACGGAAAAGCTAGGCTTTGCCCACCGCCGTCGGATCTCATCCCGATTATTAAAGCAGGAGCACAAGCTCCTGCTCTTTTTCTATGCGCCAACCGCGATTCATGAACTAGCGAGCTTCGGAGATCGACGTGGCCAACGAGACTGAACAGTTAGTGGAACAGCTCGACTGCCTGATCATCGGTGGTGGGCCAGCCGGATTGACGGCCGCGATCTATCTCGCACGCTACCACCGCCGGGTCGCGGTGGTCGACAACGGCAACAGCCGGGCGCTTTGGATCCCGATCTCTCATAATCATGCGGGCTTCCCGGACGGCATCGGCGGCGCGGACCTGCTGGGCCGTATGCGTGCTCAGGCCGAGCAGTACGGCGCACGCCTGATTAACGGGTTCGTCGACGCGATCGAGGTGGGACAGGATTGCTTCCTCGCGCGCGGCGAGGGTCTGGCACTGAAGGCGCGCACCCTCCTCCTGGCCACCGGCACCGAGAACCGGCGGCCGAACGTCAACCCGGCGACGCATCGCGCGGCACTCGATCGCGGGTTGCTGCGCTATTGTCCGGTCTGCGATGGCTTCGAGGCGACCGGACAGGCCATCGGCGTGATTGGCGGTAACGCGCGCGGCGTCGCGGAGGCGATGTTTCTCCGCACTTACTCGGACGACATCACCTTGCTCGCCACCGAAAAAATCGAGATCGATGAGGACGATCGAGCCCTTCTGGGCGGCGCCGGCATCAGGATCGAGGAGCGATCACTCGAAGGACTCGACTTCGGCGAGCATCGCGTAACGGCACGCCTGCAGGATGGCACAGAGCTGGGCTTTGACACGGTGTACCCCGCTCTCGGCTCGGACTCGAATGACGCGCTGGCGCAAGCGCTTGGCCTTCAGATGGGCGACGGGTGCTGTATTGCGGTCGACCAGAAGCAGCGCACGAGCCACGCGGGCATCTATGCGGCTGGCGACATCGTATACGCGCTGGACCAAATCAGCATCGCTATGGGCCATGCGGCAATTGCGGCCACCGCGCTACACAACGACCTCCGCCTGCGCGACGGTCAGATGCGAGCGGGTTGACACGTTCATACCGACGGCACGGCGCCAGATGGCGCCATGCCGCGGGCCCTAGCGGCTGACAGCCGTGCCCGTCATCTTGTCACAGCCCTCGGCACAACGGCAGCATGACTCGGCGGTCGCCTTCATCTTGCCGTCAGGATCCTCATGCTCCTCGCAGAGCTTGGCGCAGGCGCGGCAGATTTCGGCGCATTCGCGACACAGGTGTTCGTGGTGCGGCGACTGCCGGGCTATGAAGTCGGCCGCCGTGATGCAGATCTGGGCACAGTCGAGAAGGGCCACAAGGTGGCCCTTCTTGGAATGCTGGGTGGGCCCGTGCAGAATGTGGGTCACCGTCTCGGTGCAGGAGGTAAGCGTCGCGGCAGCTGCACAGCACATGTGACTGGACAAGCTGCCCACGCTGCTGGGTGAGCAGGCTGGTGACCCTGCCCCGTGTTGGTGGACACTTCGGATAAGCTCCTGCGGGAGCGAGGTGCCCTGATGACGAGCAAGACGCGACGGGAGTTCACGGAGGAGTTCAAGCGGGAGGCGGTGTTGCTGCTGGAAAGCAGTGGCCGCCCGCTGATGCAGGTGGCGAAGGAGTTTGGGATCCATCCCTCGATGCTGCGGAACTGGCGGGCGCGAGGCCATGGACCAACGGGATCAGCTGCAGGGCAAGCAGCGGCTGGCAAAAAAATGCTGCCTGCTTCACCGGAGCAGGCAGAGATCCGGCGGCTGCAGAAGGAACTCGAACGGGCGCAGATGGAGCGCGACATCCTAAAAAAAGCCATCGGTATCTTCTCGGGCCCGCCGAGATGAGGTTCCGTTTTATCGAGGACCATCGCAAGACGTTCCTCGTGCGGGTGATGTGCTCGGTCCTGGAGGTCAGCGCCAGCGGGTACTATGCGTGGAGGCACCGACCCGAGAGCATCCGCTCACAGGCCAGTCGGGCCCTGCTCGGGGACATCCGCCGCGTCCATACCAAAAGCCGCCGCCGCTATGGTAGTCCGCGGGTCCATGCGGCTCTGCAGGCCGAGGGGCAGCGGGTGGGCCGCAACCGTGTGGCGCGCCTGATGCGGCGGCACGGCATCGCGGTACCAAGCAAACGCCGCTTCCGGGTGACCACTGACAGCAAGCACGGCTTCCCCGTTGCCCCCAACCTGCTGAACCGCAAGTTCACCGCTCCCGGACCCAACAAGGTGTGGCTGGCGGACATGACGTACATTCCAACCGGTGAGGGCTGGCTGTATCTCGCCGTCGTGCTGGACCTCTTCTCGCGCAAGGTGGTCAGCTGGGCGATGCGCGAGACCATAGCACAGGAGCTGACACTTTCGGCCCTACAGATGGCGATCACCAACCGCCAACCAGGTCCGGGACTGCTGCAACACTCGGACCGCGGGAGCCAATATGCGGCGCACGACTACCGCCGCCTGCTGGCCAAGCACGGCACGCTCTGCTCGATGAGCCGGAAGGGAAATTGTTGGGATAATGCCCCCATGGAAAGCTTCTTCGGCAGTCTGAAGACCGAACTTGAGGAGGACGGACCGTTCTTGACTCGTCAGGACGCCAGATCCACCCTCTTCAGATTCCTCGAAGCCTTCTACAATCGAACCCGCCTACATTCGGCCATTGGCTACAAAACACCAGCCGACATGGAACAACTCGCCGCGGCCGCGTAGGCCGTAACCCGTGTCCACTCATACGGGGGAAGGTCACCACACGCGTCACGCCATCCGTGGCAGCATCAGTGCTAGCACTGATGCGAGACTTCGAGCCGGCCATCGCCTCACCTCCGCGACCGCCTACCTCTCAGCCATACCGCACCCGCGCAAGAAGGGCCCCATGGCTGCGCTTACGACTTTCTCTCCGACGCTCTCACTTGACACGCCCGCGCGATTGCGACGTCGGGCGTGGTGTCTGCGTCGTCGGCGCATCGTCGATCACATGGACCGGCACCAACTTGGGCGCTGCATCGGCGCACACCACGCCGGGCATCGTCCCCTCGCGTACTTGCCGTCGCCAGTCGAAGAGCAGGCTCCGGCTCATCCCGTGCCGGTCCGCCACCGCCGCCACCGATGTACCCGGCCGCAACACTTCCTCGACCAGCAACAGCTTCTGCTCCAGCGTCCAACGGCGACGCCGTGCCACGACGCTGATGACCTCACCCACTCTACGTCCGGCACCGACCTTACCCCTCGGCTTAAGGGCGGCAACGGACGCTCGCGCCACCCAACAGCCACGCAGATCAGCCGATCAGCCTGCCGCGCCGCAAGGCAGCCGACGGTGGACGCTTACGGCGGCATCCACTAGTTTCAGTCGCGGAAGTTCGCTGGGCCAGCACGCCGATGAGGCCTAGCAGGCTGCTGAAAAGCGGGGCCAGAAAGCGGCCGG
>NZ_JAUFPN010000240.1 GCF_030409335.1 Paeniroseomonas aquatica
ACCATGCCCGTCAGCCTTCGCGCATAATCCAGGCTAGCTAGCCGCTAAGCCAATCCCCGAACGCCGGCCATTCGTCCGCAGAAAACATTCGAAAATCACCGATAAAACTCAATGAACAAAATACCAAAATGCCAGTGAGGCTCCCGTTACAATCACAGAATATCGAATAAAATCGATGGTAACGAGCTTAGCAACAATCACGCCAAGCCATCCACCTAAAATACTAGATACCGTGATGATGATCGCCTCTGGCCACCTGACAAACCCTGATGCTAGGAACAAAATAACTGCAAGTCCCTGCATGAGGACTGCTAAAATATTCTTAGCAGCGTTTGCTGCATGAAAATTGCCGCCGAAAACTAAGGGAAGAATAGCCAGCATCATGATACCCATGCCTGCGCCGAAATAGCCGCCATAGACCGCGATCAGGCCTTGTAAGATCAGTGCGCCGCCTTTGGGCAAGAGTGCAGACTGAGCAAGATCTCCTTTCTGGAGGCGGGCTCGTTCTAACCAGACCGGGATGAACGGCGAGATCGCAAACAGCAAGGTTGCAATCAGCAAGAGCCAAGGCACGAGACCTTGGAAAGCCGTGTTATCGGAATTCAGCAGAAGCCAACCACCTGCAAGCCCGCCGAAGGCTGAGACGATGCCGAGAGGTATCAGCTTGGTGCCTAGCGCGGCGAGTTCTCGCCGATATGCCAGCGCAGAAGCAACCTGGCCCGGCAGTACGGAAACAGCGCTTGTAGCATTCGCGCCAATTGGGGGCAGGCCTGTTGCCATCAGTGCCGCGAAGGTAAAAAAAGTCCCTCCTCCTGCAATAGCATTGACTATGCCTGCCACCAGACCCGCTGCGACAAGTATCAAGCTATCTAGCCTGGATAATTCGTGAGGCCGACAGCAAGCGTCG
>NZ_JAUFPN010000241.1 GCF_030409335.1 Paeniroseomonas aquatica
AGAAAATCGATGGTGTTCGCTACGAAACTTGAATCCGCCCTCCAAAACCAAGCCACAGTAGATGGGTGGTTCTATATCTCTCACCTGACAGTACGATCGGAAGAAATTCGGCACCTAGTTGAGTGGAAGCGCTTACTATTTCTTTGCTGCTGGTCTTGGCGGCAGGGTTAGCGCCGTTTGGCGGGTGAGCTCGTCTAGGCGCACTGATGCTACGATTACGACTTCGCTTTGAATGTGCCGCGAGACTGAGCGTGGAGAAGTGAAGCTCGCTCCAGATGCCTGTGTTCGCTGTCTCAATTTTTGATCCGCTGCCCAGAACGTTTCTGCCATCCGCGCCAGTTTAAGCCGGGCAATCTCCTCCGAACCCCAGAGCTGTGCAGCCAAGTGGACGATCGCCGCGTCAATGCTGATAGAGGTTCGGAATAGCTCGCCGTCCTCATCCGGCCTTATGCAGGTGATCCGTACTATTCGAACGGTTGAGCCAGCTACCCCCCGCGAGACTTTTGCTCTCCGTCCATTAGCGGTTCGAGGCTGCTGGCGTGGGGGCGGTGAAGTAGCGAAAAGCGGAAGGTCGTTCATCGCGGTGCCTGGTGCCTCGCTAGATCAGATCTCGTGTCGGTCCACGATAGGCCAAACCGACGAATCCCAAGCCACCAATTTGCTTTCAAGTGCCGCGCGTTCCATTGCGTCGGTGCTGCACGTTTCTAGGCAACGGAACGCCCACTTTTTTCCGCTCGCAAGTCAGCCGCCATCCGTTTCCATCTGTACCCCCATCTGCGACTGGGCTGCCCGATGAAGATGCTTGGTGCTTAGCTTGTCGTTTCCAATTGGGGTGGCATATTGCTCAGGGGATAGGTGGAAGCCGGGAGGAGGGACGACTAAATGTCTTCGACATTTAATGCCCCTC
>NZ_JAUFPN010000242.1 GCF_030409335.1 Paeniroseomonas aquatica
GTCGCGCGCGATGTCATAGCCGGGATCGCGGTAGTAGGAGGGGTTGATGCCGACCGAGCCGGTGTTGCCGGTCACAAGCGTGTGCCCGTCGGGCGCGGCGGCGGCGACGTAGCGCATGCCGATCTGCCCGCCGGCGCCGGCGCGGTAGTCGAGCACCACCGGCTGGCCGATCAGCGCCGGCATGTGCTGCACCAGGATCCGCCCGACCACGTCGGTCGGCCCGCCCGGGGCGCCGGGCACGATCATCACCACCGGCCGGCTCGGGAAGGGCGCCTGCGCCCATGCCGGGGCCGCCAGCCCGGCGGTCAATGCCGGCAGGGCCCGGCGCCGCAGTCGCATCATGACCATCCTCCCTTCTGTTCGAGCCGGCTGGCCGCGGGCCCGTCGCCCATCGTCACCGCGCCTCGCCGATCCCCGCGCGCGCGAGCACCTCGCGCCAATAGGCGAGCTGGCGGCCGACGAAGGCGCCGGCATCCGCCGGGCTGCCCCGCATCGGCACGGCGTTGATCGCGGCCAGGCGCTCGGCCACGTCGGGACGGGCCATCACCCGGTTCATGGCGGCATTGAGCGTGAGCACCGCCTCGGGCGGGGTGCCCGCCGGGGCGAGCGCGACATACCAGGAGCTGACGTCGAAGCCGGCGAAGCCGGATTCCGCCATGGTCGGCACCTCGGGCATCAGCGGCGAGCGCTCGATATTGGCCACCGCCAGCGCGCGCAGCCGGCCCTGCCGCACGAAGGGCACCGAGCTGGTGCTGTCGAACATCGCCTGCACCGTGCCGGCGAGCATGTCGGTGACCGCCGGCGCCGCGCCGCGATAGGGCACGATCTCGAACTCCACCCCCGCGGCGTGGCGGAACAGCTCCGCCGCGACATGGGGCGACTGCCCGGTGCCGGAAGAACCGAAGCTGAACCGCCCGCCGGCGGCGCGGATATGC
>NZ_JAUFPN010000243.1 GCF_030409335.1 Paeniroseomonas aquatica
GCCGCTGCCTGGCGTGCGGCCGGTGCCGCGGCCTTGCGGGCGGCCACGGGGCCTGGCGCCCGCTGCGCCGCAGCCGGCACCGCGTGCCCGGCCGGCAGGACGAAGGCGGCGACCATGTTGGCCAGGCCGTCGGTCTGCTCCTCCATGGACTTGGCCGCCGCCGCCGCCTCCTCCACCAGCGCCGCATTCTGCTGGGTGATCTTGTCCATCTGCGCAACCGCGGTATTGACCTGCTCGATCCCCGTCGACTGCTCCTGCGAGGCCGCCGAGATCTCCGCCATGATGTCGGTCACACGCCGCACCGAGGTGACGATCTCCTCCATCGTCTGACCCGCCGAGGCCACCAGCTTCGAGCCGCTGTCCACCTTCCCGACGCTGTCCGAGATCAGGGCCTTGATCTCCTTCGCCGCATTGGCGCTGCGCTGGGCCAGGTTGCGCACCTCCGCCGCCACCACCGCGAAGCCGCGGCCCTGGTCGCCGGCGCGGGCCGCCTCCACCGCCGCATTCAGCGCCAGGATGTTGGTCTGGAAGGCAATCTCGTCGATCACTCCGATGATGTCGCTGATCTTGCGGCTGGACTGGGTGATGCCGTCCATGGTCTGGACGACCTCCTTGACCACGTTGCCGCCGCGCTGCGCGATCTCGCTGGCCGAGGCGGCCAGCTTGTTGGCCTGCTGCGCATTGTCGGCATTCTGCCGCACCGTGCCGGTCAGCTCCTCAAGGCTGGCCGAGGTCTCCTCCAGGCTCGAGGCCTGCTCCTCGGTCCGCTGCGAGAGATCGGTATTGCCCATGGCGATCTCGCGCGACGCCGTGCTGATGGTGCCGCAGCTCTCGGTGATCGTGGCGATGACCCCCGACATGGTGTCGAGCATGCCGTTCACCCCAGCGCACAGCTCGCCGATCTCACCCGTCTTGCCCTCCAGCGAAATCCGCCGGCTGAGATCATTGCCCTGCGCCGCCGCAACGAT
>NZ_JAUFPN010000244.1 GCF_030409335.1 Paeniroseomonas aquatica
CCAGATGGTCAAGCCGTGGTGATAGGCTGACGCTTACGGGCGTACTGGAACCCAACCTGCTGCAGCTCTGGAAGAGTCCCCACCGCGCCCGGTGTCAGAACCACGCCAGGGACCAGATGATTGGTTAGTTCCGCTGCCAAGGTTTGAACGTCCACCCTGTCGGGATTGCTTCCTGCATTGATGAGCCGCTCAGCCGTCTCCCAGAGGGCGTTGTGGCAGGCCATGAACACGACGCCCCGGCGCTGAAGCAAGGGGATGGAGTTGAACCGGCTGGAAAATGCTCCCTCCGCGCTTTGGTAGTCATCGGGATTCACGCCAGTGTTCACCGGCTCAGCGATGAGCGTGTTCGACCGGAACCGTTCACCTGCCAACTTGGCGAGCTGGTATTTGTCCCACATCACTTGATCGATCAGAGCCAGGTTCGCTGTGCCATGGGTGGTCGAGACCGCAAGGAAATCCGGGTGCCTGAACGACCAAACCTGCACGTTAAGCGCGTTGCGCATCAGGTTCAGCCAGGGGCCACCAATGTCGGTATTGTCCCAGACCTGCTTCGGTCCACCGCGGTACGCGATTACCGTCTGCAGTGCCTCATCGTCCCACTGCGATGGATCATCCAGGATCATTGGTACCGTGCTAAGGCTACGGCGCCGGGGCGCCGCGGCTAGGCGCTCCACGAGGTCTCTAAGAGGCCTAGCGCCCATTGCGAGCCAGGGCGTGGAGGCTACCGCCGCCTTTGCGGCCAGGGACGGCAACTGGGTCACGGCTACTGCTGCGCCAACACTCGCCACAATCCGGCGTCTGGTCTGATTGTTCATCGCCCACTCCCCATGTCGCACAACTCGGCCCTGGGCTGCGCCTGTTCAGCCCAGCGTGCCGGTCCAGCCATCACCGCGTTGACGCGCGCAGCTCCGAAGCATTAGTCCGGAGCCAATCCTGGATTGGCTTCCAGGGGCCGTAGCGGTGCTGCTCCGG
>NZ_JAUFPN010000245.1 GCF_030409335.1 Paeniroseomonas aquatica
ACTTCTTCAATGGCACCGGACTCAACGTGTCGATGTCCGACCTCGACCCCTCCACAATCCTGACGGCCGTGGCGTCGAAGGCCTTGCAGCAGGTCTGCACGGCAGCCCGTGCCGCCTGGAACCAGGCGGTAGGGTCAATCCAATGCGGCCTGACGGTCAGCGGCTGGAACATGGGATTTGGCGGCTTGGGTGGCGGGAATTTCTGCCCCCGTCTGGCCTTTGGTGGCGGCGGGCCCGCCCTTGGCAGCGCCTCGCTCTCGAGTGGCGCCAGCAATGGCTTCTACATCAACGGGCGGCCGTCGGTACCGGTTGGGTACACGGTCGTCCGCCCGCTTGGCCTCCAGCAGTGAGGGGCCGACAGATGCGCAAGGCACTCCTCGCGGCGACCGCACTCGCCTCGATCGTCGTTGTCCCTGCCGCGCCGGCACGCGCCGAGGTTCTCGATACCGCAGCGATCATCGCGCTGATCAAGAACACCGTCGCGGGCTTCACCCAGACCGCCAACTATCTCAAGGGTCAGATTGCGGCGCAGCAGCAGACCGCTGACGCCAGCAACACGGCGATGGCCCGCTTCCAGCGGAACGTCCGCAGCGCGCAGATCCGGGATGAGCACATTGCGACGCCTGCGGCCTGCGAGAGCCTGGACAATGGCCAGGCGATCACGGTCGGCGCCAGCCAAAGCTGGATCGTCGCCACTTCGCTGACGGCGGTCGCCAACCGGCGGCGCGAGGCGGGTCCAAATACCCCGGCCTGGCACGGCGAGGGACATGCCGCCGCCGACCGCGCCCGGCTGCACCGCAACCGCTATTGCTCGGAGCTGGAAGCCGCGGAAGGCGTTTGCCAGATCACGGAACGGCCGAATGGCGATGTCCGCTCGGCCAGCATGACGGGCGCCCTGTCCTATGGGCCGCAGGCCGAGAACATCAACGCCGCCATTGATTTCTCGATTATGGCGTTGCAGCCGGTCCCCTTGCGGGCGCTGCGGGGG
>NZ_JAUFPN010000246.1 GCF_030409335.1 Paeniroseomonas aquatica
CCCAGCGGAAGTTTCCGTGTCGCCCCCTGCGCGATAGCCACTTCTTCCAGATCCGCTCGACCTGATGGAGATACCATCGGACCCGACGTCCGTTGCCGGTGATGCCGTAGTAGCCGTAGTGGCCACGCAGCATCGCGGACAGGTGGGCGTGCTGGTGGAGGATCGTTTGATGCCGGTTACGCTGGCACCATTCGGTCACCGCCGATAGGGCACGGGCGAACCGTCCCTTTGCCGTCACCTGCCGCACCACGTTCTTACCTTTCAGGGACCGTCCCCAGACATGGGTAAAGCCCAGGAAGTCGAAAGTGGTACCGCTCGTCGCCGGATGGCGCAGGCCACCCGGACGGCGAAATCGGAAGTCGATGAACCGCGACTTCTCCGGATGGAGGGTGAGTCCGTACCGGTTCAGCCGCTGACCCAGCACGTGAAAGACCCGCTTGGCATCGAGATGGTCTTCGAATGCCATGACAAAATCGTCCGCATACCGGACCAGGGTATGTCGCCCTTTCAGCCGTGGCTCGACCACCATCGCAACCCATTCGTCCAGCACGTAGTGCAGGTAGATGTTTGCGAGCAGTGGCGAGATCACGCCGCCTTGGGGCGTTCCTTCGGTCGCATAGGTCAGGGAGCCGCTTTCCAGCACCCCGGCCTTCAGCCATTTGTCGATCATCCGTCGGACAACACCGTCCGTGACTCGTCGGTCAAGGAAGCTCCGCAGCTGGTCATGCGGGATGGTGTCGAAATATCGCCTGATGTCGATATCCAGCACCCACCGCATGCCCTGCGTCATGAGCGACGTGCGCAAATTGTGCACGGCGTCATGCGCCGACCGGCCTGGCCGGAAACCATACGAGCAGGGCAGGAAATCCTGCTCGTAGATGGCCTCCAGCAGCATCACGATCGCCCGCTGCGCCACCTTGTCCTCGAAGGTCGGAATGCCAAGAGGCCGCTGCGAGCCGTCCGCTTTCGGAATGTAGCTGCGGCGCACCGGTGGGGCCCGATAGCGACCCGACTTGATG
>NZ_JAUFPN010000247.1 GCF_030409335.1 Paeniroseomonas aquatica
AGCAAAACTGCCTAGCTATTTCTCGGTCGGGACACTAGCCTGGCCGCAACTAACAATGGGAGGAACATCGTTTGCTGCACCGCCGCGCGCTGCTTGCAACACCCATGCTCGCCGCCCTGCCAGTCGCGGGCCGGGCACAAGGGACCTGGCCGGACCGGCCAGTGCGCGTCATTGTCGGCTTCCCACCCGGGGGCTCACTTGATGTCATGACGCGACTGGCCGCCGAGCAAATGTCGCGGCGCCTCGGCCAGCCTTTCGTGGTGGAGACGCGCACTGGCGCCTCCGGCAATATCGGCGCTGAGGCGCTCGCCCGTGCGACGCCTGACGGCTACACCATCGGCACCGTCAGCATGCACAACCTGCTGATCAATCCGCATCTTTTCAAAAGCCTGCCCTATGATCCTGACCGGGACTTCGCCTGGATCAGCGCGATGTGGGACCTGCCCAATGTCGCGGTGGTGGCTCCTCAGCACGTCCCAGTGCGGACCCTTCAAGAATTCGCTGAATGGGCGAAGGCACGGCCCGGCCGGATCAGCTTTGGCTCTTCCGGCGTTGGTACCACCATCCACCTCTCGGGCGCCTACCTGGCCGGCCGTGCGGGCTTCGAGGCGCAGCATGTCAGTTTCCGTGGCGGCGCCCAGACGATCCCGTCGCTGCTCTCGGGCGACATCCAGTACGCAGTGGACAACCTCGCCTCCTACGTCGGGGTGATCCAGGAAGGCCGCATACGAGCACTGGCCGTAGCGTTGCCGCAGCGCTGGCCAGCATTGCCGGACGTGCCGACCATGACGGAGGCCGGCATACCAGGTTTCGAGGTCTCGCCCTGGCATCTATGGGCGGCGCCGCGCGGCACACCGCGGGCGGTGGTGGACCGGATCTCGGCCGAGGTGCGTTCCGCCTGGGCTGATACGGCGTTGCAACAGCGAGCGATTGCGATGGGCGCACGGCTGACCGGCTCCACGCCCGACGAGCTGGCCGCACGTCTGGCGAAAGAGAAGGCTGTCTGGGCGGAAATGGTGAAGGTTAGTGGA
>NZ_JAUFPN010000248.1 GCF_030409335.1 Paeniroseomonas aquatica
ACGGTGCGGCCGCCTTCGCGGATGGCGAAGCGGAGCCCCTCATCCATGGCGATCGGCGCGATCAGCTCGACGTCCATCGACACGTTGTCGCCCGGCATCACCATCTCGACGCCTTCCGGCAGCTTGACGATGCCGGTCACGTCCGTGGTCCGGAAGTAGAACTGCGGCCGGTAGTTGGTGAAGAACGGCGTGTGCCGGCCACCCTCTTCCTTCGTCAGGATGTAGGCCTCGGCCTTGAAGCCGGTGTGCGGGGTGATCGAGCCGGGGGCGGCCAGCACCTGGCCGCGCTCGACGTCCTCGCGCTTCACGCCGCGCAGCAGCGCGCCGATGTTGTCGCCCGCCTGCCCGGAGTCCAGCAGCTTGCGGAACATCTCGACGCCGGTCACCACGGTCTTCACCGTGGTCTTGAGGCCGACGATCTCGACTTCCTCGCCCACCTTGACGATGCCGCGCTCGACCCGCCCGGTCACCACCGTGCCGCGGCCGGAGATGCTGAACACGTCCTCGACCGGCATCAGGAAGGGCCGGTCCAGGGCGCGGGCCGGCTGCGGGATGTAGGCATCCACCGCCGCCATCAGCTCGAGGATCGCCTTCTCGCCGATCTCGGGCGTCTTGTCCTCGAGGGCGGCGACGGCCGAGCCCTTGATGATCGGGATGTCGTCGCCCGGGAACTTGTAGGCCGAGAGCAGCTCGCGCACTTCCATCTCGACCAGCTCGACCAGATCCGGGTCGGCCAGGTCCATCTTGTTCAGGAAGACCACCAGCGCCGGCACGCCGACCTGGCGGGCCAGCAGGATGTGCTCGCGGGTCTGCGGCATCGGCCCGTCGGCGGCCGAGACCACCAGGATCGCGCCGTCCATCTGCGCCGCGCCAGTGATCATGTTCTTCACGTAGTCGGCGTGGCCGGGGCAGTCGACGTGCGCGTAGTGCCGGTTCTGCGTCTCGTACTCGACGTGCGCGGTCGAGATCGTGATCCCGCGCGCCTTCTCCTCCGGCGCCTTGTCGATCTGGTCATAGGCCGTGAACGTGGCGCC
>NZ_JAUFPN010000249.1 GCF_030409335.1 Paeniroseomonas aquatica
CGACTACGGCTCCGGCGGCCATGGCGACATGCTTGGGCTGATCCGCGAGCATCAGGGCCTGCCCTTCACCGGGGCCTTGGACTACGCCCGCAGCTACCTCGGCATGCCGCAGCCGGATCACGCCCGGCCAATGTCCCGCGAGGAACGGTCCTCCATTGCGGAGCAGCTACAGGCCAGGAAGCGTGAACGCGCCGCAATCGAGGCGGCAGAGCAGCAGCGCATCGAGGCCGGCTATGCGCGAGTTGCCCGCAACGCACAGCGGCTCTGGGACAGCCACGCCGGTAGCCCGGCACCGGCCGGGCATCCCTACCTCACCAGCAAGGGGATTGATCCTGAGGGCCTCCGGGTCACCCGCGGCGGCACCCTTCTGGTGCCCGTCCACGACGCTGACGGCACCCTGCAGACCCTGCAACGCATCTGGCCTGATGGCGGCAAGCGGGGACTGTTCGCCGGTCGGATGCGGGGTGGCCGGCACACCCTGGGCGAGATCGACCCGAGCAATCCGGTCCTGTTCTGCGAAGGGCTTGCCACCGGCAAAAGCCTGCATCGCAGTACCGGCTTGCCCGTCGTCGTCTGCTTTTCGAGCGGCAATCTGCGCGAGGTGATGCGCGCCTGGCGGGCACAGCACCCCGAGCAACTGATGATCACCGCCGGGGACAACGACCACCACAAGCCACGCCTGGATCCGCCAAAGACCAATGTCGGGGCGGCGACGGCGGAGCGCATGCGCGAGGAGATCGGCGCCGTGCCAGCTCTCCCGCCCTTTACCGCGTCGCAGCCCGGCACGGATTGGAACGACTTCGAGCAGTCCTTCGGCTCGGCGGCTGTCCGCCAGCAGATCGACGGTGTCATCACCGCCGCAGCTGCGGCAAGGGAGAAGCAGAGCATGGACGGAGATACGACGCTGGCGCCTGCGCCGGTCGCGGCAGCTACGGCGACCGTGGTGGACCCTCGGCGAGTCCTGGTCGAGGCAACCGCCTTGGAGGGTGTGGCGGCGCTTGGCCTCGACCCGCGTGCCGCGGTCACGGCTGCTCA
>NZ_JAUFPN010000025.1 GCF_030409335.1 Paeniroseomonas aquatica
CCGGGCCCGGCTGTAGCCGACCACCGCCCAGCCCGGTGCTGCCAGGTCGACCTCCTGCCGACCACCGACGCTACGCCTATAGGGCAGCCAGAGGATTCGCCGCCCATCCGCCCGCTCCAGCGTGCCGGAGAGTAGCAGCCGCACTGCCGACAGCGCCAGCAGCGGCTCGATCGGCGCCGACCAGGCCGCGGCGACATCCTGGCGACATCCCGGCCGCCGGCGGCATCGGCCTCGTTGAGCCCCGGCAGGTGGTGGACCTCGTCGACCACCAGCAGGTAGCGATGCCGGCGGATGGCAGCCAGGTGCAGGTCCGGGGCTGCGGCGATCCCCTGATAAGTAGTCACATAGCCGGCCAAGCCCCGGCAGGGGTCGCCTGGCGTATTGTCGGCGGCCCGGACCGACAGGTCGTGCCCCAGGGCCTGCCGCCAGGCCGGGTCGGCGAAGACCTCCTCGGCCTGTAGCCGCAGGCTGTCACGTGGCACCACCCAGCAGATCCGCTCGCAGAGGCCGGCGGCAATCAGCGCCTGTGCCGCGAGGACCGGCAGCAGCGACTTGCCGCCGCCCGGGGTGACCGCGGCGAGGATGTCGCGCACCCCCGCCGCCTCGCCGGCGGCGATGGCACGGACCACGGCCAGAAGCTCGGCCTGATGGGTGCGCAGGGATCGTGGGATCAGGCTCGGCTCCTCGTGACAAATTGCCCGGCAGAATTTTGAGTCGGGCTGAGCAGACCCATGGCGACAACCTCGCGCGCTGCGTGCGGATCCCCAAGTTCCGAGCCTTCCAGACCGAGATTTCCCCCAAGGAAGACGTGTAAAGCCTCATGACCTCAGCCCGAGGTCATGAGGCTTTCTGCGTTCCGCGTCGACCTTGTCGGTGAATGCCGAGCAGCAAAGGATGATGTTGTGAGGCAATCGAAGCCTCCACCAGCACCACCCCATTCGCCGCCGGTCAGCGCTTCTCGATGTTCCAGTAAGCGATGAATGGCGCCTCCAGCAGGCCCTGGATGTTGCGACGATGCGCACTGGCCACGTCGAACTGCCCGGTCGGGATGTAGGGCAGGAACTCCCACATGCGGCGATGGAACGCCGCATAGGCACTGGTGCGGGCCGCATCGTCAGGCGCCGCGAAGAATGCCTGCCGGAGCTTTTCTCCCTCTGGGTCGCACGGGAACCCGGCCCAGGAGGACGCCGGACAGGAGACATCCACCGAGAGGTTGGTTAGCGGATGGAACCAGTAGGCCCCTGCGCCATAGTAGGTGAACAGGTGATAGCCGCCCTGGCCGATCGGCTTGTTCTGCACCTGGATGCGCGGGAACATCGCGGAGAAATCCATCATCTCCACATCGACGTCGACCCCGATCTGCCGCAGCCGCTGCTCGACGACCTGGGCCATCTGGCCGATGACCGGCAACTGCGGGGTCGCCACCAGAACCAGCTTCTCGCCGCGATACCCGGCCTCCCGCATCAAGGCGCGCGCCCGGGCGAGATCCGGCTGGCGATAGGGCTCCGACCCCACCTCGGTCGACATCGGGCCGCCACAGACGGTGAATGACCAGCAGGGCTGCGACGGCACCTTGTCGCCCGCAACCGCATCCAGCATCTCGCGCTGGTCGAACAGCAAGACGAGCGCCTGGCGGGCCCGGATGTCGTTAAACGGCGGCAGCTGGAAATTCGGCCGCACGAAGGTGACCGAGGGCAAAGAGGAGAGGCGGCGCACGGTGATGCGGCGCTGGGCGAGGAAGGGCGCCAAGTCGGGCGTCACCTGCTCCCAGATGTCGGCTTCCCCGGTCACCAGGGCATTGGCGGCCGTCACCGCATCCGGCATCACGATCCATTCGACCCGGTCCACCTTGACGGTCCGCGCCCCGGCCAGGCCATCGGCGGGCTCCGACCGCGGCTGGTAGTCGGGGTTGCGCTCGAAGACGGCGCGGTGGCCGATGACCCGCTCCCGGGGCAGGAAGCGGAATGGGCCGGAGCCGACGGGGTTGGGCAGCGGGCTGCCGATCGGTCGGGTGGCATCCGCTTCCGGCATGATGGCGGCAATCGGCGCGCCGGGACCGGCCAGGATGTACTCGACCAGCCCGAACGGCTCCTTCAGCGTGAGGACCATCTGGCGGGCATCGACTGCCTCCAGGGATGCCAGCCGCGCCTTGAGCTGGCCACCGATGGAGGTGCTGCCCATCCAGCGCTGCAGCGAGGCGACGACATCCCGGGAGGTGACCGGCAGGCCGTTGTGGAAGCGCAGGCCCTGGCGGAGGGACAACGTCCATTGCAGCCCATCGGCGCTGGCCTGGCTGCTTTCCAGCATCAGCAGCTGGGGACGCAACTGGCTGTCGAGCGCGAACAGCGTGTCGAACACCATCTGCGAGTAGATGCGGGAGACCAAGTTGGCACCGCGCGTCGGGTCCAACTCCGTCAGATCAGCGCTCGGCACCACCCGGAGGACCGAGGGCTGAGCCTGGGCGAGAGCAGGCCCGCTGCCTGACGATCCGCTCAGGGCGATGATGGCCAAGCCTACCAACAACCAGCGTCGCATTACCGCACCCTCATAGTTACACAAGCGTTATCAGGCAGCGGGAGGCGCCTCAATGCTGGCGGGGTCCTGCCGTCCCGCATCAGCATTCGCCTGCTGCAGGGCGGTCCAGATCCGGACCGGGGTGGCAGGCTGGGCATCGAGTCTGGTGCCCACCTGGGCCAAGGCGTCGTTGACCGCATTCATCAGCGCGCCGATGCCGCCCATGGTGCCGCCCTCGGACATGCCTTTGATGCCGGCCGGATTGCTCGGGCTCGGCACGTCCTGGTGCAGCAGTTCGAAGCTGGGTAGGTCGTCGGCACGGGCGATGGCATAATCCATGAAGCTGCCCGCGAGCGCCTGGCCGTCGGCGCCATAGGCCGCATGCTCCAGCATGGCACCGGACAGTCCCATGGCAGTCGCACCATGCGTCTGCCCCTCGACCACCATCGGATTGATGCGGGTGCCGCAGTCTTCGGCGGCGACGTAGCGCAGGATGCGGATGGCGCCGGTGGCGCGCTCGATCTCGACGGCGCAGGCATGGGTGCTGTTGGTATAGGTCGTCCCGGCCGGGTCGTAGGCGAGGATCTGGTGCAGGCCGGGCTCCATGCCGGGCAGCAGCCGCAGCGGGTCGAGATGGGCGGTCCGGGCGACCTGGGCCAGCGTAAGCCCTGTCTCCCGCCAGTCCCCGGCGACCTTGCGCAGCACCAGGCCACCGCGCAGGTCGAGCGCATCGGCGCTGTTCAGGTCGAGCAGGGCGGCGGCGATGGCCAGCACCTTCGCCTTGAGCTTCAGACCGGCCCCGTAGAGCGCACCGCCGCCGGCACTGGCCCCACGGGCGCCGCGGCTGCCCATGCCGTAGGGCGCGGTGTCGCTGTTGCCGATCTGCAGCTGGACCTCTTCGACGGCGGCGCCTAGGCCAGCGGCCGCAGTCTGCGCCAGGGTGGTCTGGTAGCCCTGGCCGGAACTCATCAGGCCGCAGGAGGCGATGACGGCGCCGGAGGGCTCGACCCGGATGCTGGCCATCTCGTGGCCCGACCCTGGGATGCCCGCGTCCCGGTAGAAGGCCGAGCTGTAGGTGTTGCTCTCCACCACCGTACAGAGCCCGATGCCGAGCAGGGTCTCCGAGGCCTCCCGGCCCGCCTGCTCGGCCCGTAGCGCGGCATAGCCCAGCCGTCCGACGGCGGCCTCGAGCGTCGCCAGCGGCGTCAGGCTGTTGTAGCGCTCGCCTGTGGCGGTGACCCAGGGGATGTCCCCGGGGGTGAGCGAGTTGCGCCGCCGCACCTCCAGCGCATCGAGACCAAGCGCGCGGGCAATGGCGTCGATCGTACCATCCATCACCCATGAGGTAATGGCCATCGGCGCCCGCATCGGGCCGGAGGGGCACTTGTTGGTCAGCCAGACCGAAACCTCGTAGCCGTATTCCTTGAAGCGGTAGGGGCCAGGCAGGATCATCGCGATGACCCGTGCCATGTAGTTTGCCGGGAAGAAGGACCAGGAGCCGAAGTCGGCATCGATGGCGCAGGTGAGCCCGAGGATGCGGCCATCGGCGGCAACCGCTGCCCGGGTGGTGACGACCTCCTCCCGCGCCTGGAGGCCGGCGGTCAGGTTCTCCCCCCGGGTCTCCCGCCAGCGCACCGGGCGGCGCAGCAGCCTGGCGGCGGCGGCCAGGCAGAGGTCCTCGCGGAGGGGAATGATCTTCTGCCCGAAGCCGCCGCCCATCTCGGGGCTGTCCACGGTGACCTGCCATTCCCTCAAGCCGAGCCGGGCGGCGATGGCGGTGCGGTAGGGGTGCGGCGCCTGGGTACCGAACCGCATGGTCAGGTGCTGGCGCCCGTTGTCCCAAATGGCCAGGCCGGAGCGCGGCTCCATCGGCACGTGGGTCTGCCGCTGCTGGCCGAAGCGCGCCTCAACAACACGGTCGGCCCGGGCGAAGGCGGCATCGAGGCCAGGGGTGACGAAGGACTGGAGGGAAACCCGGTTGGTAGGGAGTGCCGGATCCACCAACGCGGCATCCGTTGCCGATGCATCCCCAACCGAACTGATGGCGGGCAGCACCTCCCAAGTGATCTCCACCAGCTCCGCCGCATCGGCGGCGGCCATCAGCGTCTCGGCCAGGACGACGGCGACCGGATCACCGACGAAGCGGGCGGCGTCCAGCGGCAGGACGGGCATATCCATCGGCTGCAGCCCATCGATAGCGGGCGCCATGCGCTGGGTCGTCACATGGCTGGCGAGGTCTTTCCCGGTGAGGACGGCGGCGGCGCCAGGCAGGGCCAGGGCAGCGGCCGCATCGATCGCCACGATCCGGGCGTGGGCGTAAGGGCTACGGATGAAGATAGCATGCAGGCAGAGAGGTGGGGAGGGAATGTCGTCGGCGAACAAGCCTTCTCCGGCAAGCAGGCGCTGGTCTTCATGGCGACGCAAGGACTGGCCGATGGGGCCGCCCTTGGGTGGCGGGGGAATGGCAACCGAGTTGTTCGTCACAGGTGCGTCCATGCCACGCAATCCAGATCGTTTGGCAGGGCAGGGTCTAAGCAATTGGCCAATCCGGCAAGTGTAGGAGCCAACCCTAAAAGGACTTATTGATCCGGCCGTGGCGGTCTTGAAGGCGAGTAGGATCTGTCCAGGTTGGGTGCATGAAGCATGTGGACATGCGCAAGCTGCCGGCGGCGGCGCAAGAGGAACGTCGGCGACAGGTGATCGGGCTTCGCCAGGCCGGCCTGACCTATGGGGAGATCGCGGCGCAGGTTGGGCTGACCCAGACCGGGGTGTTCGACATCTGCAAGCGGTATTCCGAGCGGGGTAAGGCTGGGCTGAAGACCGGGCAGCGCGGGCCCGACCCGGGGTATGGCCGGCTCCTCACGGCCGAGCAGGAGGCGGAGACGCCGGACNGCTTCGGGGTGCGGCTGGCGGTGCGGACCATGGGCACCTACCTGGCGCGCTGGGGCTTCACCGCGCAGAAGCCGCTGCGGCGGGCTTATGAGCAGGACCCGGTGGCGGTGCGGCGCTGGCTGCGGCGGGAGTATCCGGCGATCGCCGTCCGGGCCAAGGCTGAAGGCGGCGCGATCTTCTGGGGTGACGAGATTGGTCTGCGCTCCGATGACGTGCGCGGCCGCGGCTACGCGCCGCCTGGCCACACGCCGGAGGTCCGGGTCAACCACCGACGGGCCAACCTCGGCCTGATCTCGGCGGTGACCAACAAGGGCGAGCTGCGCTGGATGGTGCTGGACGGCGCCATCAAGGCACCGGACCTGCTCCGCTTTCTTGCCCGGCTGGTCCGGGATGCCGACCGTAAGGTCTTCCTGATCCTCGACCGCCTGCCGGTCCATCGCTCGGCCAAGGTTCGTGACTGGCTCGTTGGGCGGGAGGCCGAGATCGAGGCGTTCTACCTCCCAGGGTACAGCCCGGAGCTGAACCCGGACGAGGGGCTCAACGGCGACCTGAAGCAGGCGGTCACCGGCAAGGCGCCGGCGCGCAGCAAGGCGCAGCTCAAGCGCGCCGCCATCAGCCACATGCGCAGGCTATCGAAGCTGCCCGACCGCGTCCGCAGCTTCTTCGGGCACAAGACCTTCCGCTACGCCGCCTGATTCAAGATCGCCACGGCCGGATCAATAAATCATCTGAATCGGCGGTGATTTTCTGGCCCTGTGAAGGATTCTCGAGGGTAGGAATGGCGTAAACGGCAGAGCAACGGCACGCAGCGGCTCGACGTCGACCGTTCAAAGACTCGACTGAGCGATCTCGGAGCTACGCCGGTTCACGCCCTCTTCGTTCAGGAGATCATCCGGGAAGAGCAGGTTGGCGACGCCAATCAGCAGATATTCGATGAAGGCGAGGGGGCAGGCGCCGAAATCCTGCCAGATACTTGGCGAGGCAGGTCCCCAGGGAATGCACCAAAAGCGCACCTCGAAGCGAGTGCGTGGCGCCGACGCCGGGGTTTCGACGAACAGCTGTCTCGCCCACCGCATGTACTTGGGCGTCGGCCGCCTGGGTTCGTGCCCGGCCAGGACCGCGCAGCTGAGGTCACCCATGTGATAGGCATAGCCGTAGCCCCAACGCGCGAACTTGCCGCTGTTGGTCCATCCACCCGTCGCGGTCTGGCTGATCGATTTCAGGTTCGCGGAAACCACCGTACCGTTCTTGCTGTGCCGACCGGCGCGCCCGATGTAGAGCGGCACGACATCGCCATTCCCGTCGAGACGCAGCATCAGGTAAAGCAGCCCCTCGAGGTCCTTGGGTTGTGCGCGCAGGATGTCCGCCACAACACCGCCGATCCTGGCGTCCATCGGCTCGGAGCGTCGCAACAGGGGGGTCGCCGACCTGCCGATGCGGGTTATCTCAACGGCACCATCAGGGGATGTGGCGAAGAGCGGCACGCTGTCCCGTGCGATGTGATGCGCGTCACAGAATTCCTGCCATAGCGCCATCTTGGAGCCCTGTTCAGGCACATCGGGTCCACCGACGCTTGGGTCACTCATGTTATCCGTTCCACTCCGGGACCTGCTGGTCCTGATGCAGGCGCAGGCGCTGCAAGCCAATAGCGGCATGGATCTCATCGAGATCAGGGATGCCCACCGCCCCGCCGATCGCCGGCAGGCTGGCCTTGGCCTCATCGGCAAAGCGCCGCGGTAGCGCGACACCTTCCACGGAAAGATAGGCCTGCCGCCACCAGGCCAGCATGCCGTCCTGGGCGCGGGCCAGGATCATGGCGGACGGCAACCGGTCGCGCTTCTGGTGCTGGTTGACCCGGCGGTGGGCCGGCAGAAGGTTCCACAGGTCCCCGCAGGGCCAAGCGGCCCAAGGCAGGCAGTGGTCGATATCAAGCACCGTCGCATCGAGACGCCTGCCGGTCCACACGCAGTACACCGGACTGCCCTGTTCCAGCGCCTGTAGGGCGATGCCCCGCGGCAGCGAGACATCCCGCACCGGATCCGCCCAGGTCATGGCGGCGCCGATCCGGCCTTCGTCCAGGACCCGTCCCTGCCGCTCGGCGTAGCCGCGCATCAAGCGCGCCCATTCAGCCATGAGGGCCGGCTCCACCCAGGCGGCGAAGCGCTGCATCGCCCGCCACAGGTCGCGCGGCACACGCATTTCGCCGAAGGCGGCCAGGTAGGCCGCATCCAGGACCAGGACGGCTGGGCGCGGTACCGCGCGCCCACGGGTCACTGGCAAGATCGGCCCGCCGTTGGGATAGGTCAGGTAGGTCGCGGGCATGCGGGTGATGGTGTCCGTGGCCTCACGCAGGGCCGCATGGATGGCATCCGCGGCGTCCGCCCGGAACTGCGCCCCGATACGAAGATCGAGGGGCGAGACGACGCCCACCAGCAGCGCCCGGAACCCTGCCTTGGCAAAGCCGAGGCCCTCCGCCTGCCGCTGGTTTGCCGGGGACTGCGGCAGGTCGGCGCTGACCAGGGGGAGGTAGAGGCGCAGCCAGTTCAGCGCGACCAGCCCCAGCGGCACCGTCACTTCGTCGGAGCCGGTATCCTGCGCCAATCCAGCCGCACCGTCGGCCGCCCGGCATAGTGCCCGCAGCAGGCCCAGCTTGTAGGTGGCACTCTTCTGGTCGTTGAGGATGGCGTGCCGCAGTAGCGGCAGAGCTCCAGTTCCGTCGTCGGGCAGCCGCAGCGCCACATGCGTCCAGGTGACGTCCGCGCGGCCCATGGCGTCGGCGGCCTCGGCGGTCCGCACCACGGCAACCCCATGGGCCCGGGCGAGCGTCTCGATCTCGGCCAGCGACACCGGATGTATGTCCCGCTCCGGCTCGGCGGGGCCATGCCGCAGGGTGATCGCCAGCAGCCCTCCCGACTTCAGCAAGGCGACGAGCTTGCGGAAAGCGCGGGGCCGGTCGGCCGGGGCAATATGCTGCCATACCCCGCTGAGCAGAATGGCGTCCGCGGCCAGACCGAGGCGGAGCGTCGCCGTCAACGCCGGCAGGCGGTCCTCCAGCCAGCGGATCCGCGTGTCACCATGCAGCCGCTGGCCCTGCTGGCGCATGCTGCCCGATGGCTCGACCGCCAGCACCTCGTGGCCCTGCGCCGCGAGCCAAGCGGCATCCCGTCCGCTTCCAGCGCCAACATCCAGGATGAGGCCCGGCGCCACCGGCAGCAGGTCAGTGAGCCAGGCATGCACGTCGCCTGCGGCAAATGTCTCATACTGGTTGGCAAGCCTCTCGGCGCGCCCGTCGTACCAGGCGATGGCCTTGTCGGGAGGAAGGGTCAGGGGGCTATCCGGCAAGGCCGTTGAAGGGCTGAAGTATCGGGTCGTGCGCTGGGCGTGTCCACTGATCATCCTCGCTGGTGACCATGCCTGCCAGGGGCCAGCCGAGCCTGATGAAGGCGTGCCCAATCCCAAGGCTGTGCCGCCACGCTGCCCCGCACTGCACCGCTCGTCAGCCGATTTCTGGATGAAATAGCCGATATACCCGCCAGCGACGGATGAGGGCTTCTGTTCTGCCGCTGGCGCTCAAGCGTCGGCATCGCCAGCGCGACCGCCATCTGACAACCTAAACTGAATGGCCAGACCCATGGGGAGGAAGCAAAATGGGGATTACGACGCGCAGATCCGTGTTGAGTGTAGCGGCACTGCTGCAGGCGTCTGCCGTGCGCCATGCCCAAGCACAAGACTTTCCGAGCCGGCCGATATCCTGGGTGGTACCTTTTCCACCAGGCGGCATCACTGATACCTCGTCCCGCTTGGTCGCCCGGCCACTCGGTGCCTTCCTTGGTCAGCAGGTGATCATCGACAACCGCCCCGGTGCGGGCGGCAGCATCGGAACTGAAATGGCGGCCCGCAGTACGGCGGATGGCTACACGATCCTCTACGGTACGCAGGGCACTCTGGCGACCAACCCGGTACTTTATCAAAATATCAACTACGACGCTTTGCGCGACTTCGTGCCTGTACATGGTCTGACGGAAACGCCGCTGCTGCTGGTGACCAGCCCGGAGCGGCGAATAAGATCGCTGGCGGAGTTGATCGCCCGGGCCAAGGCCAAGCCGGGAGAGATAACCTACTCCTCCTCAGGCATCGGTACGGGCACGCACATGGCGGCCGAGCTTTTCCAGCTCGAAGCAGGCGTGGAACTGACGCATGTGCCTTATCAGGGCAGTGCCCCAGCACTGAACGATCTGGTCGCCGGCCGGGTGGATATTATGTTTGACTACCTGGTAGCAACGCGGGGCCACATTGCCGAAGTGCGGTTGCGGTCTCTGGTGACGACAGGCAGCACGCGTATGCCTGGGCTTCCCGATGTGCCCACCCTGGGCGAGCTTGGGCTCGCCGGCGCCGAAACCACAAGCTGGTCGAGCATCATGGTACCGGCCGCCACGCCGGCGCAGGTGGTGTTGCGCCTCACTGCTGGGATGCAGGCCGCTCTGTCAGACACCAAGGTTCGGGAGACGCTGACCAGCACCGGCAGCTCACCGCTTATGCTGGCGGGTGTCCCACTACGCCAGTTCGTCGAACGCGACATTGCGCGCTGGCGCGCCGTGGTCGAACGCTCCGGCGCGAAGGCTGGCTGAGGGGCGTACCTCATTCTCAACGCATACGTTCCGCTACGGCGATAATCCGGTGCTGGAGTGGTGCATGAGCAACGTGGTCGGCAAGGCGGATTGGCGGGGCAAATTGTACTCAAGCGTCCGAAATCAACGCGACCTTGTCACCAAGCCTGTTCATTTGTCCGGTTCCGATTCCTGAACATTCGGGATGCTCTGACCGGCATCTCCGCACCATCTTACGAAGCCGGCGCCCGGCCGCTAGCCGCCTTCTGCGCGGCTAGCGGCACACACGTACCCGGAACGGAACTGGATGACTCGCGTCAGGCGGGGCGTTCCAGCAGGGCCCGCTTGCCTGATGTGCCGGAGCGGCGCGATGCTGGTGCGGAGGCGGCCGATGAAGAGCCCATCCCGATAAGGAGGAACACCTATGACCCTATCCCGTCGCGCGGCGGTAGGCGCCGGATTGGCCAGTGCCGCGGTATATGCTGGGCCACTCTCGGCGCAGCCGCGCAGCCCCGAGCAGACGCTGCGCGTCGGGCTGCTGCATGATATGTCCGGCGCCTACCGTGACATTTCCGGGCCCACTAGCGTTGCCTGTGCGCGCCAGGCCATTCGTGAATTCCAGGCCAACAACGCGGATGTAGGGGTGGATCTGCTGGTCGCCGACCACCAAAATAAATCCGATGTTGGCTTGGCGATAGCCCGGCAATGGTTCGACCGGGACAACGTGGACCTGGTACTTGGCGTTAGCAATTCCGCCCTGGCGATCGCTCTCAAGCCAGTGGTCGAGCAGAAGGACAAGGTGCATATCAACAGCTCCGCCGCCACGTCGGCGCTCACCTCGGAATATTGCAGCCCAAACTCCATCCACTGGAGCTACGATACCTACTGCCTCTCGCATGCGACCGGCGAGCCCCTGGTGAAGCAAGGATACGATAGCTGGTTTTTCATTACGCCAAACTACGCTTTCGGCCACATGCTGCAGGCCGATACCACGCATTCGGTTGAGACCAGCGGCGGCCGCGTCGTTGGCGCCGTCACCTACCCCTTCCCAGAGACAACTGATTTTTCTGCTTTCTTGCTCCAGGCACAGGCGAGTGGAGCCAAGGTCGTCGCCTTCCTCGGCGCCGGCACGGATTTCGTCAATGCGGTGAAGCAAGCGGCGGAATTCGGCTTAATGCGGGGTAAGCTGCGCTTCGTCGGGCTGACCGGCTACATCAACAGCGTCATGTCGCTCGGTCTTGCTGCGGCGCAGGGTCTGACGCAGACCGAAACCTTCTACTGGGATCTCAACGACCGTACGCGGGCCTTCATGGCCCGGTTGCGGCCCGAGTTGCCGCCGAATACCTTCCCCTGTCACAATCAGGCTGGCGACTATTCAGGCCTGCTGCATTACCTGAAGGCGGCCAAGGCTATAGGCGTCCCGCGCGCCAGGTCATCCGGCCGGGCCGTCGTCGCTACCATGAAGGACATGCCGACCGATGACGACGCGTTCGGCACCGGCACTATCCGCCGCGATGGGCGAAAACTGCATCCAACCTATCTTTTCACTGTAAAATCACCCGCGGAGAGCCGCGCGCCTGGCGATGTTTACAAGGTGCTGGCCGTGACCTCCGCCGAGCGGTCTTTCCGTTCGATCGAGGATGGAAAATGCTCCATGGCGAAGTCCTGAGCTATGCCGGACCCAGGGATCGAGGCCATCCGCGCCTTACTCGCTGCTCGCCCACGCCCAACGGAACTGGCCGAACGCCGCCGTAGGCTGGATGCACTCGGCACGCAGTACGCGCTGGCCGCCGATGTGCAGATCGAACCGGTCAGCGCAAACGGCGTCCCCGCCGAATGGAACAGCACACCCGGCGCCGAGGCGTCCCGCGTGCTACTTTTCTTGCATGGTGGCGGCTATGTGGCCGGCTCGTTGCGTAGCCATCGGTCTATGGTGGCGGAGGCAGGACGCGCAGCGGGCTTGCGTTGCCTCGCGCTCGACTACCGACTGGCGCCGGAGCATCCATTTCCCGCCGCGGTGGAGGATGCCGTCTCCGGCTACCGCTACCTGTTGGACCAGGGCTTCACTCCGCCACGCATCGCCTTTGGCGGCGACAGCGCGGGTGGTGGGCTCGCCGCCGCGACGCTGGTAGCCATCCGCGAGCAGGGCCTTCCCATGCCCGCCTGCGGCTGGCTGGTCTCACCCTGGGTCGACCTCGAGAGCACAGGTGAGAGCATGGTCAGCAAGGCGGGCGTCGACCCCATGGTGCAGAAGCCCTACCTGTTGGAGATCGCCGCTCTCTATCTCAGCGGCGCCGGGCCACGCACGCCACTTGCCTCACCGCTGCATGCCACGCTCCACGGTTTGCCGCCGTTGCTGGTTCAGGTTGGGGCGTCAGAAACCCTGCTTGATGACGCTGTGATGTTTACCCGCCGCGCCGGGGCCGAGGATGTCGCGGTTACGCTGGAGATCTGGCCTGAGATGATCCACGTCTGGCATCTCTTCCATCCAAAGGTTGAAGGCGGACGCAAGGCACTCGCCGCCGCCGGGGACTTCCTGCAGCGCCACCTCGGCTAAGCTCGAGTTTGGCCATTCATGCGGCGTGGCAGAGG
>NZ_JAUFPN010000250.1 GCF_030409335.1 Paeniroseomonas aquatica
ATCCCCGGGCTGCTGCTGCTCACCTGCAACGCCTGCGCGCTCGCGCTGCTGCTCGGCATGCTCTGCGCCCGCTTCCGCGACATCCCCCCCATCGTCGGCAGCGTGATGCAGCTGGCCTTCTTCCTCTCGCCGGTGCTGTGGAAGCCCGAGCTGCTGGGCCCGGGCCGCGCCTGGCTGCCGCTCAACCCCTTCTTCGCGGTGATGGAGACGATCCGCGGCCCGCTGGTCGAGGGCGGCGCGCCGCTGCTGGTCTGGGTCTCGGCCCTCCTCTACACCGCCGCGGCGGCGGCGGTGGCGCTGGCCTTCTTCATCCGCTTCCGCGGCCGCATCGCCTTCTGGGTATGACGGACTGATGGCCCACATTCTCGCCCAGGCGGTCTCGATCGAGTTCCCGCTCTACCACATCGGCGCCCGCTCGCTGAAGAAGCGCATCCTCGCCAACTCGCCGCTGCGGCTGCGCCAGGACGAGGCCAGCCGGATCGTCGTCGCCGCCCTGCGCGACCTCGACTTCCACATCAAGGCCGGCGAGCGGGTCGGCCTGATCGGCCACAACGGCGCCGGCAAGACCACCCTGCTGCGGACGCTGGCCGGCGTCTATGAGCCGGTCGCCGGCCGGCTGGAGGTGGCGGGCAGCATCGGCGCGCTGATCGACCCGAGCGCGGGCATGGACCCCAACGCCACGGGCCGGGAGAACATCGTCCTGCGCGGCCTGTTCCGCGGCCTGGACGAGGCCGCGAGCGCCGAACTCGCCGAGGAGGTCGGCGCCTTCTCGGGGCTCGCCGAGTTCCTCGACGTGCCGGTCCGCACCTACTCCGCCGGCATGGGCGTGCGGCTGTCCTTCGCCATGGCGACGGTGATGGACCCCGAGGTGCTGCTGATGGACGAGTGGTTCCTCGCCGGCGACGCCGACTTCCTCGAGCGCGCCCGCGCCAAGCTCGAGGGCCTCGTCACCAAGGCCGAGGTCCTGGTGCTGGCCACCCACGACATGAGCATCATCCGCGAGTGGTGCACCCGAGCCATCAAGCTCGACGCCGGCCGCATCGTCGCCGACGGGACCGTCGACGAGGTGCTGGGC
>NZ_JAUFPN010000251.1 GCF_030409335.1 Paeniroseomonas aquatica
GAACGGTGGTGGTGTTCGCTACGGATGTTGAATCCGCCGAGCCAAAAGTCTCTTCAGCTATGTAGCTCAAAGGGTTGAATGGCCCCACGGCTGGGGCCAGAAGTCGGGGCCAGAAGCCAGAAGGGTAAGCAAGTGACCGATCAGCTGCCGGGGATTGATGCGCCGTCGAGGCTGCCGGTTGATGCCCCTGAAGATCTCAGGCGGGCGGAAAAGATACTGCGCGCCGCGACACTTGAGCTGGTGCAGATCGCGGAACACATCACGCTGTATGAGGCGATGACCGCGGACACGGCCCTTCAGCAGCGGCTGGGTGCGTCCAGCGTCGCTACGGTCACGCTCAGCGTCTATATGGCGCTGCAGAACGCCATCATCCTCGGCCTGACCCGCATCTTTGACGGCACCGCCCTGAACACGAAGACGGCGTTCAACGACGTCGCGGACCGGACGAATGTCGAGTGGCTCCGCAATCAGCGGATCGCTTACCATTCAACCGAGAACATTATCCCGGTCGACATGCCGGGCAGGACCGCGCAGGACCACGCCGACACACAGGCGATGCTGCGGGTCATCAACGCGCAGATGGCCACCGAGGCGTTTGATCGCCACATGGCAGGCTTCACACGGGCAAAGCGCACGTTGAAAGGCGGCGAGGTGAAGGCGGCCATGGCACGCCTGACAGACATGCGGAACAAGCACATCGCCCATCACGAGCTTGACGCGGTCTGGGAGACGTCCCCGCCGAGGCAGAGCGACCTGCGGGTGGTCTACGACACGGCGCGGGATCTCGTCTGGAACGCCTACTTCCTGCTCACCGCCGCGGATCACAACGACCTGCGCGACATCGAGCAGTTCGGATTCAGGGCCCGCTGCTTCCTGGCGGTGCTGCGCCCGGAATCGCCGAGAGAGTTCGAGGACGCCCGGCTGGGGCCACTGAAGGATCAGGCCAGCACGTAAACCGCTTTCGGCCGCCCACCGGTAGAGTGTTCCTGCTCGGCGGAGATCGTGCCCGCCTCGGTCATATAGCCGTACACCGTGGGCCACGACGAGAAGGCTAGAGGCGGTGGCAGGTGCCGCCAGGTCGTGGTCGAGTAGCTCGGCCATTTGGCTCCGCCCTC
>NZ_JAUFPN010000252.1 GCF_030409335.1 Paeniroseomonas aquatica
TGTCAAGGATTGTCGCCTAAATTACCGACTGCTGAGTAAACCTCCTCATGCATCGTATGTGACCTTTTATGCCGCAATAGCCCGTCCCCTTGCCCTGCTGCGCTACCACCGGGCTGCCGAAAAGTGCTAGCCTAGACGCAACAAACAATGGGAGGGACATCGTTTGCTGCACCGCCGCACGCTGCTTGCAACACCCGTGCTCGCTGCCCTGCCAATCGCGGGACGGGCACAGGGGACTTGGCCGGATCGGCCAGTGCGCGTCATTGTCGGCTTCCCGCCTGGTGGCTCACTTGATGTCATGACGCGATTGGCCGCCGAGCAGATGACGCGGCGCCTCGGCCAGCCTTTCGTGGTAGAGACGCGCACTGGCGCCTCCGGTAACATCGGCGCTGAGGCACTCGCCCGTGCGACGCCTGACGGCTACACCATCGGCACCGTCAGTATGCATAACCTGCTGATCAATCCGCATCTATTCAAAAGCCTGCCCTATAATCCTGAGCGAGACTTCGCCTGGATCAGCGCGATGTGGGACCTGCCCAATGTCGCGGTGGTGGCTTCCCAGCACGTCCCGGCGCGGACACTTCAAGAATTCGCCGAATGGGCGAAGGCACGGCCCGGCCGGGTCAGCTTTGGCTCTTCCGGCGTCGGTACCACCATCCACCTCTCGGGCGCCTACCTAGCCGGCCGTGCGGGCTTCGAGGCGCAGCATGTCAGTTTCCGTGGCGGCGCCCAGACGATTCCGTCGCTGCTCTCGGGCGACATCCAGTACGCAGTGGACAACCTCGCCTCCTATGTCGGGGTGATTCAGGAAGGCCGAATACGGGCACTAGCCGTCGCGCTGCCGCAGCGGTGGCCAGCATTGCCAGACGTTCCGACTATGACGGAGGCCGGCATACCAGGTTTCGAGGTCTCGCCCTGGCATCTATGGGCGGCGCCGCGCGGCACACCGCAGGCGGTGGTGGACCGGATCTCGGCCGAGGTGCGTTCCGCCTGGGCTGATACGGCGTTGCAACAGCGAGCGATTGCGATGGGCGCACGGCTGACCGGCTCCACGCCCGACGAGCTGGCCGCACGTCTGGCGAAGGAGAAGGCTGTCTGGGCGGAAATGGTGAAGGTTAGTGGA
>NZ_JAUFPN010000253.1 GCF_030409335.1 Paeniroseomonas aquatica
AATGAGCAAAAACGTCACGCTTCGCCAGCTTCGTGCCTTCCTCGCCGTGGCCCAGGAACGAAGTTTCACCCATGCCGCAGTCCGCTTACGGCTCACTCAGAGCGCCCTGACCTTGTCCATCAAGACGCTTGAGGCGGAAGTCGGGGCCAAGCTGCTCGACCGCACCACGCGGTCCGTTGTTCCGACCGTGCAAGGTGAGCGTTTCATTGTGGTGTCCGAACGGTTGATAGAGGAGATGGAACGCGCCCTCGATGATATTTGGGCACATGCAGAGCGCCAGCGCGGCCTCGTTGTGGCCGCAGCCACCGCATCCCTCATCAGCCACGCCTTCGCTCCGGCGCTTGGTGTATTGGCAATCCGGCACCCAGGCATATCGGTCCGGATCGTTGAAGAGCACACCGCGGGCGCCGCACGGCGCCTCCTCGCAGGCGAGGTGGATTTCGCGGTAACCACGCTGCCAAGCCCCGACCCTATGCTGGAAGCCGTGCCGCTGCTGCGTGATCGCTTCGGGCTAGTCTGCCCTTGCGACCACCCGCTGGCCCGTGGCGGGGATGTCCTCGGCTGGGGCGTGCTGCGCGACTACCCGCTCCTTGGGCTAGGCGCCGAGAGTGGGATTCGAACCCTGATCGAGCGCTATGCACAGGGTGAATTCACACTGCCTCGTCCGCGCTATGAGGTCTCAAGCGTCTCGGGGCTCCAAAGCCTAGTTGAGCAAGGGCTTGGCATGGCAGTGATGCCGGCCCTTGCGGCGTTGCCCATGACGCGGGCCGACCTCGTGTTCCGACCGCTAGCCCCAGCTGTCCACCGCATAGTCTACCTGGCCGTGCGGCCGGGGCGCTCACCAACGCCGGCAGCCTCGGCGGTGGTCGCCGCGCTGCTTGAGCGACTCGTTGGGCTCACCTGCAGAGACATCGAGGTACTCGCCGACGCTGCAAGCCTTACACGGCTTGGCTTCGAAGCTGAAAGCCTCGCGCAGAACGCCAAAGATACGGCGGGCGAGACGCGGCGCTTCTGACCTATGGCCGCAAAACAGCCAATTTCGTTAGATGCTGTACACGAATAAACCCCTTACTGCGCTTGGGTTTGGGCGACGATGCAAAGTGAGATGATTGAGATCATCGCAATCCAGATATGC
>NZ_JAUFPN010000254.1 GCF_030409335.1 Paeniroseomonas aquatica
ACACCGGAGGGGACCGGGATCATCCGCGCAGCACCGTCATCACGCGCCGCAGCGCAGCAGCGCTGATCCCCTCGGCAACCCGAACCGCCGTGCCATCCGGCAGCACGATCTCGATGCGGCTATCCGCCTGATTCTCAGGGTTGACGGGCGCCTCGGCCACCGACCCCTGCGGTTCTGGCGCGGACAACTCCGGCACGATCCTCAGTGGCAGGAAGCCCGGCGCCTCTGGCACCAGCTTGCCGTGCCGTTGCGCGTCCCGCCACTGCCACAACAGGCCACGGCTCACATCGTGCCGGCGCGCTACGTCGCTGAACCGGACGCCCGGCTCGTCGAGCTCGGCCAGGATCCGCAGTTTCTCGTCGTCCCGCCAATGGCGGCGCCGCTCGACGCCGGTGATAATCTCCATCCCGCACCCCATCCGTTGCCCTTAACGGCGCTCGAAAGAACGCACGTAAGATCAAAAGACAGGTTCAACCCTCGGCCGGAAGGCGGCCCTCGGCGGAGGGGTACACAGCGGCGCCCTCGAGGCCGTCTTTCGCCGCCATGCCGGCCTGTTGCAAAGGGCCCGCGCCACGTCGGGCGCGGCCAGCCTGGCGATCGATGGCAAGACGCTACGCGGCTGCTTCGACCAGTCTCGCGACCGCGCCGCCGCACAGGTGCTCGGCGTCTTCGCCACCGGCACCGCGCTGGTGCTGGCGCACAGCGACATCGAAGAGAAGTTCAACGAGATCCCGGCCGCCCAGGCACTGTTCGGCAGCTCGGCCTCGCTGGTCACCCTCGATGCCCTATACTGCCAAAGAAAACCTTTTGAAGCCGGCGCAGCTGTCCTGATAGACCTGATTATACAGCTCCAGGACAACCAGCCAATTCTGCAGCAGCAGGCGAAGGATCTCTGCACCGGTGCTACACCGCCTTCGCACGTCAGCAGCCGCAATCGCGGCCGTAATCGGCAGGAGGAGCTCAGCGTCGCTATCTCTCCCAGGACCACTTCCGCGCCGCCATCGCCGGCCTCGATCGCTTTCTCAAAATCCTCCGCATTCCAGAGCGTTGAACAGCCCTGAGGTGGCAGGTCAAATACGCAGCCGTCGCTCCTTGCGACCGCTACTGCCCGTAGCTGGTGACCAAGTAGTCCACGATCGCTTTTACATCCGCCTCCTCAATCG
>NZ_JAUFPN010000255.1 GCF_030409335.1 Paeniroseomonas aquatica
CCGGGGGAGCGCTGTCTCACTGTCATTGGCACAGAGGGCAATGTCCCAGGTTGGGCCGCGCTCGATGCAGCGGTTGATGGAGTTGCAGGCACAGACCGGGATGACGATCCGCGGCCTGGGCGATCGGGAGCAATGTCAAACGATCGAGGCAGGAGATTCCATCGCACTGCTGCAGCGGGCTATTCCCCGGGAGGCACAACCCCAGCTGCTGTCGACGGTGCGACAGAAAACCGACGATCTCAAACGCATCGCCAGCATGTTCCGCAACAAGGACGATATGACGGCTGAGGCGAGAGCCGGCGAAGTGATGCAGGCGCTCGATCTGAAGCGCCAGGCGGGCACTGCCCGGCTGCTTGGTGGGGATCAGGATGAGGTAAACCGGCAGACCGCTGATTTCTTCCTGCGACGGCGCGATGCTCTGGAGGCAGCTGGTGCTACTAAATCGGTGAGCTGCTCAGCCCTGACCAATGCTGCAGCGGCCGAGATCAGTGGCGAGATTCGTAAGACCCTGCGGCAGCGCGGCGAGATCGTGGGCGACGAGCGGCTGTACCAGGCCATCGATCAACGCGGCGAAATCTATGACCTCCCCATCGCCATGGGGGACCGGCTGCGGCTGTTCCAGCGGACTGGCGCCCGATTTGATGGCAAGTTCGGCTGGCTTGGCAACAACGGGTCGATGGTCACGGTCGAGGCCATTACCGAAACCGGCTTGCGTTTGCGAAACCGGCATGGGGATGCGGGTGATGTCAGCTGGGATCGGCTGATGCACCAACGGTCAGGCCGACTGCTGGTCGCCTCCGGCTGGGCGCAGACGGTCGACAGCATCCAGGGGATCACTTCGGCCGAGCATATCAACGCCCTGACCCACGGTACGTCAGGGCTCACTGCATTCCGGAACTACCCTGCCGAGAGCCGGGCCGAATGGGAAACCTGGACCCTAATTGGTGAGGCGGGCCTTTTTGAGACTGTTCGGCATGCCCGTGCCATCGGCGACCAGAGCGAGATCACGACGGAGCATCTTTGGAAGCAGGCGGCGAAGGATATGGCATACGCTCCGCGAAAGCCATTAGGTCTCGATCTGCTTGAGACCGTCAGAAGAGATGTGGATGCAGCTACCGAACAATGGATGAAGGTGGAGCATCGCGTTCATAGCCAGAAGGCTTCCG
>NZ_JAUFPN010000256.1 GCF_030409335.1 Paeniroseomonas aquatica
CTAGTGTCCCGACCGAGAAATAGCTAGGCAGTTTTGCTGTGCTGTGATTCGCTGCGGCCTTGGCAGCAGGGCGGGCTCATGGCGATGGCCGCACCGAAGGCGGTTCGGATCGAGTTGTCGGAGAGCGAGCGGGCGGAACTGCAAGCCCGCCTGCGACGGCGCAAGGTGGCGCGGGGCGACGCCCAGCGCGCCGAGATCGTGCTGCTGGCGGCGGCCGGGCTCAGCAACCTGGCCATCACCGAACGGCTCGGCGTTGCGCGGATGACGGTGGCGACCTGGCGGGGGCGCTTTGCCGAGCGGCGGCTGGACGGCTTGCTTGACGAACCCCGCCCCGGCGCGCCGCGCACGGTGACCGATGAGAAGGTCTCCGAGGTGGTGACCGCCACGCTCGAGACGCTGCCCAGCGGCCGGACCCACTGGAGTTCGCGCGGCATGGCCAAGGCCTCGGGGCTGGCGCCGTCGACGGTGCAGCGCATCTGGAAGGCCTTTTCGCTGCAGCCGCACCGGAGCGAGACCTTCAAGCTCTCGACCGACCCGCTGTTTGTCGAGAAGGTCCGCGACATCGTCGGCCTCTACCTCAGCCCGCCGGAACGCGCTCTGGTGCTGTGCGTGGATGAGAAAAGCCAGATCCAGGCGCTCGACCGGACCCAGCCCTTGCTGCCGCTGCGCCCGGGCCAGGTCGAGCGTCATACCCACGACTACAAGCGGCACGGTACGACGTCGCTGTTCGCCGCGCTCGACGTGAAGGCCGGGACCATCATCGGCTCCTGCATGCCGCGGCACCGCGCCGCCGAGTTCCGCCGCTTTCTCGATACCGTCGAGGCGAGGGTCCCCAAGGAACTCGACGTCCACGTCGTGATGGACAACGCCTCCAGCCACAAGACCAGGCTGATCCGCAACTGGTTCGCCAAGCGGCCGCATTGGCATGAGCACTACACACCCACCTCGGCATCCTGGATCAACCAGGTCGAGCGGTTCTTCGCCCTGCTCACCGATGACCAGATCAGGCGAAGCGCCCATCGCTCCACGGCAGAGTTGGAGACTGCCATCAAAGCCTACATCGACGCCCACAATGCCGAGCCCAAGCCGTTCCGCTGGACAAAAAGCGCCGATGACATTCTCGCCGCCGTCCAGCGCTTCTGCCAGCGCACAACCGAGGTTCAGAGCAACTGCCTGGGAACTTCAGAGTCAGGACACT
>NZ_JAUFPN010000257.1 GCF_030409335.1 Paeniroseomonas aquatica
ACTGCCACCTGTGCTGCCGCTCGCGGCCGCGTTGCTTGGCGGGGCAATGTTCGGGCTCGGCATGGCGCTTGTAGGAACATGTGGTTTTGGGCTGCTGCTTCGGCTCGGAAGCGGTGATCTACGAGCGTTGGTGCTGCTCCTGGTGTTTGGCGCCGTCGCTTGGTCGGCGTTAGCCGGTGCGCTGGCGCCAGCCGGGGTGGAAGTGTTCACGTTTGCATCTTTGCCACTGCCGGCGCCCGACGGGCCTGGCCTGCTTGGCATGAGCACTCCAGGTGGCCGAAGCCTTGTCGCCGGCGGAGTTGTCATCGCGCTTTTGGCTTGGGTCGTCGCAGATCCGCGACTTCGCCAGTCGCCTCGGCTGTTGCTGGCGGGAGGCGTGCTCGGGGTGGCGGTGGTGCTGGGCTGGGCCGCCACTGGTGCAATAGACCCGTTTGCGAACGAGACCCGTCCGCCACACAGCTTGTCCTTCGTGGCGCCTGTCGCTCGGGCAATCTATGCGCTCCTGCTGACGCCAGGGTCGACGCCTGGGCTCGGCGGCGGCTCTGTGATTGGCGCTGTTTTGGGAGCGTTCGTAGCTGCAAAGACCAGGGATGAGTTTAGGTGGGACGCGTTCGACGATCCACGCGAGATGGGGCGCCATATGGTCGGGGCATGCCTGATGGCGGTGGGCGGTGTCTGGGCCAGCGGATGCACGATCGGGCAAGGGCTGACAGCCGGATCGGTATTAGCGCCCAGTTGGCCGTTTGCCGTGGGGGGCATTATGCTTGGCGCCAGGGCTGGGATCGCAATCCTTATGGAAGGCGGTGTAGCACCGGCTCTACAGCACGCTTGGTCAGCTCGACCGGGCAGGGCGGGCGCCGCAAAACTGAACGCGGGCACTCCGATCGAACCCTCTACGCCGCCTAGGTAGTTATTTAAAGGCGCAGGTGTTTGTCGGCGACCGAGAAGGCGGCCATGCCGACTAGCATCGCTACGAGGAACACCGCCGCCGGGGCGCCAGCCAGAAGGAACGAGGCCAGCACTGGCCCTGGGCAAAACCCAGCCAAGCCCCAGCCGGTGCCGAAGATAAGCGAGCCGATGACCAGACGACTGTCCACCGCAGTCTTGGCCGGGCTGGAGAAGGATGCGTCGTAGAGCGGCGCCCGCCGCCGCTTGGCGAGGGCGAATCCCAGGGCGGCGACTGGGATGGCGGCGCCCATGACGAAGGCGAGGCTGGGGTCCCAGTTTCCGGTAACGTCTAGGAAGGCGAGC
>NZ_JAUFPN010000258.1 GCF_030409335.1 Paeniroseomonas aquatica
CCCGACCATCCCAACTCATTTCGCGTACAGCTTCTAAGGGTCAGCGGAACAGGCTGGTCAGCGACTGCGGCGCCTGGTTGGCGATGCCGAGCGCCTGGGTGCCGAGTTGCTGGCGGATCTGCAGCGCCTGCAGCCGGGCGGATTCCTTGGCCATGTCGGTATCGATCAGCGCCCCGAGGCCGCTCTGCTGGGCGTCCAGGATCGACTTGTTGTAGTTGATCTGGCTGTCGATGTAATTCGAGTAGCTGCCGAAGTTGTTGAGCTGCGTCAGGGTATTGGTGATGGCCTTGCCGACCGCGCCGGTGGAGGTGAGGGCGGAGGAGGCATCGCCCCGGGTCCAGCTGCTGGCCGCCGACACCGAATTGTAGATATTTGTCAGCGCCTTGTAGCCGTTGAAGTTGTAGTAGGTGCCGGTGCCGTTGGTGACGACCTGGATGGCCACGGTGGCCGGGTCGTTCAGGATGTTGAGGCCGTTGTAACTGGCATCGGTGATGAAAGATTTGATGTTCTTGGCGAGTTCGCCGATCTGGGACTGGTACTGGCCACGCTGCTCCGCGGTGATGGTGCCGTCCGCGAGCTTCACCGTCACCGCCTGCAGCTTCTGCAGCGTGGTCGAGACATTCTCCAGCGCGGCATTCGAGACATCGAGCAGGCCCTTGACCCCGCCGAGCTGCTCGTTCGCCGAGGTGGTGGCGGCGACCGCGCCGCGGATGCGTTCCGCCACCGCGAAGGCGGCGCCGTCATCCTTGGCATCGGCCACGCGGAACCCGGTCGAGATGCGCTTCTGGGTGGCCGAGAGCTCCTCGCCGGTACGATTCAGCGACTGCAGCGCGACCATGGCGCCGACGTTGGTGTTCACGGAATTCAGCGGCATCGGGCTTTTCCCTCGGCTGGCGACCGCGATACTCGGGCCGGTTGCGACCATCCTGCACGGCATGCGTAAAGAACCGGTGAAGCGCGCCGCCGCAGGTGGTAAGTCGATACGGGGTTGGCTTCGGCTTGACTTGGGCGCGGCTTCGCACGCAGAAGCCAGGGCGCAGGGCCTCAGGACACCCGGCCCCGCGCAATCTTGGCCTGCGCCTGACCAGGTGTCGGCGATCGTATTCCGGGGGTGATTGGGTGCTCGCACGAGATTCCAGACCGATGAATGCTCCTGACGCAAGCCGCAGCGCCGGCAATTTCACGGCGTCGCGCTTCGCCCTGCCGGGCCCGGTGCTGATCACGCCGCGCCGCTTCGGCGACCACCGCGGCTTCTTCGTCGAGA
>NZ_JAUFPN010000259.1 GCF_030409335.1 Paeniroseomonas aquatica
CTAGTAGCCAGCGTCGGATCAAATCCGGCTGGTAGTGTCTGCGAGGGTTCTCCTGCCGTGACCGTGCCCCCAGCCTTGTCCAGCTTGGGATGAAGCTGTGTCGGTGATCGGCCTCCTTGGACAGCGTTGCGCGAGATGGGAATGTCAGGCGGCAGCAGGCTGGGCCTGTCTGGCGATGGCCCATACGAAACCCGCCAGTTCGCGGGCAATGGCGGTGGTGACGACGTTGGGCGCTTTTCCCGCCCTGGCGAGTTTGCGATAGCGCCCGCACAGCCGTTCCTGCGCCTTCCAGGCGGTGTCGCGGATTGGCTTGGCCAAGGTTTCCTGACGCAGCAGTAGCTCTCGGCTAATCCGGGCCGGAAACCGGTAGCTCCAGGCCGCCTCAATCAGCATGCGCCGGGCCGAGCCGTTCCCCGCTTTGGTGATCCCACCCTGGCGCCGGGTTCCGCCGCTGGAATGCTCGGATGGAACGAGCCCAAGATAGGCCATCAGCTGCCGCGGATTGGCAAAGCGGGTGATGTCGCCAAGCTCGGCGACCAGTGTCGCTGCCGCGACCAGCGCCATGCCGCGCAGGGCCTGCAATGCCCGCACCACCGGTGCCAGAGACCAGTCCGGCAGCGCCGCCGCGATATGGGCCTCCAGGCGATCGCGTCGGGCCGTCGCCGCCTCGACCGCGGCGATGCAATCCTCCAGGACGAGATGGTGGGCTGCTTGTGCGAACCGCAGCCCGGCCAGCCAACGTCGATGCATCAGGGTCCAGGCCGGTCGGCCGTAGTGTTGGCCTTGCCGTAGCAGAAAGCCGGATAGTTGCTGGCGAGCCTGCCGGAGGGCACGGACAGCAGCCAGACGCGCCCGCACCAGGTCGCGGACGGCCTCATGGGCCGGGTCCGGCACCCAGACCGGGGTCAGCTCTCCCGCTCGATGCAGTCTGGCCAAGTTGGCCGCGTCCCGCCGGTCGGTCTTGATCCGGTCACCCGGCTTGCGCGGGATCAGCGAGGGAGCGACCACGACGCATTCATGCCCCGCCGCGGTTAGCTGCCGCTGAACTCCATACCCGCATGGTCCGGCCTCGTAGCAAAAATGCAGGGCCGAGCCAGACTTCGCCAGCTTGCACGCCAACGCCTTCAGTGCCGTCGGGGTGTTGGCGATCGTGCCGTGCTCGCGGACTTCGCCCCGCTTGCCCGCCTCGGCCAGCGCTACCGCGATCGTCTCCTTGTGCACATCAAGGCCGATGTAGGTGATAGGCTTCTCCATGACCCGTCTCCTTTATGCATGAGGCTCGGTGCCAGACTATCCGGCATAACCCTCGCAACCTGCATACTGTGAGACGGGTCACCCCTATCTCAGGCGGACATCTGGTCT
>NZ_JAUFPN010000026.1 GCF_030409335.1 Paeniroseomonas aquatica
CTCGGTCAGCGGCCTGGCCTTCACCGACAGCAACGGCGACGGCATCCAGGGCAGCGGCGAGGCCGGCATTGCCGGCCAGACCGTGCAGCTGCTCAATGCCGCCGGCACCGTGATCGCCAGCACCACCACGGGGAGCAACGGCGCCTACAGCTTTACCGGCGTCACCCCCGGCACCTACGCCGTCCAGTTCACCGCGGTGGCTGGTGCCAGCTTTACCGCCCAGGACGTGGGCAGCAACGACGCCGTCGACAGCGACGTCGGCGCCANTTCCGCGCTTGCGCGAGAAATCGGCGGTTTTGTCTGGCTGGACGCAAACGGCAACGGCTTATTCGATACCAGTGAGCAACTGCTGCAGGGCGTCGCTGTCCGCCTGCTAAAGACCAACGGTGAGGTCCTAGGCCCATCAACAACGACCGACGCTTACGGACAGTATTCCTTCCGAAATATTGATGTTGGAAGCTATCGTGTCGGTTTTGCGCCACTGATTGATACAAAATTTACATCGCAGGATCAGGGCGTAAATGAAAGGCTGGATAGCGACGCCGACCAAACTACCGGCGTATCAAGCCTTCTGGTCATGCTTGGTAATAGCGGTGTGGATTTACGGAGCAGTGCGGGCTTGGTTCTCAATGTCGGTCGTACGCCCTCTTCTGCCCCAACGATTGTATTGGATGACACGAGCAACGGTTACCCCGGAAGTGCTAACGGGGAAATTATTATAGGCAATGGAGGGGACGACAACCTTAACGGCCTTGGCGGTAACGACAGCATCTTAGGGGGAGTTGGCAAGGAAACGGGCAACGGCGGTGATGGCGACGATATTTTAGATGGTGGAGATGGTGATGACAACCTTCAGGGCCAAGAAGGCAACGATACCATTCTAGGGGGCGCCGGAAATGATACGGGCGAAGGCGGCAACGGCAAAGATATCCTGATCGCTGGCTCTGGCGATGACAACATGCAGGGAGAGGGCGAGGATGATCTACTTTTCGGTGGATCAGGACGCGATATTCTGACGGGCAATCAAGGCGACGACTTGGTCGCTGGTGGGAGTGACACCGATACCCTTCAAGGCGCGGACGGCAATGACATAATCATTGGCGGCCAGGATGGCGGTCGAATGTCCTTGAATGCCGAAGGTCTCATTACGGGCGTCGTGCTTGGCGACCAACTAGAAGGCAACCAAGGGGTAGATGCTTTCGTCTGGCAAAGTGGTGACGGTGTAGATTTTCTACTCGATTTCAATCCGTCAGAAGGCGATACCCTCACAATCTATGGATACGACCGTCTCACCGCCATTCAGAGAACGGAAGAAGGACGGATCGCTCTTTATCTCAATGAGAATGCAGGCTTCATTCTTAACAATGGCGTCTTCCAAGGCGCAGATCCGGCACGGCCCCTCCCGGGCGTGCGCTTTGTCCCTAGCAGCCTGAACGCGCCTGGCAGTATCGTTAGCAATGACGCGGTCGTGCCGGTTTTAGCACAGAATTGGGCCAGCATTTTCTTGACCGGTGTCGGCATCGCTGTCTCTCAGCCTTTCGGTGGTCAGCCTGAGGCGAACAGTCCCATCAACACCGATGACTCCCTGGTGGGAACTGCAGGACCGGACACCATCTTCGCCAATATTGGCAATGATACGATTAACGGTGACAGTGGAAACGATACCATTAATGCAGAAGGCGGAAATGATCTCGTATTTGCTGGTGCCGACGCCGATGCTGCCACTGGTGGCACCGGAGATGACATTCTCTTGGGCCAAGATGGAAACGATACGCTAAATGGCGATGCCGGTAACGACACGCTCGACGGCGGCAATGACAATGACGAGTTAAGGGGAGGGGATGGGGACGATAATTTTGTTATAAGTGATGGCAACGACACCATTTATGGCGGTGCCGGCATTGATCGAATTATTTACAATAATGATCGTAATCAAATTACGGTCAATATAAACTCTGCCGGTAATTTAGTTTTAATTAATGGCAACAAAATCGACATAATAAATGACGTAGAGCAATTCTATTTTAATCAGAACCTTTACTCGCTAGATCAGTTGTTTGCGCGCCCAGGCTTCATAAGTTACTCGCAGCAATCTTCAACTTTTGGTAGGGATGCCAGTGCGGGTGGTTGGACTAGTTATGGCGTCTACCCTCGTGAAATGGCGGATGTAAACGGCGACGGCAAAGCAGATATCGTTGGTTTTGGAAATGCGGGAGTTTACGTTTCACTCGCTACCAGCAACGGAAACTTTGGGGTACCCACCCTTAAACTTGCAGATTTTGGCAACACGGCAGGTGGTTGGTCATCAAACGATCGCTTCCCGCGCGAGCTTGCCGATGTGAACGGCGACGGCCGTGCCGACATCGTCGGCTTTGGCAATGCCGGCGTGTACGTGGCGTTGGCCGACGGGTCCGGCGGCTTCGGGCCAATGGCACTGCGCCAAAACAACTTCGGCGCCGGTGACAGCGCAGGTGGCTGGTCATCAAACGATCGCTTCCCGCGCGAGCTTGCCGATGTGAACGGCGACGGCCGTGCCGACATCGTCGGCTTTGGCGATGCTGGCGTGTACTTGGCGCTGGCCGGCAACATTTGGACCTGACGACAGGTTTTGTCCCACGCGCCGTTGTAGGGACTTGGCCCGTGGCGCTGCGGGCAAGGCTGGACCGGGTCGACAAGAGAGGGTCGGTGCCGCCCTGGATTCCCAGACGTCCTGTCGTGCCGTTAGAGCTGTATCACCGCCGCCGCCACCATATCTCGCGCAGGAACTGGTGAGGATGGATCGGCACGAGCGCAACTCAGCGCGGGACCTTGTCGACGTGGCTTCCCGACGCGGCGCCCGAGGGTTTGGTGCGCTGCACGGTTCTGTTGCAGTTTTTGCAGCCTGGCAGGATCGCGGCCAAGCTAGGGGATGGCGAAACGGCGGCTGGCGAAAGTTCGGACGGATCTGAGCTTCAAGGGCCGGCCTTCGTCCAGGCTTACAACTTCGCCAAGCACCTCAAGGCGCTGCGATGGCGCACACCCTTCCAGGCCATCTGTGACGCCTGGACCAAGAACCCGTCAGGATTCAAGATTAACCCGCACCACCTCATCCCGGGACCACACATAGTCGATCCGTGCTTGCCGCAGCCAGGCCTCCAGGGCGCGGACCGGGCAGCGGTCCGAGTCAGGGGCGCGGGCGAGTTCCAGCGCACCCTGGGCCGTCTCCACCACCATCCCCGCCGCGGTGAAACGCAGCTGCTCGCGGTCGAGCGCCACCAGGGCGGCGCGG
>NZ_JAUFPN010000260.1 GCF_030409335.1 Paeniroseomonas aquatica
CCTTACATGAGGGTTCGGTTGTCAACGATGGCTCTACATACGGTCCTCCGGAGCTGGGTTGGGCAAGCGTGATGTAATCCTTGGGTCCGGGGCAGTCCTGCACTGCAGCAACGGCTGCATCACCTTACATGCGGTCGAGGCGCTATGGCCTCGCACCAGAATGCCTCATGCATGAGGCGTGGCCCCGGTCAGACGCGACCCACCTGAAACGCGGCGGCATCAGCCACCAAAGAGGAAGACGGTCGCGCTCCCAGTATCGCCGCTGGCGGAAATGCCGCCTGCAGCAACTCGGTCCTGTTACGCCGTCGGCAACGCCGCGGTCCTGATCTCGACGCCCTCCGGCAACACTCCGGTTTCCACGAAACGCCAGAGCGAGATCAACAGCTTCCTGGCCATGGCGACAATGGCGATCCGCCGCGTGCGCCCGGCCAAGGTGCCGACGCGCTGGCGGAACCACCCAGCGAGCGCGCTGCCGGGCTGGTAGCGCAGCCACAACCAGGCAAGCTGGACGAGCGTCGTTCGCGCCCGCGGGTTACCCGCGCGGCTGATGCCTCGGTCGCGGTCCATGCCTCCGCTTTGATAAGGCATAGGGGCGATACCGACGTAGCTGGCGAGCTGACGGCGGTTGTCAAAGGTGCGGTAGAATACCTCACGACCGAGCACGGCAGCGAAGTTTTCGCCGATGCCACGGATACGCTGCAGGGCTGTGATCTTTCGGGTCATCGTGTCGCTTGTTGCCGCGGCCAGCGCCGTAGCGCGCTCAGCCTCCACCTCGGGGATCAATTGCAGGGCCAACACGAGCCGACGCCGCAAGCGGTCCAGCTCGGCCCGCAGCAGGGGCGGCAGCGTACGCCCGTCGCCGGTGCGCAACTCGGCCACGTCACGCTCCCACGAGCGCAGCGACGGCCTGCCCCGAATGCCCTGGGTGAATAGCAACGCCTCGAGCCTGTTCTCGATGCGCAGCCGCTCCTGCACCAGATGTTCGCGTTCACGGTGCGGGCGCTTGGCGTCCTCCTCGTCGGCTGTGGGCACGCGCACCATGCTGCACACCTGCCGGTCGCCCCCTAGCCAGGCCGCAAGCACCCGCAGCATGCCTTCGGCGTCGAGCCGATCGGTTTTGGCACGACGCGCCCGGCGGTTCACCAGGATGCTGGTCGGCTCAAGTACATAAGAGGCAACGTCATGCGCCGTCAGCACGCGGTGCAACCAAAATCCGTCCCGTCCCGCTTCGAAACAGCACGCTACCCCAACCGGTCCGCCCACCCTGTTGACAGCGGCCAATCGCAGCTCCGTAATCAATGTCAGCAGAGCTGCCGTGTTCCCGCCTTCGAGGCGGTGCAGACGCGGCCTCTCCGCACCCGACAGACGTGCTGCGACGAGCCATGACGAGAGGCTCAGCTCGATGGCGATGTGGAGGGTGTTCTCGGACGGCATGGCGGCTGGCTCCCTGATCGGATGCGGAAGCCTGCCAGTCTGAACACTCAGCCCAGGCGGTGTCCGCCCCCATAGCATCTG
>NZ_JAUFPN010000261.1 GCF_030409335.1 Paeniroseomonas aquatica
TAGCCGTAATGCCCGCGTAGCACGCTGGAATACCAGCGGTGCTGCTCGCCCAGCGGCGTGTGCATCCGCCGTCGCGCTTCCTGGCGCAGCGCTGTCAGTTTGCGTGACAGTCGTTTGCTCTGTGTCTTGTGCTTGACGATGAACCGGCCGTCCCGGGTCCACCCGCAGTAGTGGGTGAACCCCAGAAAGGCGAAGGTTTCCGGACGCCGCTCGCCGCGTTGCTGCCGCGCCATGGCCGGTAGGCGGCCAAACGCGATCAGGCGCGTCTTATCCTCGTGCAGCAGCAGGCCGAACTTGGCCAGCCGCTGCTCGAGGTCGGCCAGCATCCGTTTTGCGTCGGCCGCGCTCTCAAAGCCCATCACGAAGTCATCGGCATAGCGCACGATCGACACCCGTCCGCGTGCATGCCGCCGACGCCATTGATGGACCCAAAGATCGAGGACGTAGTGCAAAAAGATGTTGGCGAGGAGCGGGCTGATACCCGCCCCTTGCGGCGTTCCCCTATCCGTCTCGCGCCACTCATTGCTCTCGAGGATACCGGCATCGAGCCACATCCGGACAAGCCGGAGCACTCGGGGGTCGGCAATCCTCTGCGCCAGCATCCGCAGCAGCCACTCGTGGTCAACCGAATCGAAAAAGCTGCGTATGTCGGCATCGAGCACCCAGCTCACGCGCTGGCTCATGATCGCGGTATGCAGCGATGATAGAGCCTGGTGCGGGTTGCGCCCCGGCCGAAAGCCGTAGGAGAACCCGAGGAAGTCGACTTCGTAGATGGCGCTCAACGTCTCGGCCACTGCGCCCTGGACGATCTTGTCTTCCAGGGTTGGCACACCGAGCGGTCGTCGCCCGCCGTCTGCTTTCGGGATGTAGACACGCCGAACCGGCTGTGGCCGGTAGCGTCCGGTGTGAACCTGCGTGCAGAGGTCCTGGAGATTGACCTCCAGGTTCTGCTCGTAGTCCGCCACCGTGATCCCATCGACTCCCGCGCTTGCCTGCCGCTTCTGCCGTCGGAACGCCCTTTCGAGCGCCTCGACATCAACATGGTGTAGCAGGGCGGTGAACCGGGTCTGGACGGCCGCGCTGGCCGCCGCGTTCACCCGTGCGAGGTTAGATGGCAAGGCTGCCCGGCTCTGTGTCCGGACCCTGTCACTCTCGCGTGGGTTCCTTCCGGGCTGGCCCCTTCCCTCGGCGCGCCTCGTTTCCTTCGGCGGCGTCATCGGTAGTACGAACCAGTCCGACTCCCGACCTCAGCTCGAACAGCAGCTCCGGCAGTGCCTCGCCACCATCCCCCGCCAGAGACCAATCTGGCGGACCCGGTCGGGCCTCTCATGTTCCGATGAATGCTTTCCATGCGTGATGCGGCCTTCGACCCCGGCGAAGCGACGTCATCTCGCATAGCGATGACGCACGTGCTGCCTTCGAGAACGGGAACACTCTCGGCCTTCGCGACCTTCCACATTTCGGGGCTCAATCCCACACCCCACATGGCTCCTGTCTACACTTCAGACCCCGCGTTACCGCGACGCCCGCAAGACTCGGTCCCGGCCTGCCCGCTACGGCTTTAGCCGGATGAGACTTTCACTCACAGGCACTCATCAGCTTCGCATGACGTAC
>NZ_JAUFPN010000262.1 GCF_030409335.1 Paeniroseomonas aquatica
ATCCGGGGCCGTCGGCCGATATGAGTAGGAGACTGCCACCGCACACGATGCCGATGTCCGCCACGTTGAAGGTGGGCCAGTGCCAGCCGCCGTAATGGGCGTCGAGGAAATCGGTCACCGCTCCCCGCCGCAGTCGGTCGAGGATGTTGCCGAGGGCGCCGCCGATGACGAGTCCGAGGCCGACGGCCTCGGCGCCCGACCGGGTCCGCCAGAGCCAGGAGCCGAGGAAGGCGACGACGAGGAGGCCAACCGCGACGAGGACCCACACGGCACCGGCCGCGCTGTCCCGGAACATCCCGAAGGTGACGCCGGCGTTGAAGCCGAGCCGAAGGTTCAGCACCGGCAACACCCCCATCCCGCAGCTGTAGGGCGGCCACAGTGTCGACAGCGCCCAGGCCTTCGTCGCCTGGTCCGCGACGAAGGCGGCGACCGCGGCGAGGAGGCCGAGGGTGGGGAGGTGCATCAGCCTTACCGTCACGACCATCCCTCCGTTACGAGGACGAGGAGACCCAGGCCGATGAAGAGGACGCCGTAGACTCCCGCCTCCCATCGCGTGACCCGGGACAGGTCCAGCCCTTCGAGGCCGGTCATGGTCAGCCAAGTAAAGAGGGCCATCGCCGCGACCGTCGCGACTGCGAGCACGCAGGAGAGGAGGATGAAACCCGTCCATCCGAAGACGACCCCTGCGCCATACACCGGCAGGAAGCCCTCGCAAGGCGAGAAGGCCAGCAACGCGAGAAGGCCCGCGATCACGGCGACGTCGGACCGTGGTCGAGCGGCACCGCCTTGGGTCTTATGATGGTGGTTATGGCGGTGACTTCCGGCCTGCGCGTGTCCACCGTGTTCATGCCTGCCGAAGAGGTGGACATGCCCGTGACCTGCGCCGCATGCTTGCCGCCAAACGTAGTAGGTTCCGACCGCGATCAGCGCTCCACCGGCGAGCCACCCGAACGTCCGGCCGAGTGTACCGCCGGCCTCAACGCCGACGAAGACGAGGAGGGCGCCGAGGAGCGCGGTCAGGAGCACGTGGCCCATGCCGGCGAGCGCGACGACGCCAAGGGTGCGGCCGCGACCCCAGCCCTGACCGCGAGCCGCAAGCACAAAGGGAAGCCAGTGGGTCGGGATCGCCGCGTGCAGAAAAGCCACCACGACGCCCGTCACGACGATCGGTGCGAGGAGCTCGGGCTGCGCGACCACTATGCCTCCGCCGCGCGTGGCTTCCAGCTCAGGAGCCGGAGGGCGTTGAGCGTCACGAGCACCGTCGCTCCTGTGTCTGCGAGGATGGCGGGCCAGAGTCCGGTGAGGCCGAGAAGGGTGGTGACGAGGAAGACAAGCTTCAGGCCGACGGCGAGGGCGACGTTCGTCTTGACGTTCAGCATTGTCGCCCGTGACAGGCCGACGAGTTCGGCCACCCCTGTCACACGGTCCCGCAGCACCGCCGCATCCGCCGCCTCCAGCGCGACGTCGGTGCCGCCGCCCATCGCAATGCCGACATCGGCGGCGGCGAGCGCCGGGGCGTCGTTGATGCCGTCGCCAACCATGACGACGGACCCGGTCCGGCGCAGTGCCGCGATCTCCCGCAGCTTGTCGGCAGGCAGCAGCCCGGCCTTCACGTCAAGGCCCAGGCCGCCCGCGATGGCGGCCCCGGTGCGGGGATTGTCGCCCGTGAGCATCACCGCCGCCACGCCAAGACGGGAGAGGGCGGCGATGCCCTCCGTGGCGTCACCCCGCGGCTCGTCGCG
>NZ_JAUFPN010000263.1 GCF_030409335.1 Paeniroseomonas aquatica
CCGCAAGGCCGCGGCACCGGCCGCACGCCAGGCAGCGGCGCCCAAGAGGCAGCAGGCCGACGCCGAATGGAAGGAATTCTAGAGAGGCTGCTGAAGCCCCGGGGGCGGACTTACGCCCATTACCCAAGACCCTGACCGCTCTGGAGACCGTAATGTTCATCAGCCGCACCACGCAGGCCTCTGCACCTGTGAGCTTTTTCGATCGACGCGCGAGCCGTGACCGCCGCGCCGCCGTACGGGAGATGGAGCACCGGCTGCTCGCGCTCGAACAGATCAGCCCTATGGTCGAACTCGGCGGCGACGGCACCGTGGTGGACGGCAACCCGGCCTTTGCCGTGCTGCTCGGCCAGGGGCTGGAGGCGCTGCGAGGCCGGCCCTTCACCGATCTGCTGAGCGAGACCGAACGTACCGATCCTGCAGCGCGGCAGTTTCTCGACACGCTCGCCCGCGGCGTTGCGGCCGAGGCGAGGCTGCGGCTGCGGGTACCGGACGGTGCGGAAAAGGTGCTGCATTTCCGCGGCGCAGCTCTGCGCGGCGACGAGGGGCGGGTCACCGGCTGCCTGCTGCTTGGTGCCGACACCACGGCGCTGGAGCTGGATCGGGCCAACGCCGAGGGCCAGCTCGCCGCCATCGACAAAGCCCAGGCCGTGATCGAGTTCGACCTGGAAGGCCGGGTCCTGCATGCCAACGCAAACTTTCTGGCCGCCCTGGGCTATCGGCTGGAGGAAGTTCGTGGACAGCACCACAGCATGTTCGTCGAGGAGGCCTATCGTCGCAGCCCGGAATACCGCGCCTTCTGGGAGCGCCTTGGGCACGGCGACTACGATGCCGGCCAGTACAAGCGTATCGGCAAAGGCGGCCGCGAGATCTGGATTCAGGCCAGCTACAATCCCATCCTCAATGGCGCCGGTCGTCCCTTCAAGGTGGTGAAATACGCGACCGACATCACCGAGCAACAGCTGGCCAGCGCCGAGGCCCACGGCCAGCTCGCGGCCATCGACAAGGCGCAGGCGGTGATCGAGTTCGATCTCGAAGGCCGGGTGTTGCATGCCAATGCTAATTTCCTGGCCGCCCTGGGCTATCGGCTGGAGGAGGTCCGCGGGCAGCATCACAGCATGTTCGTGGATCCGCAGGAGCGGCACGGCGCGGCCTACCGGGCTTTCTGGGATAAGCTCGGGCGGGGAGATTTCGACGCCGGCGAATACCGGCGCATCGGCCGCGATGGCCGTGAGGTCTGGATCCAGGCCAGCTACAACCCGATCCTCGATCCAGCCGGCAAGCCCTTCAAGGTGGTGAAATACGCAACCGACGTCACCGCGCAGAAGCTCGCCACGGCGAATTTCGAAGGTCAGATCGCGGCCATCGACAAGGCGCAGGCGGTGATCGAGTTCAACCTCGACGGCACCGTGCTGAACGCCAACGCCAATTTCCTCAGGACTCTCGGCTACACGCTGGAGGAGGTGCGCGGCAAGCACCATTCGCTCTTCGTCGATCCCGCCGAACGGCAGGGCAGCGAATACCGGACCTTCTGGGACAAGCTGGCACGCGGCGAATACGATGCCGGCCAGTACAAGCGGATCGGCAAGGGCGGGCAGGCGGTTTGGATCCAGGCCAGCTACAATCCGATTCTGGCGCTCAACGGCAAACCTTTCAAGGTGGTGAAATATGCCACCGACGTCACCGGGCAGGTGCGTGCGGCCGAGATTCTGCAGCATGCGGTGGCGCAGACCGAGGAGATCGTGGCTGCGGCGCAGGTCAGCGATTTCTCGCGCCGTATTCCGACCGAGGGTGTGGACGGGGCGATTGGCCGGCTCTGCGCCGGGGTGAACCGGATGCTCGACACCATGGCCGCGCAATACGAGGTGGGCAACGCCCTGCGGGTCGCCGTGTCCGAGACCCAGTCGATCGTTGCGGCGGCGCAGGGCAATGATCTCAGCCGGCGG
>NZ_JAUFPN010000264.1 GCF_030409335.1 Paeniroseomonas aquatica
CATGGACGCGGATTTCAGGCTACGAACTTCAGCAGCCTGATAGACGAGGGCACCCCTTGGCGACGGTGGCCTCGATGATTGGCTGGATCGTCTTCTGCTGCACATTGGCCAGCATGCGCATGACGACCTGACCGCCGCGCTGGATCAGGCCGAGGATCGGCGGCTTGTCCTTCTCCAGCGTGCCGCGGCCCGGCGCTACTGCCAGTCTGCGGCGGCGTCCAAACCGCCCCTTTTTGCGACTGCTGCAGGTTGGCCTTTGTGCCCGGCCACGACATAGACCTCGTCGATCTCCACCTCGCCTGCCAACCGCACCGGGGGAGCCTTGGCGACCAGGCCGTCGCGCAGCTGCTCGGTCATGGCCTGCACGTCCGATCCGTTGAGGCCCAGTTCCTGGGCGATCTGACGGTTCGAGAGGTTCAGGCCCATGAAGTACAGGCACATCACCCAGACCCGCAGCGGCTGGTGATGGCTGGCCAGCACCGTGCCGGTGAGGTCGTCGAAGCGCCCCGCGCACGCCTTGCAACGGTATCGCTGCCGGTGCGCCTGGGTCTCGTCAAAGCCATCGCGGACCGCGGTACGGCTATTGCAGGCAGGGCAGCGGACACCCTCCGGCCAGCGATGCTGGCGCACCAGGGCGAAGCACTTGGCATCGTCGATCAGTGCCGAGAGATTAACCAGGTCAGGGGCGGCCATCACGCCACGGGCTCCTCGTACGGGACGGTTCGCTATCCCGCCCCCCTGGCACATCATCACAGACCGACCCCGGGCACGCTATCCGGGCCTGGGTCCATCACCCCGGATCCCAATAAGAGCCTCAACTGAAACGAGACGCCCATTGAAACCAGAGCAAGCCAAAAGCATCCTATATTCTTTCAACAAACGCTAGAATTTTTCTATTTGAGCACGCTTGATTTTAAATCCAAGCATTGACGCAAAATGATGGAGGCCACTGGAGATGTAAATTGGGTGCACGGTGTCAATAAGATACTTAACGCTTCGCTCAGACATTTGATTTACCAAATATTCTGTCAGTAAATAGCGAGCGAGCGTTGCCTCCTGGCTTGCTTCTAGCGTACGAAAAAACGGAGTGTTGCCACATTGCCTGCGGATGGAGTTACGGAAACAGCTATCGGCCGCAGATCATCCGCAAAAGCCGCAAGCCATAAGTCCATCCCGTTTGGATCGGGAACTACTGGATGTTTTTTTCTGTATCTTTCGTCGGGATGAGACTGTTCATAAGCTATAGCCATTTGCAGAATTTTCTGGCGCTCATCGGGTTCTGAAACGCTTCGGCACCGTATTTTGAGTGCTGTTGCCTTGCGAATCATCCGACGGATCGTTTGGCGGTCACTACCAAGTTTATAGACATCACGCTCATCGGGGATTTCAAGAACTAGCTTGGCTTGATGCAGGATAGTCTGAATACCAAGAGTTCTTAGATTCAAGTTATTAAAAATAGCATTGCTCTGCGCACATTGCCCCAGCATTATAATAACAGGAGATTCTTTATCAAGAATCCTGTAGATTTTGTTTAGCAAAACTAAACGTTTTGGATGCAATGACTGGCGACGTGCGAATTTATCGGCATGATACCCACACAATTCGATAAGAGTGGAACCCAGCTTTTCATTTTTATTTAATATTGACATTGGGCAATCCTGAATGGTCGCTCTTGCCACAAACGCTACACTAAGTTGCTTAAATTTAACATACACAAAATATGACTTATTCTGCATCTCTCAGTTGTATTAATGTGCCGCCGGGATGAGTTGAAGTGGCGTGGGGTTCAGGCGGCGCAACTATTGGTCCGCTTCTGCGCGTATTGTGAAGGTGCCGGAACATGATCCGATGTGCTGATGACCATACCCTTAGGCGCAGTATGTCTGTCGAATCTTGGCCAAGACCCTCCTAGCCTGGATTATGCGCGAAGGCTGACGGGCATGG
>NZ_JAUFPN010000265.1 GCF_030409335.1 Paeniroseomonas aquatica
CACGCCGAGGTGGTCGCGGACCTCACGGAAGGTGACCTCAATGGCCTAATCGCAAATGACAAATTTTGCTTGGTCCGAACGTTCCGATTGACGCTTAGTTGGCCACGAGCGCGCAACCAGCTCAAGCGACCCGCGCCCCCCCACCTCTCCCATGAGGCTAGCCCTTATGGAGCGGAACATGCGGCAGCAGCGCATTTGGCGCGTCCAGCGCACTGGCGTACCGGCGGCGACCGGTCAGCAACGCTGGGACCGGGCCTACCAGCTTCTCCTGCAATGGTCGGTGACGCCTTCTCCCACGCCAGTTGCGGCGCCGGAGCCCCCGAACCAGTTGGAGATGTGTCATGCGGATAGCGATCTACGGTCGCGTCTCGACCGGCCACCAAGTCGAGCAGCAGACAATTGAGCAGCAGATCACGCGCCTGACCACCCACGTGGGCACGCACGCCGCCGAGGGCTGGACGCTTGAGCCGACGCATGTATTTCGTGATGACGGCTATAGCGGCGCTGCGCTGGCCCGCCCAGGCCTTGATCGCCTGCGCGACGCGGTCAAGGGCCGCGAGGTCGACCGCGTCCTGGTCACCGCGCCTGATCGGCTTGCGCGCAACTACGTGCATCAGATGGTGCTTCTGGAGGAATGGGCGCAGTCCGGTTGCGTTGCCGAGTTCCTCGACCGCCCGATGAGCGACGACCCGCATGACCACTTACTCCTGCAAATCCGCGGCGCAGTGGCCGAGTATGAACGTACGCTCATCGCCGAGCGGATGCGTCGCGGTCGGCTTGTCAAGCTGCGCGCCGGCACCCTGCTGCCTTGGACCTATGCGCCCTACGGCTATCGACTGAGCCCTGATCGGCCGCGCGATCCACGTGGTGTAACGCTCGACCCCGCGGAGGCTGCAATCGTGGCCGAGCTGTTCGCCATGTATCGTGAGCCGATTGCATCTTTGAAGAAACTCGCCATGCACCTCGATGCATGCGGCGTGCCTACGCCGTCAGGCACACCAAGCTGGTCGTGTGCGACGGTCCGCGGCATTCTTCGCAACCCGACGTACACGGGGCAGGTTTATGCGCAGCGCACGCAGTCCCATGCGCCCACGCAACGCCGTTCGGCGACCCACCCGATCGGACGCCCCGGCTGCACGGCGGTACCACAGCCCGCCGACCGCTGGATTCTGGTTGGGCAAGTGCCTGCCGTGGTAGATCAAACGCAGTTCGACGAGGTGCAGGCCAGGTTGGCGATGAACCGTCCCTTTGCACGACGCAACAACACGGCGCATGAGTACCTATTGCGGGCGCTTGTGAGCTGTGGCTGCTGCAACTTGGCATGCACTGGACGTGCGAACGGGCGCTATGGATATTACTCTTGCAACGGCAAGCAAGCGAGCACCTACTCGCGTCATGTAACTCGCTGCCCGTCGCGCCATACGCCAGTTGCTCAGCTTGACGAGCTGGTGTGGCAGGATTTATGCGCTTTGCTGAGCGAGCCGGAGCCGCTCGCGGTGGCCATTGCGCGGGCCCACGGCGGCGCATGGTTGCCGCAGGCCCTGTTGGCACGCCGCGAAACACTGCGCCGCGGTCGAGCACACCTACACCAACAACTTGAACGGCTCACCGATGCCTACCTTAGGGGGGTCATCCCGCTCGACGAGTATGAGCGGCGGCGGCGTGAGCTGGAGCAGCGTGTACATTCACTGGCGGGGCAAGAAGAGCAGCTGCGTGATGAGGCCGCGCGCCAACACCAGCTTGCTGACCTCGCGGCATCACTGGAGTCGTTCCGAGAACGGATACAGCGTGGCCTGGGCCAGGCCACCTTCGAGCAACGCCGCGAACTTGTGCTGCTCCTCGTCGATCGGGTGGTTGTAACGAACGCCGACGTGGAGATCCGTTACGTCCTGCCTACCAGCCCGGAAAGCGAGCACGTCCGCTTTTGTCATTTGCGGAAAGACTATTTCGAGTTGCCAGCGTTGGACGAACCAGCGGACGATCTGC
>NZ_JAUFPN010000266.1 GCF_030409335.1 Paeniroseomonas aquatica
CAAGCTCACCAGCCTCCGGCGAACCTGGAGCGGTTCAGGTTTCCTCAAGCGACTGAGTTGATCGGCGATGACTACAGTTATGAGCGGCTGAACCCGACCGTGGCCGATAGCGTCGTAATCGCAACTCAACACAAGGGCGATCACCTATCAGCGGTGCGCGCGCTTCGCTCGCCAGCATCCTATATTGCTATCATCGCCAGCCGTAAGCGGGCTTCGCTGATGTGCGACTTTCTGCGCGGCGAAGGCTTCACCGACCGGGAGCTCGCGCGGTTGCGCGCACCGGCCGGGCTCGACCTGGGCGCATGGACGCCGGCTGAGATCGCGCTCTCCATCCTCGCGGAAATCGTCATGCTGCGTCGTGGTGGCAGCGGCCTGCCACGTACTGCCGCCAATGCGTCACCACAATTTATACAGGCTTCATGATGCGTGCTGTAGCGGATTGCTTCGATGCGTCTATGGTCTCCTTCGAGGCCAGTTCGTTGACGTGCTTCGGCAACAGCGTGAACATGCTACTGATTCATCAAGGCGAGTATGCCGGCTGCGGAAGCACGAGCCGGCAGGCCGGCCGAGATCTTCACTGCGAACTGCAGCAGCTGCGCCGCGCCCTGGCTGCGGCAGAGGCTAGCCATCGTCGCGCAGTGACTGAACATCAACTGCAAAGACGATCCGCTCTGGATCTAGGGGGTGGGGAAGAACATGCGTGAGAGCTCGCCGTTCTACACCATTGGGCACTCCACCCGGTCGGTGTCTGAATTGGCCGGTCTGCTTCGGGAGGCCGGGGCCGAATTCGTGGTGGACGTGCGGACAATCCCCCGCTCACGTACTAACCCGCAGTTCAACGTCGATGCACTCCCGGGTGCCCTAGCTGAATACCGAATCGGTTATCGCCACTTACGGAAGCTCGGTGGCCTTCGGGGGCGCCGGAAGGACCAAGCGCTGTCGCGAAACACCTTCTGGCAGAACGTGAGTTTCCGGAACTATGCCGATTACGCGGCCACGTCAGAGTTTCGGGAAGGGATGGCGGAGCTGCGCGATCTCGGCTGCGCGCATCGCTGCGCCGTCTTGTGTGCGGAGGCGGTGTGGTGGCGCTGCCACCGGCGTATCATTGCGGATTACCTGCTCGCAAGCGGCAACGAGGTGCTTCACATCATGGGCCGGGGCAAGATCGACCAGGCGAGCATGAACTCAGCGGCCATGCAAGAGCTGGATGGCACCCTTGTCTACCCCAGTAGCGACTCCTGAAGGTGCTTCAAAGGCACAAGTGCTCCGCCATCTGCCGCCGCCCCTGCGCGGCGGTTAGCCGCTTGTTCATTCGGCGCTGCATGGCATCAGCACGCCCGTGTACTCAAGCGTAATGCGCGCATCTGGCTGGGCTGCTGTAGGTCTTGACGGGTTGGCTCGGGCCCTTTGGCGGTCCGGTAGTGCCGCAGGAACTTGCTGTTCTCGTCTCGCCTGCCAAAGCCAAATGCTGCTCGTGCCAAGCGTGGAGGTCCTGCCGCGCACAAGCGGCTTTGCCCGCTTGTAGACCCATCCCTACAAATGCTTGAAGCGCCGGCGCCCCCAGACTACCGGATCGAGGGGCGTTAGTGCAGCGACACAGACGGATGGTGCAGAAGGCCACCGCGATGGCTGCCGCTGGGCCATAGGCCACCAACGCCATCACCCCGAAGGGCTCGCCGCAATCCCGTCCACCCGGCCGGTGAGAATGTTGATGTCGGAGCCAAAATCGTAGCTCGTCTCGCTGATCACCGGTCGTGTACGACGGGCCGAAGAATAGCAGTTGGGCCAGGCGGCGCTTTACCGGCGGCGCCGGCCGGGTGAAGACCTCGAAGACGCGGCCCTGCTCAATGACCCGCGCTGCCTCCATGACCACCACGCGACCAAGATCGCCTTCACCACACCTGTCTCATGACTGATGAGCGGCAACGTGAGGTCGAGCTGGTCCCCGCTACCGACGGATCAGCATCAGAATTCGGCCGTGGTTTGTAAGCGTCGCGGCAGCAGCAGGGGCAGAGTTGCATTGA
>NZ_JAUFPN010000267.1 GCF_030409335.1 Paeniroseomonas aquatica
TCTGCCTGGTTCGCTTGGGTCCGGATAGCCCGCATCTACCGACGTGACCTCGAGCCTGATGTGGCGGCCCACGTCCGCTACGTTCGATCCAATAAGCCCGCCGGCCCAATTACGGTCGGGCTGACGGACGGTGCAGTAATCCAAGACGCCGGGCGGCGGATCTCGACGACTTGGCGAGAACAGGCGGGAGTTTCGACCCCAGCTATTACTGTCATGACGGAGATGGCGCGTGCCAAAGGCTGGACGGCACTCCGCATTCGCGGCGGCAACGAGGAGTTTCGCCGCCACGCGTGGCTGGAATGCCAGAGGGCCGGCCTCGCCGTACACGACTACGACCCGCCACCCGACTTGGTTGCGGCGTGGCATGAGGAGAAAGCCCGAGCAGCCGTCCAGGCAGAGGAGAGGGTGAATGGGCAAAATCCAGGAGATGGAGGAGGCCGCGGCCCGATGGGCCCTGGCTCGAGCGACGAAGACCGAGCTCGATCCGGTGTTGGCGGAGCTCGCCCAGCTCAGAGCAGTGATCGCCCAGAGCCTGGCGTCGACGCAGACGCAGGAGGTAGCTCGCGCAGAGAGACTACGAGAGACGATCGACCCGGTTCTGCTGAGCGTCCAAGCGGCAGTGGACAAGATCATTACCGCGATTTCGCACCATTCCAGCCACCTGACGTCTCTGCAACTGGATCTGGAAATCCTACGTCAGGATCGAAGCTCAGAGACAACCAGGGCCCTGCGCGACCAGATGGCGCACCTAACTCAGCGGCTCGCGGACCTTCCAGAGATGATCGGGGTGCACGTCGTGGAGGCGATCGACAGCAGGACGACGAACCCTGGGATGCCAAGTTCAAACGCAAGTCCGCAGAACGCAGCCGTGCTCGAGCAAATGGACAAAGCCACAGCGTTCGACCGCCTGTCGATGAACCAACAAAATCAAAAGGCACTGGCCAGAATCTTGGCGGAAGTAAAGGCGGAGCGAGAGCGCGAGACGGCGCGACCGAGCCAGGGGAGCGCACCCCATGGGCGGGGCGCGGCCTGACCATCCCCTTCCAGAACGACGCCGCGCGCAAGGTAGGCCGGCGCTATTTAGCCGAGGAACACAAGATCCCCTGGGCCGTCTGGGACCGTGCGGAGAAAGCGAAATTCCTCCACTACTGCCCTGACGAGGGAATCGCGTTCCTCGGCCGACTTGCTAACCAGCCGGCGGCAGTCTCGGCGTGGCTTCACCCGATACCGGAGGGACCGTATCGGGCGCTGCCAGGCAGCGACGACAGCGTCCCGCCTGTGCTGATGGGTGACCCGCAGCGGGTTGTGTTTGTCACTGACGGAGTAACCGCCCTACGGGCCCTGGCAGAGGCGGAGCGGAACGGGAAAGCGCCGCCGACCGTCATAGCGCTCTATCTGCCCAGCCCGGGAAGCGTGTTGCTGAGGTTACCGCCAGACCTGCGCGACATGATCGCCAATGCCGAGAGCGTATCTGGGTTCGGCGTGGTCAATATAAAAGAAGTAAACGAGTGCGTTGAGCAGTGGAAGCTGCTGTATGGCCGAGGACAGCACGAGTCTTATTCCGAAGACTCAAAGCACGAGTACGACCCGTCAGATACGGTGAAATTGAATGATACGAAAGGTTGGAAGGCGTAAGCGCCTAGGGCAAGTATTGACGACCGATTAGGCAAATTCGTGCCAATGTAATCTCTGGCACCACGCGTCATGCCAGAGGGATAGTCGCTATGCCGCCGAGGTCGGGGGGCTACACAGCAAACACCATTTCGCCGGCAGGGCATCAGCAGCTGCGCCGGACCCCTCAGCGCCTGGACGGGTCGCGCGGCTCCGGGCGATCGACCACTGAGCTCGAGGAGGAGATCGGGCTAGGCCGCAAAGTTCTGCGGGCCGCCGGGGTACAGCAGGCGGAGGTCCACGCCCGCAGGCTAGTCGAGCTAAGAGACCTCGGCGATGCCGACTACGCGCCTGCCTCTGTAGTGTGGCAAGGATCGGTAAGTGCTGCCCGCGAGCAGTTCGAGTTGCTGCGTGAGCGCCA
>NZ_JAUFPN010000268.1 GCF_030409335.1 Paeniroseomonas aquatica
CGAGCTTACCCATCTGTCCGATTTCCGGGGACCGCCTCATTGTTCAGAATGCCGGTGCCCTTGTGCCGATTGCCGTTGATGGCGCTCGGCGCCCAGCCGCCACCCCGCGGCCCGGAAATGCCCTTAGCGTTGAGATCCAGGGCGATGCGCTTGGGCGATACCCCGACCGCGTACTGCTCGAAAATGCGAACCACCACCGCAGCCTGCTCCGGGTCGATAATGCGGCCACCCCGACGGGCCTTGCCGTCAGCGCCCGCCAGGTCACTGACCTTGTAGCCAAAGCAGAGGCCGCCGGCGCTACGGCCATCGCGGGCGACCGCCTCCAGGCCGCGATGTGTCTTGTGCCGCAGGTCGGAGAGGAACAGCTGCGACATCGTCCCGAGCAGGCCGATATGCATCTGGCTGATCAGCCCCTGCTGCATCGTGTGGATGGCAATGCCGCGGAAGCTCAGCTTGTTGTACATGTCGGCGATATCGGAGAGCCGCCCGCCAAGCCGATCCAGCGCTTCGCAGAGGACCACCTCGAACCGGCGGCCCTCGGCATCCTGCAGCAGCCGCAGATACTCCGGCCGAAAGCGGCTGGCGCCACTCAGGGCATGATCCTCATAGACCTCCGCCACCTGCCAGCCCATGGCCGCCGCAAAGCGCCGGCAGGCGGCGGTCTGGTCGCCGGCGGACTGCGCATTCTGGCCCTCGCTGGAGAACCGGCTGTAGATGGCGCAGCGCATCAGTCCGCATCCTCGGCTTTGGTCGTAGCGTAGGAAGGATTGGGCGAGGCGCGCATCCGATCCAGCGTTGCCTGCCACTGCCGGGCGGCATCGATAGTCTGGGCCTGGTTATAATAGCGTTCGGTTGTCGCTTGGCTGCGGTGACCGAGGACCTGGCTGGCGATCCGAACATGGACTGGGTCCTCGATGGCGATCGAGGTGGCGGCGCAGTCCCGGAAGAGGTGCGGGCTCAGCGCCTTGCCGAAGGCCAGCCTGGTTCGCTTGGTGGTCATGTCGTAGAGCGCCTGGGTGCCCATGGCCGCGCCACGCGAGGAGACCGAGAGGTCGGTCCCGGCTGCCGGCGCCCCAGCCGACCAGCTGATCCGGCGGGCCAGCAGCACCGGCCGCCACGTAGTTAGATAGACCTCCAGCGCCGGCACCAGCGTCTCTGGCCAGGGCACCTCGATCAAGGCACGGGTCTTGGTCTCCTCGGCCTCGATCTGCAGCCACCAGCCAGCGCCACGGCGCAGGACATGCTGGCCCAGGCGGAGCCCGGCGAAGTTGGCCCGGCGCAGCGGGCGCTGCGCCAGAAGGGCCAGCGCCAGCCCATCGCGGTTGAGCAGCGCCCGGCACCAGGGGTGGTCCTGCTCGGCCTGCTCTGCCTGCTGCATGAGCTGGTGGCCGAGATTCAACAGGTCGTCGGCGCCGACCAGCCGGCTGCGCTTGTCGCGGACCGGCATGTCGCGCCACCGCACCCGGGTGGCGAGATCGCGGATCCACTGCCAGGACCGACGGGGGTCGAGCAGGCTGGCGACGATGAACAGCTCCTCCAGACGGCGACGCTGCGTGGCGGTGCTACTAAGCGCAGCCAGATCCGCCAGATAGGCCCCAACCCGGCTTGGGGTAATCCGGTCGGCGGGATGGGTGTTGCAGTCCAGCTGCCCGGTGTGGCTCAACTAGGTCAGCCAGCGGCCATAGCCACCCTCAGCCGCGTGGTTGGATCCGGAGGCATGGCCGGCCCGTTCACCACCCGGCTCAAGTAAATCGCCGGGCGTGAGTGCGGCCCGCCAGATCGTCGCATCCAGCACCGGCCATTCCGCCAGCGGCCGGCAGCGCCGGGCCGGATCACGTCCCAGGACGCTTGTCATCGCCCGCGCCCCCGTCCGCGCCCACGCTGCGGCGCCACAGGCTGCGCCCGGAGACGCTCGAGGGTCTTGTCATAGTGCCGGACCGCGGCCGCACTCTCGGTGCCGGCATAGGCCCGGGTGGTGGTCTCGATGGAGGTATGGGTCGTGCCCCATTGGGTGGTGTAGGAGGCCGCCACCG
>NZ_JAUFPN010000269.1 GCF_030409335.1 Paeniroseomonas aquatica
CAGCCCAAGGAAATGGCCAAAGTCCAGCTAAGACGGCGGCCTAAAACCATGACCGCAAGGTGGCCAGGACGCCGGTCCGGAGTCCCCGGACCGGCGCGTTCGAGGCTAGGCGAAGATGTACCAGGACCCGACGTCGCTGATGCCGTCCACGAACTGGGGCGTCGGGAACATGAAGTCGCTCTGCCGCAGCTCGTCCTTGGCGACGCCGACGAGCAGGATGGAGCCGTCGTCGCTACCATCCTGGTCCATGTCCCAGGCGATCTTGGCGCCGAGGTCGGTGTCCTCGACCTTCAGGTCTTTGGCGTCGAGGTCCATAAAGGCGATATGGTCAAACAGGCCCTGCGCCGGGCCGGTGGCCCGGAAGTCGAGCACCACGTCGTTGCCGCTGTCCATGGAGACCATAAAGGCATCGGAGCCCGCGCCGCCCAGGTAGACGTCGTCGCCCTTCCCGCCGTCGAGCATGCCGTGGCCCTCGCCCTCGACGAGCCAGTCCCGGCCGTCGCCACCCATCAGCTCGTCGTTCGCGGCGCCACCGATCAGGGTGTCCTTGCCCTCGCCGCCCTCGATCTGGTCCGGACCCTCACCGCCCAGGAGCAGGTCCCTTCCCTCGGCTCCATCGAGGACGTCGTCGCCGCCTTTGCCAAGCAGGACATCGGCACCCGCGCGACCGAAGATCTGGTCCCAATCGCCGCTGCCGCTCAAAACCTCGCCCTTCCCGGTCCCGATGACGGCCGCATACATGTCGAAGGCGACGGTCTGGGCGTGGTCGCCGGAGCCGGGAACCAGCGTCTCGTCAGCCGCTGGGAGGGAGCCGGTGATTTCTGGCCCAGACACGCTCGGGGTCAGAGCCTCCTCGACGGGCCCGTCCGGCGCGCGGGTGCCTGGCGGCAGGTCCGGCTCGTTGTAAAACATGAAGTCGTCCTGCGAGAGCTCGGATTTCTGCACGCCCTCGAGCAGGACGGAGCCGCTCTCCCAGCTGATCTTCACCCCGGCGCCGGTGTCGTTGATGGCCAGGTCTCCCCAGCGAATTTCCTCAAGGGCGATGTGGTCGCCGACGCCGGGACCGGCGGTGAAGTCCCGGATGACGTCGTCGCCCGAGCCTTGGCGCACGATGAAGGCGTCTGGCCCTATGCCGCCGACGAGGGTGTCGTTGCCCTCCTCGCCGTCCATGCTGCTGTGGCCGGGGCCCTCGTCCAGGTAGTCGTTTCCGAGGCCACCCATGAGGGCATCCGCGTCCGCGGCGCCGTAGAGGGTGTCGTTGCCCCCGCCGCCATGCAGGTGATCCATCCCAGGGCCACCCGAGAGGAGGTCCGCCCCCTCACCGCCCGTCAGGACATCGCCCTCAGGGCCGCCGCCGAGCTTGTCCGCATCGCCAAGCCCCCAGTAGTGGTTGGCGGCATCGGTGCCGCCGAAGCTGTTCGCCCCGGGGCCACCCACCGCCAGCTGGTGCTCCGGCATGCCCGGGATGGTCGTGGAAATCTGCTCTCGTTCGGTTCGCTCGGGACTTGCGGTCTTGGTCCTTCCCCCGAAGAGGTCCTGCACCAAGTCCAGTAGTTCTCTCGCCACGCCGTGGACCTCCATCCAATGCTGATACCGCGCGATGGGAGAGCCATGGCAGGCCTTGGCGCGCAGCAGTCAGAGAACACAGAGGGCTTGGCAGGAGTTGGCCCAACTTCCATGACGTAGTGTGTCAACATATCGCCCCCAAACCATTCCTTTGGCCAGGACGGATCGCCGACCGGAATCGCCAGGGCGCATTACGAAGTATGTACAGGTATCGTTCGCATGTTGCAGGAGGCGAGCGTGGACGTCAGCTTCTGATATCGATTGTGAGCCTCAACCGGCGGCACATCGGGGCTGGAGGTTAGGATGACGAAGACATTCGGGTTCGGAGCCACGCTCCGGTGGCTGCCCCTGTGTGGGGTAGCATTGCTGGCCATGGTGATGCCTGCACTGGCGCAGAGCGTCGACCTGACGCTTGAGGAGCGCACAGTCAACATCAACGGCACCGATCGCCCCGCCGTCACAGTTACTCACCAGTCGGTAACATAGGCGACACTTGGCGCCC
>NZ_JAUFPN010000027.1 GCF_030409335.1 Paeniroseomonas aquatica
GCCGCGGCTGCCGCGGCCGCCGGCGCCCCGCGCCGCCCCCCGGCCGGCTCCGAAGGCCGCGGCCGGCCTGGTCGCCGATGCGCGCTCCCGCTGCCAGGCCTGGGTGCCGGGCCTGGCGCCGGACGAGGCGGTCGAGTGGTCCGGCCCCTGCCGCAACGGCCTGGCCCATGGCATGGGCGAGCTGCTGCGGCGCCAGGGCGAGGCGGTGGTCAGCGTCACCCAGGGCCGCTTCGCCGAGGGCCGGGCGGAAGGGCCCGCCACCGTCGCCCTGGCCGGCGGCGGCTTCCTCGAGGCCGAGTTCAGCGCAGGCCAGGCCAGCGCCGGCAGCATCCGCTACGGCGATGCCAGCCTCTACCAGGGCGAGCTGCGCGACCTCCTGCCGGACGGCCAGGGCTCGCGGTCCTGGCCGCGCGGGGCGCGGTACGACGGCCAGTGGGTCGCCGGGCAGCGCTCGGGCGAGGGCCGCCAGCAGGATGCCGCCGGGGTCTATGAAGGGCAGTGGCGCCACGACCGCCGCCACGGCGAGGGCGTCCAGACCTATCCGGGCGGCGACCGCTACGAGGGCGCTTGGCGCGACGACCAGCGCAGCGGCCGCGGCACCATGCAGTGGTCGGGCGGGGTGTACGAGGGCGAGTGGCGCCACGACCGGCGCAACGGCACCGGCAGCGAGACCTACCGCAGCGGCAGCCGCTACCTCGGGCAGTTCGTCGACGACCTGCCGAGCGGCGCCGGCACGCTGGTCGCGCCCGGCGGCAGGCCGCAGCCGGGCCAGGTGGCGGGCGGCTGCTTCATCGCCGGCGGCCGCAGCCAGCGCATCCTGCCCGGCCCCGGCGCCTGCTGAGGCCCAGCGGGCGCCAGGTCCGGCGCTACGCCGGGTGCCGGGGCGGCGGGGGCTCGGCCGGCACGCCGCGCTGGCCGGGGCGCACCACCGTCACCGTGCAGGGCGCCTTCTCCGCCACCTCGCCGGAGACGCTGCCGAGCAGCTTCCGCCGCAGGCTGCCGGTCCGGGCGCCGAGCACCACGTGGTCCACCGGATTCTGCCGGAGGTAGTCGAGCAGCGCATCGGCCGGGCTCACCGCCTCCAGCACGTGGAAGGTCACCCGGGCCTCCGCCAGGCCGAGCGGCGCCGCCCAATGCCGCAGCTCCGCCAGCCGCTGCAGGTGCTTGTTGTGCCCCTCCGGGTCGAGGCTCTGGTCGGGCGCGATGCGGTTCTGCCGCAGCACGTTGAGGCAGGCGAGCCGGGCCCCCGGCACCGTCGCCAGGACATGGCCGACGGTGGCGCGCAGCGCCTCGGCCAGGGCCGGCGGCTGGTCCGTCAGATCGATGGCGACGGCGATGATCGGCGCCGCCGCCAGGGCGCCGGCGAGGCTCGGCCGGCGTAGCTGCGGCTGCCAGGCCGGGTTGAAGCGCCGGCGCAGCACCGCCGCCCAGCCGTCCCGCCGCAGCTTCGCCGCCCGCGCCGTCAGCGGCACCTGCTCGGGATGCCGCAGGGCGAAGGCGAGCTGCGCCGCGCTGGCGTAGCGGCTGCGGGGCTCCACCTCGAGGCAGCGCAGGATGACCTCCTGCAGCCAGGGCGGGCAGTCCGGCCGCAGCGCCCGCGGCGGCACCGGGTCCCGCCACAGCCGGCGCCTGAGGTTGGCCAGCCGCTGCGGGTCGCCGAAGGGCCGCACGCCGGTGGTGAAGAAGGCCAGCATGGCGCCCAGCGCGAAGAGGTCGCTGGCGGGTTCGTCGCGGATCCGCATCACCTGCTCCGGCGCCATGTAGGGCGCGGTGCCGTAGGGCAGGCGGAATTCCTCCTCCATCAGGTCGGGCAGCTGGTCGTGCCGGGACAGGCCGAAATCGACCAGCACCGCCACGCCGTCCGGCCGCAGGATGACGTTGGAGGGCTTGAGGTCGAGGTGCACCACATGCTGGCGATGCACGGCATCGAGCGCCGTCGCCACGGCGATGCCGGTCTCGACCACCTCCTCGATCGGCCGCGGCAGCGCCTCCAGCCGGCCGTACAGGGAGGCGCCGGGCACCCGCTCCATGACGATGTAGGGCTGGCGGGTGAAGTCGCCGATGGCGATGCAGCGCGGCACGTGCGGGCCGCTGAGCCGGGGCAGGATCATCTGCTCCATCTCGAAGCTGACGATGGTCGCCGGGTCCTCGCCCTCGAAGAGCCGCGGCAGCTTCATCAGCAGCGGGCCGGGATGGTCGGGATGGGTCACCGACCAGAGCAGCGCCATGCTGCCGTGGTGCACCACCGTCTCCAGGGTGAAGCCGTCGATGGTGGTGGCCGGCGCGAGCCGCGGGCGGACCATGGTCAGTGGCCGCCGTAGAGCCGGGTCGCCAGCATCTCCGGCAGCCCGGCCGCCAGGATGGCCGCCGCCGCGCCCGCCACGTCATAGGGCACCCGGTGCCAGGCCAGCTCCTGGCTTTCGGTATCGAAGACGGCGTAGCAGGCGGCCGGATTGCCGTCCCGCGGCTGCCCCACCGCCCCCAGCACCGCCAGCCAGCGCCGCGGCCGCCGCAGCGGCACCGGCACGGCGGAGACCGGGTGGAAGGCCATCAGCTTCTCGGCGGCGGTGATGCCGAAGAGGCGGGGGATATGGGTATGGCCGCAGAAGGTCAGCCGCTGGTCGGTCGCCTCCAGGCTGCGCCGGGCATCATCCGCGTCCAGCACGTAGTGCCAGCGCTGCGGCGCCGAGGCCTCGGCATGGACATAGAGCCGGTCCTCCTCCTCCACCGCCAGCGGCAGGGCGCCGAGGAAGTCGAGCGCCGGTGCGCCCAGCCGCTGCCGGGTCCAGAGCATCGCGACGGTGGCCGCCGCGTTCAGGTCGCCCTGGCCGGCCAGCACCGCCTCGTCGTGGTTGCCGAGCAGGGCGATGGCGCCCCGGCCCACCATCTCCCGCACCCGGTCCACCACCCAGTCCGGATCGGCGCCATAGCCGACCAGATCGCCGAGGATGGCATAGCGGTCGGGTGCCAAGCCCTCGGCATGGGCCAGGCAGGCCTCGAAGGCCTGGCGGTTGCCGTGGATGTCGCTCATCAGCGCGATACGCATGCCGCCGTCCCTCCCTTTGCCGGGATATCAGCACGGATCGGGGCTCCGCAGTTTGCGCTGGCTCAGTCAGGCCGCATATCGGCTCGGCGCCGGCGGCAGGCCGAGGCGGGTGCGGAGGGTGCTGCCATCGTAGCCGGCCGGGCGCAGCCCGCGCCGCTGCAGTTCCGGGATGACCAGCTCGACGAAATCCGCAGTATCGACCGGGATGCAGGGGCCCTGGATGTTGAAGCCATCGGCCGCGCCGGTGGTGAACCATTCCTCCATCACGTCGGCGACCATGGCCGGGGTGCCGACCACCCCGAGGTGCCAGAAGCCGCCCGAGACCGCCTCGTACAGCTGGCGGATGGTCATCCCCTCGCGCCGCATCCTCTCCATCAGCGGGCTGGAGAAGAAGCTCTTCTGCCCCGGCGCCGCGGCGATGTCGGGCACCGGCCCGTCGATGTCATGGCCGCGGTAGTCGGGGAAGTTGTTCACCGCCAGCAGGCCGAGGCCGAGCTTCGGCTCGATGAGCGCCTGCATCCTATCGAACTTGTCCTGCGCTTCCTGCCTGGTGCGGCCGACGAAGGGCATGATGCCCGGCATCATCTTGACCTGGTCTGGCGTGCGGCCGTATTTCGCCAGCCGCCCCTTGATCGCGGCGTAGTAGGCCCGGGCGCCCTCGATATCTGGCTGCCCGCCATAGACCACGTCGCTGCAGCGGGCGGAGAATTCCATCGCATTCTCGCTGTCCCCCGCGGTGAAGATCGGCAGATGCCCCTGCGGCGGCCGCGCCACGTCGAGCGGCCCGCGGATCTTGAAGTGCTTCCCCACATGGTTGAGGTAATGCAGCTTCGCCCGGTCCCAGAACTGCCCCGTCGCCTTGTCGCGCGGGAAGGCGTCGTCGTCCCAACTGTCCTCGAGGCCCTTCATGACGTCGACGAATTCGATCGCGCGCTCATGCCGGTGGTCGGAGCCCAGCACCGCATCGAGGCCGAAATTCCGCGCCTCGTCGATGGAGAAGCCGGTGACGAGATTGGCCCCCGCCCGTCCGCCGCTCATGTGGTCCAGCGAGGTGAGCCAGCGCGTCAGGTTGAACGGGTCATTGTAGGTGGTGGAGACGGTGGGCACGAGCCCGACATGCTTCGTCACCGCGCTCAGCGCCGCCAGCAGCGCCACCGGCTCATGCTTGACGATCTGGTGCTCCATCTCCCGGGCAATGGCGGGGTTGTCGAGGTCGCGCACCGCGGCGCTGTCGGCGAGGAAGATCGCATCGAAGCCGCCCTGCTCGGCCAGCTTCGCGCAATGAACATAGTGGCGGAAATCCATGTTGCCGCCGGCCGGCATGTCGGGATGCCGCCAGGCCGCATAATGATAGCCGAGATTGGCGATCGAGAGCCCGAGGCCCATCATCCCCCGGCTCATGCGACCGCTCCCTGGTAGCGCCCTGCCGGCCGGCCGATGCCGAGGTGGCCGCGGAGCGTCGTCGCCTCGTACTCTCGTCGGTACAGCCCCCGCCGCTGCAGCTCCGGGATCACCAGATCGACGAAATCCTCCGCCGCCCCCGGCATATAGGGCGGCTGCACCATGAAGCCATCGGCGGCGCCCTCGTGGAACCAGCGCTCCATCATGTCGGCGATGCTCTTCGGCGTGCCGATGACGCCGAGGCTCCAGAAGCCGCACATCGCCACGTCGAAGAGCTGGCGCAAGGTCAGCTTCTCCTCCCGCGCCCGGTCCATCAGCGCGATGGTCATCTCCGGCTCCCGCCCCGCCAGCCGGGCGGAGCCGAGATTGTCGGTCCGCATCATCAGCTCCGGCACCGGCTCATCCAGCGGATAGCCGCTCAGGTCGGGGAAGTGGTTCAGGATGAGCTGGCCGATGCCGACCTCGATGTTCATCACATCCTGGATCGCGTCGAACTTGGCCTGCGCCTCGCGCTGCGTCTCGCCCACGTAGCACATGATGCCCGGCATCATCAGCAGGTCGGCCTCGGTGCGGCCGAACCTGCCGAGCCGGCCCTTGACCGAGGCATAGTAGCGCCGCGCCATCTCGAAGCTCGGCTGCCCGCCGTAGCAGATGTCCGCCGCCCGCGCCGCCAGATCCTGCGCATTGGACGAGGCCCCGGCGGTGATGATCGGCAGCCAGCCCTGCGGCGGCCGCGCGGTGTCGAGCGGCCCACGCACCTTGAAATGCTCCCCGGCGTGGTCCAGCCAGTGGAATTTCTCGCGGTCGAAATACTGCCCGCTCGCCTTGTCCCTGATGAAGGCGTCGTCGTCCCAGCTGTCCCAGAGCCCGCGCAGGACGTCCACGAATTCCGCGGCGCGGGAATGCCTGATATCGCTGCCGATCGGCCCGTCGAGGCCGAAGTTCATGGCCTCGTCGATGTTGGTGCTGGTCACCATGTTCCAGCCCATACGGCCGCGGCTGATATGGTCGATACTGGCCATGCGCCGGGCGAAATTATACGGGTGGTTGTAGGTGGTGGAGGCCGTCGGCACCAGGCCCACATGCGTCGTCACCGCGGCGACGGCGGCGCAGGCCAGCACCGGGTCCAGCTTGACCTGGGCATGTTCCTTGTCCCGGGCGATGCGCGTGTCGGTGACGTTCATCACCGAGGCCCAGTCGGCCATGAAGACGAAGTCCATCTTGCCGCGCTCGGCGATGGCCGCGCCGCGCATGTGATGGTTGATGTCCATGCCGCTCAGCGCCGAGACCCCCGGCAGCCGCCAGGCGGAATAGTGGTAGCCGGCGCTGGCGATGGAGAGGCCGAGCTTCATCTGGGGCCGGGTATTCGTCATGGCGGGCCGCCTTCTGTCACCGCCGAACTATGCCCCCGCCGCGCCCGCGCGGGAAGCAGCTTGCTTGACCGCAAGCAGGCCCGCTGACAGGCTTTGCCCGGCATGGAGGCATGGCGATGACCCTTCCGATGGCAGGCAACAACCGGGCCGAGTGGCAGGAATCCCGCGTCGACCTCTCGGCCGCCCTGCGCTGGGCCGCCCGGCTCGGCTTCCATGAAGGCGTCTGCAACCACTTCTCGGTCATGCTGGCGCCCGACCGCTTCCTCATCAACGCCCACCGCATGCATTGGGCCAAGGCGCGGGCGAGCGAGCTGCTGGTGATCGACGACCGCGGCAATACCATCGAGGGGGAGGGGCGTCCCGCCACCACCGGCACCAATATCCACGTGCCGATGCATAAGATGACCGGCCACAAGGTCATCCTCCACACCCACATGCCCCATGCCACGGCGCTCACCTGCATCGAAGGCGGGCGGCTCGAGATGTGCCACCAGAATGCCGGGCGCTTTCACGGGCTGGTCGCCTATGACGACGCCTTCAACGGCTTCGCTTCGGACATGGACGAGGGCACCCGCATGTCCCGCATGATGGGCGACAAGCGCGTGCTCTTCCTCGGCAACCATGGCGTCGTCGTCGCCGGGGAGAGCATCGCCGATGCCTTCGACGACCTCTACTACCTCGAGCGCGCCTGCCAGGTGCAGGTCCTCGCCATGTCCACCGGCCGGCCGCTGCGGCTGATCCCGGAGGCGACGGCGGCAAAGCTCGCCCACTTCTCCACAAGGCACGAGAATGCGCTGCACTTCCTCGCGGCGATCCGCGGGATCCTCGACGAGGAGGAGCCCGCCTACGCCGCCTAGCCGGCGGGCTTCCTGAACCGCTCCGCCGTCACCAGCAGCGCCGTCACCAGCACGAAGACCACGACGGAGACGGCGGCCAGGGTCGGGTTGAGCTGCAGGATCATGTCGTCCCACATCTGCTTCGGCAGGGTGGTGGTGACGCCGCCGCTGACGAAGAGCGCCACGGTGAGGTCATCGAAGGAGGTGATGAAGGCGAAGAGGAAGGCCGCCACCAGCCCGCCCTTCAGCAGCGGGATGGTGATCTGCAGCAGCACCTTCGCCCGCGTCGCGCCCAGGGTCGCCGCCGCCTGGTCCAACCGCCAATCGTAGCCCTTCAGCACCGCCGCCACCGTGACGAAGGTGAAGGGCAGGGCCAGCACCGTATGGCCGAGCACCAGCCCCGCCTCCGTCGCCACCAGCCCCATCTGCGCGAACAGGTAGAAGAGCCCGAGCGCCACCACGATGCGCGGCACGATCATCGGCGCCAGGAACAGCGCGAACATCGCCCCCCGCCAGCGGCTCTCGGACCGTGCCAGCGCCAGCGCCGCGAAGCCCCCCAGCACCACCGCGAGGCAGGCCGTGCCAAACGCCACCACGAATGACCGCACCGTGGCGCCGAGCCAGAGCTCGGAGCCGAAATACACAGCGAACCAACGCAGGCTGTAACCGGGTGGCGGAAAACCGAGGAAGTTGCTGTCGGTGAAGCCCATCGGGATCACCACCAGCGTCGGCGCCCCGAGAAACAGCAGCACCACCGCCGCATGCGCCGGCAGCAGCCAGCCCAGCACCCGCCGCCCGACCAGCCGCTGCATCACCGCGCCGATCGCCACCTGCACCGCCGCCAGCCCGGACAGGATGGCGATGCCCACCGCCCGCAGCGCATCCTGCCCCCGCCGCGGCGCGCCGCTCGCCTGGCCGGAGACGGTCGAAAGCCCGAACAGCCGGTCATAGACCCAGGTCGTCACCAGCGCCGCCGCCAGCATCATCACCGCCAGCGCGCCCGCGAAGCTCCAGTTCATCATCTCCGTGACCTGGGAGATGACGAGCTGCGCCAGCATGGTATCCTTCGGCCCGCCCAGCAGCGCCGGGGTGATGAAGAAGCCGAGCGATGTGATGAAGACCAGCAGCCCCGCCGCCGCCACGCCGGGCAGCGAGAGGTGGAAATGCACCCGCCAGAAGACCTGCCCCGGCGGCGCGCCGAGCGTCCCCGCCGCCCGCGGCAAATGCCGATCTGTCCCGATCATGACAGGCAGCATGGTCAGCACCGCCAGCGGCAGCATCGCATGCACCATGCCGATCATGACGCCGATCCGCCCATGCAGCACTTCCAAGGGCGCATCGATGATCCCGCCCCCCAGCAGCAGCCGGTTCATCACCCCGTTCTGGTCGAGGGTGATCATCCAGGCGAAGGTCTTCACCAGGTAGCTGGTCCAGAAGGGGATCATCACCAGCATGACGAACCAGCCCCGCCGCCCATCTGGCAGCCGCGCCAGCCAATGCGCCAGCGGATAGCCGAGCAGCAGCGCGCCCAAGGTCGTCTGCAGCGCGATGGTGAAGGTGATGCCGAGCACCCGGACATAGACCTCGGTCCCCAGCGCATGCTCGAAATGCTGCAGGGTGAACTCGCCGGTGCCCTCGTTGCGCAGGCTCAGCGCCAGCAGCTGCACCACCGGATAGAGGAAGAAGACCGCCAGGAAGGCAAGCCCCGGAAGCGCATAGAGCGCCGGCCCGAGCCGCCTCACAGCGGCACCAGCACGGCCGCATCGGTCGCCCAATGCGCCTGCACTGCCGTGCCAATCTCCGGCGCCGCCATCCCGGTTGGCAGCCGCAGCACCGCCGTCGTGCCATCCGCCAGGTCGAACAGCAGCCGCGTCTCCGCCCCGGCATAGACCGTCTCGGAGACCACGCCTTCGATGGTATTCTCGCCCGCGCCCAGCCGCAGATGCTCCGGCCGGATCACCAGCGCCGCCGCACCGGCCAGCCGCCCTTCCGGCAGGGCGAAGCGCCCCAGCGGCGTCACCAGCGCATCCCCCTCCACCACGCCGCGCAGCAGGGTCGAGGTGCCGATGAAGCTCGCGGTGAAGGTGGTCCGCGGATGCGCGTAGATCTCCTGCGGCGTGCCCACCTGCTCGATCCGCGCATGGTTCATCAGGCAGATCCGGTCGGAGAGCGCTAAGGCCTCCTCCTGGTCATGCGTGACATAAACGATGGTCGCGCCGGTCTCGCGATGCAGCTTCTTGATCTCGATCTGCATATGCTCGCGCAGCTGCCGGTCGAGCGCGCCGAGCGGCTCATCCATCAGGATGATCGCGGGCTGGTAGACGAAGCAGCGGGCCAGCGCCACGCGCTGCTGCTGCCCGCCCGAGAGCTCCCGCGGAAACCGCGCCGCGAGGTGGCCGAGCTGGACCATCGCCAGCGCCGCCGCCACCCGCTCGCGCACCTCCGCCGCCGGCCGCCCGCGCATCTTCAGCGGGAAGCCGATATTCTCCCCGACGGTCAGATGCGGAAACAGCGCGTAGTTCTGGAAGACCAGCCCGATGTCCCGCTGATGCACCGGCATCGCCGTGCGGTCATGCCCATCGATGAACAGCCGCCCGCCGTCCGGCTCCACCAGCCCGCAGATCACCTGCAGCAGCGTGGTCTTGCCCGAGCCCGACGGCCCGAGGATGGTCATCAACTCGCCGGTCCGCACCTCCAGCGAGACCGGCTCCAGCGCGACGACGGGCCCGTACCGCTTGGCTATGCCGTCGATCCGCAGCTTCGCCTGGCTCAGCGGAGCACCCAGGCGTTGAACCGCTCCGAGGCCGCCGCCCGATTGGCGCTCCACCAGGCATCATCGGCGATCCGCATGACCGCGAGGTTGTCGGGGTGCGTCGGCAGCAGCTTCGCCCGTGCCTCGGGGATGTTCTCATAGGCCTTCAGGTTGGTCGGGCCATAGGCCAGCGTATCGGTATAGGCCGCCTGCCGGGCCGGATCGGCGCAGAAGCGGATGAACTGCCGCACCGTATCTGCCTTGGGCGAGCCGCGCGGGATGCCCCAGCCCTCGATGCCGTAGAGGCCCTGGTTCCAGATGATCTTCGCCGGCGCGCCGCTGTCGATCACCGGCTGCACCCTGCCGTTCCAGGTCGGGATCATCGCCACCTCGCCGGATTGCAGCATCTGCGTCGCCTGCGCCCCGCCGGTCCACCAGGCCGCGATATGCGGCTTGATCTTGTCGAGGCTGCGGAAGGCGCGGTCGAGGTCGAGCGGATAGAGCGCCTCCTTCGCCACCCCATCGGCCAGCAGCGCCTCCTCCAAGGTATCGATCGGGTCCCGCCGCAGCGCCCGCCGCCCGGGGAAGCCGGCCACGTTCCACATATCGGCCCAGGAGGCCGGCACCGGCCCGCCCAGCTTGTCGGTCCGCACCGCCAGCACCGCGGCATAGACATCGGTGCCGAGCCAGAACGGGCTAATCGCCTCCGGCATGATGCCGGGCACATCGGCGGCGGTGAAGCCGATCGGATCCAGCAGGTTCTGCTTGGCCAGGATGTCGCGCGCCGCGGTGGTCAGGATGGAGGCATCCCAGGTGAAGGACTTGGTCTCCACCATGGCGCGGAATTGCGCGGTCGGCTCCGCCGGGCGGGCGACATTGGTCACCTTCACCCCGGTCGCCGCCTCGAAGGGCTTGTAGAAGGCCTTGCCATAGGCCTCGCCGAAGGGGCCGCCGGGATCGGCGACGGTGATGGCGCGGACCTGCGAGAAGCTGCGCTGCGAGATGAACGCCGGCGCCGCCAGGCCAAGCGCCCCGGCGCGCAGGAGAGTCCTTCGATCCATGGTCCCGATCCCCGTTCCTGTCCCACCGGTCTTGCAGGATTTGCGCCAGATGGGATGTGGCGCCAATCGGTGCATCCTGGCACCGAAGCTGGGGCATCAGGAAGCCTGCAACCGTCCGCGCAGCGCCGCCATCGCGATGTGCACCTCCTCGAGGTCGCGCATGGCGAAGCCCTCGGCCAGCGCCGGGCTCAGCGCCCGCAGCCTCTCCCGCAGCGGCCCGGTGTAGCGCACCTGCCCATCCGGCCCGACCACCAGGCCGTTCGCCGCTTCGAAGCTCGCGTTCCAGGCAATGGCCTCCGCCTCGTCCAGGCCCGGGGGCAGGTCGAGATGCAGGGCGCCGCCGTCCCAGCGCACCGGATAGCCGCCCGGCAGCCCTAGCGGCCCCGGCGCATGGCCGCGCGCCGCGCCGCCCGTCGCCATGGCGACCAGCATCGGCACCCCGGCCGCGCCCGAGATCTCGATCGCCGGCGCCGCCGTCAGCGTCACCGCGGCGAAGCGCGCCGCGACATCCGCCACCTCCGCCCCCTCCAGCCAGACCCGCGGCAGCGGCAACCCGGCCCGCGCCCCGGCCGGCCGGCGGAAGGCGCCGATGGTCTGGTAATGAGCCAGCACCGCGACGGGCACCCCCAGCAGCCCGGCGAAGGCCCCCGACAGGATGCCGATATTCCCGACCCCGCAGGCGACCGGCAGCCCCAGCGCCGCGATCATCCCGTTCACCACATCGGGGAAGCAGCAGTTCACGAAAGCCGCATCCGGGCACTCCCGCCGCATCGCCTGCGCCACCCGCACCGAGAGCAGCGCCTGGAACACCGCCGTCGCGCTCAGCCCGCCCTCCGCCACCAGCCGCGCCCAGCCATCCCCGGCGGCGATCACGGCGGAGGTCTGCACCGAGGCCGCCTGCACCACTACATCCGGCCGGTGCGCCGCCAGCACCGGCCCCGCCGCCCCCGGCTCCAGCAGGTCGCACGGCGCGCCGAGGAAGCGGGCAGGGGTCCCGAAGACCGCCGCCCGCGCATTCCCCGCCGTCACCAGCCAGTCCCGCCGCGCCGCGTTGCGTCCGGCGATCACCACCGTCACCGGCGACCGTGCCGTCGCGCCGATGTCGCAGGCGATCCGCCCGGCGAAGGCGCCGGTGCCGAACAGCAGGATGGTTCCGGTCATGCGCGTGTCCTTGCGTCCCACCCCAGCATAGCCCCCATGCCGGCCGGGCGCATCGACAAGCCCTTCACCCCCGCCCTAAGCTTCCCCCATGCCGGACCAGACCCCGCCGCCGCCCTATATCCCGCGTCCCCTGGCCCCCGAGGCCCCGCCACCCGGCGAGATCCGCCAGATCCAGCCCGGCCTGCTGCGCGCCCGCATGCCGCTGCCCTTCGCCCCGGGCCATGTGAACATCTGGTTCCTCGAGCACGACGGCGGCTGGCTCGCGGTCGATACCGCCATCGCCGGCCGCACCACCCGCGCCCTCTGGGACGAGGTGCTGGCCCGGCCGGAACTGGGCGGCCGCCCGCTCACCGCGTTGCTGGTCACCCACTTCCACCCCGACCACATCGGCCTGACCGGCTGGCTCTGCGAGCGCTTCGGCATCCTGCCGATGATGACCCGGATCGAGTGGCTGATGGCCCGCGCCCTCTGGTACGACAGCGGGCCGGACATGATGGCGCAGCAGATCGGCCACTACACCCGCTCGGGCTGCCCGGCCGACTACCTCACCTTCGTCGAGGGCCGCGGCGCGCTGTACCAGCGCTCGGTGGGAGAACTCCCGCGCAGCTTTCACGCGCTGAAGGATGGCCGCGCGGTCACCATCGGCGGCAGCGCATGGCGGGTGATGACCGGCGCCGGCCATTCGCCGGACATGGCGACGCTCTACAGCGCCGAGCGCGGCGTGCTGATCTCCGCCGATCAGATCCTGCCGCGCATCTCCCCCTATATCGGCCTGCATCCCGGCGAGCCCGAGGCCGACCCGCTCGGCGACTTCCTCGCCAGCAACGAGCGCTTCCTCGGACTGCCCGAGGATACGCTGGTCCTGCCCAGCCACGGCGAGCCCTTCCGCACCCTGCACCGCCGGCTCGAGATCCTGGCCGCCCACCATGCCGAGCGCCTCGACACCCTGGCCGAGGCCTGCCGCGAACCCCTGACCGCCTATGAGGCGGCGCAGGTGCTGTTTCCCCGCGCCGCCGGGGAGATGGGCCAGATCGGCTTCACCGTGGGCGAGACCCTGGCGCATCTGCGCCGGCTGCAGCGCCAGGGCCGGCTGGTGATGGACCCGGGCGAGGTGCCGCGCTTCCGGGCCGCCTGATGCTGGACGTCGCCATTATCGGCGCCGGGGCCGCGGGCATCGCCGCCGCCCGGCGCTGCGGCGAGCTCGGCCTCACCTGCCTGGTGCTGGAAGCCGGCGCACGCCCCGGCGGCCGCGCCTTCACCGAGAGCGACAGCCTCGGCGCGCCCTTCGACCACGGCGCCTCCTGGGTGCATGTCGCCGAGCATAACCCGATGACCCCGCTGGCCGCGGCGCTGGGCTTCACCCGCTTCGACGGGCCGCGGCGCCAGCGCGAGATCCTGCTGATCGGCGACCGCCGGGCCACCGCCGAGGAACGCCGCGCCCACGACGCCGCCTGCGACGCCTGGGAAGCGGCCGCCGAGGCCCGCGCCGCCGAGCCCGGCCCCGACATCCCCATCGCCGCCGCCGTGCCGCGGGATGGCCATGGTGGCTCCCCTTGGGCCGCCACCGCCTCCCACTGGCTCGGCAGCATCATCTGCGGCGTCGAGCCGGAGCGGAACAGCCTGCGCGACTACATCGACACCGGCCTCGACGGCGAGAACCCGCAGCTGGCCGAGGGCTTCGGCACCCTGGTCGCCCGACTGGCCGAAGGCCTGCCGATCCGCCTCGCCAGCCCGGTCCGCCGCATCCGCGCCGGCCGGATCATCACGGTGGAGACCGCCGGCGGCGCCATCGAGGCCCGCGCCGCCATCGTCACCGTCTCCACCGGGGTGCTGGCGGCCGGCACCATCGCCTTCGAGCCCGGCCTGCCGCCCGCGGTCGAGGCCGCCATCGCCGGCCTGCCCATGGCGCTGCTGTCGAAGATCGCCCTCCGCGGCGGCGGCCCCGGATCGCCCCTGGGCCTGCCCCCCTTCGCCCGCCTCGGCCGCCAGGTGCAGGGCCCGGCGGACCGCCCGATGTCCTGGATGATCGCCCCCTTCGGCCGCGACCAGGCCATCGGCTTCATCGGCGGCGAGGCCGCCTGGGACCTGTCCCGCCGCGGCCCTGCCGCGGCGGAGGCCGCAGCCCGCGCCGACCTCGCCCGCTTCTTCGGCGCCGAGACTGTCGCCCGCGCCTTCCCGGAACCCGCCGTGGTCACCGACTGGGGCGAGAACCCGCTCTTCCTCGGCGCCTATACCTATGCCCGCGTCGGCCAGGCCGGCGCCCGGAGGCTGCTGGCCGAGGCCGCGCTGGCCGATGGCCGCCTCCGCTTCGCCGGGGAGGCCTGCCATGCCCGCTACGCCGGCACCGTCGGCGGCGCCTGGGCCAGCGGCATCGCCGCGGCGGAGGCGACGGCCGCCACGCTTGCCGGTAGCGTCGCGGCATGACCCGCACGCACTTCGCCGCCCAGGCCGCCGCCTGCCGCGACCGCCTCGTCGCCGCCGCCCAGGCGCTGATCGCCGTCCCGTCGCCCAACCCGCCGGGGGACACCAGCGCCTGCGCCGAGGCCGCCGCGGCGCTGATCCGCGCGATGATCCCCACCGCCGAGGTGACGCTGCACGCGACCTCCGACACGGTCACCAACCTGGTCGCCCGCGTCCATGGCAATGCGCCGGGCCGGCGCATCATCCTCAACGGCCACCTCGACACCTACCCGGTGAACGAGGCGCTGGGCTGGACCGTGCCGCCGCTCGGCGGGCTGGTGCGCGACGGGCGGCTCTATGGCCGCGGCGCCACCGACATGAAGGGCGGCATCGCCGCCTCCATCACCGCCCTGGCGCTGCTCGCCGAGCACCCCGCGCTGTGGCGCGGCGAGGCGGTGCTGACGCTGGCCGGCGACGAGGAATCCATGGGCCCGCTCGGCACCCAATGGCTGCTCGAGAATATCCCGCACGCGGTCGGCGATGCCGTCATCATCGGCGACGCCGGCAGCCCCCGCGTGCTTCGCTTCGGCGAGAAGGGCTTCCTCTGGATCGAGGTGGAGGCCGTGGGCCGCGCCAGCCACGGCGCCCATGTGCACCTCGGCATCAATGCGGTGGACCGCCTCTGCGCCGCGCTCGACGCCGTCCGCGGCCTGCGGGCGCTGCGCCCTGAATCCCCCCCCGCCGTCACCGCCGCCATCGCCGCCGCGAAGCCGATCTCGGAACCCCTCTCCGGCGCCGGCGAGTCGGAAACCCTCTCGAACGTCACCGTCAACATCGGCCGGATCGAGGGCGGCACCTCGCTCAACCTGATGCCGGCCAGCGCCCGCGCCGGCGCCGATATCCGCCTGCCCATCGGCATCTCCTGCGCCACCGCCGAGGCCGCGCTCGCCGCCGCTCTCGCGCCGATCAAGGGCGTCAGCCACCGCATCCTCCGCCGCTTCGAGTCGAGCTTCACCGACCCCGGCCACGAGATCGTCCGCCGCGCCGCCGCCGCGGCGGCCGAGGTGCTGGGCGCGCCCTGCGCGGTCAACATGCGGGTCGGCGGCTCGGATGCCCGGCTGTTCCGCATGGCCGGGCTGCCGACCATCGTCTACGGCCCGACGCCCAATGCCATGGGCGCCGCCGACGAATACGCCCTCATCGAGGAGCTGGTGCAGGTCGCCCGGGTGCAGGCGCTGACCGCGCTCGACTTCCTCGCCGCCTGACCCTGCGGCCGGCGGCAAGGCGCTTTTGCTGGTGGCCGCGGCGGCGGCGGCGCTAGCATCCTTCGCTGCTTCGGAGGATGCCTGCATGTGGCTCGTCGTCGGCCTGCTGCTCGCGGTCGCGGGCGCGATCATCTGGTTCGCTGTCACCCTGCCGGCGGGCGCGCCGGTGCCGCGGCCCCGCACGGTGCCGGACGTCAACAACCAGGCGCTCCTGCGGGCCGAGAGGATGCGTGAGCGGGAGCGCAGGCGGCGGCAGGTCGAGCTGCGCGGCGATGGTGGCGGCGATGGCGGCGGGGGCGGCGACGGCGGCGGATAGGCCTGGTCGCCGGGGGCTGGCCGCTACTCCGGCTCGATCCCGGCGCGGCGGATGATGCCGCCCCATTTCACCCGCTCGCCCTCGGCATAGGCGGCGGTCTGCTCGAGGTCCATGGCCATCGGCTCCACCACCATGTCGCGCAGCGTCGCCAGGACCTCCGGCGCCTGCACCGCCGCCGTCGCCAGCTGGTTGAGCGCGCGCTGCAGCGGCAGCTGCGTGCCGGCGCGCACCGCGAAGCCCCAGAAGCCGCCGGTCTCGAACCCCTCGTAGCTCTCGTTCATGGCGGGGACCTCGGGCAGGGATGGGACCCGCTTCGGCGTCGTCACCGCCAGCGCCCGGAAGGCGCCCGAGCGGAGCTGCGCATCGGCCGCCACCATGTCGAGGAAGACGAAGTGGATGCGGCCGGTGCGGAGGTCGGCCATGGCGGTCGAGAAGCCCTTGTAGGAGACCTCCTCGAAGTCGAGCCCGCCGAGCTGCTTGAACAGCGCCGCCGGGATGCGCGACGAGCCGTTGAACCAGCCGGAATTGAGCTGGCCCGGGTTGGCCCGGATATGGGCGGCCAGCGCCGCGACGCTGCGATGCGGGCTGTCGGCGGGCACCATCAGGCACCCCGCCGATTGCCCGAAGGCGCAGACCACCGAGACGTCGCGGCCGGGATCGAAGGGCGGGTTCTTCAGCAGGAAGGGGCTGGCCGAAAGCGTCGTCGTTGTGCCGAGCAGCAGGGTATGGCCATCCGCCGGCGCGTTCAGCACCGCCAGCACGCCGACCGTGCCGTTGCCGCCCGGCAGGTTCTCGACCGCGAAGGGCTTGCCGGTCGCGGCCTGCAGCTGCCGGCCGATGAGCCGGGCGATGAGGTCGCTCGAGCCGCCGGCGCCGAAGGGGGCGACGATGCGCACCTGCTGGCGCGGATAGGCCGGCGCCTCGGCCCGGGCGCCGCCGGCCACCGCCGCGAGGCCCCATCCCAGCATGGCTCTCCGCTGCATCATCGCCCGCGTCCCCCGCCTGTCCCTGGCCTGGCGGCCAGACTGCGGCCATGGGTCCGGCGGAGCAAGCCCGTCGCTCAGGGCGCCCGCAGGCTGAAGCCGAAGCCCTGCCAGGCGGCGGCCGCGGCCGGGCCGGCGAGGAAGGCCAGCGCCGCCCGCGCCTGCGGAGACGCCTCGGCCCGGCGGGTGACGGCGAAGGGATAGGTGACCGGCGGGTGGCTCTCGGCCGGGAAGGTGCCGAGCACCTGCACGCCGCGGCTGGCCCTGGCGTCGGTCGCATAGACGATGCCGAGCGGCGCCTCGCCACGCTCGACCAGCAGCAGGGCGGAGCGGACGTTGTCGGCGCGGGCGAGCCGGGGGCCGATCGCCTGCCACTGCCCCATCCATTCCAGCGCCGCCTGGGCATAGCGCCCGGCCGGGACATGCGCCGGGTCGCCGGTCGCCAGCCGGCCCCGGCCGAGCAGCGCGGCGAGGTCGGTGCCGCGGCCGAGGGCCAGCGCCGGCTGCGGCGGGCTGGCCGGCGCCACCAGCACCAGCGCATTGCCCAGCGGGCTGATGCGGCTTTCCGGGACGATCAGCTTCCGCTCCGCCAGGTAGTCCATCCAGGGCTCGTCGGCGCTCATGAACAGGTCCGCCGGCGCCCCCTGCTCGATCTGCCGGGCGAGCGCCGAGGAGGCGGCGAAGGAGAAGCGCAGCGGCGGGCTGCCATCGGGGGCACCACCGGGGGCGCCACCGGGGGCAGCAGCGCGCCAGGCCGGCTCCAGCGCCCGCAGCGCATCCTGCAGCGAGGCGGCGGCGAAGACGGTGAGCGGCCGGGCTTCCTCGGCCCGCGGCCGGGCCGGGCGGGCGAGCAGGGTGCCGCCGGCCAGCAGGTGACGGCGATGCATCAGGGCGCTCCCGCAGCGTTATATCCCGCTGGATATAACGAGGCCCCCGGCCGGCGTCCAGCCGGGCCGGCGGCGGCTACCACAGGCTCTGCCGGGCCCGCGCGGCCCAGCTGCGGTCATAGGCCTCGCCGCCCACCTCGCCCTGGCTCATCGCCGCCAGGATCTGCCCGGGCGTCGGCAGGGTGGCGGGGTCGACGTGGCTTTCCGCCTGCCACAGCCCCGAGCGGATCAGGGCGCGGGCGCACTGGAAATAGACCTCCTCCACCGTCACCATCAGGACGCAGCGCGGCGCCTGGCCGCCGACGGCGAAGGAGTCGAGCAGCGCCGGCGCCGTCTCCAGCACCGCCCGGCCATTGACCCGCATCGTGTTGCCGATGCCGGGGATGAGGAACAGCAGCCCGACCCGCGGGTCCCGCACGATGTTGCGCAGGCTGTCCACCCGGTTGTTGCCGCGGCGGTCCGGCAGCAGCAGCCGCCGCGGGTCGGCCACCCGGACGAAGCCCGGCCGGTCGCCGCGCGGGGAGCAGTCCAGCCCCTCCGGCCCCACCGTCGCCAGGGCGAGGAAGGGCGCCGCCTCGATGAAGCGGCGGTACTCCGGGGTCACGTGGTCGGCCACCTTGGCGGTGGAGGCCGGTGCCACCGCGCCGGGGCCGCCGTAGCGGGCCTCGAGCTCGGCGATGCTTCGGATGATGCTCATGCGGGTGACCTCCGGTGGCGCAGGCCCCGGCGATAGCCCCGGCACCCGGGCGGGCGCCATCGACTTGCGCTGGCCGATCGGTGAGTATTCCTCACCGAGGAGCCGCATGCGCCGACCGCTTCCCCCGCTCTCGTCCCTCCGGGCCTTCGAGGCCACCGCCCGGCTGGGCTCGGTGACCCGGGCCGCGGCGGAGCTGGGCCGCACCCATGGCGCGGTCAGCCGGCAGCTCCGCGCCCTGCAGCAGGAGGCGGGCGTGCCGCTGTTCGACAAGGCCGGCACCGGCCTCCGCCTCAATGCCCGGGGCGAGGCGCTGCGCGCGGTGGTGGCGCGCGCGCTCGACGGGCTGGCGCAGGGCTGGATGCAGCTGCGGGACGAAGCCCGCGGCCCGGCGGTGCATGTCGCCTGCAGCGCGACCTTCGCCATGCGCTGGCTGGTGCCGCGGCTGCCGGCCTTCTACCGGGCGCAGCCGGAGGTGCGGCTGCGGCTGTCCATGACCACGGCGCGGGAGCTGCGGCACGAGGGCGCCGACCTGGTGATCGCCTGGGACCGCAGCGGCTTCCCGGCCGCGGAGCGGGCGCGGGCGATCCCGCTCGGGCCGGTCGCCTTCGGCCCGGTCTGCCCGCCGGGCTACGGGCTGGAGGTCGCCGCCACCCGGCTGCGGCTGCCGGTGCGCATCACCCATGAGCATACCACCCGCGCCTGGGAGCTCTGGCAGGCCGGCGCCGGCCTCGGCGTCGAGGCGGGGCGCGAGCTGAGCTTCCCGCATACCCACCTCTGCATTGAGGCGGCCCTGGCCGGCCTCGGCGTCGCCCTGGTCGAGCGCCGGCTGGTCCGGGAGGAGCTCGCTGCCGGCCGGCTGGAGGCGCCCTGCAGCTTCGTCGACTTCCCCGAGGGGCTGGCGGCGGTGCCGACCTCGGACCGCGCCGCCGCCCCGGCCGCGGCCGCCTTCCTCGCCTGGCTGCGGCAGAGCCTGGAGGCGGCCGGCTAGGCCTCCATCGGATCGAACTTTGCTCCGGGCGACCAGCCTAGCGCCGCCCGGCGGCGGGCGCCGGCCCGGCGTGGTGCTGGGCGGCGGCCTCCACCGCGCGGTAGCGGGCGATCAGCGCATGGCCCGCCGCGGTCAGCGCGGCGCCGCCGCCCCGCTGCCCGCCGGGCGCCCGGGTGACCACGGCGACGCCGAGGGCGGCATCCAGCGCCTCCACCAGCTTCCAGGCGCGGGGGTAGGACATGTCGAGCGCCCGGGCGGCGCCGGCGATGGAGCCGGTCCGGCCGATGGCCTCGAGCAGGGCGATCTTGCCCGGCCCCACCCGGGCGCCGGAGGCCAGGTCGAGGCGGAGGCTGACGCGGACCGGCAGCAGCGCGGCATCGGGCGCGGGATCGGGCACGATCCCATCGCCGCCCACCGCGGCGCCGCCGTCGGCCCGGGTGCCGCCTCAGGCCGCCTTGGCCTCGCGCCGCCGCTCGGTCAGGACGAACTCGGTATAGCCGTTGGGCTGCGCCGCGCCCTGGAAGACCAGGTCGCAGGCCGCCTTGAAGGCGACGCCGTCGAAGCCGGGCGCCATCGGCGTGTAGAGCGGGTCGCCGGCGTTCTGGCCGTCGACCACCTTCGCCATGCGCTTCAGCGTCTCCATCACCTGCGCCTCGGTGGTGATGCCGTGCTTCAGCCAGTTGGCGATGTGCTGGGCGGAGATGCGCAGCGTGGCCCGGTCCTCCATCAGCCCGACGTTGTTGATGTCCGGCACCTTGGAGCAGCCGACGCCCTGGTCGATCCAGCGCACGACGTAGCCGAGGATGCCCTGGGCGTTGTTGTCGAGCTCGGCCTGCACCGCATCGGCCGGCCAGTTGGTGTCGGTCGCCAGCGGGATGGTGAGGATATCCTCGAGCTTCGCGCGGCGGCCGCCCCGGACGATCTCCTCCTGCCGGGCGGCGACATCGATCTCGTGGTAGTGCAGCGCATGCAGCGTCGCGGCCGTCGGGGAGGGGACCCAGGCGGTATTGGCGCCGGCCTTCGGGTGCCCGACCTTCTGCACCAGCATGTCGGCCATGGCGTCGGGCGCCGCCCACATGCCCTTGCCGATCTGCGCCCGGCCGCGCAGGCCGCACATCAGCCCGACGTCGACGTTCCAGTCCTCGTAGGCCTTGATCCAGGCCGCGCCCCGCATGTCGCCCTTGCGCAGCACCGCGCCGGCCGCCATCGCGGTATGGATCTCGTCGCCGGTGCGGTCGAGGAAGCCGGTGTTGATGAAGGCGACGCGGTCGCGCGCGGCGCGGATGCACTCGGCCAGGTTCACCGTGGTGCGGCGTTCCTCGTCCATGATGCCCATCTTGAGCGTCGCGCGCGGCAGGCCGAAGGCATCCTCGACCCGGCCGAACAGCTCGTTCGCCCAGGCCACTTCCTCCGGCCCATGCATCTTCGGCTTGACGATATAGACGCTGCCGGCGCGGCTGTTCAGCTTCTTCACCCGCAGGTCGTGCAGCGCGATGGCCACCGAGCACATCGCATCGAGGATGGTCTCCGGCGTCTGTTCAGGTCCCTTTGGGCCATCCAGCGTCACCACGTCGGTCATCATGTGGTGGCCGACGTTGCGCACCAGCATGACCGAGCGGCCATGCAGGGTGATGGCGCCGCCCGAGGGCTGCAGGTAGCTGCGGTCCGGGTTCAGCTTGCGGACGAGGGTCCGGCCGCCCTTCTCGAAGCTGGCTTCCAGGGTGCCGTTCATCAGGCCGAGCCAGTTGCGGTAGACCTCGACCTTGTCCGTGGCATCGATGGCGGCGACGCTGTCCTCGAAGTCGACGATGGTGGTGACGGCGCTCTCGAGCACCAGGTCGGCGATGCCGGCCGGGTCGTCCTTGCCGATCGGGTGGTCACGGTCGATCACCAGCTCGGCATGCAACCCGTTGTGGGCGAACAGCAGCAGGCTCGGCGCCGAGGGCTCGCCCTGGTAGCCGATGCACTGGCCGGGCCGCGCCAGGCCCACGGTGGTGCCGTCCTGCAGGGTGACGGCCAGGGCGCCGGCGACGATGGCGTAGAATTTCGCCTTGGCATGGGAGGCGCCACCGGCCAGCGGGGCAATGCCGTCCAGCCGGGCCCGGGCGAATTCGATGACCTTCCTGCCGCGCGCCGGGTTGAAACCGCGGCCGCGGGCCGCGCCATCCGCATCGGAAATCGCGTCGGTGCCATAGAGCGCATCGTACAGGCTGCCCCAGCGGGCATTGGCGGCATTCAGCGCATAGCGGGCATTGGAGACGGGCACGACCAGCTGCGGCCCGGCGACATGGCCGAACTCGGCATCGACGTTGGTGGTGCCGACCTGGAAGGCCGGGCCTTCCGGCACGAGGTAGCCGATCTCCCGCAGCATGGCGGTATAGGCGGCGGCATCCACCGGCTTCGCCGGATGCGCGAGGTGCCAGGCATCGATCTTCGCCTGCAACGCGTCACGCTTGGCCAGCAGCGCGGCGTTGCGCGGGGCGAGGTCGCGCAGGATGGCGGCGTAGGAGCCCCAGAACCGCTCCGGCGTCACGCCGGTGCCCGGCAGCGCCTCATGGTCCAGGAAGTCGCGCAATTCGCGCGCCACGCCCAGCCCTGCAACCTCAACCCGATCCGCCATGGTTGGCCTCCCTTGTTCCCCGGCCAGCGGGGCATGGGGGGCTACCTAGGCGGAAACCGCTGTGCCGCAAAGGGGGTTGCGGCGCCGGGGGCGGCGGCCCGGTCAGGCCGCCATGCGGTCGATCCGGTCGCGCAGCCGGTACCAGCCGCCGATCAGCGGCAGCACCCAGGCCGGGTTGCCGGCATAGAAGGGCCGGGTTGGGAAGGGCAGGCCGTCGAGGGCGAAACGGTCGTTCGCCGCCCCGGCCAGCTTCATCGCCACATTGTGCCCGAGCCAGGTGGCCATGGCCACGCCGCTGCCCTGGCAGCCCGCGGCGTAGTGGATGCCGTCCTGCACCCCAATATGCGGCAGGGAGTCGAAGGTGAAGGCGACGTTCCCGGTCCAGGCATGGGTGATCCGCACCTTCGCCAGCTCGGGGAAGCAGGCGGTCATGTAGCCGTGCAGCGCCGCCGCCGTGGCCTCGGCCGTCGCCGCGCGGAAGCTGGCGCGGCCGCCCCACAATATGCGCTTCCCGTCCGGGCTCGGGCGGAAGTAGTTCAGCACCCGCTTGCTGTCGGAGATCATCCGCCGCCCCGGGAAGAGCCGCTCGATCGTCGCCTCGCCCAGCTCCTCGGTGGCGATGATGTAGCTGTTGAGCGGCACCAGCCGCCGCGCCAGCCAGGGGCTGGCGGTGCCGCGCGCATCGAGCGAATAGCCGTTGGTGGTGACCAGCACCGCATCGGCGCGGATCTCGCCCTTGTCGGTGGCGATGCGGAAGCCCCCCGTCTCCTCGCGGATCTTCTGCACCCGCACGCCATCCACCAGCCGCGCCCCGGCGCGCTCGGCGGCCGCGGCCAGCCCGCGCGCGTACTTGCCCGGATGCAGGCTGCCGGTCGCCGCCGCCAGCATCCCGCCGTGGTAGTGGTCGCTGCCCAGCGCCTCGCGCTGGCGTTCGCGCGGCAGCATGCTGGTCGGCAGCCCCGTGAGTTCGGCCAGCATCGCCGCCTTGGCCGCCATCGCGCGGTAGTGGCCGGGCGACCAGGCGGCGGCGAAGCGGCCGCAGCGGATGTAGTCGCAGTCGATCCGCTCGCGGGCGATGGTCTCCTCGATGAAGGGCAGGCTGGCCGCCGCCGCCTGGGCGATCGCCTTGCCCCGTTCCACCCCATGCGCCCGCTCAAGCCCGCTGCCCGCCACCTTCAGCCCGCCCGAGACCATGCCGCCGTTGCGCGAGGAGGCGCCCCAGCCGATCCGCTCGGCATCCAGCACCACCACCTCCCGGCCCAGCCGGCGCAGGGTCAGCGCCGCCGAGAGCCCGGCATAGCCGCCGCCGACCACGACCACGGCCGCGCGGTCGGGCAGCGCGGCGTCGCGCCGCGGCGGCTCGGCCGCCTCCCACCACCAGGGGCTGGTCTTGAAACCGGGGGCGAACAAATGGTCGGACATCGAATGGAGGGCTCCCCGGCCGGCGCCGAATGCGCTTTGATCGGTCCGGGTGAGGTTCACGCCGACGGCTCAACGCCGCAAGAGGGGCAATGCCCATGCAGAGTTTCCAGCAGGACTGCGTCGCACTGGCGCTCCGCCAGTACCGCCGTGGTCATACCAGCCGTCGTACCCTGCTCCGGGGCCTCGCCGCGCTCGGCGCCATCGCCGCGGGGAGCGAGGCGGCGGCGCAGGCCGAGCGCCAATTGGTCATGGTCAACTGGGGCGGCCTGGCCAACGAGGGCTTCGGCAAATTCTACGGCGCCCCCTTCCTGGCGGAGACGCCGGGCTGGAAGGTGGCGCAGGACAGCACCGGCCCGGCGACGGGGCGCATCCGCAGCATGGTCGAGAGCGGCCGCACCACCTGGGACCTCTGCGACAGCTCGGCCAGCGGCGCCAACCTGCTGGGCAAGCTCGGGCTGGCGACCAAGATCGACTACTCCATCGTCGACCGCGGCAACGTCATCGGCCCCGGCTTCGCCCTGGAATACGGCGCCGCGCCCTATTCCTTCAGCAGCGTGCTGGTCTACGACAGCGCCAAATTCCCGACCGGCCCGACCTCCTGGGCGGATTTCTGGGACACCCGCAAATTCCCCGGCACGCGGCTGCTGCGGCGGGACGCGACCTGCACGCTGGAAGCCGCGCTGATGTCCATGGGGCGCGACCCGGCCGCGCTCTACCCGGTCGATACCCGCGCCGCGCTGAAGCGGGTGCTGGAGCTGCGGCGCAACCTGGTGATGTGGACCAACGGCAGCGAGTCGGAGCAGCTGATGCGCACCGGCGAGGCGGTGATGGGCCAGATCTGGCACACCCGCGCCACGGTGCTGGAGAAGGAATCCAACGGCCGGTTCAAGTTCCTCTGGAACCAGGCCATCCTGCAGCCCGGCATCTTCGTCATCCCGAAGGGCAACCCGGGCGGGGAGATGGCGCAGCGGCTGCTCGCCAGCATGCTGGCGAAGCCGGAGCCGCAGGTCGGCCTGCTCGGCCTGCTCGGCAACGGCCCGACCAACCCCCGCGCCGCCGCGCTGGTGCCGGCCGAGCTGCGCCGCTTCAACCCGACCGACCCGGAGAACGCGAAGCAGCAGGTCGTCATCGACGGCGCCTGGTGGGGCGAGAACTACCAGGCGGTGAACCAGGACTACATCGACGCGGTGACCGGCTGAGCCAAAGGGCCGGGCCGCCGGGGCCCGCCCTGGCCCGTTTCCTGCTAGATGCCGGGCCGAGGCTGCGGCAGGGTCACGGCCGGCAAGATGAGGTCCGGATGTCGTCGCAACGTCTGATGGTGGTGAAATCCGGCGGCGAGGAAGCCTTCGCCGAATGGCGCGCCTGCTTCGGCTCGCTCTCTCCCGGCCTGCGGGTCCGCACCTGGACGGACCCGGAGGTGCGGGCGGAGGAGATCGACTACGCCCTGGTCTGGGACCCCGAGCCGGGGCGGCTCGCCGCCATGCCGCGGCTGCGGGTGGTCTTCGGCTCGGGCGCCGGGGTCGACGGCATCGTCGCCGACCCTGCCTATCCGCTGCACATCCCGCTGGTGCGGATGAGCATCCCGGAGGCGACCGAGCGCATGGGCGAGTATTGCTGCTGGGCGGCGCTGTCGCTGCTGAAGGACGCCCGGCGCATGGCCATCGCCCAGGCCGCGGGCCGCTGGGAGGATTTCGAGCCGCCCTACCGCGCCAGCCAGCGCACCATCGGCATCATGGGCCTCGGCAACATGGGGGCGCGGACGGCGGCCATGCTGCAGGGCATCGGCTTCCCGGTCATCGGCTGGTCGCGCGGCCGCAAGTCGGTGCCCGGCGTCGAGAGCTTCGCCGGCGCGGCGGAGCTCGACGCCTTCCTGGCGCGGACCGATATCCTCATCTGCCTGCTGCCGGCGACGCCGGAGACGCGGCACATCATAAGCGCCGCGACGCTGGCGAAGCTGCCGCGCGGTGCCGGCTACATCGGCGCCGGGCGGGGGATGCAGCAGAAGCTGGACGACATCCTGGCGGCGCTCGACGACGGCCAGCTCGGCGGCGCCGTGCTCGATGTCTTCGAGCCGGAGCCGCTGGCGCCGGGACATCCGCTGTGGTCGCATCCGCGCTGCACCGTCACCGCCCATGTCGCCAGCCTGCCGTCGCGCATGGAGCGCGCCGCCGCCGTCGCCGCCGCCATCGCCGCGCATGAGCGCGGCGAGCCGCTGCCCAACCTCTTCGACCACGCCAAGGGCTACTGACATGCCGCTTCCCGCACCGCCCCGCCGGCCCGACCCGGACCATGTCTTCACCGAGCAGGAGCTGCGCGAGGACCTCGCCGCCGCCTACCGGCTGATCGCGCTGTACGGCATGACCGACCTGGTCTTCACCCATCTCTCGGTCCGGGTTCCGGGTCCGGGGCATCGCTTCCTGGTCAATCCCTACGGGCTGCTGTTCGAGGAGATCACCGCCTCCTCCCTGGTCATGGTCGATGCCGAGGGCGAGCCGGCGCAGCCGACCGACTGGCCGGTCAACCCGGCCGGCTTCGTCATCCACTCCGCCGTGCACCTCGGCCGCGACAGCGCGCAATGCGTGATGCACACCCATACCCTGGCCGGCATGGCGGTGGCCGCCCAGGCCGGCGGGCTGCTGCCGCTGAACCAGATCAGCATGGAATTCGACGGCCGCGTTGCGGTGCACGACTACGAGGGCGTCGCCGCCGACGACAACCTCTCGGAGCGCGAGCGGCTAGTGGCCGACCTCGGCGACAGGCCCTGCATGATCCTCCGCAACCACGGCCTGTTGACCGTCGGCGCCACGGTGCGGGAGGCCTTCTACTGGATGTGGTACCTCGAGCAGTCCTGCCGCATCCAGCTCGCGGCGCAGGGCTCCGGCGTGCCGCTCGCCATCCCCTCGGCCGAGACGGTCGCGCGCACCCGCGCCCAGTTCAGCATGGGCCCGACCAAGGGCTGGCTGCCCTGGCAGGCGCTGAAGCGCAAGCTCGACCGCGAGCAGCCGGACTACCGGAGCTGAGCGCCACCGCCCACGCGCTGGAACTGCGCGACCTGACGAAACGCTACGGCCAATTCACCGCGGTCGATGCCGTCTCGCTCAGCGTCCAGCGCGGCGCCTTCCTGACGCTGCTCGGGCCATCGGGCAGTGGCAAGACCACCATCCTGATGACCATCGCCGGCTTCGTCGCGCCGAGCGCGGGCATGGTGCTGCTCGATGGCAGCGACATCACCCCGCTGCCGCCGGAGCGGCGCGACTTCGGCATGGTCTTCCAGGGCTATGCGTTGTTCCCGCACATGACGGTCGCCGAGAACGTCGCCTTTCCGCTGCGCGTCCGCGGCCTCTCGCGCGCCGACCGCGACGCGAAGGTGCGCGCCGCCCTCGACCTCGTGCAGCTCGACCGCTTCGCCGACCGCCGCCCCTCCCAGCTTTCGGGCGGCCAGCAGCAGCGGGTGGCGCTGGCCCGCGCCCTGGTCTTCGACCCGGCGCTGCTGCTGCTGGACGAGCCGCTCTCGGCGCTCGACAAGAAGCTGCGGGCGGAGCTGCAGGAGGAGCTGAAGGCGCTGCACCGCCGGGTCGGCCGCACCTTCGTGAACGTGACGCATGACCAGGACGAGGCGCTCTCGCTCTCCGACCAGGTCGCCATCCTCAACCACGGCAGGCTGATCCAGCTCGGCGCGCCCGAGGCGCTCTACGAGCAGCCGCGCACCCGCTTCGTCGCCGACTTCCTCGGCAAGTCGAATTTCCTCCAGGGGCTCGTGCAGGAAAGCCACCTGGGCGGGCTGAGGGTGCAATCCGGCGCCACCACACTGGTGCAGCAGGCGCCGCGCGCGCTGCGCCCGGTCGCCGGCAGCCCGGCGCTGCTCTCACTGCGGCCGGAGAAGATCGCCCTGCTCGCCGCCGGCGAGACCGCCGAGAACATGGTGGAAGGCCACATCGCCGCCTGGTCCTACCTCGGCGCCGGCTTCCTGCTGGTGGTCCGCACCGCCGACCTCGGCGAGATCCGCGTCACCCTGCCGTCCTGGCGCGCGCCGATCGCCCCGGCCGAGGGCCTCGCGGTCCGCCTCGGCTGGTCGGCCGATGCCGCCGTCCCGGTGCTCGACGATGCAGCGTAGCGCCATCGGCTGGTGGCTGCTGCTGCTGCCGGCCTTCCTGCTGATGACGGTCTTCTACATCGCGCCGATCCTCCAGGTGCTGACCATCTCGGTCACCGAGCCGGAGCTGGGCTTCGGCAACTACGAACGGCTGCTGACCAACATGGGCGTGCAGCGCGTGATTGGCACGACCTTGCGGATCGGCCTCGTCACCACCGTCATCGCCCTGTTGCTGGGCTATGCGCTGGCCTATGTCATTACGCTGGCCACGCCGCGGGCCCAGCGCTGGTGGCTGCTGGGTGTGCTGCTGCCGCTTTGGATCAGCGTCCTCGTCCGCGCCTTTGCCTGGGTCACCCTGCTGCGCCGGCAGGGGTTGGTGAACCAGGGGCTGCAGGCGGCGGGGATCATCGAGGCGCCGCTGGCGCTGGTCTGGAACGAGTTCGGCATCGTCATCGGCATGGTCCACTACATGGTGCCCTATGCGGTGCTGCCGATCCTGGCCTCGATGCGGGAGATCGACCCGCGGCTGCTGGCCGCCGCGCGCGGCCTCGGCGCCTCCCGCCGCACCGCCTTCCTGCGGGTCTTCCTGCCGCTCTCGGCACCGGGGCTGGTGGCGGCGGGGGTACTGGTCTTCATCTTCTCGCTCGGCTTCTACATCACCCCGGCCATCCTCGGCGGCGGCAAGACGCTGATGGCCGCCGAATGGATCAAGCTGCAGATCCTCGACATCATCCGCTGGGGGCTCGGGACTATGCTGGCGACGGTCATGGTGGTCGCCATCCTGGTGACCCTCGGCATCTTCTCCCGCATCGTCGACCTGCGGCGGATGTTCGGGGCGCGCGCCTGATGGGTGGCTATAAGGCCGGGCCTCTCGCCCGCATCATCGCCTGGGCGACGGTGCTCTACCTCATCCTGCCCATCACCATCGTCCTGCCCGTCTCGGTCACCGACCAGCGCTTCCTCTCGCTGCCCGAGCACGGCATCAGCTTCCGCCACTACGCCAACCTGCTGGGCTCGGAATCCTGGCTGAACTCGATCGGGCAGAGCGCGCTCATCGCCGTCGCCTCGACGGTGATCGCCGTCGTCGCCGGCACGCTCTGCGCCATCGGCTGCTGGCGCATCGGCCGGCGGAGCACGGAACTGCTGCGCGCCGTCATGCTGCTGCCGCTGATCATCCCCTCGATCGTCTATGCGATCGGCCTCTACCGCTACTTCGGCAGGCTCGACCTGCTGGACCGCTTCCTCGGCGTGACACTGGCGCATGGGGTCACCGGCATCCCCTATGTGATCATCACCGTCTCGACCGCGCTGGCCGCCTTCGATCCGCGGCTGGAGCAGGCGGCGCGTGGGATGGGCGCCAGCCTCGGCCAGACCCTGCGCTGGGTGATCCTGCCGCGGATCTTCCCCGGCATCGCCTCGGGCGCGATCTTCGCCTTCATCCACTCCTGGGATGAATTGGTGATGGTTCTGTTCATCGCCAGCCGGCAGGTCTTCACCCTGCCGCGCAAGATCTGGGACGGCATCAACGAGAACCTGGATCCCAGCATGGCCGCGGTCGCGGTGCTGCTGATCCTCTTCACCATCGCCCTGCTGGCGGTGGACGGGATGCTGCGGTCGCGGCGGGACCCCTGAGGGCCCCGCCGCCCCTGCCGCCTACCGCCGGTTGAGCAGCATCCCCAGCATGAAGCCCACGGCGCCGGCGCCGAGCAGCGCCAGCAGCGGCTCGTTGCGCACCACGCCGCTGACGTATTCCCCGGTCTGCGCCACCGCCTCGGAGCCCTGCTTGTAGGCCTCGTTGCCGGCACGCGTCAGGCTGTCGCCGGCCTGGCGCGCCATCTGGCTGGCCGAGGCGCCGACCTCGCCGGCCTTCTCCCTGGTCCGGTCCCAGGCCTCGTCGGCGGTGTCGGCGGTCTTCTCCGCCAGGTCGCTGGCCTTGTCCTTGGTCCGGTCCCAGGCCTCGTCGGCCTTGGCGGCGGCGCGGTCGACGACCTCTCCGGCCTTGTTCGCGGCCTCGCCGGCCTTCTCCTTGGTCCGGTCCCAGGCCTCGTCGGCCTTGGCGGCGGCGCGGTCGACGACCTCTCCGGCCTTGTTCGCGGCCTCGCCGGCCTTCTCCTTGGTCCGGTCCCAGGCCTCGTCGGCCTTGGCGGCGGCGCGGTCGACGACCTCTCCGGCCTTGTTCGCGGCCTCGCCGGCCTTCTCCTTGGTCCGGTCCCAGGCCTCGTCGGCCTTGGCGGCGGTCCGGTCGGCGACCTCGCCCGCCTTGTCCGTGGCCTTGCCGGCGGCGTCCTTGGTCTTGTCCCAGGCCTCGTCGGCCTTGGCCGCGGTGCGGTTGGCGGCGTCCGCCGCATTGTCCCCGGCCTTGTCGGCGGCCTGGTCCATGGCCTGGCCGGCCTGGCGCACGGTATTGCCCGGCGGGCCGCCCGCCATGCCCGGAGCCTTCTGCCCAGGGGTCGCGCCCATCGCGTCCTTGCTGTGGGCACCCACCGCGGCGGCGCCGCTACCCTCGATCCGATCGCTCATTGCGGCATCTCCTTGCGTTGCGCAGCGGGAACGCCGGAGGCGGGCGGCGGTTCGGGCTACTTCTTCTCCACCCCCCAGAAGACCGGAACGGTCGTCGGCCGTAACCCTTCGATATTCGCCCGCCGCGCGCTCAGCGTCCGGTATTGCCCCGCACTGATATAGGGCAACACTTGGTAGGCCCGGGCATGCACCTGCTCCAGCACCTCGCGCCGCTTCGCCACGTCCGGCTCCTCCCACCAGGTGCGGCGCAGCCGCTCCAGCTCGGCGTCGCAGGGCCAGCCGGCCAGCCCGCCCTCGCACGGGGAGGCGAGGTAGAGGTTGGTCAGCGGGTTCTGCGCATCCAGCACGTTGGCGATGGTCACGAACAGGTTCCAGCCGCCCTGGTCCTGCGACTCGCGCCGGTTGCGCCGCTGGGTCAGCGTCGCCCAATCCATCGAGGGCAGGTCCATGTTGAGCCCGCCGCGCTGCAGCGCCGCGCCCATGGTCAGGGTCACCGCATTGTTGGTCGGGCTGTCGGTCGCATTGAGGAAGACCACCTTGCGGCCGTCGTAGCCCGCCTCCCGCAGCAGCGCGCGGGCCTTGCCGAGGTCGACGGTGCGCAGCCCCTCCGCCCCGGCATGGCTCTCGAGCGGCGTGCCGCAGAGGAAATAGGCCGGGCAATAGGGCACCTGCTCGCTGGCGCGGATGCCAGCGGCGTCGAGGTTTTCCTGCTGGTTGATCAGGTGCAGCAGCGCCCTCCGCGCGCGGGGATCGTCGAAGGGCGGCTGGGTGTGGTTGATCCGCAGCCAGACCACCGAGCCGGCCGGGTTCAGGGTGAACATGCGGATGGCGCGGTTCCGCTCCAGCGTCGGGATCAGGTCGGGGGAGGGGACCTCGAGGAAATCCAGCTCGCCGGATTGCAGCGCCGCCGCCGCCGTCGCCGGATCGGGCATCGAGAGCCATTCCAGCCGCTCGATTTTCACCACCTTGCCGCCGGCGAGCCCATCGGCCGGCTCGGGGCGCGGCCGGTAGGCCGGGTTGCGGCGGTAGACCGCGCGGTCGCCGACCCGCCATTCCGCGGCCTGGAAGATGAAGGGGCCGGAGCCGGTGGCCTCGGTGATGGCGGTGGTCGCCGGCGTTTGCGCCAGCCGCTCCGGCATGACGAAGAGGGCACTCGCGGTCGGCCGCGCCAGGGCCTCTGTCACCAGGGCGAAGGGGCGGGCCAGCACCAGGGTGAAGGTCTTCTCGTCCACCACCTCCAGCGACCCGGTCGCCGCCGCCAGCGCCCGGCCCACCACGTCCCGCTGCGCCCAGCGCCGGATCGAGGCGACGGCATCCGCCGCCCGCACCGGCGCGCCGTCGTGGAAGGCGAGGCCCTCCCGCAGGGTGAAGCGCCAGGACATGCCGTCGGCCGAGCGTTCGAACCGCTCCACCATCTGCGGCTGCGCTTCGCCCTTGCTATCGAGGGCAAAGAGCTGGTCGTAGACCATGAAGCCGTGGTTGCGGACGAAGGCGGCGGTGGACTGCACCGGGTCGAGGCTGGCAAGGTCGTTCACCAGCACGACCTTGAGCGTCTGCGCGCTGGCCGGCGCGGCCAGTGCGACGCCCAAGGCGACGGTCGCAAGCAGTCGGCTGATGCGGGATGGTGCGGCCATGGTGTCCTCTGCCCTCGGGCTATGCAGCGGCAGTGTCGCCGCCGGATTGCATCGCCGCAATGGCGGTTGACGCCACCCGCCCCCGCGGCGACCATCCGGCGCCAAAGGAGCCGCCCCGATGAACGCCGCCTCTTCGCCGCACGGCCGCCCGGACTGTCGGGTTTGATCGCTGACCTCGTGCTGGAAGGCCGCGTCTTCCGCGGCCTCGCCGGTGGGTTCGCCGAGGCCGTGGCGGTGAAGGATGGCCACATCCTCGCCGTCGGCAGCAGCGATCAGGTCGCCAACGTGATCGGCGCCGGGACGCGGCGGATCGCCCTCGGCGGCCGCGTCGCGATTCCCGCCTTCAACGAGGCGCATATGCACCTGCTGGCCTATGGCCTCGGCCTCACCCAGGTGAACCTGCGCGCCGAGGAGGTCCGTTCGCTGGATGCGGCGCTGTCGCGCCTTCGCGCCGCGGCGCAGGCCGCGCCGAAGGGTGCCTGGATCCTCGGCCGCGGCTACGACCACGGCGCCCTCGACATCGGCCGCCATCCGACCGCCGCCGAGCTCGACGCCGCCGCGCCCGACAACCCGGTCTTCGTCACCCGCACCTGCGGCCACATGGGCGTGGCGAATACCGCCGCGCTGCGCGCCGCCGGCATCGGCCACAACACGCCCGACCCCGAGGGCGGCGTCATCGAGCGCCGCGGCGGCGCGCTCACCGGCCTGATCCAGGAACGTGCCATGCACCTGGTGAAGCAGGCGATGCCGGAGCCGGGCGAGGCGCGCATGGTGGACGCGATCGCCAGCGCCTGCGCCAATCTCGCCGCGATGGGCTTCGCCTCGGCGACCGACATGAACGTGGGCATGACCGCGGGGATGGCCGAGATCGCCGCCTTCGAGGCCGCGAAATCCACCGGCCGCCTGCCGCTGCGGATGTGGCAGGTCCTCGCCGGCAACCCCGAGGGCATCGCCGCCGAGGCCTGGGCCGCCGGCCTCCGCCCGATGGATGGCGACGACAGCCTGCGCTGGGGCGCCGTCAAGGTCTTCGCCGATGGCAGCGCCGGCGGCCTGACCGCCGCCTTCTTCGACCGCTACCTGCCGGCCGATACCCGCGGGGTCTTCACCTTCCCCGACGAGACCATCCACAACCTGCTGCGCCAGTACCACGAGCAGGGCTGGCAGCTCGACATCCACGCCATCGGCGATGCGGCGATCGAGCAGGTGCTGGCCGGCATGGAATACGCCGATACGCCCGACCACCCCTTCACCGGCCGCCGCCATCGCATCGAGCATTGCGGCTTCGTGACGCGGCACCAGCGCCGCCGCATGCTGGCGCGGGGAATCCTGCCGGTGCCGCAGCCGGTCTTCCTGTACGAGTTCGGCGATACCTACGTCGCCAACCTCGGCCTCGAGCGGTCGCAATACGCCTATCCCATGCGGACCTGGCTGGAGGAGGGCCACCACCCCGCCGCCTCCTCCGACAGCCCGGTCTCGACCGTCGATCCCTTCATCAATCTGCTCACGATGCTGACCCGCCGCACCAACCGCGGCACCGTGCTCGGCATCAAGGAGGCGCTGACGCCCGAGCAGGCCATCCATTGCCAGACCTGGTGCGGTGCCTTCACCCAATTCGCCGAGGGGCGCCGCGGCACGCTCGAGCCCGGCATGCAGGCCGATATCGCCGTGCTCTCGCAGGACGTCTTCGCCATCGAACCCGATGCCATCCTGGCGACGCAAGCGGACCTCACCCTGCGCGACGGTCGCCCGATCTTCGACCGCCACGGCGAGTACGCCTGATGCTGCGCCATACCCTGCACCGCCTGCTGCTGGCCATCCCGGTGCTGCTCGGTGTGCTGCTGATCGGCTTCCTGCTCATGCAGGTGGTGCCGACCGATGCCGCCACCGTCCGCGCCGGGCCGAACGCCAGCGCCGAGGTGGTGGAGGCCATCCGCCGCGACCTCGGCCTCGACAAGCCGCTGTATGTCCAGTTCGGCCGCTACCTCGGCCGCCTGGCCCAGGGCGATCTCGGCGTCTCCATCATCAACAACGTGCCGGTGACCCAGGAGCTGGGCGCCACGGTCGGGCCCACGCTCGAGCTGATGGGGGCCAGCCTGATCTGGGCCATTCCGCTCGGCATCCTGCTCGGCACCGTCGCGGCCTATTGGCGCGCCACGATCATCGACCGCATCATCCTCGGCATCAGCGTCGCCGGCGGCTCGGTCCCGGTCTTCTTCCTCGGCCTGCTGCTGATCTGGTTCGTCGGCTTCCAGTGGCAGCTGCTGCCCTTCACCGGGCGCGGCGGGCCGCTTTATACCTGGGAGGGCATCCAGGCGATCATCCTCCCCGCGCTCACCCTCGGCGGCGTCTTCATCGGCCCGGTGGCGCGGATGACCCGCACCGCGGTGCTCGACGTGCTCTCGGCCGACCACGTCCGCACCGCCCGCGCCAAGGGCCTGACCGAGCGCCGCGTGGTGACGGCGCATGCGCTGCGGAACGCCATGATCCCGATCGTCACCCTCATCGGGTTGCAGATCGGCTTCCTGCTCGGCGGCGCCGTGGTCACCGAGACCGTCTTTTCCTGGCCCGGGGTCGGGCGGCTCGCGGTCGGCGCCATCCTGTCGTCGGACCTGCCGATGGCCCAGGGAACCATCATAGTGCTCTCCTCCGGCTTCATCCTCATCAACCTCGCGGTCGACGTGCTCTATGCCGCGCTCGACCCGCGGATGCGCGCGGCATGAACGCCATTACGCCCAAGCGCCCCGGCCTGCTCCGCCGCCTGCTGCGCGACCCGACCGCCGCTGGCGCGCTGGTCTTCGTGCTGCTGCTGATCGGCGCCGCGCTGCTGGCACCCTGGATTTCGCCGACCGACCCGCTCGACAACAACCTCGCGCTCTCGATGCAGCCGCCCGGCTCGCCCGGCCTGCCGCTCGGCGCCGATGCGCAGGGGAGGGACCTCATCACCCGCCTGCTGTTTGGCCTGCGCGCCTCGCTGCTGATGGGCTTCTTCGCGACGGCTGCCGGCGGGCTGGTCGGCGCGCTGCTCGGCTTCCTCGCCGCCTTCTACCAGCGCTGGCTGGACGGGCCGATCATGCGGCTGATGGACATGATGCTGTCCTTCCCCGCCATCCTGGTCGGCCTCGCCATCGCCGCCATCTTCGGCCCCGGCATCTTCAGCGTGGTCCTCGCGCTCTCCATCGCCACCATCCCGCTGATGGCTCGCATCACCCGCGGCAGCGCCCTGGTCACCATGCGGCTCGACTACATCGAAGCGGCGCGGGCCATCGGCATGACCGACGCCCGCCTCATCTGGCGGCACCTCGCGCCGAACTGCCTCTCCGCCATCTTCGTCTTCACCACCTTGCGCTTCGGCCAGGTGATCCTGCTGGGATCGGCGCTGTCCTTCCTCGGCCTCGGCGCCCAGCCGCCGACCGCGGAACTCGGCGCCATGGCCAGCGAGGGGCGGAATTTCCTGTTCTTCGCGCCGCATATCGCGGTGCTGCCCTGCATCGGCATCTTCGCCATCGTCTTGGCTTTCAACCTGCTGGGCGATGCCTTGCGGGATGCTTTGGATCCACGCCTGCGGTTTTAAGGCAAGGTTGGGGAGAAGGTATTCTCCCCAAGCCCCTCATCTATTTCTATAAGTAAGACAAGGCTTTAACTCATGGTTTCCAAAGGCCCTTCGGCCTTTGGTAGGGGGTCCTAGGGGGACAAAGTCCCCCTAGCCACAGGAGACGACGATGAAAACAACAATCGCCGCCGCATTGCTCGCCCTGTCCGCCGGCACCGCGCTCGCCCAGCCCGCGCCGCGCAATACCCTCGTCATCCTGCGCGAGATCGACGCCGACAATTACGACCCGCCCCGCTCCACCGCCCGCTCCGCCGGCGAGAGCCTGTATATGATGAGCGACACGCTGGTCTCGCTCGACTGGGACATGAAGACCGTCCGCGCCGGCCTCGCCGAGCGCTGGGAGGTCAGCCCCGATGGCAAGACCTATACCTTCCACCTGAAGCGCGACGTCACCTTCTGCGATGGCAAGCCCTTCACCGCCCGCGACGTGGTCTACACCATCAACCGCTGGCTCGACCCGGCGACGCGCAGCCCGGTCCGCTGGCGCGCCGGCCCTGTGAAGGAAATCCGCGCAATCGACGACTACACGGTGGAATACGAGCTCACCGAGCCTTACGGCGAGCTGCTGTATCAGCTCAGCCTCTTCTTCGCCTCCATCGTCGACCAGGCGACGGTCGAGAAGCTCGGCGCGAATTTCGGCGTGCAGGGCTTCAACGGCACCGGTCCCTATTGCTGGACGAGCTGGACCCCGCGCCAGGAGCTGATCCTGACGAAGCACCCCCGCTACACCTGGGGCCCGCCGCTGTACCAGAACCCGGCGCCGCAGGTGGACCGCGTCATCTGGCGCGTGGTGCCGGAAAGCCAGACGCGCCTCGCCGCGCTGCAGACGGGACAGGCGGATGCGACGCAGTACATCCCGCCCATCGCCATCAGCCAGCTCCGCCGCATGCCGAATGTGCGCATGTCGACGCAGGAGAATTATTTCTGGGATCATTTCGTCGGCTTCAAGGTCGACAAGCCGGTGGTGAACGACCCCGCCGTTCGCCGCGCCATCAACCAGGCGGTCAACCGCGCCGCCATCGTCCAGGCCGTCTGGTTCGGCAATGCGACGCCGGCCGATGGCTACATGAACCCCAACACCGCCGGCTACGACGCCGAGGCCGCCAAGCTGGTCCCGAGCTTCGATCCCGAGGCCGCCCGCCGCACGCTCGATGACGCCGGCTGGACCATGGGCAGCGACAATGTCCGCGCCAAGGACGGGCTGCGGGCCAGCTTCCTGGTCTATGCCCTCAACACCCAGCAGGGCCGCCAGGTGCTGGAGGCGATGCAGGCCGACCTGCGCCGCGTCGGCATCGAGATGAAGATCCAGGTCTGGGACGCGACCGTCGGCTGGGGCCGGCTGGCGACGCAGGAATTCGACGCCTTCATCATGTCCTACCCCTATGTCACCGCCACCGACGGCATGGCGCTCTATTTCGACAGCCGCAACAAGCCGACGCCCAACCGCATGAACTGGACGAGCCCCGAGACAGACCGCGCCCTCGACCAGGCCAAGGTCGCGCTCGACCCCGCCGTGCGGCTGGCCGCCATCGCCGAGGCGCAGCGCATCGTCTCCGCGGCCAATGTCTGGTTTCCCATCGCCCGGGAACAGATCTGGGTCGCCTCCTCCATGCGGGCCGAGGGCATCCGCGCCCATGGCATCTACGGTGTCGCGCTCTACAAGGGCCTCGACATCCGGCTGACGCGATAAGGACCCCGAATATGCCCATCACCGTCATCCGCAACGCCGATGTCCTCCTCGCCTGGGACGACGCCACGCATCAGCACGTCTACATGCCGAACGGCGACCTCGCCTTCGAGGAGGGCCGCATCCTGTTTGTCGGCCGCGATTACGCCGGCCCGGCGGATGAGACCATCAGCGGCACCGGCATGATGGTCATGCCGGGGCTGGTGAACATCCACTCCCACCCCTCGTCGGAGCCCATGAACAAGGGCTTCACCGACGAGGTCGGCACGCCGGGCCTCTACAATTCCTCGCTCTACGAATACCTGCCGATCTTCCGCCCCGACCCGGGCGCGGTGCATAGCTGCGTCAAGGTCGCGCTGTCCGAGCTGCTGCTCTCCGGCGTCACCACCGTCGCTGACCTTTCCATGGCGCATCCCGGCTGGCTGGACCTGCTGGCCGAAAGTGGCATGCGCGTCTGCATCGCGCCGATGTTCCGCTCCGCCCGCTGGTTCACCAAGAACGGCCATGTGGTCGAGTACGAATGGGATGCCGCCGCCGGCGAGAAGGCGATGGCCGAGGCCTTCACCCTGGTCGAGCGCGCCGAGCAGCACGAGAGCGGCCGCCTCTTCGGCATGGCCGTCCCCAGCCAGATCGACACCTGCACGCCGGAGCTCCTGAAGGACAGCCGCGAGGAGGCCCGCCGGCGCGGCATCTCCTGGCAGATCCACGCCGCGCAGTCGGTCACCGAATTCCACGAGATCACCCGCCGCCACGGCTTCACCCCGATCGGCTGGCTGCACGAGCAGGGGCTGCTCGACGACCGCGCCATCATCGGCCACGGCATCTTCCTCGACGATCACCCGAGCACGCCCTGGCACACCCGCCGCGACCTGGAGATTTTGTCGGAGACCGGCACCACCGTCGCCCATTGCCCGACCGTCTTCGCCCGGCGCGGCATCACCCTGAAGCACCTCGGCCGCTACAAGCGCTCGGGCGTCAACATGGGCATCGGCACCGACACCTACCCGCACAACATGCTGGATGAGATGCGCCTCGCCGCCTACCTCGCCCGCACCCAGGCGACCGACCCGCGCAGCCTGACCACCACCGAATTGTTCGAGGCGGCGACGGTCGGCGGCGCCCGGGCGCTGGGCCGCGAGGATATCGGCCGGCTCGCCACCGGCTGCCGCGCCGATTTCGTGCTGGTCGACATCACCCACCCGATGATGCGCCCGGCCCGCGACCCCATCCGCTCGCTCATCTACGCCGCCGGTGACCGCGCGCTGCGGTCGGTCTATGTCGATGGCCGCAAGGTGGTGCAGGATGGCGAGGTGCTGACCATGGACTACCGCGCCGCCGCCGAGCACCTGCATGAATCGCAGCAGCGAATCGCCGATCAGGTGCCGAAGCGCGACTGGGCGCATCGCTCCGCCGACCAGATCTCGCCGCCGAGCTTCCTCTGGAAGTGACCGGGGCGCCCCTGCTGGCGGTCAAGGGGCTGCGGACCAGCTTCCGCACGCCCAATGGCGATTTCGCCGCGGTCGATGGCGTGGACCTCTCCGTCCCGCGCGGCCGCACCCTCGGCATCGTCGGTGAGAGCGGCTGCGGCAAGTCGGTGCTCTCGCTCTCGGTCATGGGCCTGGTGCCGCGCCCCGGCCGCGTCGCCGCCGGCCAGGTGCTGCTGGAGGGGCAGGATCTGCTCACCCTGCCGCCGGCGGCCATGCGCCACATCCGCGGCGGCGAGGTGGCGATGATCTTCCAGGAACCGATGACCTCGCTGAACCCGGTCCACCCGATCGGCGCCCAGATCACCGAGGCCATGCGCGCCCACGACCCCGGCGCGACCGACCTCCGCGCCCGCGCCATCGCCGCCCTGGCCCGCGTCCGCATCCCCGCGCCGGAACGCCGCTTCGACGAATACCCGCACCAGCTCTCGGGCGGCATGCGCCAGCGCGTCATGATCGCCATGGCGCTGGCATGCGCGCCGAAGCTGCTGATCGCCGACGAGCCCACCACCGCCCTCGACGTCACCGTGCAGGCCCAGATCCTGGATTTGCTGCGCGACCTCCAGGCCGAGACGGGCATGTCCATCATCCTCATCACCCACGACCTCGGCGTGGTCGCCGAGATGGCCGACGAGGTCGCTGTCATGTATGCCGGCCGGGTGGTCGAACGCGCCGCCGCCCGCGACCTCTTCGAGGACCCGCAGCACCCCTACACGCTCGGCCTGCTCGGCTCCGTCCCCCGGCTCGACGAGGACCGCCCCCGGCTGCTGGCGATCGAGGGCACCGTCCCGCCGCCCTTCGCCCTGCCGCCCGGCTGCCGCTTCGCCCCGCGCTGCCCCTTCGCCGTCGCCGCCTGCGAGGCCGCGCCGCCGCCGCTGCGGGAGATCAGCCCCGGCCACCACGTCGCCTGCCTCCGCGCGCCGGTGGAGCTCGCGGCATGACCGCGCCGCTGCTCGAGGTGCAGGGCCTGGCCAAGCACTGGCCGGTCAAGCAGGGCATGATCCTGGCCAGGCAGGTCGGCACCGTCCGCGCCGTCGATGGCGTCTCCTTCACCCTCAACCGCGGCGAGACCCTGGCCCTGGTCGGCGAATCCGGCTGCGGCAAATCCACCACCGCCCGGCTCGTCCTCCGCCTGATCGAGCCCTCCGCCGGCACCGTCCGCATCAACGGCGCCGACATCACCGGCCTCTCCGCGCCCGAGCTGCGGCGAATGCGCCGCCAGGCCCAGATCATCTTCCAGGACCCCTTCGCCAGCCTGAACCCACGCCTCTCGGTCGGGGAGGCCATCGCCGAGCCGCTGGTCGTGCACGGCATCGGCGATGCCGCCAGCCGCACCGCCCGCGTGCATGAATTGCTCGGGCTGGTCGGCCTCGCCCCCTGGCAGGCCGAGCGCTTCCCGCATGAGTTCAGCGGCGGCCAGCGCCAGCGCATCGGCATCGCCCGGGCGCTGGCGGTGCAGCCCGACCTCATCGTCTGCGACGAGCCGGTCTCGGCGCTCGACGTCTCGATCCAGGCGCAGGTGGTGAACCTGCTGAAGGACCTGCAATCGCGCTTCGGCCTGGCCTACCTCTTCATCGCGCATGACCTGGCGGTGGTGAAGCACATGGCGGACCGGGTGGCGGTGATGTACCTCGGCCGCATCATGGAGGTGGCCGACCGCCGCAGCCTGTTTGCCAATCCGCGCCACCCCTATACCCGGGCGCTGCTGGCGGCGATCCCGCACCCCGATCCGCGCCGCCGCGGCAAGGTGACGCCGCTCGGCGGCGACGTGCCGAGCCCGCTGAACCCGCCGCCCGGCTGCCGCTTCCACACCCGCTGCCCGCTGGCCCAGGCGATCTGCCGCGAGGTCGAGCCGCCCGACGTGCAGATCGGGCCGGGGCATCACAGCGCCTGCCATTTCGCGGCGGAACTGCCGCCGCCGGAGCACGACTTCAGCGGCGGGCTGACGCCGGTGGCGGCGCGGCGGCTGGCCCTGTTCGCGGCAAGGGAGGCGGGCTGAAGGGTGGGGCGCCGGGCTCCGCGCCGCCTGGACGACAGCCAGGCCATGAAGAGGCAAGGCAACTTTAAGAAAAAATATTTTTAATGCCAGTCTCGTGCAGCCGATTTCCTGCCCCGCCTGATCGGATGGGAAACTTTCCCAGAACGGGAGCCACCCCCAAGAAATATCCCATCTGTCATAATCCATGGCATGCTTGGCCGATTTGCCTTTCCTCATGGCCATGACATCTGATGTAACCATGGCGGCGGCGAGCCTGGCGAAATCCTTGGTGCCTGATTGCATTCGGCACCTCCGGACCAGCGGCTCCGGCCTCCGTGTGCACAATCTCAATGGGATCACATGCCTTCCCCAAGGCCGCAAAAGGCCCTCAGCTATCGCCCGATCGGCAACGATCAACTGGGTATTCTCGACACGATCGGCCTGGATACCGCCCAGGTCGAAGACTATCTCGGCCCCCTCGCGGATATCCTCGACGCGGTCCGCACCGGTCCCTCCCATGCACTGATCGGCATTCATGCCGAAGGTCGCCTGATCGGCTTCTACGTCATTCACCCGGATCGCCGGGATGCCACCTGCTGGTGGCTGGGCTGGTTCATCCTGGCACGCTCCCAACAGGGGCTTGGCCTCGGCCGGACCATCCTGGCACGGGTCATGGCGGGCCTTGCCGCCGTGCCGGCCTGCCGCCGCATCCGCCTGATCGTGGTGCCCGAGAATGAGGGTGCCATCGCGCTCTACCGCAAGGTCGGCTTCCGGTCCGTCGGCGCGCTTCCCGGGACGGGCGACATCATCATGGAATGCGCGCTCCGCTCCGATGTCCCGGTCGCCGCCCCTGCCCGCCTGACCGCCCTTTGCCCCATTGCCAGCCGGCATGGGCGAAGGCGCATGCGGTTGCGTCCCAGGACAGGGCCGCATGCCGCCCGCGCCATCGGGGTCGAGCGCGGACCCCCTGCCGGCATCCAGCGCCGATCCGCCGCAGCCTGAGGCTGTCGGAACGCGCCGGCCGGCCGGCTTGAGCCTCTGCCCGGGGCAGGCGGATCAACGCCTCGGCCGTATCCGCGCGACATGGTGGGACGGCGGCCGAAGGCGGCTCCTGCCAGGGTGCGAACATGGATGAAATTTCACCACCAGCTTGACATGCTCGGCCGCGGTTCCGACCTGGGCGGCATGATCAATGCGAAAGCGCTCTTCGACAGCTTCCTCGGCCAGGCCCAGGGCCAAGTCCAAGGTCAGGCCCAGGGTCAGGCTCCCGGCCAGGGCCAGGGCAGGCCCGGCGCAGCGGCCGGCTTCATGGATCAGGCCAGGTCCGCCCTGAACAATATCCATGGCGGCAGCTTCGCCGGCGGCGCCGCGACGGGCGGCATCCTCGGCATGGTCCTCGGCGGCAAGGGCGTCAGGAAGATGGCCGGCGGGATGCTCGGCTACGGCGGGGCGGCGGCGCTCGGCGCCCTGGCGCACCGGGCCTACCAGAACTGGCAGCAGGGCCAGTCCCCGGCCAGCGCCCCGGTGGCCACCCAGGCCGAGACCGAGACGCTGGACCAGCGCTTCCTGCCCGCCGCCGTCCCGGCCGCCGATGGCCAGCCCTTCGAGCTCGCGCTGATCCGCGCCATGGTCGGCGCCGCCAAGGCCGATGGCCACCTCGACCCCGAGGAGCGCAAGCGCATCTTCGAACGGGTCGAGACCCTCGGCCTGGACGCCGAGGCCCAGGCCTTCGTCTTCGAGGCCCTGGACCAGGACATGCCCGTCTCCGCCATCGCGGCCGCGGCGCAGACCCCCGAGCAGGCCGCCGAGCTCTATCTCGCCGCCCGCATGTCGATGGATCCGGACCAGGCCGCCGAGCGCGCCTGGCTGGGCGCCCTGGCGCATCGGCTGAAGCTGGACCCCGCGCTCGCCGCCCATCTCGACCGCCAGGCCGATGCGGGGCTGCAGCCCGCGGGCTGAAGGCGGGCACGGCGGGAGGCGCCGGTCCCCTGGGGCATGGGGTCATCCCCCAACCTTCCTTCGCCGCCCCGCCCCACCTATTGTCCGCCCCAAACCCCCAGGGGAGGATCCTGCCCAATGACCGCCACCATCGTCTCGCCGCGCCTGATGCGCATCGGCGGCGGCGCCGTCGCCGAGGCCCCCGAGGTGCTCCGCCTCCTCGGCCTGTCCCGTCCCCTGGTCGTCACCGACCCCTGGATGGTCTCCTCCGGCACCATCGACCGCGCCCTGCTGGCGCCGCTGCGCGCCGCCGGCATCGCCTTCGCGGTCTTCAGCGAGACGGTGCCCGACCCGACCGATACCGTCATCGAGGCCGGCGCCGCGGTGCTGATATCCGGCGACCACGACTGCCTGATCGGCTTCGGCGGCGGCAGCCCGATGGACACCGCCAAGGCCATGGCGATCCTCGCCGCCGCGCCCCCCGGCGCGAAGATGCGCAGCTTCAAGGTCCCCGCGCAGGCCGACCACGGGCTGGTGCCGATCCTCTGCATCCCGACGACCGCCGGCACCGGCTCGGAGGCGACGCGCTTCACCATCGTCACCGATACCGAGACCGACGAGAAGATGCTGATCGCCGGCCTCGGCGCCCTGCCGCTGGCCGCCATCGTCGACTACGAGCTGACCTTCAGCGTGCCCCAGCGCACGACGGCCGATACCGGCATCGACAGCCTGACCCATGCGCTCGAAGCCTATGTCTCGAAGCGGGCCAACCCGCATGCCGACAGCCTGGCGCTGTCGGCCCTGCAGCTCATCGGCCGCCACCTCCGCCCGGCCTATCACCAGCCGAAGAATGCCGCCTCGCGCGAGGCGATGATGCTCGGCGCCATGCAGGCCGGCCTCGCCTTCTCCAACTCCTCGGTCGCCCTGGTGCACGGCATGAGCCGGCCGATCGGCGCGCATTTCCACGTCCCGCACGGGCTCTCGAACGCCATGCTGCTGCCGGTAGTCACCGAATACGGGCTCACCGAGGCGCTGCCGCGCTATGCCGAGGCGGCGCGCGCCATGGGCGTCGCCACCCGGGAGGACAGCGACGCCGCCGCCGGCACCCGGCTGCTGGAGGAGCTGCGGGCGCTGAACCGCGAGCTCGGCGTGCCGACGCCGAAGGACTACGGCATCGGCGGCAACCGCTGGGAGGGGCTGCTGCCGCTGATGGCGCAGCAGGCGCTCGCCTCCGGCAGCCCGGCCAACAACCCGCGGGTGCCGGACGAGGCGGCGATCATCGACCTCTACCGCCGCGCCTATGGCTGACCCGGCGCACCGCCCCGCCGGACGGGCTGGTTGATCTGGCAGGCAGCCTGTCTCCGCCAGGTGGTTCCACCCACCGGCGGTTTGCTCTAGACCGGGGCCATGCCGACGGCAGGCGCCGCGCCGCACCGGCGGGTGCCCCGCCATCGGCCGTCCGACATCGCGGCGCCGCCCGGCCGGGGCGCGCCGCCGCACCGCGACAGGAGTGGGCATGAGCGAGCAGACCGCACCGAAGGCCGCCAAGCTGTCGCCCGAGGAGGCGAAGCTCGAGGCCCAGCGCATCGCCGCCGAGCAGAAGGCGCTCGGCCGCGTCCGGGTCGCCGGCTGGGTGCCCCGCCCGCTGGCCAAGGAGGCCGAGGCCCTGCTGGCGGCGCTGCTGGAGGCTGGCCGCGAGGCGACGCCGCCGGCCGCCGCGCCGCGCGAGGACCCGGCCGCCGCCGCCCGCTGGCAGCAGGCGCAGCAGGCGCTGGAGGCGGTGCGGGCGGATGCGACCGAGGCTGCCGCCGCCCTGGACGGGGCCCGGGGGGGCGATGCCGAGGCCGGCGCGGCGCTGGAGGCCGCCCGGGCGGAGGCCGCCCGCCTGCGGCAGGAAGCCGCCGCGGCGGCGCAGTCCCTGGCCGAGTCGGAGCGTCACCGCAGCCGCGCCGAAGGCCATCTGGCCGAGGCCCTGGCCACGCTGCGCCAGCTCCAGCCGCTCAGCACGCGGCTCAAGCAGCCGGGGCTGCGCACCGCCCTGGCCCGCCGCCTGCTGGGCTGAGGCCCGGCGCCGCGGGCCGGTTGGGGTTCAGGACAGGCGGCCGCCGCGCCAGCCGCTGCTCCAGCCGGGCAGCGCCTGCGCCGGGATCGGCCGGCCGATCATGTAGCCCTGGGCGTGATGCACGCCGAGGCTGCGGACGGTCGACCAGAGGCGGCGGTCCGAGACCCCCTCGGCGATCACCTGCCGCCCGGCGGCATCGGCCAGCCGCACCAGGCGCCGCACCTCGCGCCGGGCCTGGCCATCCGTCGGCAGCCGTTCCACCAGGGAGCGGTCCAGCTTGAAGGCGCCGAAGGGCAGGCCGAGCAGCCAGTCGCGGTCGTCGTGCAGGATGATGTCGTCGAGCAGCACCCGGTAGCCGCCGGCCCGCAGCCGCAGCAGGGCGCGGTGCAGGGCGGAGCGGTCGTGCACCGTGGTCGTCTCGGTCAGCTCCAGCGACAGCTGCCCCCGCCGCAGCCCGCCCAGCCGCATGGTCCGGTGCAGCCAGGCCGGCAGGTCCGGCGCCAGCAGCTGCCCGAGCGGCAGGTTGACCGAGACCTTCAGCCGCAGCGCCTGCCATAGCGGCGCCACCTCCCGCACGGCGCGGGAGGCCACCAGCACCGAGAGGGCGCGGGTCAGCCCGGCGCTTTCCGCCAGGGGCACGAAGCGGTCGGGCGGCACCGGCACCGTGGGCCGGTGCCAGCGCGCCAGCGCCTCCACCATCACCGGGCGGCGGTCGGCCAGCCGCACCACCGGCTGGTAGTGCACCGAGACCTCGCCGTTGCAGAGGCCGGCCGCCAGCGCCGCGGCGTCGCGCAGCACCGGGTCGGCCGCGGGCGGCAGCACCGGCGCGGGCGCCGCGCCGTCCAGCAGGCCGGCGGGCAGCGGCGGCCGGGCGAGGTGCCGCCGCACCCCGTGTCCGGCCATGGTCAGCACGGCGGGCGGAGCCCGGCGGCGACGCGGTCCGCAACTTGCGGCTGCATAAACATGAATAAGAAATCTTTCCGCTCGATCCATCTCCAGTATGGAGATGCGCCGACCCCCAGAACATGCCTCATCTACAAAAGATCGGCTATAATTTGAGACTATACGGGAGTTTGACCGCCCGGCGGGGCCGGCGGCGGCACTGGGCCGGGCGGCTGAAGCGCGCCGGTTAGGCCTCAATCCTGTCGTGCAACCCAGGGGTCGGTGGCCCAGCGCCGCGACAGCTCGCTGGCCAGGCGGCGCAGCGGCGGCGCCCAGGCGGCCTGGCCGAGGAAGGCCGGCACGTAGCCCCTTGCCTCCGACTGGGCGGCGAATTCCGGGTCGGTGACGGCGGCCTGCAGGGCACGCAGCAGCGGCTCCAGCAGGGCAGGGGGCACCCCCGCCGGCGCGGCGAAGCCCCGCCGCGCCACCAGCGCCAGCGGAATGCCCTGCTCCGCCAGGGTCGGCACCTCCGGCAGCAGCGGGCTGCGCCGCTCCCCGGCCAGGCCCAGCGCCTGCAGCTGGCCGTCGCGCAGTGCGCCGATCGCCTCGGGCGCCGCCAGCATGGCGCAGGGGATGTTCCCCGCCATCACCGCCTGCCGCGCCGCCGCGGCCTGGGCGAAGGCCAGCAGCCCCAGCCCGAGCCGCCGGGCCAGC
>NZ_JAUFPN010000270.1 GCF_030409335.1 Paeniroseomonas aquatica
AATCCCAAACGAGTCACGCTCTCGGAGACTTGGTATTAGGTGCTCTAAGCCGAGGATGAGTTGAGGCGAACCGGTTCCCAAGCCCAGAACTTCTTCGAGTGGGGCGCCCCACGGGTTCCAGACCGGCGATTCATAAGGAATACATCGTATCTAAAAGAAAATAAACTGATTGATCACCACCACTGGATGAAAGAACCCCGCCCTGAGCTTCAACCAAATAGGCCATTGACTCGAAATAGAATTTTTGCAAATGTCTTAAAAGTAAAACAATCCGCATCAATTTCCGTAGAATTTGTCTTGTGTTGAGGGTACATATCATGGGGATCAACACGCGTTCGGTTTTCGAACCTCCGGCGCGTCTGAAAATCTTGCATGTGATTAATCACACGCGGCGCGCTAATGGTAATGTCTGCGCCATGGTTGATCTTGCTTGTACCCAGGCCGCCCAGGGCCATGATGTCTCGATTTGCAGCGCAGGGGGCGACTTCGACGAACTCTTCACGATATTTGGCATACGGCACCTGAAAGTTGATCAAAACCGAAAACCAAAAATAAATCTGGTGAAAGCTTTATGGTCATTACGTAGAGTCATTCTTAACGTTAAGCCTGACATTGTTCATGCTCACATGATGACCAGCGCAATGCTTGCAGCAGCTCTTTGTGTGCTGAAAAAACCAAAGTTAGTAACCACCGTTCACAATGAGTTCGAAAAAAGTGCCGTATTGATGCGCGTAGGCGATCGGGTCATTGGGGTCAGTGAGGTAGTGACCCAATCCATGATCCGTCGCGGTGTACCAAAGAACAAGATCCGCACAGTACTTAATGGAACAGTCAACTCCCCACGTTTTTCCTCCATACTGCCGTCACCGAGGACACTTCCCTCGCCTGCGATCATTTTCGTTGGCGGTTTGCATCCCAGAAAGGGCGTGGATGACCTAATCAAAGCTCATGGAATATTGCTAGAAAGCTGTCCCAGAGCCCATTTATTCATTATTGGCGGCGGCCCTCATGAACATGAATACAGAAAACTTGCAGACACTATCAGTGAAAGTCAGATAACGTTCTGTGGGCACAGCAACGACCCGCGTGAGTTCTTGTTGGCCGGGGATATATTTGTGCTTCCATCGCATGCCGACCCCGCCCCGCTCGTCTTATCAGAAGCTCGGGCAGCTGGCTGTGCGATTGTGGCCACCGACGTCGGAGGAATTCCCGAGATGCTCGAGAATGGCAAGGCAGGGGTCCTCGTTCAGCCCAAACGCCCGGACCTTCTCGCTGCAGCACTTGTACGGCTGCTCAAGGATCCGCAATACCTTGCCGAGATGCGGGCCAAGTCGCAGATCAATATTTCCAGGCTGAAGCTAGACCGAGTCTCCCAACAGACGGTTGCAGTATATCAGGAAATCCTGGCCGATGGTTGGTTCGGAAGATTTAAGCGGTTTGCATCGGTGTCGACGGCGTCATAATGACAGGCTTACTATGGAGTGATCGGTTGAGCCCATTCGAAGCCGTTCAGCAGCGACATGCAACCGGGCCCGCCGATAAGCCTGTTCCATGCCTCGCAGCAAGCATCGACGACGGTGCGCCTGGCGCTTAACCGCCGGCGCCAAAGATCGCGGCCCGCAGGTCTTGTCATATGTTCTCGATGGCGTTCTGCTCCGGTGAGCCGGTGGACAAAGCTGGTGGTCAGCGGCACGCGCTAATTCTTGGAGATGTCGCATCGGGCGTAGTCGGTCAGCATCACCGCACGAGTACCGGCGGGCAGTTGCTTGTTGACGTCGTCAAGCAGCAGGTTTGGGCCAGGACCAACACAGGCATCAGCACAATCGCTGCGCCGGTATCGCGCACCAGAGTATTTCAGGTTTAGTCGAAGTCATATCCTGAGTTAGAGCAGAATCCGATCATTCGGGCTCATATCCTGCGGCGTGAAGTAGTTTCGGCATTCGTCTGGGGTGAAGCGTGGCAGTGCGTCTCGAATGGCATTCCACAGGTCGTCGATGGTGCGCGCGGCGGCTTTGCGGAGGATGGCTTTGAGCTTGGCGAAGGCATTCTCGATCGGGTTCAGGTCCGGCGAATAGGGCGGCAGGTGGAGCAGCCTAGAGCATTTCAGGTTTAGTCGAACGCATATCCTGAG
>NZ_JAUFPN010000271.1 GCF_030409335.1 Paeniroseomonas aquatica
CGTCACCGCACTCGCGTCGGTATTGCGGGAGGTAGGCGATGCACTCCGAACTCATCACGCCGGACCACCTCGCCCGGCGGGCGCTGATTTACATCCGCCAGTCCACAGCCCATCAGGTGCTGAGCAACGGGGAGAGCACCCGCCTCCAGTACGCGCTCCGCCAGCGCGCCGTTGAGCTCGGCTGGCACGAGGCGGACGTCGATGTGATCGACCAGGATTTAGGCGAGAGCGGCACGACGGCGGCGAACCGGTCAGGGTTCAAAGATCTGCTCGCCCGGGTCGGCCTGGGTGAGGTCGGGATCGTCCTCTCCTACGAGGTGACCCGGCTGACGCGGAACTGCTCGGACTGGTATCCGCTGCTCGACCTCTGCGGTTATCGTCGCTGCCTCATTGCCGACCGGGACGGCGTCTACGACCCGGCCACAGGTAATGGGCGGCTCCTCCTCGGCCTCAAGGGTACGATCTCGGAGGTCGAGATGCATACGCTGCGGGGGCGCTTGACGGCAGGCCTCCTCGCTAAAGCGACCCGCGGCGAGCTTGCCCTGCCGTTGCCGGTCGGGCTCGAGCGTGACCCTTCGGGCATCGTCGTCATCACGCCGGACCAGGAGGTCGAGGCCCGGCTCCGGCTCGTGTTCGCAACCTTTCTCGAGCGCCGTTCGGCGCAGGCAGTGCTGCGGATCTTTCTAGCCCGCGGCCTCACTTTGCCGCGCCGCGAAGGGCCACAGGGTGGGCTCTGCTGGCGGTCGCCGACGAAACACGCGATCTGCCGCATCCTCACCAACCCGGCCTATGCCGGAGCCTTCGTCTACGGCAGGACGGCCTGCGCGCGACCACCCGACGGCAGCCGGGCGAGGGTTCGCAAGCGTCCGCGAGCCGAATGGCGGATCGTCGTCCCGGACCGCTATCCTCCCTACATCGGTTGGGACACGTATGAGGCGATTGTGGCCAGGCTCGGGGACAACCACGCCGACTACCGCCGTTTGGGCACGCGCGGCGCTCCCCGCGATGGCGCAGCCATGCTGCACGGCCTCGTTCACTGCGGTGCCTGCGGCCGAAAGATGACGGTCCAGTACCATAACCGGCCGCGCTATATCTGCCGCAGTCTCGAGCAGGATCGCGGGCTGCCCCGCTGCCAGAACGTGATCGCCTCCCCCATCGACGCGCTCGTCGTCGCGGCGTTCCTCGAAGCGGTCGCGCCCGCGGAGGTGGACGCGTTCGAGCGGGCAGAGGCAACGCGGCGCGAGAATAACGCGGCCTTGCGGCAGGCTGCAGCGCAGCAGGTCGAGCGGCTCCGATACCGGGCACTCCTGGCGGAGCGTCAGTTCGGCAAGGTCGATCCGGACAACCGGCTCGTCGCGGCGGAACTCGAACGCCGGTGGGAGGCGGCGCTCCTGGAGCTGCGCGCCGGGGAGGAGGCGCTTGCGAAAGGTGAGCGTGAGGCAGCAGCGCGCGGTGCCCCTGCGGGCCAGGCAGGATCGTGCCAGCTCGAACTGCGCGCCGCCCTAACGGAGATTGGGGAAACCTTGCCGCCCCTCTGGGCGGACCCACGACTCATGCCCGGGCAGCGCAAAGCGCTCCTGCGATGCCTCGTCGACAAGGTGGTCCTCGAGCGCACCGCCGCCGACCGCGTGGCGGTCCGCGTGGTATGGGTTGGCGGCGACTGGAGCGAGTTCGTTGCCGATACTGGCGGCCATGCGCTGCGCGAGTTGTCGGGCATTGGTACGATCGAGCGCCTCGTCGCCGAGATGGCCCGCGCGGGCGCCTCGGACGCGGCGATCGTCGAAGCCCTTGACGCCCAGGGCCACCACCTCGACCACGGCCGCCGCGTGCTCCTCAGCACGATCCGCAAACTTCGTCTCGCTCAGGGCATTCGATACCGGCCAGAAATGCGGCGGCGCGTGGCCGGCGCGCTGACCCTGCCCGAGGTCGCCGAGGTCGTCGGTGTGTCCCAGGCCTGGCTGCACCACCGCATCCGCACGGGCAGGATCCGGCTCGCCCTCGACCCGCAGCATCGCATGTACCTGTTTCCGAACGACCCGGCCGTCCTCGATGCCGTCCGACAGCTCGCCAACGGCAGCGTCAAGACCGTCGATCTCACCCCCAACGTACCGTATTGAGGAGGGCATCAAGATGCCAAGTCGCT
>NZ_JAUFPN010000272.1 GCF_030409335.1 Paeniroseomonas aquatica
CGGCCAGAGACCGGTTCGGTGCCAGACCGGTTAGCCAGATAGTCCGGTCACAGACCCTAGTGCAGGCGACGGGGGGATAAGATGCGCCGCCCCCAGGCAGTCGTCAGAGCCCGGCGCGATTGACCCTGCTCAGCTTCTTATCGCGGTAAAGTTCGACAAAGCGGTCCCGGACGATGATGAAGAAGTTCGGCGGCAGGTGGCCGTAGTGGAAGGTACCGGGCTGCCTGGGCAGCGGGCGCAGGTCCATGGGCCAAGAGTCAATGTTGCACTCGTTGAGCAGGATCCACTGCTGGGCGCTATCCAGCCCCGCCTTCCTCTTCACGTCGTCGGGCAGCTCCAGCCCGATCTCCTCCTCACTCGGCGGCGAGTGGGAGATCGGCAGATACATCACATAATCCTCGGAACGCCCCTCCCGCTTGAAGGTAGCGACCACACAGGCGGGGTGGTCCTTGTCTGCGGTGTGCGCCCCTTCCTGCTCGCGCCGCTTCCAGAGGTATTCGTAGCGGACCACCAAGCCCAGCGTCAGCGTTGGTAGCGGCACGTCCCAGGCATCATTTCGCGCTCAGAAAATCGAAGCGGGGGTCCATGGTGGACGATGCGATCTGGTCAATCAGGTCCTCGGGCAGTTCCTCAATGGCCAAGCTCATCTTGTCCCGCCGCTTCAGGCGCTCGTACTCGTCTGCCTGCACAATGACTACCGCGGGCTTGTTGTAGTGCAGCACCCGCACCGGCTCCGGCGCGGCGTCGCGGGAGCCTTCAGCCTTCTCCCGGTAGACACCGAAGCTCTTTGAGACCTCGGCCGAGCTGACTTCGAGCATCGACGGAATCCTCCTTCAAAGTTCCACAGGAAGTTACGGAACATCCTCCGTAACTTCAAGGGATAGCTGGATCACGGGGTGGCGATTAGCGCCCAGGGTTACCGCAAGGGACCAGATGGCCCTCCCTTCTTAACCCCACCCCTATCCAGCTTCATATGCCGAAGCGGCTTTCCTCGTCGGCATCCTCGGCGGCCACTCGCTTGCTATACTCGGCGTGGTTTTGCATGTCCTGAGCAACCGTCGCGGCACCGTCGGCAATCCAATCCAGCGCACGGGACACGAGACCGCGCCGCGACTCTGCCGTCTGGCGCCAAACAGCGGTGGTAACGGTGACTTCCTCGACTGTGAAAGAGGTCGAGGTCACCGTGGTCCTTTGTACGGTCGCAGACATATGGACGTGCTGGCCGCCGCGCAGTTGTTGCCGGAGCTTTTCACCGGCAGCTGATAGAGGCGCCCTCTCCTGGCTGGCACGCGCGGCCGCAGCCCGCGCCGCGGCAACGCGCTCCCGCTCGGCTTGATCCCTCGCCCGGCTTTTGGACTGCTCGAGCTCGATCCGCGCAAGTCGGTCCTGCTCCCGCATCCACGCCAGCATGACCGCATCGCCGCCCGATGCCTCGATCTGGAACAGCGACACGAAATCCGTGGCGCTCTGGTACGAGTTGGCAGGCTTGGCTGCTGCCTTCTGGGGGCGTGCCCACTCTGGCAGGCGCACGCCTCCGGGCTTAGCCGGGCCGGCAGGCTTGGGTGCGCGATGCCGGCGGCCCACGGCCTGCAGCTCAGCGAGTTCGTCATCGCTCGGCATTCCCGACCAAGTGTTGCGGATCTCCGGCTCCGGCTCCGGAGCGAGCGGCGGCGTGGCCGCCTCGTCCTTCCGGCCGGGCCAATCGCGCATGATGTCGTCGAGGACGTCGCGGGGATCGCGGCTGACCGGCGGCAGAGCCTGGGTGCGTGGGCGGGCCGGCGCCAATGGTGTGGCTGGCGGGGGAGGCTCGATCTCTGCCTCCTCCTCAGCCTTAGCGAAGGCCTGGAAGCCGTCCTCCACCTCTTCGCCGTCGGCGAGGGCCTGGATCCGGGTAACCTCAGCCTCGATCGCCTCGGCCTGATGGTGCATGTCCTCGGCGTCGAGGATCGCGGCCAGCTCGTGAGCCTCGAGGCGAGCATCAGCGACGGTTGGCAGGCTATCGACGAGGCTGCCGAGGCGCGCGCGCAGATCGCGAACGGCGACCTTGGCACCCTCACGCTTTGCCGCCTGGCTGATGAGCTGAGCGGCACGATCGCTGCCACCCTGGGAGTCAACGAGCAACAAGGTCTTGCCGTCGTCGCCCTTGGCCAGAACCAGCCCCTGGGCACGGAAAGCGGCCAGCTGCGCCTTGCTGCCGTTGCTGCCCTGCTGCCAGGCGTGCCATGCGCTGCCGGCCTTGTCGTCCCGCACCCGCCCGGTCCTTTGCTGCTGCTGGCGCTTGGCGGGTTTCAAATCGGCAACCCGGCGTGGGCCAAACCGCGTCGGCTTCGCGCCGGGCGGGTCTGGCAGGCGGGGATAGTTGGCGAGCAGCCAATCGGCGCCGGCCTCGCGGCCGTTGGCGCGCATCCAACGCTCTACCATCTCCGGGTGTGCGATCGGCGGGCACTGGAGGCCGAAGTCCTGGCAGACCTCTACGGCGATCCGCTCGCGGATCACGTAGTCATTGCCGATATTGAGCAGCTTCCCGTCGTCGCACACCCTCCGGTAAACGCGGTGTTCGTGGTCGTCGCGGATGGCCGTGCTGTCGAGCAGCTGATGCTTGACCGAGATATACGGCGCCAGGGTCAACCGCATCTCTTCCTCAAATCGCGTCCAGAAAGCGGCCTTGGCGGCCTCGGGAGCGGCGTTGAGCCCTGGCGAGAGGATGACGTGCATCAAGGGCTTGCCAGACCGCACCGCAGCGGAATGAACCGCCCCGGGTTTGCTGGAGGCCCTACCTGTTGA
>NZ_JAUFPN010000273.1 GCF_030409335.1 Paeniroseomonas aquatica
CCAATTCTGCCCCTGCTGCCGCCGCGACGCTTACAGCGCGAAGCACGAGGGCGAAGGTGTTCACTACCGTCACGGTATATGACATTGCTTTCCCACGGAGACAGCGGTCATTAAAAGAAGAGGCGGATTCCCGCCACCACTGTCGACTGCGAGGGCTTCTCCCCAAGGCGCCGGTTTAATCCCGTCGCGCCGCCGTTGAAGCTCTCAAAAGAGTAGCCGATGTAGGGTGCGAACTCGCGAGTAATCTCGTAGCGCAGCCGCAGTCCGATCTCAGTTCGATAGAGACCGGGCGCGATAAGAGCATCGCGGTCCCAGCCGGTCGAGAAATTCAGCTCTGCCTCAGGCTGCAATACAATGCGGTTGGTGATGAGCACGTCGTAGGATGCAGCGGCGCGGGCGAGGAACACCCCGTTGCCTCCAACGAACCCTTGTAACTGCACCTCGAAGAAGCCTGGTGCCAATCCTTGAAGGCCGAAAGCGCCGTAGGTGCGCGAAGGCGTACCCTCGTGCGGGTCGATACGGAAATCATGGCGCACCCCCGCTTGGAGGTCCCAGTAGTAACCTACCAAGCGCGAATAGAGCACCTGCGCCTCGGTCCGTTCGAGGCCGCCACGCTCCCGGCTCGTCTCGCCACGTGTGTTCACCCAAACGCGGTGGTAGTCAGTGCCGTAGAAGGCCGAACCCTCCCAGGCATAGATTGGGCTACCGCGGCCGTTGCTGCGCATCTCGTTTTGGTCAAACAGCACAGCGCCGAAGTACAGTGGCGCATGTCCGGCGTGATCTTCTGCGCCTGACGCCGCCGTCGTCCTAGCGCTTTGGATGGCAGACGGATTCGTCCCTAAACTCACAGGTGCCCCGTGGCCGCCATGGCCACCACCCACCTGTGCCCATGCCACCGAGAATGGGAGAGTGGTGACAAGCAAGCCTGCAACAAAGGCTTTCGACATCGAGAAAGTCATACTGCGCTCCCGTGACATCAGTGGCGATGCCCGGCAGGCATAGCGGCCTGCATGGGTTGCGGGGCGGACACGACTGGGGCGCCGTCACGGGTAACGCGGAAGGTCCGCATCATACCGGACTCCATGTGGTAGAGGAGGTGGCAATGGAATGCCCAATCACCCTCGGCATCCACGATGACGTCAACATCTAGCGACGTGGCAGGCTTAATGCTCACTACATGCTTGCGCGGGTTGAAGGCACCGTTACCGAGGTCTGGTACCATCCACATCCCGTGTAGGTGCATGGGGTGATTCATCATAGTCTCGTTGATGAAGCGGATCCGTAGGCGCTCACCAAGGCGGGCAACAATGGGCTGGGCACGCCAGAACTCGTTGCCGTTCATCGACCAGATGTAGCGCTCCATATTCCCAGTCAGGCGCACCTCGATGACGCGGTCTGGCGCTTTGTACTCCGGATCGGCACGCAACGGGCGCAGATCACGGTAGGAAAGCACCCGAGTGCCGGATGGGGCACCGGTATCGTGGACAACGGGGTCGGACATCGCCATGCCGCCATGGCCGGCATGCGCTTCCATCCCGCCCACCGTCGTCGTGGCCGGAGTGCCGGGTCCCTGCGCGCCGGACCGCGCTGGGGCGCCGTGACCCATGGCAGAGTGATTCATCGCGGATGATCCGGTCTGTCCTCCGCTCGTGTTTGGCATCCCGGCCATGGCGCCGTGCCCCATAGCGGCGTGGTCCATCGCTGGCGCAGTACCCTGACCCTGCGGCTGTCCGCCGCCCGTAGACGGCATGGCGCCATGATCCATGCCGCCCATGGGCGCCACGTGGCCAGGCTGGTCCTGCTCGGGTGCCAGGGTGCCGCGGTCGAGGCCTGTGGGTCCCGGGTTCATCATCATGTCAGCCATGGTCAAGACAGGCCTCGGGCGGTGTAACGGCAGCGCTTCGACGGGGGCATCCATCCGCGTTGCCAACCGCGTCCTGGCCCAACCGGTGCGGTCCATGGTCTCAGCGAGGATCTGGTATTGTCTGTCCTCGCGCGGCTCGACGATGACGTCGTAGGTCTCGGCGACAGCGATGCGCAGTTCGTCCACGACGACAGGTCGGATATTGTTCCCGTCTGCCTGCACCACCGTCATCTTAAGACCGGGAATTCGAACATCGAAATAGGTCATTGCGCCTGAGTTAATGAGGCGAAGCCGCACCCGCTCGCCAGGCCGGAACAACAGGGTTGCGGGCGTCTCGGGCCGAAATCCATTCACGAGGTAACGGTAGGTCGCGCCAGAGATATCTGCGATGTCTGTGGGGTCCATCCTCATGTTGCCCCACTCAATGCGGTTGCGAACAATGGCCTGCCGCGCCTCGGCATTCGGCGCACGGTTCAGGTCCCGCACCAGGTCGGCCAGCGTCCGACGGTTCCAATTGTAGTAGCTGGGATCGCGTTTGAGGTTCTGAAGCACTCGTGCCGGACGTTCGTCCGTCCACTCCGACAACTGCACGACATGCTCACGATCGTAGCGGAAAGGCTCCGGGTCGCGCTTGTCGATGACGATTGGCGCGTAGAGGCCACGCTGCTCTTGGTCTAGGTTGTGAGCGTGATACCAGTAAGTGCCAGACTGCACGACCGGGAAGCGGTACTCAAAGGTTTCACCGGGGCCAATCCCGCGCACGAAGCCGGTGCTAAAGCCAGGCGCTCCGTCCATTGCCGCGGGCAAAATCAGGCCATGCCAGTGGATGCTGCTGGACTGCTGCATCCGGTTCGTCACCCGGATCACAGCCTCCTCGCCCTCGCGTAAACGGAGGAGCGGTCCGGGGAACTGGCCGTTACTCAGCAGTCGGTAATTTAGGCGACAATCCTT
>NZ_JAUFPN010000274.1 GCF_030409335.1 Paeniroseomonas aquatica
GCCGCCACCCAGCGCATCATCGCCCAGGCGGGGCGGTGAAAGACCCTGCCCGGGAGCCTCCCGGGCAGGGTCGCATTCCCATTCCAGAAGGAGGCTCCGATGTCCCGGATCACGCGCCGTGCCCTGCTGGCCAGCCTGGCCCTCGGCTGCATCGCCGCGGCCCAGGCCGAGACCCTGCGCTGCCGCTCGGTCAACGGCAACGTCACCTGCGCCGGCTCGGGCGCTGTCGCCTGCCAGACCGTGAACGGCCGCACCATCTGCAGCTCCGGCGGCATCGTGCAGGAATTCGGCGCCCGCCCCGGCGCCCCGCCGCCCCGGGCGGGGCGCGAGGCCGAGCCGCCGGAGGTGGAGGATGCGCCGGAGGAGGATGCGCCGGAGGAAGACCGGCCGCCGCCCCGCCCGCGCGCCCGGCAGCTCACCATCGAGCGGCAGGGCCCGGCCGGGCGGCTGTTCCTCGAACGCGACGGCAGCCGGCTGCGGCTGCGCACCGACCACCAGGCGGTGGACCTCGACTGACCGGATATGTGGCCCGGGCCACAGCGCCGCCGCGGCCGGCCCACCAGGATGCCGCACAGCACGAAGGAGGACCCCGATGCGCCGCTTGCTGATCCCCGCCCTGGCCCTGCTGGCCGCCGGCGCCGCCACCCTGCCCGCCCTGGCGCAGGACAGCGGCGGGCTGGAGCTCTCGCCCGAGGCGCTGGCGGTGGGCGGGCCGCGCGGCCTCGCCCGGCCGCTGCGGATCACCTTCCCCAGCATCGGCGCCGCCGACCTGCAGGCGACGCCGACGCCGGCCGAGCGCCGGCAGCGGCACCAGGCGCTGATCGCCCGCACCCGCGGCGACGGCGGCTTCCTCGACGGCTTCGCCCTGGGCCAGCCCCGCGCCGCCAGCCGCCAGCCGCCGCCGCCGCCGGTCGAGCCGGCCTTCGTGCCCATCTTCATCGACCAGCGGACCAAGGTGGTGAACCGCTTCGAGGCGCCGGTCGCGGTAACCGTGGGCGACAACAACCTGGTGCAGCAGCAGGGCGGCGCCTCCGGCTCCGGGCCGACGGCGCTGCAGCAGGTGGCGACGGTCGGCGGCCAGGCCTCCGGCGGCGGCGGCGGCGGCGGCGGTGGCCGGCGGCGCGGCACCGAGGGCGGCGGCAATACCAACGTGGTGACCTCCAGCGGCAGCATCGTGCAGACGGCGCCCGGCGGCGGCCGGCGGGGCGCCCCGCCCTGACCGGCCCGGCGCGAGGCGCCGCGGCATCCGCGGCGGCCGTGCCGCGTTGGACCACGGTGGCCCAGCGACCGGCCGCCGACAGGGGACCCCGCCATGCGCCATCCGTTCCGCCGTGCCGCCCTGCTGGGCTGCGTCCTGGCCGCCGCCGCCTGTTCCTCCGGCACGCCGCAGGAATTCGACCGGCGGGCGGCCAGCTTCGTCGGCCGCCCCGAGGCCGATGTCGTGGCCGGCTTCGGCGTCCCCAGCCGGACCTACGACGGCGACGGCCGCCGCCTGCTGCAGTACGAGCTGGCGACGCCCTCCGCGGCCCCCGCCATCCGGCCCAGCATCGGCCTCGGCATCGGCGGCTGGGGCAGCGGCGTCGGCCTGGGCACCGGGCTGGGCTTCGGCGGCTACGCCGTCCCCGACCTGTGCGTGCTGGTCTTCGAATCCCGCGAGGGACGCATCGCCGGCTTCAGCCGGAACGGGCCGGGCTGCGTCGCCAAGGCGGCCTGAGGCTGGCCGCCGCCCGGGCCGGCCGGTAGCCTGCCCCGGATGGAGACGAAGCCCGGGTGCCGCCCCTCGCCGCCCCGGCGACTGCCACGCCTGGCCGCTGCGGCGCCGAGGCCCGACCGGGCCCGGCGAACAGGACGCGCCGCGGCGCGTTACCGCCCCGCAACCACAGCCCGGGATCCCCGCATGCACCCCACCGACCGGCTCACGACTTCCGCCGCGGCAGACCCGACGCTGCCGGACGGGCGGCCGCTCGAGCCCCCGGTCGCGCCGCCCGGCACCCCGCCGGCGCCGCCGCCGCCGGCCTTGCCCGGCATGCCGGCGCAGGCCGCGGCATGACGGCCTGGACCCGGGTGGCCGATCCGGTCGCCGATGCCGCCCTGCTGCCCGCCTGGCTGGTCGGCCGGATGCTCGCGGCCCGCCCCGGCGGCGCCTTCGGCCTGCTGCTGACCACCGGCGACGTGCTGCGCGTCCGCACGCTGGCCGCGGCGCATGTCTCCTCGGCGGGGACCATCCTGCTCGACGTCGAGCTCGACCACGCCGGGGTCCCGGCCGGCGTCGACCAGGCCTGGCAGTCCAAGCACTACCTCGGCGCGCCGGTGCCGGGCCTCGCCGCGCAGGCGACGGTGAACCTCGCCCAGGTCGTCCTGGCGGTGGCCTTCGCCGAGGGCCCGGCGGTCGAGGGCCCCGGCGATGCCGCCACCGAGGCCAATATCTCGGCCACCGTGGGGGAGCTGCGCGAGGCCGCCGAGGCGGTGGACGCGCCCGCGCCGGGCTAGGCGGCGGCCGACGCGGCGGCCGGGATCGCGGCGCGGAATGTGATAGGATCAGCCCATGCAGCCTCCCGCGCCGCCCGCACCCCTGCCGCCCGAGGGTTCCCCCCCCGGGCGCCTGCCCTGGGACTTCCACCCCGCCCTGACCGAGGAGCGGCTGCGGATCTGCGCCCGCATGCTGGCCAATGCCCGCCGCGACGCCCTGGCCATGGCCAGCTACGAGCTGGGCGACGATCCCTGGTCGGTCGGCTGCCGCGCCTTCGCCTTCGGCCGCAACCGGCTGGAGCGGGCCGCCAGCTCCGGCGACTTCCCCTGGCTCGAGGTGCTGGACGACAGCGCCCACTTCGTCTTCCTCATCGGCGGCAACGGCAACGGCGTGCCGGTCCGCTTCTACCGCGGCGCCGCCGAGGAGCCGACCGAGCGCACCCTCCGGCGGCAGGAGCTGGAGGTCCAGCAGCTCTCGCTGGCGCTGGGCGAGGCGGAGGCCGAGGGCATGGCCTTCCGCCTGGCGGTCGAGACCGACGAGGCCGGCCGGGTCGAGCGGGTGGTCTTCCTGGCGCTGCGCGGCGAGGACCGGGTCGAGTGCTTCTGGCCGGTGCCGCTGGAGCTGCCGGCCGAGGCGGCGACCGGCGCCGCGGTGCAGCTCCGCCTCATCGCCGACGACGGCTACGAGGGCCCCCGCGAGGCCGCCCGGCGGCCGGCGCCCCC
>NZ_JAUFPN010000275.1 GCF_030409335.1 Paeniroseomonas aquatica
AGGCGCGGCGGCCGGTGGCGGGGCCGGCCGGGCCGCCGCCCCGCCGCGTGCGCCGCCTTCCATCTGCTGCAGCCGGTAGTCCATGTCGCCCTGCAGCTTCTCGACCGTCTGGGCCAGGTTGCGGTTGCGGTAGTCGCTCTCCTCCAGCCGGCCGCGCAGCCGGCGGGTCTCCTCCTCCAGCGCACCGACGCGGTCGAGCAGCGTGCCGAGGAGCTCCCCCTGGGAGCCGGCTCCGCGCGCCGAGGGGGCCGCGGCGCCCGGACCACCGAGGGCGGAGCCGCCGCGGCGGGCCTGCTCCAGCTCCTGGCGAAGCTGCAGGATCTGGTTCTGCAGATAGATGCCTTCGCGGCTTTCCGCCTGCGCCCGCGCCGGTCGCGTGGCGACGGGCAGCAGCAGCGGCGCGGCGAGGATCAGGGCGGCGAGCGCACGGCGCATAGTGGGCCTCCGGTGGGGCTCATCGCATCGAGGATGATGGCGGGACAGGAAGGGGCTCCAGGCGAAAGCGCCGGGGTGCGGTCAGGTTCCACCGCGCCGGGACCCCCGGCGCGGCGGCGGAAGAAGGACCAGGCCTCGCGTCAGCGGACGACGGTGACCGCCCGGCGGTTCTGCGCCCAGGCATCCTCGGAGGAGCCCAGCGCAGCCGGCCGGTCCTTGCCGTAGGAGATGGTGGCGATGCGGGCCCCGGCGGTGCCGCCCGCGACCAGCACGTCGCGGGCCGCATTGGCGCGGCGCTGGCCGAGCGCCAGATTGTACTCGCGGGTGCCGCGCTCGTCGGCATGGCCCTCGACCTGGACCGTCACCCCCGGGTACCGGGCCAGCCAGCCCGCCTGCCGCTCGAGGATGGAGCGCTGGTCGGCGCGGATGCTGGAGATGTCGGTGTCGAAGAAGACGCGGTCGCCGACATTGGCGACGAGATCTTCCTGGCTGCCCGGACGCGGACCGGCCGAGGTATTCGCCGCGGCGCCGGCACCGGTCGCGGCATTGTTCGTGGTCGATTCGCAGGCGGCCAACAGCGCGAGCGCGGCGACCGCGCCCAGCATCTTCGTATTCCGCATGATGTTGTCCTTCATCCTTCCGATCGGCACGCCACGGCAGTCCGCCGCGGCGGTTACAACCAGCGCGTTAGAGGGTCAAGGAAATCAGCGCCGATGTGGCAATATTGGCGTCGGGTAATGGCGCTCCGCAATGCGGCTTCCACCCGGAAGCGGCATCGCCTTACTTGTTTCGCCGGATGTTGCCACGGCGCCGCATCATGCCAGCAGCGGCGACCAGGCCGGGTCGGAGGCATCGGTCGGCGTGACGATCTGGCGCTCGTTGAAGCCGGCGATGTCGATGCTGGACAGCCGCGCCGAATAGCCGTTGCCGCGGGCGTCCCGGGCCGGCGTCTCCCGGAAGTACATCATGACCCGGCCGTTGGGCGCGAAGGTCGGGCCTTCCATGCCCCAGCCCTCGGACAGGATCCGCTCGCCCGAGCCATCCGGCCGCATCACCCCTATGGCGAACTGGCCGGACGATATACGCGTGAAAGCGATGAGGTCGCCGCGCGGCGACCAGACCGGGGTGGCATAGCGCCCGCGGCCGAAGGAGATGCGGCGGATGCCGCCGCCGCCCGCATCCATGACGTAGATCTGCTGGTCGCCGCCGCGGTCCGAGTTGAACACGATCTGCGACCCGTCCGGCGAGAAGCAGGGCGAGACATCGAGCCCGCCGCCCGAGGTGAGCTGCCGCTCGCGCCGGCTGCCGAGATCGACGATGTAGATGTTGGCGTCGTTGCCGCGGGTGGAGGAGAGGATGACGCTGCGCCCGTCCGGGCTGAAGCGCGGCGACAGCGTCATGCCGGCGAAGACGCCGAGCACTTCCTGCCGCCCGGTGTCGAGGTTGAACAGCGTCACCCGCGGCTCGTTGCGGGCGTAGGACATGAAGGCGATCTGCTGCGCGTTCGGATGGAAGCGCGGGGTCAGCGCGGCGCTGCTGCCGTCGGTCAGGAAGCGCTGGTTCTCGCCGTCCTGGTCCATGATGGCCAGCCGCCGGGTGCGGCGGTCGCGCGGCCCGGTCTCGGCGACATAGACGACGCGGGTGTCGAAGTAGCCCTTCTCGCCCAGCAGCCGCTCATAGACCACGTCCGAGATCAGATGCGCGATGCGGCGCCAGTTGGCGCCCGGCGCGGTGAAGGCGGTGCCCTGGATCTGCGCCTCCGGCAGCACGTCCCAGAGCCGGAACTCGACCCGCAGCCGGTCGCCGGAGATCTCCGCCCGGCCGGTGGTCAGCGCCTGGGCGCCGATGACGCGCCAGTCCTGGAAACGCGGCGTCTGCGCCGCGGCCTCGGCGGTCTGGATGAAGGCGGCGCGGTCGACCGGGCGGAACAGCCCGGAGTTTCGCAGGTTGGCTAGCACCACCCGGGCGATGTCGCGGCCGACCCGCTGCGCCTCCGGCGAGGCCCCGGCGAAATCCGGGATGGCGATGGGGATGGGGTCGGTGCGGGCCTTGGTGATGTCGACCACCGAGCTCGGTCCCTGCGCCCAGGCCGGCAGGCCGGTCAGCAGCGGCAGGCCGAGGGCCATGCCGCCGAACAGCGCCGCGCGGCGCGACAGGAAGCGGGCGTCAGCCCCGTCGTCTCGGATCATGCGGCATATCCTCCTGGCTTCGGGTACCACGCCATGACGCGTCAGCGCAGCCCGAGGTCGCGTGGATTGAAGCGGAATACGGTATCGCGCAGCGCCGCGAGGCGTTCGCGCGGCAGCGGCAGCGGGTTGCACTTGGGGTCGAGCAGGGCACGGCGCGCCGCCTCGTACACCGCCCGCGCCCGCGGCTCGGTCGGCACCGAGCCATTCGGCCGGACATTGCGCACGGTGCCGCCGCCGTCGACCTCGACCCGGAATTCGACGACCACGCTCTGGATGCCGACGCCGCCGCCGTCGACGCTCCAGCATTCGCTGATCTTGTCGGCCAGGCCGGCCTTCTCGCCGGCGCTGAGGTTGGCGGTGCCGGTCGGCGTGCCACCGCCCTGCTGCGGCGCGCCCGGGGCCGGCCGCGGCTGGCCGCGCGGCGCCTCGTTCGTTGCCTGCTGCGCCGCGCGCAGCCGGTCGAGCGTATTCTGCACGCTGGTGCTGCGCTCCTGCGGCCGGGCCACCGGCGGCGTCTGGCCGGTGCCGGCCGCCTGGCTCGGGGTCGGCGGCGGCGGCACCGGGGAGGGCCGGGTCGGATCCGGCCGGGGCGGGGCCGCCGGCGTCGGCTGCGCCTGC
>NZ_JAUFPN010000276.1 GCF_030409335.1 Paeniroseomonas aquatica
CCGCCGGCCCCGGCTGCAGCGTGATGCGCAGCGCCCCGCCGGCGACCGCGACGCGCGGCGCGGCGACCGGCGCGGCGAGCTGCAGGACCAGGGTCTGGCTGGCGCCGCTGCCCGCGCGCCGCGCCTCGGCCACCACGCCGGCGCCGGCCTGCCGGCCGGGGCCGGCCCAGGCGATGTGCGGCAGCTCGACCACCAGCCGGGCCGGGCTGGCGGTGGCCGAGACCCGCCAGGCGCCGCCGCGGCCGAGCGGCACCACCAGCCGGGTCTCGCCGCGCACCGCGGTGAGCGTCATGCGCGGCGGGGCCGCGGCCCCGGCCGCGGCGGCCGGCAGCAGCAGCCCGCCGGCGGCGGCCAGCAGCCCCCGCCGGCCGATCGGCCGGTCGTTCATGGTGGCGGTCCCCGGCCGGCCGCGCGGCCGGCCCTCGCATCAACGGTCATCGGTGCTACGCCCCCCAGCGGTGCCGGGCCACCCTACCGGCAATCCCGGCGCGGGTGAAGCGAAGCGACCGGGACTGCCTGCGCGCGGGACGATAATTGCCCGGGCTGCGCAATTTCCAGGCGATCCGGCGGCGCCATGCCCTGCCCGGGGGTTGCATCCGGCATGGAGCAGCCTTGTGGAAGCGAAACCCCTCCCCTATGGTGAAGCGCCCCGGCGGCGCCCGCTGCCGGCGGAGGATTACGGCGCTGTCGCGCCGACAGGCCACGCGACCGACCGGTCCGCGGACCGTCGGCAACATTAGCGGTACGGTCTGGCATGGGGGGCGGGTTGATCCGCTCCCGCGTTTCGCCGGGCCGCCACCTGCCTCATTCCCCGGCATGGCCCCATCGGGCCTGCCGGCACGGGATGACCGGGCTGCCTCCTCCGTCCTTCGCGGGACCTGTCGCGTGACGGACCCTTGGCACCCCGCCTTCCGCGGGGCCGCCCCTGGTACAAGCGTGACCGACGCCGCCCCATCCGCGCCCGCGCGGCTGGCACCGGGGGCGCGAACCCTGGGGCGCCGCCCCGGGCCGCCACCGCGCGCCGCATCCGGCCCGCTGGCAGCCCGAGCCCGGCTGCCCCGCCGGATGAGGACGGATTGCCGCATGACGCCAGATCGCGCCGCGCACCCGCCCCCCTCCGGGTCACGTCACCCCGATCCGCCGCGACGCACCCCGGTGCCGCGCGGCGCGGAGCAACCGCTTCGATGACCAAGCGCATGCTGATCGACGCATCCCACGCGGAAGAAACCCGCGTGGTGGTGCTGGACGGCACGAGGCTCGAGGAATTCGACCTCGAGGCCGCGACCAAACGTCCGCTCAAGGGCAATATCTACCTGGCCAAGGTGGTCCGGGTCGAACCCAGCCTTCAGGCCGCCTTCGTGGAATACGGCGGCAACCGCCACGGCTTCCTGGCCTTCTCCGAAATCCATCCCGATTACTACCAGATCCCGGTTGCCGACCGGCAGCGGCTGATCGAGATGCAGGCCGCCGAGGCCCGCGAGGAGGAGGAATCCGAGGAGCGCGAGGCCGCCCTTGCCGACGCCCTCGAGGCTGCCGCCGATGCGACCCCCGAGGCGACGATCTCGCCCGCGGACGCCATGGCGCTGCTGGCCGAGGCGCCGCCGCCGGAAGCCTCCCCGGTCGAGGCGACGCCGACCGAGGCGGTCTTCACCGCCTCCGACCAGGCCGCCCCGGCCGCCGCCACCGCGGAGGAGGCCGCCGCGGCCGAGCCCGCCGCGACCGAGTCCCCCCTCATCGAGGCCAGCCCCCCCGGCGAGGGCGACCAGCCCGACTTCGCCCACCCCCCGGCCATCGAGACCGCCGACGACCGCACCGACGAGGAGCGGGCCGAGGACGCCGAGGCCGGCGAGGAGGACGCCCCCGCGCCCGAGACCATCGGCGGCGAGGGCCCGGAGGAGATGTCGCGCGAACGCCGCATCCCGCCGCGCTTCCTGCGCCACTACAAGATCCAGGAGGTCATGCGCCGCCGGCAGATCCTGCTGGTCCAGGTCGTGAAGGAGGAGCGCGGCACCAAGGGCGCCGCGCTGACCACCTACATCTCGCTCGCCGGCCGCTTCTCGGTGCTGATGCCGAACTCGCCCCGCGGCGGCGGCGTCTCCCGCAAGATCACCTCGGCGACCGACCGCCGCCGCCTGCGCGAGGTCATCGACGAGCTGAGCCTGCCCCAGGGCATGTCGCTCATCGTCCGCACCGCCGGCGCGCAGCGGCCGAAGCCCGAGATCCGCCGCGACTGCGAATACCTGCTGCGGCTCTGGGACAACATCCGCGACCGCACCATGGCATCGTCCGCCCCGGCGCTGATCTACGAGGAAGCGGACCTCATCAAGCGCTCGATCCGCGACGTCTATGCGCGGGACGTCGAGGAGATCCTGGTGGACGGCGAGGACGCCTTCCAGGAGGCCCGTGAGTTCATGCGCATGCTGATGCCGCAGCATGCCAAGAAGATCCAGCTCTTCCGCGACGGCGGCCTCTTCGCCCGGCACCAGGTCGAGGCCCAGCTCGATGCCATGCATTCGCCGATGGTCCAGCTGCGGTCCGGCGGCTACCTGGTCATCAACCAGACCGAGGCGCTGGTCGCCATCGACGTGAACTCGGGCCGCTCGACCCGCGAGCGGCACATCGAGGACACGGCGCTGCGCACCAACCTCGAGGCGGCGGACGAGATCGCCCGGCAGCTGCGGCTGCGCGACCTCGCCGGCCTCATCGTCATCGACTTCATCGACATGGAATCGGCCCGCAACGACGCGCAGGTCGAGCGCCGGGTCAAGGAGGCGCTGAAGCACGACCGCGCCCGCATCCAGGTCGGCCGGATCAGCCACTTCGGCCTGCTGGAGATGTCGCGCCAGCGGCTCCGCCCCAGCCTGACCGAGACCACCTTCGTCACCTGCCCGCATTGCCAGGGCCGCGGCCAGGTCCGCAGCCTCGAGAGCAGCGCCCTGCAGGTGCTGCGGGCGATCGAGGAGGAGGGCGCTAAGCGCCGCGCCGCCGAGATCTGCATCCATGTCGCCGCGCCGGTCGCGCTCTATCTGCTCAACCGCAAGCGCGACAAGCTGCAGGCGATCGAGGCCCGCTTCGGCATGGCCGTGGTCTTCGAGCCCGACGACACGCTGCTGCCGCCGAACTTCCGGCTGGAACGGCTGCGCGCCGCCGACCCGACCCGGGTGACCGAGACCGCCGCCGCCCCGCCCGCCGCGCTGCGGATGGACTACGCGCCGGAGGCCGAGGAGCCCGAGGCGGAGGACGTCCCCGACCTCGAGGAGGCGCCGGAGCCGGCGCGGGGCGAGGCCGCGAACGGCGCCGGGCGTGGCGAGACCGCCGCG
>NZ_JAUFPN010000277.1 GCF_030409335.1 Paeniroseomonas aquatica
ATCAACTTGCGCATCGCTGAGTCCGGTCACAGACCCTAGCGGTTGCGGAAGACCGCCGGCCGCTTCTCGGCGAAGGCCGCCATGCCTTCCTTCTGGTCCTCGGTCGAGAACAGCGACTGGAAGGCCCGGCGCTCGAATTTCACGCCCTCGGCCAGGGTCGTCTCGAAGGCGCGGTTCACCGCCTCCTTGGCCATGGCCAGGGCCGGCGCCGAGAGGGTGCCGAGCTTCTCGCCGAGCTTCACCGCCTCGGCCACCACCTCGGCCAGCGGCACGATGCGGGCGACGAGGCCGGCGCGCTCGGCCTCGGCGGCATCCATCATCCGCCCGGTCAGCACCAGGTCCATCGCCTTGGCCTTGCCCACGGCCCGGGTCAGGCGCTGGGTGCCGCCGGCACCGGGAATCACGCCCAGGTTGATTTCCGGCTGGCCGAATTTCGCGTTGTCGGCGGCGATGATGAGGTCGCACATCATGGCCAGCTCGCAGCCGCCGCCGAGCGCGAAGCCCGCCACCGCCGCGATCACCGGCTTCTGCACGTAGGTCACCGCTTCCCAGCGCTTGCCGATGAAATCGTCGAGGTAGACCGCGGGGAAGCTGCGCGACTGCATCTCCTTGATGTCGGCGCCGGCGGCGAAGGCGCGGTCGCTGCCGGTCAGCACGATGGCGGCCACCTCCGGGTCGGCGTCGAAGCCGCGCAGCGCCTGGCCGAGCTCCTCCATCAGCTGGTCACAGAGCGCATTCAGCGCCTTCGGGCGGTTGAGGCGGATCACCGCCACCCGGCCCTGCCGCTCCGTCAGGATCATCGTCTCTTCGGCCATGCGCTCGTCCTCCGTCTTGCGGCGGAGGATATCAGCGTTGCAGCCGCGGGCAATGGAAGGTCGCCCGCCCGGCCTGGACGAAGCGCTGGATGCCGGCGCAGGCCAAGGGACCGGCATCCGGGCCGGGGCAGGCCTCGCAGGGCAGGCCGGCCCGGTCGTAGACCCGGAATCGCTCCTGGAAGAAGCCGATCCCGCCATCCGCCTGGACGTAGTCCCTGAGCGACGAGCCGCCGGCGGCGATGCTCTCCTCCAGCACCGCCCGGATCGCCGGCACCAGCCGCGCCGCCCGCGCCCCGCCGACGCTGCCGGCCAGCCGCTTCGGCGAGATCCGGGCGCGGAACAGCGCCTCGCTGACATAGATGTTGCCGAGCCCGGCCACCACCTTCTGGTCCAGCAGCGCCGCCTTGATCGGCGTCGCCTTGCCCGCCAGCGCCGCCGCCAGCACCGCCGGGGTGAAGGCGGCGTCCAGCGGCTCCGGCCCGAGGCCCGCCAGCAGCCGGTGGCCTTCCTCGGCCGCGGTCGGCACCAGGTCGACGCTGCCGAAGCGGCGGGGGTCGACGAAGCCGACCCGGATGCCCTCCTCGGTCTCGAGCGAGAGGTGCTCGTGGGCGATCGGCGCATTCGGCAGGTCGGCCGCCGGCCGGGCCACCATGCGGCCGGACATGCCGAGGTGGATCAGCACGGACTCCCCGCCCGAGAGCCGCATGAGCATGTATTTGGCCCGGCGGCGGAAGCCCTCCACCCGGGCGCCCACCAGCCGGGCGGCCAGCCCGTCGGGGAAGGGCCAGCGCAGGTCCGGCCGGCTGATGGCGGCGGCGCGGATCACCCGCCCCTGCAGCACCGTGGCCAGGCCACGCATGACAGTCTCGACTTCCGGCAGTTCAGGCATAGGTTCCGCGTCACCCCCGCGGAGCCTATGGTGCCCGACCATGACCGATCCTGACAGCCCATCGCCCGAAACCATCGACTTCGGCTACCGCGCCGTGCCCAGGGCCGCCAAGGCCAGCCTGGTGCGGGAGGTCTTCGACAGCGTGGCGCCGCGCTACGACCTGATGAACGACCTCATGTCGCTCGGCCTGCACCGGGCCTGGAAGTCGGCCTTCGTCGCCGCCATCGCGGCCTCCCCGCGGGAGGCGCTGCTGGACCTGGCCGGCGGCACCGGCGACATCGCCTTCCGGGCGCTCGAGTCGGGCGCCGGGCGGGTGATCCTGTCCGACATCAACCCCTCCATGCTGCAGGTGGCCCAGGGCCGGGCGCTCGAGCGCGGCCTGGCCGCCGGCCTCACCTTCGTCTGCGCCGATGCCGAGCACGTCCCGCTGCCCGACCGCAGCGTGGAGAAGATCTCGATCGCCTTCGGCCTGCGCAACTGCACCGACAAGCCGGCGGTGCTGCGCGAGGCCCGCCGCGTGCTGCGCCCCGGCGGCCGCTTCCACTGCCTCGAATTCAGCCGGGTCGAGGTCGCCGCCCTGGCGCCGCTGTATGATGCCTGGTCCTTCAAGGTGCTGCCGCGGCTCGGCGCCCGGGTCGCCCAGGATGCCGAGAGCTACCAGTACCTGGCCGAGAGCATCCGCATGTTCCCCGACCAGGAGGCGCTGGCGGCCATGATGCGGGCCGCCGGGCTGGAGCGGGTCGCCCATCGCAGCCTGGCCGGGGGCATCGTCGCCATCCATACCGGCTGGCGCCTGTAGTGCCATGCATAGTAGCGGTGCAGAAACGGCAGGGCCGCAATAGGATAAGGCGAGTTCCGGTACAGACCGCAGTGGACAAGACGGCTGTATCCGGTGCTTTCCCATCTTCACATTCAGGAACCGGGCTAGCCGTGCTGCATCGCAACTCCGTTCATAGTATAGGGTGGCCTGAACGGGGGCTTCGCCGTAGTTATTCGCGGCGGAGGCGAGCAGCAAGGGGCCAGCGCAACCCATGAGCCAACAACCGGAGGCGTCCTGGCGCCTAGCCACGCCACTCCACCTGCGGCAGCCCGTGGTCTCACCGCCGCCGCCGCCGCCGCCGGAGGAAGACCTGCCCGAGCTCGTCCTGCCCGAGGGCTGGATCGGGCTGTCCGACTGCATGCTGCAGAATGCCGATGCCCCGACCATCGTGGTGCCGCTGGTCATGCTGCACCCGGAATTCGGCGTCGCCCTGCTCGGCGTGCCGGAGTCCCAGAGCGCGGCGGCCGAGACCGCGCTGCGCATGCGCCTGGATGCCGCCCGCTTCGTCGCGATCTTCCCCGGCCACCTGCCGGTGGTCACCCTCTCGATCCTGCCGGGCGACCCGCTGAACTTCCAGCGCCGCCTGGCCGCCGCCTTCGCCGCCCTGCCGCCGCTGGATCTGGCCGGGGGCGACGGCTGGATCTCGGTGGTGCAGCGGGCGCTGATGAGCCGGGCGCCGATCCGCCTGGCCCGGCCCGGGGTGGAAGCCGCCAACCTGCCGCCCCGCACCGCCCGATCCCGCCGCCCGGCCGCCGCCTGGCGGGGCTGGGTCTGGCCGATGGCCGGGCTGACGACCGCCGCCGTGCTGGTCGGGCTGCTGCTCGGGCTCAACCACCAGCCGGCCGCCGAGGCCCCGGTCCTGGCCGGCGCCGAGGCCCCGCCGGAGCCGACCACCTGCCAGCCGGCGCCGCCGCCGCCGGTGCTGGCCGCCCCGGCGACCCCGGTGCCCGTGCCGGCGCCCACGCCGC
>NZ_JAUFPN010000278.1 GCF_030409335.1 Paeniroseomonas aquatica
CGCGGCACGCCGCCGCGCCGGCCGCGGCGCGGCGACGGCCGGCCCGGCGGCACCGGCCGCGGCCCGCTTCCGCCGCAGCGAGAATTGCGATCCGCCGCGCACCAGCCCGCCGATGCTCACCACCACCTCCCCCAGGGAGCGCAGCGGGCGGTCGGCGCGGACCGCGTCCCAGCCGACCCAGGCGTCGGCCCGGCCCAGCACGGCGCGCACGATCTGGCCCTCGTCGTGCAGGTCCTGCGGGGCGAAGCGCAGCTGCAGCCGGTCCTCGGACCAGCGCAGCACCTCGGCCGGCAGGGCGATGGTCTCGGCGCCGCAGGCGAGCTCGAGCGTCACCAGCGTGGCGTCCGCCATGCCGTCGGGGCGGTCGGCGTAGATCGCCGCGCCGCCGAGCGAGAGGTCCCGGGTCTCGCCGGCGACGCCGCGGCCGTCGGGCAGCAGGATCCTGACCGGGACCTCGGCGTCGATCCGCGCCCGCTCCCGCACCTGCCGCCGCTCCCGGCCGACCGCCAGCCCGGTGAGCACGGTGAGGAGGCAGAGCGTCGCCCAGACGAGGTTCAGCGCATAGGCCTGGAATTCCAGCGACTGCGGCGCATTGGCCAGGAGGCCGAGCAGCCCGGCGGCCAGCCCGGCCATGAGGAACAGCGAGAGCACCATGTTGGGGCCGACCGCCCGCAGGTCGAAGAAGCCCTCCTCCAGCGTGCCGCCCTTGTCGGTCACGTTGAACCGGCCGCGCCGCGGGTCCAGCAAGGTGGCGAGCGTCACCGGCAGCAGATAGACGGACAGCACGGCTTCGTAGATCTCCGACCAGAAGGAATGCCGCACCCGGCCCTGGATCCGGCTGGCGGTCATGATCGAGTGGATGATGTGCGGCCCGGCATAGGCCACGATCGCCAGCGGCGAGGCGGCGATGATGGTCTCGCCGAGCAGCAGGTAGGCCAGCGGCGCGGTGAGGAAGACGAAGCGCGGCAGCGGGAACAGGAAGTGGAACATCGCCATGAAGTAGCAAAGCCGCTGCGGCAGCCCGAGGCCGTCGGCGGTGAGCGGGTTCTCGAGCCGCAGGATCTGGATCATCCCGCGCCCCCAGCGCATGCGCTGGCCGATGTGCAGCATGAGCCGGTCGGTGGCGAGGCCGGCCGCCAGCGGCACCCGCAGGTAGGCGGTGCGCCAGCCGCGCCGCTGCATGCGCAGCGAGGCGTGGCAGTCCTCGGTCACCGTCTCGGTCGGGACGCCGCCGATGTCCTCGAGCGCCTCCCGCCGCAGCACCGCGCAGGAGCCGCAGAAGAAGGCGCCGCCCCAGAAGTCGTTGCCCTGCTGGATGAGGCCGTAGAACAGCAGGCCCTCGTTCGGCACTCGGCTGCCGGTGACGAGGTTCCGCTCGAAGGGGTCGGGCGAGTAGAAGTGGTGCGGCGTCTGCACCATGCAGAGATCGCGGTCGCGCAGCATCCAGCCGACGGTGAGCTGCAGGAAGGCCCGCGTCGGCACGTGGTCGCAGTCGAAGACGACGACGTATTCGCCCGCCGTCTCGCCCAGCGCGTGGTTGATGTTGCCGGCCTTGGCGCCCTTGTTGTCGGGGCGGGTGACGTAGCCGGCGCCGACCGCCTCGGCGAAGCGGCGGAACTCGTCCCGCCGGCCGTCGTCCAGCAGGTAGACGTTCAGCTTCTCGGCCGGCCAGTCGAGCGCCAGCGCGGCGAAGACGGTCGGCTTCACCACCTCGAGCGGCTCGTTGTAGCTCGGGATGAAGACGTCGATGCTGGGCCAGAGCGCCACATCCTCCGGCAGCGGCACCGGCTTGCGCTCGAGCGGCCAGAGGCTCTGGAAGTAGGACAGCACCAGCGCCGCCACGGCGTAGATCTCGGCCAGCAGCAGGCCGGTGCCGAGGAAGGTCTGCCAGAAGCCGCTGTAGTCCAGCGTGTCGGTGAGCCGCCAGAAGAGGTAGCGGATCGAGACCAGGCAGGAGAGCGCCGAGAGCGCCAGGGTGACCGTACGGCCCCGGAGGAGGTTGGCCAGCAGGAACAGCATCAGCCCGCCGATCGCCAGATAGGCTTGGTCCTCGGGCTCCAGCGGGGTGACCACCACCACCAGCGCCGCGAAGAGCCCGATCGCCGTCGCCAGGATGCCGCCCGCCCTGGTCCGGACGAAGGGCAGCCGGGCCAGGCGCTCGCGCCCCGGGCCGCTCATCGGGCGGCCCAGGCGAGGGGGCCGGCCGCGGCCGGGACGGCCTCGGGCAGCGGCGGCAGCGCCGCCTCGATGCTCCCGGCGACCTCCCGCAGGTCCTCGGCGGCGCGGCTGTGCGGGGCGAGGTCGAGCAGCATCCGCTGCGAGGCCAGGGCTTCCGCCACCGCCTCGTCCCGGCAGACGGCGCCGAGCAGCCGCGGCCCGAGGTAGCGCGCCACCGTCTCCGCCGCCGAGCGCGACAGGCGGGAATAGGGATCCACCTGGTTCAGCACCACCCGCACCCGGCTGTCGAGGAGCGCCCCCAGGGTCCCGGTGCCGAGGAAGCGGCCGCTGTCGATCTCGGGCAGCAGCGCCGCACTGGTCGCATCCGCCAGCAGGACGCAGACCACCATGGCGGCCATCGGCGCCAGCAGGCTCAGCGCCTGCGACGCGCCCGGCGCGGTATCCGCCACCACCAGCAGCCCGGGATCGGCCAGGATCTCGCGCATCGGCGCGGCCAGCAGCTCCGGGTCGCGGTCCAGCGCCGCGGCGAGGCCCAGGGCGCCGCGGAGGTCGATGGCGCCGTGCGGCAGCAGGGCGACGCCGGCGGCGGTCGGCCGTGCCAGCTGGCGCCAGTCCCGCCGCATCGGCAGGCCGGCGACGAAGCCGCCGCCGTCGGCCAGGGCCACGCCGTAGTGCAGCCGCAGCGTATTCTGCGGGTCGAAGTCGATGCTGAGCACGCGGCGCCCGCGACGGCGGAGCGCATCCGCGACATTGGCCGCGAGCGTGGTCTTCCCGACGCCTCCCTTCGGAGACGCCAAACAGATCAGGGGCATGACGAGGCCTCCCGGGCTAACGGGCGGTGGGGGCGGTGGCGGCGACCAGGCGCATGAGCTCGGCCAGCGGCAGGGTCACCATGGTGGCCGGCGGCGGGGCGGAGGCCGGCGCGGGGTCCGGCCAATGGCCCGGCGGCGGCGGCGCGGCGGCGGCCTGGCCGGAGGGCGCGAAGGCGGGCGGGGCGAAGGCGGGCGAGGTGAAGGCTGGCGGGGTGAAGGCTGGCGCCTCCTGCCGGCCGAGGCTCTGCAGGGTGGTGGCCGGCGGCGCCCGGTCCGGGCCGGGTGCCAGGGGCTCGGGCCAGGCGGCCGCGGCGCCCGGCCTCCCGGCCAGGCGGCCGATGGACTCGAGCAGCCGGTAGCCCTCTCGGGTCGGCTCGGCCGCGACCTGGCCGAACGCCGCCGGCGGGAGGCCAGGGCCGGCATGGGAGGGCGTCGGCGGCACCGGGCCGGCCGCCGGCGGAGCAGCAGCGGGGCCGGAGAGGCCGGGCAGGAGCGAGGCCAGGCTGGCGAAGCCGGGCAGCAGCGTGAGCGGGTCCGGCGGCCGGGCGGCGGGGCCGGC
>NZ_JAUFPN010000279.1 GCF_030409335.1 Paeniroseomonas aquatica
CCCGCGGCGGCCGCTCGCGCCGGGCGATCGCCGCGCATCTCGCGGCCAAGGGCGTCGGGCGGGAGGCGGCGGCGGCGGCGCTGGCCGAGGTGGGCGCGGTCGCCAGCGGGGAGGCCGAGCTCGATGCCGGGCTGGTGCAATGCCGCCGCCGCCGCACCGGGCCCTTCGCCCGGGCGGCGGCGGCCGGCGAGGCGATGCCGCCGGAGGCCCGGCAGAAGGCCCTCGCCGCCCTGGCCCGGGCCGGCTTCGGCCGGGACGTGGCCGAGGCGGCGCTCGACATGCCGCCCGAGGAGGCGACCGACCGGCTGCTGCGGTTCCGCCAGGGCTGAGGCGGCGGGGCCTCGGGGAGGCGCTCAGCCCGCGCCGTGGCCGCGGAACCAGGCGAGCATCCGGGCCCAGGCATCCTCGGCCGCCGCCTTGCGGTAGCTCGGGCGGTAGTCGGCGTTGAAGCCGTGCGGGGTGTCCGGATAGACCCGCAGCTCCACGGTTTTGCCGGCGGCGCGGGCGCGGGCGACGGCGGCCTCGACCTCCGGCACCGGGATGCCGGTATCGGCCGCGCCATAGAGGCCGAGCAGCGGCGCCTTCAGCTCCGCCGCCGCATCGGCCGCGGTGCGCGGCTGGATCGGGCTGGGGGTGCCGCCGACCGGCCCGTACCAGGCGACCGCCACCTTCAGCGCCGGGTTGTGCGCCGCATAGAGCCAGGTGTTGCGGCCGCCGCGGCAGAAGCCGGTGACCGCCAGCCTCGCCGGGTCGCCCAGGCTGCCCGACAGCCCGGTGCCGGTCGCCCAGGCGGCGGCGCTGTCGAGGTCGGCCAGCAGCTGCGCATCGGGGGCCTTGCTGATGACGTCCCGGATGATGGTCGGGACGTCGGTCATGGTGGAGAGGTCGCCGAGCCGGGCATAGAGCTCCGGCGCCACCGCGAGGTAGCCGGCCTTGGCCAGGCGGCGGCAGAGGTCCTTGATGTGCTCGTGGACGCCGAAGATCTCCTCGATCACCAGCACCACCGGGTAGCGGCCGGGCGCCGCCGGGGCGGCGGCATAGCCGGGCAGGCTGCCGCCGGTGGCGGGGATGCGGACCTCCCCGGCGTTCAGCCCGGCGCCGTCGGTGTGGATCACCTGCGCCTCGGCGACCGGCACCGCCAGGGTGAAGCCGACCATCAGCGAGGTCATGACGACGCCGCGCCGCACCAGCGGCGTGGCGGCGAGCGGTGGGCGGGCGAGTCCATCGAGGCCGAGCAGGTCCTGCATGGAGGTCTCCTTCGGAGGTCCGGACGGCATCGCCCGCCGCGTGGGCGGGGCCGGGCTACGCCGCCTGGACGGTATTGGTGAGCGTGCCGATGCCGTCGATCTCGCAGCGGATCACGTCGCCCGGCTTCAGCGTCTGCGGCGGCACCATGGCATAGCCGACGCCTTCCGGGGTGCCGCTGATGATGACGTCGCCCGGGTTCAGGGTGAAGCCGATCGAGAGCTGGTGGATGATCTCGCGCACGTCGAAGATCATCTTGCTGGTATTGCTGTCCTGGCGCTTCTCGCCGTTGACGAAGCAGCGGATGCCGGTGTTCAGCGCGTCCAGCTCGTCGGCCGGGACGATCCAGGGGCCGAGCGGGCAGGAGCGGTCGAGCGACTTGCCCTTGAACCACTGTCCGTAGCGCCGCTGCAGGTCGCGGCCGGTGACGTCGTTGCCGATGGTCCAGCCGAAGACGTGGCCGAGCGCATCCTCCCGGCTGATGTCGGCGCCGGTGGTGCCGATGACGACGGCCAGCTCGACCTCGTAGTCCAGCCATTGCGTCGTGCCGGTATGCGGCGGGATCCAGTCGTCCGGGGCGATGACGGTGTCCGGCGCCTTGGTGAAGAACTGCGGGAATTTCGGCAGCTCGGAATTGGTGATGCCGCGGGTGCGGTCGCCCTCGGCCACGTGGTCCATGTAGTTGCGGCCGACGCAGAAGACGTTGCGGCGCGGCCGGGGGATCGGCGCCAGCAGCCTGGTGCTGCCGGCGGCCAGCACGGCGGCGGGCGGCGGCGCGGCGGCGAGCGCCCTGACCGCGGCGAGGGCGGCGGGGCCGGCCTCGATCAGCGCCAGCATGTCCTGGGTGGCGCCGGCCAGGGCGCCGCCGGTCGCGGCGGCCGAGAGGTCGAGGATGCGGCCGTCCTCGAGGACAGCGCCGACGCGCGGCCCCTTGGCGTCGGTGAAGGTCACGAGCTTGGTCATCTGGAGGTTTCCCGTCGCGGGTTGGCGCGGCGGCAGGGGAACGCGGCGGCGGCGTGGTGGCAAGCCCCCATGTCCCGGCCGGCCGCCGCAGGCCGGGTGCGCGACCGGACAAAACAACAACCATGAGTTGCATTCCTGTTGCGGTGTCGCTATCGTTCCCCCTCGTGCCGCCGGAGGACAGTCGGGCCGTGCCATCCGTGCCGCTGCTGTTTCCGGCTCCGGCCGCCACCGGGCCGGGGGGGCCGACCCGTCGGGGGCTGCTCGGCGGCCTCGGCGGGCTGTGCTGCGCCGCCCCGGCCGCGGCCGCCTCCACCACCGACCTCGACCGGCAGGAATGGCAGGCCTTCCAGGCCCGCTTCATGGCGCCGGAGGGGCGGGTGGTCGATACCGGCAATGCCGGCGTCTCCCATTCCGAGGGCCAGGGCTGGGGCCTGCTCTTCGCGCTCCGGGCGGACGACCGGCCCGGCTTCGAGCGCCTGCTCGGCTGGACCCGGCGTGCCCTGCGGCGGCCGCGGGACGAGCTGCATGCCTGGCGGTACCGGCCGGATGCGGCGATGCCGGTCGACGACCTCAACAACGCCACCGACGGCGACCTCTGCATCGCCTGGGCGCTGCTCGACGCCGGCGAGCGCTGGGGCGTGCCGGACTACAGCGCGCTCGGCGGCGCCATCGGCCGGGACATCCTGCGGCTGCTGGTGCGGCGGGCGGGCGCCTACAGCATCCTGCTGCCCGGGGCGCGCGGCTTCGACCGCTTCGAATCGACCACCATCAACCCCTCCTACTACGTCTTCCCGGCCTTCGCCGCGCTGGCGCGGGCGGTGCCGGACCCGGCCTGGGTGCGGATGGCGGCCGATGGCCTGATGCTGCTGCGGTCCAGCCGCTTCGGCCGCTGGGGCCTGCCGCCGGACTGGGTGGTGGTGAGCAAGGCCAATGGCGCGCTCAGCCTGCCGCAGCGGTGGCCGCCCCGCTTCTCCTACGATGCGGTGCGGGTGCCGCTCTACCTGGCCTGGGCCGGGCTGGGCGCCGAGCCGGCCCTCGGCCATGCGCGCCAATTCTGGACGGACCCGGCGCACCGCTACATGCCCGCCTGGGCCGACCTGGCGAGCAACGCCATCGCGCCCTATGCCGCCCCGCCGGGCATGGTGGCGGTGTCCCGGCTGGCGGCGCTGCAGCGCGCGACGGCCGCCCAGGCGGCGCAAAGCCTGCCCCTGGTGGCGGAGGCGCCCGATTACTACTCGGCGGCGCTGGGCCTGCTGGTGCGCGCCGCATGGGCCGCCGCGTTAACCACAGCCGCTTAAATTGCGCATTCGTGACGAAAACCCATTCCGTTTCCGGAGAAATCGCGGCATGTTGATTCCCTAAAGCAGGGAACTTATTTGAGATGGCGCAAGACCCCGATGTCGCCAGGGTAGCTGCAGCGCTCAAGGCGCCTGGGATCCGCTACCGGAATTTCGGCAACACCCCGGTCCGCCGCCCGCTCCAGCCCGCGGCGCCCGCCGCGGACCCCCGGCCCGAGGCCGCGCCGGCCGCCGGCCTCGCGGC
>NZ_JAUFPN010000028.1 GCF_030409335.1 Paeniroseomonas aquatica
TCAGAACGCGCGATTCCGCGCAACCTCAATGTGCTCTAGTACGCTGTTGCGGCTGATGTCGCGATGGAGATCGAGGCGGAGGCGACGAGCGCTTATACGAGACGACGTATGAGCGCGCGTAGCGAGGTGGTGGAGGTGGTGACCCGCGGTGAGCGGCGCCGGGCTTGGTGGGTGGAGCAGAAACTCGCGATTGTGGCGGAGGCGATGCGGCCGGGCGCGACGCCGGCGGAGGTGGCGCGCCGCTGGGGCATCGGCACGGGCTTGCTCTACACGCGGCGGCAGCAGTTCTTCGCTGACGAATTGGGCGAGCCGCCGGTGCCGGCGCCTGCCTTCGTCCAAGTCAGCTTGGCTCGACCGGTGGAATCTGAGGCCGCACCCCACGTCCGCCTGCGGTCAAAGCCGACACGGCGCCGGAAGCTGGCCAGAGGGAGATCGTCCTGCCGGGCGGCGCGGTCGTGAGGGCCGGCGCCGATGCGGACGGGGCTGCGCTGCGCCGGGTGCTCGCCGCGCTGGCGTCGCCATGATCGGCCCGGCACCGGGGACGCGCATCCTCCTGGCCTGCGGGCATACCGATGCGCGGCGCGGCATGGATGGGCTGGCGGCATTGGTGCAGCAGGCCTTCGGCGCTCGCCCACCTCACCGGCAACGCCAGAGTCTTCGCAGACGACACGCCGCTGCCGACACTCGAGCGCGGCCTGGGACGGACAATGGACCGCCGGCTCTGGGCCTACGCCATGGACCTCCAAATTGGACAAGGCCGGCGCTGGCGCCCCATCTATATGCGCACCGACGACGGCACCGTCCTCGCCCAGCCCCGGGCCGCGGGCTTCATGCTCGCGGTCAAGCGCTGGCCGGGCGCTTGGCGCCCCATGTTTGAGCACGACGACCATGTCGGCCTCATGCTGCCGATCATCGCCTGCTCGGAAGCCGAGGAGGTGGAGAAGCTGATTGCAGGACGGCCGCAGGAAGTCCGCTACCACGTGGGCCGCGCCTACCACCACATCCCGGAAGCCGTCTGCGGAATCCGCGACTACTGCCGCCACCACCAAACGTCGGATTGAATCGGCATTCGCCATAGGGTCGAGCCACGTTTGCCTGGGGATCCATACGACGGTTACGGATCGGGGAGGTATTCGGCACTTGCAGGCGCAGCAATGGCTTGCAGCACATGCGCTGGCTCGGGCTTTCCAAGGCGGGGTTGCAGGTCCGGTTGGCCGCAAGGCCCAAAATCTGCGCCGACGCATTGAATTGATGGCGTCGAAGGCTGCGTGATTTATACGCGGCCTCGATGTACTGCAGGGCGGCACCCTCGAAAGATCCGAGGGGCGGGGCAGGCCAGCCGCTTGACCAAAGCCCCTTCAGGCATATCTGCCGCGATCTTTGCGAGCGACCGCGCCCGCAACTCACCCGCGCACAGGTCTGATCAAGTGTTCGCCCTCGGAGTATGGATTCGGGCAAGTAGGGGTTCGAACCATGGCAGGTGCCCACCGCGCTGAGACCGGCCTTTTACCTGGCTTTTTGAGTTCCGTACCAAATCGGCCAAGTCAGGAGGTCCGGAGAAAAATGGCCTCGGGAGAGCGATTTTCGAGCGTCTCCGGGCTGAGCCAGTCAACAGGTTTGCCCCGAAAATCCCAGGAAACCTGCCACTAAGCGCGGCGCTCGGTCTGGCGGAGAGCACGGCTCGTATGGGAACTGGCGGAGAGGGTGGGATTCGAACCCACGGTACAGTTGCCCGTACTTCGGTTTTCGAGACCGACCCGTTCGACCACTCCGGCACCTCTCCTGGTCTGCAAGCCCTATAACCGCGCCCGCGGCCCGGTGCAACGCCCCGCGGCCACCCCGCATGCCGCCGGCCGGTGGAACCAGCGCCGCCCCCGCCGGTTGTTCCAGGACCCACGCAGGAGGTCAGGCCATGCCCCGCGGCGACAAGTCCAGCTACACCCCGAAGCAGAAGCGCCAGGCAGCGCATATCGAGGCCAGCTACGAGGCGCGTGGCACCCCGCCGGACGAAGCGGAAGGCCGCGCTTGGGCCACCGTCAACAAGGAGACCGGGGGCGGCAACCAGAGCGGCTCCGGTCGTGGCAAGCCCGACACGAAGGTCTCCGCCAAAAAGGGCGGCGACATCGGCGGCAAGGCCTCGGCCGGCCGCAGCGCGGCGGACCGCTCGGCCGCGGCGAAGAAGGCGGCCGCCACCCGCAAGCGCAACGCGGAAGAACGCACCCGGCACTAGGCCGGTCGGCTGGTAGGGGCGGCGGGATTCGAACCCGCACGGGCTCGCGCCCGAGGGATTTTAAGTCCCTTCCGGCTACCATTTCGGCACGCCCCCGTCGGCCCTGCTCTAGCACAGCCGCGGGGCGACGCTAGCGCATGCAGCGGAGGAAGACGGTGGAGGGATGCGCCACCTCCCCCACCTCGGCGGCACTGCGCGCCATCATGCCGGTCGGCGCCATCCGCGGCTGCACCCCGTTGGCGCGCAGGAAGTCCAGGGCCTCCGCCCCCTTCACCGCGAAATTCACGTTCTGCGGAATGTCGCCGGTGCTCTGGGCGATGCGCTGGGCGTTGAGCTTCGAGACCACGACCCCCATCACGTTGCCGCTGAGGTCCAGCAGCGGCCCGCCCGAGTTGCCGGGCTGCACCGGCGCGCTGATCTGGAACTGGCTCTGGTTGTCCCGCATCCCGCCCAGCGCCGAGACCTCCCCCGTGGTCAGGGTCGGGCCGGAGGAGAGCAGCCCGGCCAGCGGGAAGCCGTAGGTCACCACCCCCTCGCCGCGCCGCACCTCGGGCCCGGCGCGGAAGCTCAGCACCGGCCCGGGATCCCCCTGCACCGTCAGCAGCGCCAGGTCGCGCCGTTCGTCGGTCGCCTGCACCCGTGCCGTCAGCTCCGCCCCGGCCGCGGTGCGGACCCGCATCTCGGTGCAGTGATTGGCCACGTGATGGTTGGTTAGCAGCCGCCCCGGCGCGACCACGAAGCCGGTGCCGGAGGAAACGGCGCGGCTGCCGCCGAAGGGCCCGCTCCCCGGCGGCAGCGGCGGCGGCTTGGTGCCGCCGCCCCCCGCCTCCGGCGGCGGCAGCGTCGGCCGGGCCGAGGGCTGGACCCGCGACGACTGCGGCCCCCCCAGGGGCGGCGGCTTGCCGCCGGGCGGCATCGGCTCCATCCCCAGCGGCGGCGGCTTCGGCTGCGCCAGGGCAGCGCCGGCCAGGCCGCAGCCGGTCAGCAGCGTGCAGGTCGCGATCAGCAATGGCAGGTTGCGCATGGGCGGAGCCTGCCGGGATGCGATGGTTTCGGTCAACAGCCGTCCTCGATGCCCTGGATCACGGTCAGAGCAAGCCCTCCCGCCGGAGGGAGGTCTGCCGGCCGTTGCCGATGATCAGGTGGTCGTGCAGCACGACGCCGAAGACCGCGGCCGCCGCCTTGATCTCGGCCGTCATCTCGATGTCCGCCCGCGACGGGGTCGGGTCGCCGCTCGGGTGGTTGTGCACCAGGATCAGCGCCGTCGCCTGCAGCTCCAGCGCCCGCTTCACCACCTCCCGCGGATAGACCGGCGTATGGTTCACCGTGCCGCGGCCCTGCACCTCATCGGCCAGCAGCCGGTTCCGGGTATCGAGGAAGAGCACATGCACCTCCTCCACCGGCGCCCGGGCGACATGGGCGTTGAGGTAGGCGAGCAACTGCTCCCAGTTGGCCAGCAGGTCGCGGCCGCGCAGCTCGGCCCCGGCCAGCCGCAACGCCGCCGCCTGCACCGTCTTGAGCGCCGCCGCCCCGGCGTCCCGGATGCCCTCCACCTGGCGCAGCTCCGCCAGCGGCGCGGCGATCGCGTTGGCGAAGCTGCCGAAGCGGGCGATCAGGGCGCGGGCGAGCGGCTTGGTGTCCTGCCGCGGCAGGGCGAGGAACAGCACCATCTCCAGCAGCTCGTAGTCGGCCAATGCGTCCGGCCCGGCCAGCAGCAGCCGCTGCCGCATCCGTTCGCGGTGCCCGAGGTGGCCGGGCGGGTCCGGCGGTGGCGCCGGCCGTGGCCCCGCGGGGCCGCAGGCCCGCGGCAGCTCGAGCGGGAGCCCCGCCAACCCGGCCTCGGCGAGGCCCTTCCGCTCTCCCGCTCTGCGCATCGCCCGATGCCCCGCTGCGTCCTGCGGGAAAATGCGGCGATTCGAGACCGAAACCAACAGCTATTTTCGGCCCGCCCTCAGGGCTGGTAGGGCGGCCGGTGCAGCCCGCCGGGGGAGAGGGTGAAGATCTCCACCCCCGTCGCCGTCACCCCGACCATGTGCTCGAACTGCGCCGAGAGGCTGCGGTCCCGGGTCACCGCGGTCCAGCCGTCGTCGAGGATCTTCACCTCCGGCCGGCCGGCGTTCACCATCGGCTCGATGGTGAAGAACATGCCGGGCTTCAGCACCGGGCCCTCGCCCGGGCGGCCGAAGTGCAGCACGTTCGGCGGCTCGTGGAAGCGCCGGCCGATGCCGTGGCCGCAGAAGTCCCGCACCACGGTGAAGCGGTGGCGCTCGACATAGGCCTGGATGGCATGGCCGATGTCGCCGAGGGTCGCCCCCGGCCGCACCGCCTCGACCCCCTTCATCATCGAGTCATAGGTGACGTCGAGCAGCAGCCGCGCCTTGGTCGAGGCGGCGCCGGCCACGTACATCCGGCTGGTGTCGCCGTGCCAGCCGTCGAGGATGACGGTGACGTCGATGTTGATGAGGTCGCCTTCCGCCAGCACCCGCTCGCCCGGGATGCCGTGGCAGACCACGTGGTTGATCGAGGTGCAGATCGACTTCGGATAGCCGCGGTAGCCCAGCGGCGCCGGCACCGCGCCCTGGGCCAGGATGTGCTCGTGGCAGATGCGGTCGAGCTCGGCCGTGGTCACGCCGGGGCGGACATGCGGCGTGATGAGGTCGAGCGTCTCCGCCGCGAGTTGCCCGGCGCGGCGCATGCCGGCGAAATCCTCGGGCGTATGGAGGGTGATGCGGCGTCCGTCGCCGCCCTGCTGGTCCATGGGCTTTGGCTGTCTCTGCTTGAGGAATTGCCCTCAAGATGCTCGCCGGGGCCGCCCGGTGCAAGGCCAAGCGGGTATCGGAGGAATCGCACCGGCGTGCGGGCTGCGCCGGCGAACCGTTCCGGGGTTAGGGCGCGGGGGCCGGGTCAGCCCGCCTTCTCCCCGGCGCTGCGCTCCTCCGCTCCCAGCGCATCCGCCAGCCGGGCATTGGCGCTCCCCGGCCGCGCCGGCCTGCTCTGGCTCTCGTGCGGCGCCCAGCCGGTCATCACCAGCAGCCGCAGCGTCACCGGGATGCCCGCCGCATCCCGCGGCAGGCTGGCCAGGGCCATCGGCAGCAGCGCCCGCGGCGGCACCCGCGCATCCCGCGCCAGCACCGCGTTGGCCTCCCCCGCCGCCCGCAGGTCGTGCAGCAGCGCCAGGGGCGTGCGGTAGCGGACCGGCAGCCCCTCGCCATCCGCCACCGGCAGGGCGAAGCCGGCCCGCTGCAGCAGCCCGGCCAGGTCGCGCAGCTCGGGGAAGGGCGAGACCCGCGGCGAGAGGCCGCCGCGCAGCGCGCTTTCCGCCCCCGCCAGCGCCTCCCGCAGCTCCTGCAGGGTGCCCAGCCCCGGCAGGGAGGCGAGGAACAGCCCGTCCGGCCGCAGCGCCCGGCGGAGCTGCACCAGCGCCCCCGGCAGGTCGTTCACCCAGTGCAGCGACAGGTTGGCCACGATCAGGTCGAAGCTCTCCGGCGCGAAGGGCAGCGCCTCCTCGTCCCCGGCCAGCGGCAGGCCGCCGGCCCCGGCCGCCATCCGGGCCGAGAGGTCCATCGAGACCACCAGCGGGATGCCACGCGCCCGCAGCAGCGGCGCCACCACCCCGCGGCCGCCGATCTCGAGCGCCCGGCTGAAGCGGCGGGTGGTGTCGTCCAGCCGGTCGAGCAGCCGCTCGGCCGCCGCCTCCAGCACCGGCGCGACCTGCGCCACGGTGGCGGCGGCGCGGTCCCGGCGCAGCCGGACCAGGCGTCGGTCGAAGACCTCGAGGGGCGAATGGCTCATGCCGGGAAGGTGGGGCGTCGCGGCCGCGATGTCAGGGGACCCGCAGGGCCGCCAGGATGCTGCTGGCGAAGGCCCGGGCATCGGCCGGCGCCGGGTCCTGCTGCGGCATGGTCACCCGCAGCCGCAGCAACCCGCCGCCCAGGCCGCCGGCGCAGAGCAGCCCCTCCACCCGTTCCCGGCCGTAGGCGCCCTCGGTCTCGGTGCAGCGCAGCCCGCCGTCCAGGGTGAACCGCGGCCCATCCTGCAGCCGCTGCTGCGGCAGCGGCCGGGTGGCCTCCTGCACCAGCGCCGCGAAGGCGGCCTCGACCGCCGGGCCCTCGGCGCCCTCCGGCACGGCGGCGCCGGGCAGGCGGGCCAGGGTCACGGTGGCGCCGGCGGCGGTGCGGCCCAGGGTGCGGTAGGCGGTCTCGCGGCCCTCCTCGCCGGCCTGGGCCAGGGCGATGGTGGCGCCGCGGCGGAAGCCGGCGGCCTCGGCCGGCAGCCGGGCGGCCAGCTCGGCGACGGGCACCGCCCGCCTCGCCGCGGTGGCGGTGGGTTGCCCCGGCATCGGGGCGCAGCCCGCGAGGGCCAGCATCCCCAGCCCGACCGGCAGCGGCAGCAGCCCCCGCCGCACCCGGCCGGCCGCCATGGCGCGGCTCAGCCCGCCGGCCCGGCCGGCGTCGCCGCGACCACCAGGGCCGGGCGCAGCTGCAGCGCCGCATGGCCCGGGCCGTACAGGGTCAGCAGCCGGTGCCCGTCCTCGTAGACCATCTTGAGGCCGATCCAGACGATCAGCGCGACGCCGACATAGGCGATCCAGCGGTAGCGCTCGAGCAGCTTCGAGATCAGCGTCGCCGCCACGCCCATCAGCAGGATGGAGATCACCAGCCCGACGACCAGCATCGGCGTGTTGCCGACCGCGGCCCCGGCCACCGCGAGGACGTTGTCGAGGCTCATCGAGACATCGGCGATGACGATCTGGCGCAGCGCCGTCGCCATGGTCTTGGTCTCGTGCACCGCCTGGTGGCCGTCCGCGTCGTTCTTGTCCTCGTCGCGCAGCTCCTTGAAGAAGCTATAGGCGATCCAGAGCAGCACCAGGCCGCCGGCCAGCAACAGGCCGGGCACCGCCAGCAGCTGCACCGCCAGCAGGCTGAGCACGATCCGCAGCACCACCGCCAGCACCATGCCGAACATGATGGCCTTGGGACGCTGATCGGCCGGCAGCCCCGCCGCGGCCAGGGCGATGAGCACGGCGTTGTCCCCGGAGAGGACGATATTGACCCCGAGAATCTGCAGGAGGAGGAGCCAATTCCAGCTCTCGGCGATCGACGTTAAATCCATTAGGCAAGCTCCGGCCCTGAAGTGCTGGCGATTGAGGCCGGATGCCCGGCGCGCCGCACCCTAGGGGAGCGTTTTCGGCCTGTGAAGCGGCCCGGAGGCGCCCAAAGCCGCGACGGGCGGGCCATCTCCGGCCCTGCCCGCCTCGACATTACCGCGAATTCAGGCCTTGGGTTTGGGCGAGCGCTGCAGCAGCGTGACCGTCGCCATGGCCAGGGCGGCGATGCCGACGACCTGGGCCGCCGTCGCCACCGCCCAGATCCAGGCGGGGAAGACATGCGGCAGCGCCAGGTAGCCGAGCGGCAGCAGCAGGTAGGCATAGGCGCCCGGCACTTGGTCGGCGACCTGGTGGGTACCCTGCCAGATCATGTCCGCCGCGACATACAGGATCACCACGAGCCCGACCCAGGCGATCCAGCGGTGCTTGTTCAGCAGGTTGGCGATCAGCGTCGCCGCCACGCCCATCAGCACGACCGAGATGGCGAGCCCGGCCACCAGCACCCAGGTATGGTCCTTGGCCGCCCCCGCCACCGCGAGCACGTTGTCGAGGCTCATGGAGATGTCGGCGACCAGGATCTGGGTGATGGCCTGCGGCAGGGTCTTGCCGGCCGGCACCGCCGCCTCCTCGCCCTCGGGCAGGGCCTCCACGTGGTCGTGCGAGCGCAGCTCGCGGAACATCTTCCAGCAGACCCAGAGCAGCAGCACGCCGCCGGCCAGGGTGATGCCGACGATCGCCAGCAGCTGCGCGGTCACCGCGGCGAAGCCGATGCGCATGATGGTGGCGGCGATGATGCCCCAGAAGATCGCCTTGCGCCGCTGCTCGACCGGCAGGCCGGCGGCGGCCATGCCGACCACGATGGCGTTGTCCCCCGCCAGGACAAGGTCGATGAACAGCACCTGGGCGAGCGGGACAATCCAATCGGGCATCGGGACGGGGGCTCCTGGCGGGGGCGCTGCGGCTTGAACGGGGGCTGACCGGCCGCAGATAAATAAACCGCAATCTTTACGCAACCCCGATCAACCAGATTCACCACCTTGCCATCTGCCCGCCCGGGGTCCACACCGCGCCGGAGCGCGGCCGGGACCCCAGCGGCAGGCCGCCGCACCGGGCCCGTGGTCGGCCAAGGACCAGGGGCCCGCCCCCCATGACGCCGCCGCACGGCCCGCCGGGCGCCGGCCCGAACGACCGAGGCCGCGATGGTCCCCCGCTATTCCCGCCCGCAGATGGCCGCCATCTGGTCCCCCGAGGAACGCTACCGGATCTGGTTCGAGATCGAGGCCCTGGCCGCCGAGGCCATGGCCGAGTTCGGCACCATCCCGGCCGAGGCCGCCGCCGCGATCCGCGCCAGGGGCGCCCCCCGCGCCGCCGCCATCGGCCCGGCCGAGGTCGAGGCGATCGACGCCATCGAGCGGGTCACCCGGCACGACGTCATCGCCTTCCTCACCTTCATGGCCGAGGGCATCGGCCCGGAGGCCCGCTTCATGCACCAGGGCATGACCAGCTCCGACGTGCTGGACACCTGCCTCGCGGTGCAGCTCAGCCGCGCCGCCGACCTGCTGATCGCCGACCTCGACGCCCTGCTCGCGGCGCTGAAGGCCCGGGCGCAGGAGCACAAGCTCACCCCGACGATCGGCCGCAGCCACGGCATCCAGGCCGAGCCCACCACCTTCGGCCTCAAGCTGGCCGGCTACTACGCCGAGTTCACCCGCAACCGCGCCCGGCTCGTCGCCGCCCGGGCGGAGATCGCCACCTGCGCCATCAGCGGCCCGGTCGGCACCTTCGCCAGCGTCGATCCCCGCGTGGAGGAATTCGTCGCCGCCAGGCTCGGCCTCGCGGTCGAGCCGGTCTCGACCCAGGTCATCCCGCGCGACCGCCACGCCGCCTTCTTCAGCGCCCTGGCCGTGGTCGCGGCCGGGATCGAGCGGCTGGCCACCGAGGTCCGCCACCTGCAGCGGAGCGAGGTCCGCGAGGCGGAGGAATTCTTCCACGCCGGGCAGAAGGGCTCCTCCTCCATGCCGCACAAGCGCAACCCGGTGCTGAGCGAGAACCTGACCGGCCTCGCCCGGCTGGTCCGCAGCCACGTCGTGCCGGCGCTGGAGAACGTCACCCTCTGGCACGAGCGCGACATCAGCCACTCGAGCGTCGAGCGGGTGATCGCGCCCGATGCCACCATCGGCCTCGACTTCGCCCTCTCGCGGCTGACCGGGATGATGGAGAAGCTGACCGTCTACCCCGCCCGCATGGCGCAGAACCTGGAGAGCCTGGGCGGCGTCGTGCATTCCCAGAAGGTGCTGCTGGCGCTGACCCAGGCCGGGATGAGCCGCGAGGAGGCCTATGCCGCGGTGCAGTCCGCCGCCATGGCCACCTGGCGGGCGCTGGGCAGCCCCGAGGCCCGCAGCTTCCGCGACAACCTGCTGGAGGAGCCGGGGGTGACGCTGGATGCCGCTTCCCTCGACGCGGCCATGGACCCGCAGCGGGACTTCACCCATGTGGAGACCATCTTCCGCCGGGTCTTCGCCGGCGGGTGACGGCGGCCGGCCGGCCAGGATCGCCGGGGCGTGATTCACTGCCGCGCCCGGGCCGCCGGATTGCCGCGTTTCCGCCGCAGGCGGGGCGCTATGATCCGCACAAGCAAGGAGGTTCGGCTCACCATGCGTGCCCTTCGCATCGTCCTGATCGCCACGGCGGCCCTGGTGTCGGGGCTGACGCTGGCACCCGCGGCCGGCCAGGCCCACGGCCACTGGTACGGCCGGGGTGGCGGCTACTACGCCCCGCCGCCGCGCTACTACGCGCCGCCGCCGCGGCCCTACTACCGGCCGCCGCCGCCGGTCTACTACGCGCCGCCGCCGGCCTACTACGCCCCGCCGCCGCGCTACTACGCGCCGCCGCCGCCGCGCTACTACGCCCCGCCGCCGCGCTACGGCTGGTAGGCCACCCCCGGCCTTAACGCTTCCGCAGCCCTCCGCCCCCTAGGGTCGCGCCGGACCAATCTCCGGCGCGCCCTTCCGCGCCGCAGCGCGGAGTGCAAGCGGCATGGCGGCGTCGGGCGCGGCGGGTGTGGACAATCCAGCGCCGCCGGGCCCCGCCCGGGACACGGCCGGGCTGCTCGCGGCCGCCGACCGCTGCGCCGCCGCGGGCGACCGGCACCGGGCCCTGGCGCTGTTCGGCCGCGCCACCGCCCTCGCCCCCGGCTGCGCCCAGGCCTGGGCCGGCGCCGGCCTGGCGCTGCAGGCCCTCGGCCGCCCCGGCGAGGCCACCGCCGCCCTCTGCCGCGCCCGCGTCCTGGACCCGGGGCTGGCCACCGCCCGCAACGCCCTCGGCACGCTCTTCCTCGGCCGCGGCCTGGCCGCTGAGGCGAAGGGCGAATTCACCGCCGCCATCCGGGCCGCGCCGGGCTGGTGGATGCCCTGGGTCAACCTCGGCCTGCTCGCCCAGCGGACCGGCGACGCGGCCGCCGCCCTGGCGCCGCTGCACGAGGCCACCCGCCTCGCCCCCGGTTGCGCCGAGGCCTGGCACGGCCTCGGCACCGCGCTGCAGCTGCTCGGCCGCGACGGGGAGGCCGAGGCCGCCCACCGCCGCGCCCTGGCGCTCGACCCGCGGCACCTGCTGGCCCGGGCCAACCTCGGCCGGGCGCTGCGAGCGCAGAACCGGCTGGAGGAGGCCGCCGCCGCCTACCACGCCGCCCTGGCGCTCCGCCCCGACCATGCCGAGACCCGCTGGAACCTCGCCGTCACCGACTTCCTCCGCGGCGACTGGGCGGCGGCCTGGGAGGGCGCCGAGTGGCGCTGGCGGGTGCCCGGCTTCCCCACCCGCCCGCGCGGCTTCGCCCAGCCGCTCTGGCAGGGCGAGCCCGCTCCCGGCCGCACCCTGCTGCTGCATGCCGAGCAGGGCTTCGGCGACACGCTGATGATGCTGCGCTACCTGCCGCAGGCGGCGGCCAGCGGCGCCCGGCTGCTGCTGGAGCTGCCGGCGGCGCTGCTGCCGCTCGCCGCCGGCCTGCCGGCCGAGCCGGTCGCCGAGGGCAGCCCCCTCCCCGCCTTCGACCTGCACTGCCCGCTGCTGAGCCTGCCGCGCGCCTTCGCGACCACCCCGGCCACCATCCCCGCGGCGCCCTACCTGCGGCCGCCGGCCGCCGCCGCCGCCCGCTGGGCCGGGCGGCTGCCGGAGGATGGCGGCCCGCCCCGGGTCGGGCTGGTCTGGGCCGGCCGTCCCAGCCATGCCAACGACGCCCGGCGCTCCATCGGCCTGGCCGCGCTGGCGCCGCTGCTGGCCATGCCCGGCCTGCGCTTCCTGGCGCTGCAGGCCGGCCCGCGCGCGGCGGAGATCGCCCGGCTCGGCCTCGGCCCGCAGCTCGAGGATCTCTCACCCGAACTGACCGACTTCGGCGAGACCGCCGCGGCGCTGACGCGGCTGGACCTGCTGGTCACGGTCGATACCGCGGTGCTGCACCTGGCCGGCGCGCTCGGCCTGCGCTTCCTCGCCCTGCTGCCCTTCGCGCCCGACTGGCGCTGGCTGCCCGGCCGCGACGACACCCCCTGGTACCCCTCCGGCCGGCTGCTGCGGCAGGCGGCGCCGGGCGACTGGTCCGCCCCGGTCGCCGCCCTGGCCGCGGCGCTGGCCGGGCTCGCCCCCATCCCCGCATCCCTGGCCGCCGGGTAGCCCATGCACGAGCAGTCCAAGGCGGCCAAGCGCCGCATCGCCGACGCCGCCTTCGTCACCCGCTACATGGCCGGGGAGGCGCTCGACATCGGCGCCGGCCCGGATGGCCTCGCCCGGCATGTCGGGGTCTTCCCCCGCCTCGCCGCCGTCCGCGAATGGGACCTGCCGGATGGCGACGCGCAGTACCTCTCCGGCCTCGCCGATGCCAGCTTCGACCTGGTCCATGCCAACCACTGCCTGCAGCACGTGGTCGACCCGCGGGTGGCGCTGTCCCACTGGATCCGGGTGACGCGGCCCGGCGGCCACCTCGTCATCACCGTCCCCGACGAGGACATGTACGAGCGCGGCCAATGGCCGAGCCGCGCCAATGCCGACCACAAGTGGAGCTTCACCGCCTTCAAGGCCGAGAGCTGGGCGCCGAAGTCGGTGAACCTGCTCGACCTCGCCCGCGAATTCGGCGGGCTGGTCGAGCTCGAGCGGCTGCAGGTGGTGCGCGACTTCTTCCGCCCCGAGCTGCCGGGCGACCAGACCATGGGACCGGTCGCCGAATGCGCCATCGAATTCGTCCTGCGCCGCCGTCCGGAGCCGGTCGCCGCGCCGCTGCTGCACGATGCCGCCACCCGCAGCCTGATCCCCCCCACCGGGCGCAACCGGCTGCAGGCCTGCCGCCAGGGGCTGATGCTGCTGGACAGCCAGGACGGCAAGGTCGGCCGGCTGCTCGAGACCTATGGCGAATACGCCGAGGCCGCGGTGGCGCTGTTTGCCCAGGTCCTGCAGCCCGGCGACATCGCGGTCGATGCCGGCGCCGGTATCGGCAGCCTCGCCGTCGCCCTGGCCCGGCTGGTCGGGCCGCAGGGCGCGGTCCATGCCTTCGAGCCGCAGCCGCAGGTCCACCGCACCCTGGTCGCCAATGCCGCGCTGAACGCGCTGGACCACCTGACCTGCTGGAACGCCGCGCTGGGCGAGGCGCCCGGCACCATCGCGCCCCCCCGCATGAGCCCCGATGCCCGTCCCGGCCACGGCGGCGTGGCGGATGCCGCGCGCGTCGCCCACATCCCGGTGATGACCATCGATGGCCTCGAGCTGCCGCGCTGCCGGCTCATCAAGGCCGACGTCGCGGGCATGGAGGCCTTCGTGCTGCGCGGCGCCGCCGCCACCATCGCCCGCCACCGCCCGCTGCTCTACCTCGAGGCCGATGCCGCCGGCACCGTCGCGGCCCTGCTGCAAGTCATCGCGGAGCTCCGCTACGCCGCCTACTGGCATGTCGTGCCCTATGTGCAGCCGGGCAATTTCTACGCGCGCCCGGTCGAGTTCTGCCGCGGCATCGCCGCCGCGAATATCCTCGCCGCGCCGCCCGGCTTCACCGTCAACGGCCTGCCCCCGGTGCGCTCGGCCGAATGGCGGGCCGACCTCCGCCCCGCCGCGGCATGAGCGCGGCGCTGGCGGAGGCCCACCGCCTGGCCGCGGCCGGGGAGGCCGCGGCGGCGCTCGCCCTCTACGACGGGATCCTCGCCGGCGACCCCGCCGCCGCCGATGCCGCCAACAACGCCGGCGTGCTGCTGCGCCGCCTGGGCGCCGGGGAGGCCGCCATCCGCCGCTACCGCCAGGCGCTGGCGGCGGTGCCGGACCACCCCGATGCCGGCTGGAACCTCGGCCGGGCGCTGCTCGAGGCCGACCAAGCCGACGAGGCTTGGCTGCACCTCCGCCGCGCCGCGGCGCTGCGCCCCGGCTGGGAACGCTGGCACGGCCTCGGCCGCGCCTGCCAGGCGCGCGGCGACCTCGCCGGCGCCGAGGCGGCCTATGCCCGGGCCCTCGCCGCCCGGCCGGAGGCGGCCGAGACCCTGAACAACCTGGCCAATATCCGCCAGGCCGCCGGCCAGCCGGAGGCGGCCCTGGCGCTGCAGGACCGCGCCCTGGCCCTGGACCCAGGCAATGCGGACCTGCACTACAACCGGGCCCTGCTGCTGCTGCTGCTGGGCCGCTGGGCCGAAGGCTGGCGCGAGCACGAATGGCGCTGGCAGGCGGCCGGCTTCGTCTCCCCCCGCCGCCGCTTCGCCAGCCCGGCCTGGGATGGCGGGCCACTGCCCGGCGGCACGCTGCTGCTGCACTGGGAACAGGGGCTCGGCGACACCATCCAGTTCTGCCGCTACGCCGCCGCCGCCCGCGCCCGGGTCGGCCGGCTGGTGCTGGAGGTGCAGCCGCCGCTGGCCACGCTGCTGCACGGGCTGCCCGGCGTGGATGCGGTGGCCGCCGCCGGCGACCCGGTGCCGCCGCATGACGCCCATGCCGCCCTGCTGAGCCTGCCGCTGCTGCTGGGCCAGGCACTGCCCGGGCCGCCGCCGTCCCGCCTCGCCGCCGCGCTGCGGCCGGAGCCCGGCCGCACCGGCCTGGTCTGGGCCGGCAACCCGAAGCACCTGAACGACCGCAACCGGTCCCTGCCGCTCGGGCTGCTGGCGCCGCTGCTGGCCCGGCCAGGTCGCCGCTGGGTCTCGCTGCAGCTCGGCCCGCGCCAGGCCGACATCGCCGCCGCCGGCCTCGCCGGGCGGCTGGAGGATCTCTCCCCCACCCTGGCCGATTTCGCCGCCACCGCCGCGGCGCTGGTCCGGCTGGAGCTGCTGATCACGGTGGACACCGCGGTCGCGCATCTCGCCGGCACGCTCGGCGTGCCCACCTGGCTGCTGCTGCCGCATGCGCCGGACTGGCGCTGGGGCACCGCGGGCGAGACCACGCCCTGGTACCGCAGCCTCCGACTCTGGCGCCAGCCGGCTCCCGGCGATTGGGCCGCGCTGCTGCCGCGCCTGCAGGACGCCCTGGCCTCCCGTTAAGCCGGAATTTACCGCGATCCCGCTAGATGCCACTTCAGGGCCCAAATCGGGCCGCCGTCGGCAAGAGGCCGATCTCTGCAATAGCTCGGCAGGAATCAGCCCATGTCCGGTACCGTCACCCTCGGCAATTCGATCAACATCATCACCCTCGCGGGCTTCACCTCCCTGACCGGCGGCACGCTCGACGACACGGTGACGGTCACGGGGGCGCTGTCGGGTTCGACCGTGGACCTGGCGGCCGGGCTGGATCGGCTGACCCTGGGCAATGGCGGCTACACGCTGACGATCTCGAACGTCGAGACCATCACCGGCGGCACCGGCGCCGACGCCGTCACCCTCGGTGCCGCGCTCTCGGGCGGGACCGTCAACCTCGGCC